>JAUWAY010000004.1 GCA_030601845.1 Phycisphaerae bacterium
TGCTCGGGATGAGCAATCTCGCGAAAGCGAATGTCTGGTTCGAGTCTTGACCTACAACTTGATGATTCTCTATTTACTTTTCAAAATGAGCTTATCAAACGCTAAAATAACGTTATCAAATTAAAGGTTTCTACAGAGCAAATTGATTATTGATAATTGACGACCAACTTTTGGCTATTATTGCTACCAGATAAAGAAGTTTTTACGCAGGTCCTATATGAAAGCATTGGTTACGGGTGGGGCGGGGTTTATTGGTTCTTATCTGGCAGAACGGCTGCTCAAAGACGGCAACAAGGTAGTTGTTGTTGATAATCTGAGCACCGGCAGTTTGAAAAACATTGAAAGCTTCGAGAAGCATCCAACCTTTGATTTCGTTGAGGGTGACATCCGCAATGTCGAGCTGATGGAGCCGCTGGCAGAGCGCAGCGATGTTGTCTTTCACTTAGCTGCAGCTGTCGGTGTCAAGCTGATAGTTGAGGAGCCGGTTCATACGATAGAGACCAATATTGTCGGCACTGAAGTGGTTCTGGAGGCGGCCAATAAGTTCGGAAGAAAAATCCTGATTGCTTCGAGCAGTGAGGTTTATGGCAAAAACGAGGCGGTTCCATTCGGTGAAGATGACGATATTGTATTTGGCAGTACAAGAATGTCACGGTGGTCATACGCCTGCAGTAAGGCGATAGACGAATTTTTGGGTCTGGCTTTTTATCGACAGTATGGATTGGGCGTGGCGATAGGTAGGTTTTTTAACACGATTGGGCCGAGGCAAACAGGCCGATATGGAATGGTGGTTCCTCGCTTTGTTCAAAGGGCGTTGAAGAATGAGCCAGTTTCGATATATGGTACAGGCCGGCAAAGGCGATGCTTTTGCTACGTGGCCGACGTTGTCGATGCGATTATTGGCCTGATGGATTGCGAGCAGGCGGCAGGGAAAGTATATAACATCGGCTCGGCGGAAGAAATTAGCATTGAGGCCCTTGCGGATAAAATCATCGAAATGACGGGCAGCAAAAGCAAAAAAGAATTTGTTCCCTACGAGGTGGCTTACGGAAGGCCTATTGAGGATATGATGCGGCGAGTGCCGAACCTGGCGCGGATTAAAGAGACAATTGGCTGGGAACCTACAACAATCCTGACGGAGGCACTTCAGGAGATTATCACAAGCGAAAAACTTAGAATTAAAAACGTAAAAACCATAACGTAATACAAAAGATTAAATACGAAATCCGAAGCATGAAATCCGAAACAAATTCGAATGACCAAAATGCAAAAATCAAAACGAGATTCTTCGCTCCGCTCAGAATGACAAAGGCAAATAGATTCCCGCTTTCGCGGGAATGAGAAAGGGATATTATGAAAAAGGCGTTGATTACCGGTATTACGGGGCAGGATGGTTCATATCTTGCGGAACTTCTGTTGAAAAAAGACTACCAAGTTTGGGGCATTATACGGCGAAGCTCGTCATTCCACACGGGAAGGATCGACCATTTGTACAAGGACCCACATGAGCAGCCATCACTGAAGTTGGTTTATGGCGATTTGACCGACGGCAGTAATCTGTCAACCATTATAAACGAGATTGAGCCAGACGAGGTTTATAACCTTGGCGCCCAGAGCCACGTTCGGGTAAGCTTTGATACGCCGATTTATACGGTTGATACGGATGCACTGGGGACACTTCGGCTGCTTGAGACGATTCGGACAATGGAAAAGCCGGCGAAGTTTTATCAGGCCTCGAGCAGTGAGATGTACGGCAGGGTTGTAGAGACACCGCAAAGCGAAAAGACGCCGTTTTATCCGCGAAGTCCGTACGGTTGTGCGAAGGTTTACAGTTTCTGGCAGACGGTGAACTATCGAGAAGCTTACTGTATGTTTGCGTGCAACGGGATTTTGTTTAATCATGAGTCGCCGCGGCGCGGCGAGACGTTTGTTACGAGAAAGATAACACAGGCAGCGACGCGAATCAAATTGGGGCTTCAGGACAAACTGTATCTGGGTAATCTGGAAGCGAAGCGTGACTGGGGATTTGCAGGCGATTACGTCGAGACGATGTGGCGGATGCTTCAACAGGACAAGCCCGATGATTATGTGATTGCAACCGGCGAGACACATTCGGTGCGTGAATTTTTGGACGAGGTTTTTGGCTATCTTGAATTAGACTGGAACAAGCATGTTGAAATAGACCCGCGTTATTTCAGGCCGAGCGAAGTTGACTTTTTGCAGGGTGACGCAAGTAAAGCCCGGCAGGCCCTCAAGTGGGAGCCGAAGGTAACCTTCAAAGGGCTTGCGAAGATGATGGTCGATGCTGATATGAAGCTTGCCGAGCGTGAAAAGATTCTGAAGGAGCACGGAAAAGGATAGCGATGAGCGGTTTTTTTGAAAACAAGCGGATTGTTGTTACGGGCGGCGCGGGCTTTCTTGGCGGCTATGTTACTGAAGGGCTGCGAAAACGGGGCTGTAAGAATATTCTCGTGCCGAAGATTGAAGATTATGACCTGGTAAAGCTTAAAGATGTCGTCAGGATGTATGATGATATGAGGCCGGATATTGTTATTCACCTTGCGGCGGTCGTTGGCGGCATTGGTGCCAATCGCGAACATCCGGGTGAATTTTTCTACAAGAATCTTATGATGGGCGTTCAGCTCGTAGAGCAGGGCAGATTACGAAACGTTGAGAAGTTTGTGGCAATCGGGACGGTTTGTGCATATCCGAAAAACACGGCGGTGCCGTTCAAGGAAGATGACCTCTGGGACGGCTATCCAGAGGAGACCAACGCGCCATACGGGCTGGCTAAAAAGATGCTACTGGTTCAGTCGCAGGCATATAGAGCTGAATATGGTTTTAATTCGATATTCCTGCTGCCTGTAAATCTTTACGGCCCCGGTGACAATTTCGACCCTGCGAGCAGTCACGTGATACCGGCATTGATAAAGAAATGTGTTGATGCGATTGATAGTGGTGCCGACCATATCGACTGCTGGGGGACGGGAAAGGTCTCTCGTGAATTTATCTATGCCGCCGACGCTGCTGAGGGAATCTTGTTGGCGACAGAGCATTACAATGGCCTTGAGCCGGTTAATATTGGCGCCGGATTTGAAATAACGATAAAGGAGCTTGCTGAAAGAATAGCCGGTCTGACAGGTTTTAGTGGTGAGATTCGGTGGGACAGCTCCAAGCCGGACGGCCAACCGAGGCGGCGTCTGGACGTATCCCGCGCCAAGAAACTGTTCGGCTTCGAGGCCAAAACCTCCTTCGATGAAGGCCTGAAAACAACAATAGATTGGTATATAGCAAATCGTAAACGGATATAAAGTGTATCGCTGATATTTAGGTAGCCCGGAGAGTTGTGGGAATCATTACTAAGGCGGGAAGTGTGCTGAACAATCTGTTGATTATGACGAATAATCTGCATCGGAGGAATTTTTATTGCACCCCACATGGACGAAATCTAAGAGGATTTATAATTTACAACAAATCTGGCGACAGCAAGCCGAGTAATATGGCTTTGGCGGTGCTGTAAGGTTTTTGACGCTGATGGTGCAGAGATAACACTCTTTGCGCTTTCGGTGGTTTTGTGAAGACGTATGATTTCTGAGCAAAAAATACTGTTTGTTTTTATCTGGGGATGCTGTGCATTATGCTCGGCTGGTGATATTGAACAACAAAGACCATCGGGCAATTTCAAAAATCCTGCTGCTGTAAAAGAGGTCTTAAGTGGCAAACGCACAGTTGCGAACGCAGCCTGGTGGGGATTTAACGAAGGCGATTCAACCGCTGCTTTGCAAGAAGCAATGAACTCTGGGGCTGGTACTGTTATAGTGCCATATATGGGAAAAGACTGGGTTGTGCGGCCCTTAAGGCTTAGGAGTAACCTGGAGATAATTTTTGAGCCCGGTGTGGTTATAACGGCAAAAAAAGGTGAATTCAGGGGCAAGAACGACTGCCTTTTCAGTGCGACCGGCAAGAAGAATATTAGGCTGCGTGGCTATGGAGCCACGCTGCGTATGCAAAAAGCCGATTATATGGGCTCTGATTACCAGCAAGGACAATGGCGGCATGTTCTTTGCTTTGTAGAGTGCACCAATGTAAGTGTCTTGGGACTGACACTGCGAGACAGCGGCGGCGATGGTATTTATTTGGGGCAGGGAGGTACAGAGAGACCCCCTTGCAAAGATGTACTAATTAAAGATTGCACATTTGATAATAACTACCGCCAGGGAATAAGCGTAATAAGCGCTGAAAACCTTCGGATTACAAATTGCATCTTCAAAAACACCTCAGGCCATTCACCAAGTGCAGGCATAGATATTGAACCGAATGAATCCAGGAATAAGCTAATCAACATAGTTGTTAGCAATTGTGTGTCTGAAAATAATCAAGGTCGTGGTTTCGTAGTTGCTTTACACAAACTTACTAAACTGTCTGCCGATATATCAATATTATTTGTCGATTGCTATATAAAAGGCTGTGGTAGAGGCTTGGAAGTAGGAACTCATAGTAATGAAGGGCCAAAAGGTTCAGTAGAGTTTAGAAACTGCGTCATCGATGATGCCCTGAGCGCAGGTATCTGGATTGTGACAAATACAAGAAGCTTTGACCTGCGTTTTATCGATTGCAAAATCAAGAACGCCAATTCTGCAAACGCTTTTCCTAAAAAAAAGTACATTTTCTCTGATAAAGAGTATAGTTTCCCCATTGTCCTGCGTACGAGAAGGCAAAAGGCCTTCGAGAAAACAGGCGATATTCAGTTTATTGATTGCTACGTTTACGATAAAAAACCTCGGCCTGCTATTTACGTACGGACATCTTATACTGGTGCCATAAATGCTAAAGGCACCATTTATGTGCAAAACAAGCTTGCTGAAAAGCTGGTTGCAGGTCCTGACGCGGAAAATATGAGTCTTAAGGTTGAGCGAATCCCTCGTTAATAGAGGAATTATCATCATTTCGACAAATGGAGTCATAGAGAATATTTGAACGAGGACATTGCAGAAAGCAATTTGGAGTTTGCAGACTATCCCAAAATTTTTCGAAAATTTTGTTAACATTGTAAAAGGTATATGTTATAATAAAGTTTATCGTGTTTTCTTTGGAATAGCAAAAGAGGGTGGAGGGTGTGCAGATGAAAATCACAGGTGTTTTTTGGATATTGTGCCTGTCAACGATTTGCGAGGCCTACCTGCCAGCAGATTTGAACTTTGACCGTAGCGTTAATTTTAATGATCTGGGGCTATTTGCTGACCAATGGCTTTTAACAGCGGAACCCAATGAGCCGAATTCGATTGGTGTGGGGGCGGCAGACTATCTAATTGCGGCCTCAGATAGTCCGGCTCGAATGAAAGCAAAAGCAGACTATGTCTGCGATGGTGTCGCTGATAATGTAGAAATACAGGCAGCTATCGACGCTTTACCTGATAAAGGCGGCAGGGTGTTTTTGCTTGAAGGGACGTTCTATATTGACGGCCCAATTTTTCCACGCGATTATGTACATCTACAAGGTCAGGGGATGCATTGTACTACCTTGAAAGGCACGACGAATCTTTCAAGCATACCAATCATACTTAGAACGGATACGAGTTGGACACCAGTAGAGCGAAGAACAGGTCCCGACAATCCTTCTTGCGGTGTCCACCTTAGCGATTTCAAGGTGGATGGCAGCGATAGTTGGGGTAAGGGAATATTTTTCCGGTATTTACAGGATGCAATTTTTGAGAGAATCTTTGTTTATAAAACCTCTCATACTGGCATGGGTAATGATCTCCATAGAAATGTAGTTTATCGCGATTGCAGGGCAGAAGAATGTGGATGGGCTCGAGACACTTATCCTAATGGTGCCCTTCGTGGCTGTAGTGGTTTTGGCCTTGGGGTAGGTGCCTGGGAGGATGAATTTTGTACTGTCAGTGATTGTATAGCTCGTAACAACATCCACGCGGGGTTTACGTTTGAGTCGGTAAAATCTTCGGGTTTGCCCTGCCAAAACTTCGAATTTAGAAGTTGTATTTCAAGCGGTAATTATGTTGGTATATCGATAGATGCTCATAACAATTCAGTCTCTACTGGTGAACGGATACGAAATTCTCAGGTTAGTGTTACGAATTGTTGGGTGTTTAATAATAGTACAGATGGCATTTTACTTAATGGGTATAATCATGAGATAATCATAGCTAATAACTTTGTCGCGGAGAATGAAAACTGCGGGATTTATCTTACATCAGACAGGAGTGCCAGAAATATCCTTATCAGTAATAATATTATCCGGAATAATTCTCAACAAGGCATATTACTACGAACCGGTAATGCAAGTGTTCTTGGGAACCAGGTATTTGGAAATATGCTGGACGGCATTTCACTCATGGCCGATGAAGCCGATATCAGTGATGTTGTGGTGGCAAATAATACCTCATGGAATAACGGTGTTGATAACAATAACCGAGATGGTATCGCATTGTGTGGTTCCACAAGTTATGGCTTAAATCGCCTTTCAGTAACAGGTAATAAATGTTACGATTCAGGCGGAACTCCGTCGGCAATATTTACTGCGATAAGAGACAGTAGCAACTTATGTACAATTACTACAACTTTGCAGCATCATTACGTAACCGGCGATTCTGTTGAAATTACTGGAGTCATCCAAGCAGATTTCAATGGCATGTTCCTAGTGACCATCACAGGGCTTAGGACTTTTACGTACACCAAAGCAGGTTCTGTTGGGAGCAGTAGCTCCGGCACTGCAATACGCCAGCCATCTCAACGATATGGTATTCGGGTTGTTGGAGGCATGGCAGGTCTTTCAAATAGCTTTTTTACAGGTAATATGCTTGAAGGCAACGAAGCAGGTGCATTTTATTCAGACAATCCCAATGGCAGCAACAATCTAATCACCAATAATAAAGGCTATGTTACAGAGAATTTTGGCACAGTAACCGGAACCGGTTCGCAGCAAGCAACACTCCATGGTTTATCTTCGATACCTACTGTTGTGCTATTGTCTAACATAGATGATGGAGCTAATCCCTACCAGAGTACCGCAGCAGATGCTACTAACATCTTTATAACTGCTGCAAATGGTAAAGACTATCACTGGCTGGCAATGGTGAAGTAGGGAGGCACCTTCATCTGAATCAGCTACTGGTGCTGGGTCATAACTTGTCTTGGCTCTAAAATTCGAGGCGGAGCAGCACGGCAGTGGACGGACGAAACAATTGGTGGGAAACCGGTCTTTGAGATAACATCCTTTACACCAGAACACTGTAACGTAAGTAGTCCCATCGGTTTTTTGAATGCACAATATATACCGACACAGGAAATAATTCTATAACTGGACATTGATGGAACCAAACAACGAAGCTAAACGTCGACTATTAGCCAACGTTTTCTCGAACATAATCGAGATAGTTCTAACCTCCTTGATTGGGTTGTGGCTTACCCGGTACTTTATATCACATTTAGGGGTCGCTGTATATGGGATGATACCTTTGGTTACTCAAATTGCGGCCTACTTCGACCTTTTCTCAAGGTCGGTCAGGGATACGGTGGGTCGCTTTGTGGTTATTTACTTCAATCAAAATCAAATAAAGCAGTGTAATATATATTTCAGCACTGCCTTGATTTTTATAGTGACAGTAAGTTTGTTGGTTTGCGCCCCTCTCATTGTGGTTGCGGTGTTACTGCCGTCCATATTCAACGTTCCTGCGGGCCATGAAACCAGCGCAAGTTGGATGTTTCTTTGTGTTTTGTTGTCCTCTCTTCTTATCGCAGTCACCAGCCCATTTTTAGTCAGCACTTTGGTTAAGCATCGTTTTGACCTTATGAATGTAGTAAAGATACTCAGCAAGCTGCTACGGGTTGTGATTCTGGTGCTGTGTTTTAGATATTTGGGCCCGTCACTTGAATATGTTGGATGGTCCTATTGTGTGATGGGTTTATTTTTATTAGTTGGCTCTATGTGGCTAAGGAGTCTGTTAACGCCACAGTTACGCATCACGTGGAGGTCATACAGATGGAAAGCCTTCCGCGATATGGCAAGGATGGGAGGCTGGTTGACAATCAACCAAATTGGGGCGCTCTTGTATTTGAGTACTCAGTTGGTTGTAATTAATATTTTATTGGGTTCCGAGGAGGCTGGTCGATATGGGCCCTTTGTCCTGCTGGTTTCCCTCTTGAGCATGTTAGGTACGGCTGTGGCAAATGTTTTTACTCCCATTGTATATGAACATATTGCTCAGAAGAAGATGGATGTTTTAGTGCATCATTCAAAGCGGTCAATGAAATATATGGGGTTGATAATTGCTTTGCCCATAGGTTTGTTATGTGGATTGTCAAGTCCATTCTTGAAGTGGTGGCTTCGTCCAGAGTTTGCTGATTTGAGTCCTTTGGCCTGGTTACTACTTGGTCCTTGGATAGTGAATATAACTGTCAGGCCACTTTTTTCTATATATAGGGGTTTGAACAAGGTGAAAGTTCCAGCAATTGTCATTTTGAGCGGTGGAGTAGCGAATGTAATAGTGTCGGTACTGTTAATCAAATATACAAACCTGGGGCTATACGGTGCTGCCTTGGCGCTGCTATTCTGCCTGACAAGCAAAAATTTATTCTTTACACCCATTTATACCGCCATGCTATTAGGTCGGGCAAAATTTATCTTTTTTAAAGACATGGTGCCAGCTCTGCTAATGGCCACTTTAGTATCGTTGGCGGGGTTGAGTCTGAGTCGGATGTACGACCTGAGTTCTTTCCTCCGCTTATGTGCTGTTGTCTTGTTCTTAAGCATACTTTACCTATTGATAGGCTACAGGGTAGCTATGAATAAAGAAGATAGAACTTTTTTGCTATCGTTGGTTTGCAGGCGATGAGGATATGAAGAGACTATTACTTATAAACGCTGGTCGGGCAGGCAATCTTGGAGATGAAGCCATTCGGTATACCCTACAGCGGCTTTTGGAGGATGCCGATTGTACCGTGCATTGGGCGAGCTTTTTAGGGTGGGAAAAAGCGAAGAGAGCACCAGTCCGCAGACGTAAACAGCTCTCTGAGAGCTGGTTTAAGAGCCTCGTCAGAAAATTGGTTCCTGCGGAATTACGCTGGTTACTAAGGAGATGGCCAATATTTCTTAGATACTTAAAGGCGAATCGCTATGACCTGATATTAATAGGAGGTGGGCAACTTATTCAGTCCTGCAGTGCCTTGGGCCTGGCAATGTTTATTTGGATTTATTTGTTTAAAAAATTTCACAAACAAAAGGTCATACTCATAGGAGTCGGAGCTGCGGAGAGATATACAGCTTTCGATAGATTGTTATACAGGAAATCGCTGAAGCTGGTGGACAGTATCTACGTCAGGGATAGGGCCTCTTTATGTGTTCTGAAAAATATCTTTGGCGTTTCATCCAAGCTGATTCCTGATATTGCCTTTTACATAAGTAAAATATACAAGTACCCGCCCCATAAAGAAAAAAGGGCCCTGTTTTGTCCTACAAGTTACGAATTCTATAAGAGGATGAGGGACAATCCTGATATTGGCCCGGACAAGAATGAGTATTTACAATATTGGCAAGACCAGATTTTGGAATATTCTTACGACGATTATCAGATAAAGCTGTTTTGTACCAGCAAACGACAGGATCTGCCTTTCGTAGAAAAACTAAAGCAAATCTTGCACGACAAGCATAGTATTAATGTTGAAATTTTGGATATTAACACCTTGGAAGAGCTGACAAAAGAAATAGCAAAATCCCAGGTAGTTGTTTCCGGGCGAATTCATGGTTTGATCATAGGCTACTGCTATGGATGTAAAGTAGTCCCTTACAAGACATCGGAAAAGATAGGCGCTTTTGAGAAAGAGTACGTTAGTGGCAGCACTTGTTTGGATGAAGTACAAACGCTCATTGTCAGGACGATTAAGAAGATTGTGACCGCCCCTTAGTCAAGCTGCATTAAAAATTAGCCGAAATTAACTAAAAGGAAGAAGACTATATGCCAATAAGGATACCAAAAAGCGAAAAGAGAACGCTTGAGCAACTCCGAGAACAGTATGAAGTAGAGAAAGAGTTAGCAAATAGACTGCGTAACGCTGGTAGAGAAGAGAGACGATATTTATACACCACCCTTTACGACGAATTTTATAGGCGAGTACCACATCATTCCCAATTGACTCGAAAAAAAGACCCTAAAGCTCAACTTGTAATAGTATGTATACAGATGAGGTTCCTAAAACGATTCCTGAATCCAGAGTCTACATTCCTTGAAGTGGGACCTGGGGATTGCAGCTTGTCGCTTGAGATGGCTAAGCATGTTAGAAAAGTCTACGCAATAGATGTATCTAGAGAAATTACCAAAGACATAATCCTTCCACAAAACTTTGAATTGATTATTTCCGATGGTTGTAGCGTTCCTGTTGCTGAAAATAGTATTAGTGTTGCCTATAGTAATCAACTCGTGGAACATTTACATCCCTGCGATGCCTTTGACCAACTTCAGAATATTTATAAGGCGCTCGCTCCTGGTGGTATCTATATTTGCATTACACCAAATCGTCTTACTGGGCCGCATGACATTTCGAAATATTTCGATAAGGTCTCAACGGGATTTCACTTGAAGGAGTACATGGTTACCGAGTTGTGTAATCTCTTTCGGAAAGTTGGATTTTCAAAAATCAGCTCATATATAGGAGCTAAAGGAATCTATATCAAATTTCCATTATTTTTAATTAAATTATGTGAAAAACTTCTCATTGTATTACCATTTTCGTTGAGAAGGAGAGTAGCAAATACGTTACCATTTAGAATGTTATTGAGTATAAACATAGTAGGAGAAAAATAAGATTGAACGATTGGCAGAACTTTGGCTAAGAGCATCCTTGCTGGCCTCTATCGTTGATAAGGGTGGGCGCGATACAACCTGCGTACCGATTTTCGCTTTCTGCAAGTTGAAAAGTCCGATAAAAACATATTGTAGTGTAGTTCCCATAGAAACCGGCCGATACAATATAAGTTGGGTCAAATAAAGTTCGATAAACTGCTTGTGGATGACATGGAATTTGTAGCAGAGGCCTTATTTAAGAGTCTGCTCTATAAGCAGGCATAAAATCTGAGAAAAGTTGCGGAGATGGTTAGAAACCTTAAAAGACCATTGTGTATTTTGTATGTTATAAAGGGTCTAAGACGTGGTGGAGTAGAAACATGGATTATGGATGTTGTACGCAACACCAGACGGGATGAACTGCAGATTGATGTGTGTGTTATGGAACGCGTCAAGGATGCATATGAAGATGAATTTGAGAGCTTGGGCGGCAAGATTTGGCTTTGCCCGTTGGACAGGAAGAGATTGTGGAGCTTTTGCCGTCGATTTGCCCGACTATTGCGTGCCGAACACTACGATATCGTCCACAGTCACTTATATTACTTCTCGGGACTTATTTTGATGCTGGCTGCACGCGCAGGAGTACCCAAGCGTATCAATCATATCCACCCTGTAGAGGACTTGAAGACAGCACAACCTTTTCGTGGTTTTTATGTTTGGTGGATGAAGAGGTGGACTAATCGCTATGGGACAAGCTCTGTGGGACCCAGCGAGGCAAGCTTAGCGTCATTTTTCGGGCCAGCATGGCGAAATGACCCAACCAAACAGGTAATTTACAATGGGATCTACACCGACCGTTTTCTCAAAACTGTGGACAGGAAGAAAGTTCGCCGAGAGTTAGATATTCCGGAAGATGCTCCAATTGTTATCAATGTTTCAAGTTTTAGACCTCATAAGAGACATGCGTTTCTTGTCCAAGTGGCCGAACACGTCCTGGCACGAGCGCCAGATGTATATTTCCTGCTAATCGGAACCGGCGTTTTGAAAGAAGCGATTGAAGAACAGGTTCGCAGGAAAGGTCTCGCAGACCATTTTCGTTTTATTCCAGGGCGAGCTAATATCGATTCGTACTGGTTGGCTGCAGATGTATTTGCATTCCCCTCTTGTAATGAGGGCTTTGGGATAGTTATCATTGAAGCCTCTGCGGCTGGATTAAAGGTGATTGCTCAAGATATTCCTGGTGTTCGGGAGGCGGCATCTGGCTGTATAGACCATACTCTTTTACCTTTGGCGACCCCTGCAGACCAGTGGGCGCGATTGGTGCTCCATGCACTAAAGCAGCCAAGGATGCCCGAGAGTCAACGGCAGGCGTTTTTGAAGGAGTTTCCATTTACCATAGAAAACTCTGTGGCGAAATTGAGAGAGATTTATTTTAGCTGATTTAGATTAGAAAGTTTTTGGAGGTAGAAAAGATGAGCCCATTTTATTATGAACATGCAGATGAGCTGCCTTCCTCTTACGTGCAGGAGGTCTATCCGGAGGATGTTGCGGCCACCAAGCTGGGATGGGTCAAATGGCTTATAATCATTGGGCTGCTAACGACAATTATTGCTATTTTCATTGGGGTGCGTCCCGAACATTTGGTCGGTGTATTTCTCGCTTTTTTAAATTGTCTGATTGTCGGCACAGCCATTGTTAAACTTGCAAACAAACGTTCGCCCTGTTCCCTTCTGGTAATTAGCTTCCTTTTGTGGCCCACCATAGGGTGGTGTTTGGGTACGATTTATTTTGCGATATTCATGCCACATACTGAACTACTAAATGGAAGTATAAGACTACAAGGAGTTATTTTAATATTTCTGATACTGTATTTGACGACTATTTTTTATATTCTTCGTGATGAAAAGCCTTATATACACCTCGCGGAACCCGTGGGACGCCGCCTGAATTCCGTGACATTGCTTTTTCTTTTATTCACATTTGGTTTTTTTGCTGTGACGAAGGTCTGGCAACTGCCAGGAGAGGGGATAGCAGGTACCTTGTTTCTTTATTCGTTTTATGTTCCTCTGGTAGCAGGTGCTCAAGCGACATATATGCGTCGTAGGGATAAACTGTTCCTTATAGTACTATTTGGCTTAATGGTTTTTTTCTTCACGGTCGTAAATAGACGTAGATACGCAATTACGCCCATACTTTCTTTTTTGCTCGGCTATTTCCTCTTAAGCCGTGCACGGACTAAGACCAAGCTGTTGTTCATCCTGATTTTGCTCCTGGGCTTTCCGACGTATATGATTATTGGTAATACCGTGCGATATTTCGTTGGGTTTATAGGTTATGAAGATATTGGCAAGAGTTTGCACGCTTTGAAAGGATGGAAATATGCTGCCAAAGAAACCGAGTGGGCAGACGCCGTCTTTACCAGATTGTTTTTCTCTGGTGGGCATGCTATAATAACCGAAACTCCTGAACAGGTACCGTATGTGGGTTTTCATCCGGCTGAGTATCTTCAGGAAACTGCTATAGCATTCATTCCTGGAAAATTTTTTGACCGCATGGAATTTGAGGTGAATGCCAAATATGCCGGTAATTTTGTTTTGAATAATTATGGAATTAGCAAGTTTTTCATTACTAGAAGACACCAAGTGGGCGTGACATCTTTGGGGCATTTTTGGCTGTTGGGTGGTTACCCATTTATCATTGCTGGTGCCCTAATTTTAGCCTTGTTGCACGGATTGGTCTTTAAAATAATTAACAGAGCTCTCACACGAAAACCTGAGATGGCTCTGTTTCTAACCGCTTGTATGCTGCAATCTGCAATTGAGATGTCAGGAGTTGATTTCATCAATGTCATGCGGCTTCTTTTCTGGCGTATGGTCTTAGCCATTGCATTTTATTATGTGTTCATTGCTCCATTCCTTAAGCGGCCAGGGACAGTGCTAATCGAAGAAACAGCTTAAGGTGGTAATAAAGCTGGATAGGCAGTCTTTTAAAGGTAAGATATAATCATATTTTGGAGATTTCGTTTTATTTCATGAAAATCCTGCATGTTGGCCCAGTTAAGCCTACACATGCTGCAGGTGGGCCAAGTCACAGTATTCGTGGGTTAGCAAAGGCACAGGCCGAACTTGGATTAAATGTTGGCCTGCTTTCTTCGTTACCATTACCTCCAAATGTATCCATGGAAGGAACTCCAGGTGTTTATCCACTTAAAAACCCTCGCGAAAGACACTACAACCCCTGGTTTATTTCCAGGGATTGGCTAAAGCGCATACAAACGGAGTTTGGCACACCAGATTTGGTTAATTTTCAAGGCTTCTATACTCCTTTCCAATGTGCCTTGGCCAGAAGATGCAGACAAGTGGGTTGGCCATATATAATTACCCCTCGCGGAGAATTGACTTATCTGGCTCAGAATGTTAGGCGGACTAAAAAACGCATTGCTAATTTCTTAGTCTTTCGCTCTTATGTAAGGCACGCTGCGGCTGTACATGCCTTATGCCCTCGAGAAGCTGAACAAATACGAAATTTGTTTGCAGTTCAGAAAATCATTACTGCACCCAATGGCATAGAAGACTACTTATTGGAAATTCCAGAGAAACTACCCGCTGCTGACTTGGGCAATTTCAGTCACGACGCGGATTTAATGTTTGGTTTTATAGGTCGCATATATATGTATCATAAAGGCCTTGATTTATTGCTAAAAGCGATGGCAATTCTAAAATTACTCTCCAACAGACTTAGATGTAAATTGTTTGTGATTGGGCCATTCTACACAAAGCGGGATGAGCGATCCTTTCATTTAGCTGTGGAAACACTCGGTTTACAAAATGATGTCAAATTATTAGGCCCAAAGTATGGTGACGAAAAACTTCGCTACTTTTTAGCCTGCGATGTTTTTGTTCATACTTCGCGTTTTGAAGGCATGCCTATGGCTGTCCTTGAGGCTATGGCGCTGGGTCGCCCTTGTCTGGTTACGCCTGGAACCAATATAGCAGATGTGGTTCGTCAAGGTGGGGGGTGGGTATGTGACCCTAATCCAGAGTCGATTGCTGAAGCAATCAAATCAATCTATGGAAAAAGAGATTCTCTCGAAGCATTAGGACAACAATCGCGGAAGTTGATTCAATCGAGATTCACCTGGCGTAAAGTTGTCCAACGATTGAGCGAAGAATATGCGAAAATAATAAAACAAGATAAGAGCCAAGGATGCACCTAAATGGAGTCGATTATTCCCCAACTGCCCTCGATCCTGGTTGTTCTGGATGAGCCGTTTTATCAGAAATCAGGCCGCATTTTTTGCACGCTTAATTGGTGGCGGTTTGGCGACCGATTGGCGGCACACTTTGACAAGTTTACACTGTTCGTTCCCATGTCTGATGGGCCGTGCCCGGACAATGCCCAACTGGTCGAGGCAAAGCATCTGAAGATTTGTGGGCGGTTTTTCTATCGGCGGATTGAGGAGTACTACCGTCGCATTTGGACCCAAAAAAAACGGTTACTAGCTACAGCAAGCGAGATTTTCGATGAGCATGAATTGGTTATTTTGCGCACGCCGTCCCCGGTGGCATTATTATTGGCCCGGCTGGCTTGGAAAATGGATAAACCGACCATTATGTTTGTGGCTGGCAATATTTTGACACAAACAAGCTACGCAACTGGTCGAAGCTTGAAAGCGAAGGTAGCGAGGATGTTTGCCCGGCGACTTCGCAAGATGGAATTGGCTATTGCCCGTCAGTCCAAGATGGTTGCCGTGTGGGGGGCGGAACTTCTTCCAATTTACCGACCAGTCAATCCGCAGACAGCCATAGCGGCTGCCCCTAGCCTCAGCCAGGAACACATTAGTGATCGCTCGGATACCTGTATAGGCTCAACGGTGCGGATCGTGCGAGTGGCCCGGCTGTTGCCTAGCAAAGGGATAGAGTATCTGCTAAAGGCAGTAGCTGAGTTGCGCCGGCGCGGTCGGGATGTCAAATTGGATGTTGCCGGCGGGGCAGATGAACCGATCTACAAAGAAGAGTTACTCGCCCTCGCACGAGACTTGAAGATAGGCGAACAGGTAAAATTCCACGGGCAGGTGGAGTTTGGCCCGGTCTTGTTCAACCTCTACCGACAGGCTGATATCCATGTTCTCTCCAGTCTCGGCGAAGGACTGCCTCGTTGCATTGTTGAGGGACGGGCGTTCGGCTTGCCGACTGTCGCTACGAATGTTGGGGGCATCCCGACGGTGGTCGCACATGAAAAAAATGGTATTCTCGTCAGTCCGAGGAATTCCGAACAGATCATTGAAGCTGTCGAAAGAATTATAGACGACCCTGCGTTAAGGCAGAGAATCATCCGCGAAGGGTATCGCCTGTCCAGACTCGAGACGGCCGAGTTCCAAGCCGCACGGCTGGCTGGTTTAATGGCCAAAGCTCTTAAAGGTGAACCATTGGGCAAAGCAGCAAATGATCTGCATCTGGCGTAGGTGAACGGTGCACGGGGTTGCTTTTGTCAAGGAAAAATAATTAGGCCATAAAACGAATCTTAAACTTATGCAACGCTATTCTAAATTAATGATGATTTTAGTTCGCTTCTTGGACTCCTGTCCATCAATCAAGGCATTAGCCAAGTGGTGTTATTATATAGTTTGCAGTCTGCTTTATTCCAAGCAATATAAGGTGAAATTGGCTTCTGGGGAAATGAGGTTGAGGGACGCGAATTTTGCTGGCTTTTTTTCCACCTTTTTCGGATATTATGACAAATCTCCATGGAACAAAACGCAGACACGGATGGCATTTCACGGGATTAATTATCCTCCACATCAAATACCTGATCCAGATACACCTGTTTCAATTGTAGTTGCTAAGCCTGATTTGAGTGACCCCATGGAAATAGGGAAGTCTTTTGCCTGGAATTGGCAACAGGGAAGCAGGTTATGCTGGCTTTCTGATAAACAGGTCATTTTTAATGATTACATATCTCAAGAGGACCAGTATGTGGCCAAAGTCGTCGATGTAGAAACACGAACTACGGCCATAATACCCTATCCTATGAACGATGTTTATAAAGATAAGTATGGTTTGAGCTTAAATTATGACCGACTAGAACGAATGCGTCCGGATTACGGCTACAAAAACAGGCCTGAGGCTGTGAAGTCGCTGAAGCCTATAGATGAGGAAGACGGCATTTGGTGGGTGGATCTACAAACCGGCAAAGGTGAATTGATCATTTCGCTGTCTCGCTTGAACTGTTTCGAGAACAAGGTTTCAATGAACGCCGCATGGCACAAAGTTAATCACATCATGATTTCACCCCAGGGAGATAAATTCATTTTTCTGCATCGTTGGTTTGTACGAAATAAGAAATACACACGGCTTATTTTATCGAGTTCGAATGGGAAAGATTTACGTGTGTTGTTAGATGAGGACATGGTATCTCATTGTTGGTGGGTTAACAACAATGCAATCTTATGTTGGGCCAGATTTCGTGGACAGAATAACTATTATCTGATCGATACGGATGGCGACGATATTCATCCTTTAGGTGATTTTAGCTTACTTGGTGATGGACATCCTTCTGTTTCGCCTGACAAAACGATTCTGGTCACAGATACATATCCTGACAAATACAGGATGAGGTATCTGGTGCTGCTTAGTTTAGACACAAAAGTAGCAACCAAAGTTGGGGAATTCTACGAACCTTTGAAATATTCGAGCCAAAGTCGTTGTGACTTGCATCCACGATGGAGTCCGGATGGTAGGAAAATAGCTTTGGATACTGTTTATTCGAATAAAAGACGCTTGACGGTTATCAGCGCTAACGATTGGAGACCTTGCGTCAAACCTACAGAATAACAAACTGTTTTCTCTTACTACCGGTAGACTGGTCATACAAGAAAGCTTGGATTTTTTTGATTTTTAGGGTTATCCTGCTGAACCACTCGAGAACACAGCTATAGGTACAATGTGGATTGATGATAGTTGCGAAGAATATTCAGAAAGAAAGCGAGATGATAAATATATATGCATGTACTTTACATTCATCAATACTTTGCGACCCTTAAAGGAACTACTGGCACACGTTCATATAAATTTGCCCGCAGATGGGCGATGAAAGGCCACAAGGTAACTATGCTTACTACAACAGCCCAACTTACAGATGATGATCTTAAAGATGCAAATGGACGTTTCCTGAGGAAAACAACTATCGAGGGAATTCGAGTTCTGGCAGTATATGTTCCCTACAGGCAGCAAATGGGAATGGGCAAAAGAATCCTGTCGTTTTTAGCCTTTTCAGTTATTTCATCGGTAGCGGCATTGTTTATAAGAAAGGTCGATGTGATTTATGCAACCAGTACACCACTGACGGCAGGGATTCCCGCTATAGTTCTAAAATGGCTAAAGCGCATACCTTTTGTTTTCGAAGTGCGCGACCAATGGCCGGAGGTCCCCATAGAAATGGGTATTCTTAGAAATAGAATTTTAATCAAGACCCTATTATGGCTGGAGCGTCTAATTTATAAGAATTCAAGTGCAATTGTAACTCTGTCCCCGGGTCAGGCCGAGGGCATAAAGAAAGTATTACCTGAAGAAAAACCAATAACCATAATACCAAATTGCTGCGATACTGACGTCTTTAAGCCAAATATTAACGGTTCGGCTGTTCGGGGGAAAAAAGGTTGGGGTGATAAATTAGTTTTTCTTCACACAGGTGCGATGGGTAAGGTGAATAATCTTGATTTTGTAATTGATGCAGCTCTAAGACTAAGGGAAAATCCCAAAATTATATTTGTTCTGCTTGGTGAGGGCAGTCAAAAGCCTTTCTTGGAAAGCAGAGTTAAACGGCTTGGTTTGACAAATGTAGAAATCTGGCCTCCCGTGCCCAAGCAACAACTGGTGGAGATTCTCGCAGCAGTGGACGCAGCTTTGGTTATAATCGCCGATTATCCAATACTTCAACACAATTCAGCAAACAAATTCTTTGACTCATTAAGTGCGGCAAAGCCGGTCCTTTTGAATTATTCCGGCTGGCAAAGAAAGATTCTGGAAGAAAATGAGGCGGGTTTTGGTTGTGATTTGTGCAATCTTGATGAGTTTGTTGAAAAAGTGTTATATCTTAATTCACACAGACAACAGGTAAAACAAATGGGACAAAACGCCCGGCGGATTGCTGTTGAAAGGTATGATAGGAATAGGCTTTCGGACGAGGCTATGTCGGTAATTTACTCTGTTGCAAGATACCATGCGAAGTAAGGTTGCTGGTATGTCCTGTAAAGAAAAACCCATGGTTAGTGCTATCATGCGATGCCGAAATGAGGCGAGATCAATTGAAAAAGCTCTTATGACCGTTCTGAAAGGCGATTATCCCGCTGACCGAATGGAGCTACTGGTTGTGGATGGCATGAGTACGGATGGCACCCGTGAAATTGTCCAAAAAATTGCTGCTGAGGATAGTCGCATAAAACTTCTGGATAATCCCGCGAAGATCCTTCCTTCGGCTACAAATATAGGAATAAAGGCTGCCCAAGGCGAATATATTGTAGCACTCGATGCCCATTTGACTTATAGCCGCAATTATATTACCAAGTGCATAGAGACCATTCAAAGAACGAGAGCTGATAACGTAGGGGGCTACTGGACTACTTTGCCGGGAGCAGACACCTCCGTTGCCAAAGCAATTGCCGCTGCGCTCAGCAGCAAATTTGGAATTGGCAATTCGACATTCCGATTGAGTGGACTTGAGCAGGAAGTCGATACGGTCCCCTTTGGAACTTATCGAAAAGACCTTTTTGATAAAATAGGCCTCTACGATGAGAGACTAGTTCGCAATCAGGATATTGAGCTAAATTCCAGAATACGTAAAGCCGGTGGCCATATTGTTATCTCACCGGAAATAAAACTTAATTATTACAGTCGTGCTACTTACAGTGGACTTAAGCAGCAGGCGTTTAACAACGGCCTGTGGGGTCCCTATGTGGTTTGGCTTACAGGTGGAGGATTGTATCTTAGACACTTTATGCCGGTGTTTTTTGTTTTAGGGCTGATTACTTTTACGATAGGAGCGTTTTTCTGGCGGCCTGTGAAATGGGTGTTGCTAAGCTATATCTTGCTGTACGTTTCCACTGCCTTGGTCTTTTCAATTAAAGTCGCTCAGCACAAAAAAGCCCATGCTATTTTAATTTTGTGGTCGTATATAGTATTGCATGTATCCTACGGCTTTGGTTCTTTATGGGCTATCATAACAATACCATTTAAATTTCCTGACCGTCACAAAAAGAAAACAGGTAAACCTTTAGCTGACCGAGAAATGTAATTTGCCAGCTAAGTTGAAGAGTATAACATAGGTAGCAGAATTTAAGTAACACAGATGGAGATAAGTAACCCCGGTGAAAAAGATAGCTAAACGGTTTACTGATTTGATAACTTCGCTGATAGTGATGGTATTTTTGCTGCCGGTTTTTGCTGTTATTATCATTGCGATAAAAGTCAGCGGTAAAGGTCCGGCGGTTTTCAAGCAGCAGCGCGCGGGCAAAGATGGTAGGCCATTTATGTTTTATAAATTCCGCACGATGAAGCTGGAAGCTGACCCTTTTGGGCCGAGCCCGAAATCCGGTGATGACCCTCGGCTCACAAAAATAGGAAAGTTCCTGCGGGAATATTCACTTGACGAACTGCCACAATTGTTTAACATATTAAAAGGTGATATGAGTATTGTTGGGCCTCGTCCGCTATATGTTTCGCAGATGGCCGAGTGGGACGAGCGGCAAAAAAAGCGGCTGCTTGTTAAGCCGGGCTTGACAGGGCTGGCGCAAATATCAGGGCGGGGGCAGCTGACGCGCGAAGAAAAACTTGAACTCGATGTTAAGTATGTAGAAACGGCAAGCTTGTGGCTGGATTGCAAGATAATACTGGCAACTATTGCCCAGGTGTTCGGGCGAAAGAGTATATATGAAAAAAGATACTCGCAAACCGAATATACTCGGGGAGAAAGGAAAAAGTAAAAGGGGTAGCTGAATGGAATACAGCGCTGTGGTCCATCGAAAATTGGCACTTTTGGATAAATATTTGGTCCAGTTACAAAGCCAGCTTGAAAATGTAAATATCGAAGCTTTTAAGAATGACTGGGTACTGCAGCGGATGGCTGAGCGTGTTTTACAGGTGATGGTGGAAATTGTTGTCGATATTGCTGAACGTATTATTGCATTCAAGGATGCTGGCCCTGTGGCAACCGCGGCGGAAGCAATGGAAAAACTGGCTGAATTAGGGGTGATAAAATCTGCCGCGTCCTACACAAATATGGTCAGATTCCGAAACCTCATCGTTCACCAATATGAAGAAATAGACCCTGCGATTGTTTTTGATATTGCCAAGAACCACCTTAACGCTTTTAGACAGTTTCGTGATGAGATTGACCTGGCATGAAATTTGACGTAGAAAAATTGGCCAAATCGCTCAAAGAGCGATGCCCGCAGATTTGTTTTGCCTTTCTGCACGGCTCGGCAAGGAACGGCCGGGTAAAAGAAGATAGTGACATTGATATAGCTCTGTTTATTGATGGCAAACCCACGCTGGGGCTTTATGAAAAAGTCTCTGCACTCGTTGCAACAGCAGCCTCCGGAGCCCGGTGCGATATCGGAATACTAAATAATGCTGAGCCCGTATATCGCTTTGAAGCGTTGAAGGGAAAGCTGCTCTTTTTTAGAAACCAGGAACAGTACCTGAATTTCTTTTCGCTCACCTGCAGAGAGTATGAAAGTCAAATAGCAGATTACCAGCGGCAAAAACGCTACCGTCTGGAATTGGTTAATGATAAGTAAAAAGTAACCACGGATTTCGCGGATTTTCATCCTTCGCAGTCCCTTAGGGACGGAGAATGGAAACACGGATTAAATAAAACCTAAAAGGAGTAGCAGGACAGTGAAGTTGTCCTCGGAAGAAAAACTCGCTTTAGGTAAGTTGGCGAAGATATTTCGAGAGCGATTTGGCGCCCGAGAAATTATTCTATATGGCTCGGCTGTGCGCGATGAACTCGAAGAGGGCTCGGATATAGACCTGCTGATAGTTCTTCCTGAGGTTAACTGGGAGATCGAGAAGCAGATTGTCGACGTGTGTTTTGATGTGGAGCTTGAAATAGGGCGGGTATTTTCTACTATCTGTTACAGCGCAGATGAGCTTGAGCACAGTCCGCTGCGAGTCTCTCCACTGGTATTGAATGCCCGCAGAGAGGGAGTGCCTTTATGACAGATGATATTCTAAAGCTGATTAAGTATCGATTCAGCCAGGCAGAGGAAACACTAACAGTAGCGGAAGAAATGTTGTCTAATAGGCACTACAGGGATGCTGTAAATCGTGCGTACTATGCGATGTTCTATTGTGGACTCGGGCTGTTGGCCAGCAAAAAGCTCGGCAGCAGCAAACATAGTGGCGTGTTGAGTTTGTTCAGCCAACATTTTGTTAAAACAGGGATGTTTCCCGCCGAAGCAGGAGGACATTTGCGGAAAGCTTTTGAGATAAGACAAAGGGGCGACTACCGTGAGTTCGTTGAAATAAAAAAAGAGGAGGCTGAAGAGACGATTAGAAACGCTGAGAAGTTCGTTGACGAGGCCCACCGTGTCCTGGATAAGATGCAGAGGGCAGAAGAGAAAGGGCAGAACTGAGGATTCTTTCTGATTTCTAAAAAGTGAGGTTAGCTATGAAGGTCAAATACGTGACAAGAATAGAACAGTTAGAGCAATTGAGCCAGCAGGAAAAGCTCGACGCCAAGAAGGTTACCGACAAGTTTGCTTTTCGCAGCAACGACTATTATTTGTCGCTTATTGACTGGGACGACCCTGACGACCCGATACGCACGATTATAATCCCCCATATGCGGGAGCTTGACGAGTGGGGTCGGCTTGACCCTTCGGATGAAAAGAGCTACACGATTATGCCCGGGCTTGAGCACAAATATAACTCCACGGCACTGCTTTTAGTAAGCAATGTTTGTGATGGTATATGTCGGTACTGCTTCCGCAAACGCGTTTTCATAGAGCCGCAGAGCGAATATCTGCGGGACCTGCCGGCGGCGCTGCAGTACATAAAGGAGCATCGCGAGATAACCAACGTGCTGCTGACCGGCGGAGACCCGCTGGTGCTGACGACCTCAAAACTTGAGAATATCATCCGGCAGCTGAGGGAAATTGAGCACGTCCAGATAATTCGTATCGGGACAAAGACGCCGGCGTTCAATCCGTATCGGATTGTTGGCGACCCGGCTTTGTTGGAGATGATGGAAAACTACAGCACCGGGCAAAAGAAAATATATGTGATGACTCACTTTGTCCATCCGCGGGAACTGACGGATTTGGCGGTCGAGGCGGTTGACCTGCTGCAAAAAGCCGGGGCAATGATAGCCAATCAAACGCCGCTTACCAGAGGTGTCAATGCCGACCCAGAGGTTCTGGCGGAGCTGCTTGCGAGGCTGTCTTTCATCGGTGCTGTTCCTTACTATATTTTCCAGTGTCGCCCGGCTCTGGGCAACAGGGCTTATACGGTGCCGATTGAAGAAGGATATGAAATTGTAGAGCAGGCAAAATCGCGGGTATCCGGGCTGGCAAAGCGGGTTCGGTATGCAATGTCGCATTCGAGCGGAAAAATAGAAATCGTCGGCAAAACAGAAGATTTTGTCTATTTCAAATATCATCGGGCGGCTAATGATGCCGACAGTGGGCGTTACCTGGCCTTCAGGAGCAATCCGAACGCTTGCTGGTTCGACGATTATGATGAACCTGCTCAGAATTGTCCTATCAATTTGCCGGAAGGGCTGTACGTATCCGAATAGTATCAGCTCAGATATCGGCAGCAAAGTGGTGTGGTTTAGTGCTTCGAGTGTTAGTATTTTGTGCGAAGCCCCGGTAGTATCCGGGGCTGAATTTTTGGTCGCCAGTATCGTTGTATCTGCAACGGATAACCGGCTCATTCTGTTGAGTTTGTGGTGTTAATCCGTTATAATATCGGACAGTGTGAGATATTTCATATGAAGTTGCAGAAATGACAACCGTTAAAATATCCATAGGTTTGAGAGTCATCATTTGCTTTGTTACACTATGGCCAGCGGTGTACTTTTCTGAAGCTGTTGCCGGCTATGATGCTTACACTGCCTGGGAAGATTGGGCACGTTTACGGCTTGGGGTTCAAGCAGGTTTGGCCTCCAGTTACGATCGGAGCGGTGGAAACAACGATTATAGCCATTATGAGTCTCCGCTGGGGCTGCTCACAACAGACGTTAATGCGACGGTCAAAACAATCGAAGGACCCGGGGTAATCTATCGTTTCTGGATGCCGCATGTAATGGCCAGACGCCACTTCGTCGTGCGTATGTACTTCAATGGCGAAACTACACCCCGCATCAATAGCGATAGCACTGCTATTATGGGCGGAACATTTAGTTATTTCGCTGACCCACTTATTACCACTTGTGCCGGTGGGCAGGTATGCTATGAGCCGATTCCTTTTGCCCAATCACTGCGTATCGAAACGGTAAATAAAGAATTTCCACCCTGGGCCAACCGCCATTATTACCAGTACAGCTACCTTACCTTTCCCCCGGGCACAGCGATTAACTCGTACACCGAGCAGTTGACACTCGAAGAGCAGCAGGCCCGCTCGGCGGTTGTATCACTATTTGAGAACGTGGGTAAACATCCTGCTGGCGGCAGCCAGGCAGCGATTGATGTTAATACACCTGCCACGGTGATTGGCTCCGATTTAAGCATTACTTTGGCCGATCTGACAGGGCCTGGTTTGATCCGAAAGCTTAACATAGGTATGCCTGATGCCAACGATATGGAATTGGATGGGTTGCGATTACGGGTTTATTACGATGGTAATTCTACCCCATCGATTGATGTATCTGCAGGCAGTTTTTTTGGTACCGGTAAAGGGCGAGCCTTATATAAAAGTATTCCGTTGGGAACAGATTCAAATGATGGCTTCTATTGTTACTGGCCAATGCCATTTCGGGAGTCTATGTTGGTGCAATTGCATAACACTACGGACGCAAACATTTCCATAGACTCCGCTGTTGTTCAATATGAGGTCGGCGCAAATGTTGAAAAGATGTGTTATTTGCATGTCATTGAAAGCACTTCAGTCAGGCAATCAGGCCAGATTTACCATCCGATACTTTCGACGACCGGATGCGGACACTATATTGGCGACCTGCTCTATGTCGAGCAGGACGCCAATAGCTTCTATATGTTGGAAGGCGATGATGTTATTACTGTTGATGGAACAATCACACTGAATGGAACGGGCCTGGAAGACGCCTATAATGGCGGGGCCTACTACAATTGGGTTGCCGTGCAACCTGATGAGCCGGAAGGCGAGTACCCCCGCTCGGCGACACGCCCACTGAATGGCATTCTTTATGTGAGTCGCGAAGAGGAATTAGCACGGGCGGATCAGTATCGCTGGCGGATTGCAGATTGTGTGCCATTCTCGAAATCAATTGAGGTAAATGTTGAAAACAGGTATGCTATCACTGGCAGTAAATGGACGTCGGTGGCATTTTGGTATCAATACCCTTGTGTGGATGGTGACTTTGACTACGACTGTGATGTTGACTTTTCCGATTTTGCTGTCTTTGCCTCGCATTGGCTGCAAAGTGGCTGTGAGGACCCAAACTGGTGCGGTGGTGCTGATTTTGATAGCAGCAGGAAAGTCGGCATCGAAGACCTTGCGGTTTTGGTTGAGCATTGGCTGTAAGGTTCTGCGTTTGTGGTGTCAGACTTTTGTGAAAAGTTCCCGGTAATATCCGGGGCTAAATTCTATCTGTAGGAGAGTTTTTGCACAGATGAGGATTCGAAAAGCTATCGTTACATTGTTGATCTTTTTAGCAGCGTGGCCTGGGTACGCTCTGGAGCCGGAACAAATCCTGATAATAGCAAACAGTGATGTCGCAGCATCTGTGCGGATTGCTCGATACTACTGCACAAAGCGCAAAGTGCCGGCTGATAATATCCTCGCCCTGCCTTTAGGGACAGGGCTCAGTGACACAATTATTAGAGACGACTATGAAAAGCAGCTCGCTGAGCCGATTCGCAAAAAACTGTCAAGCCCTGAATTTGCCGGGAAAATCCGATGCCTGCTGACAACATACGGTGTGCCGATAAAAGTTGGTCCGCGAGGTATCTTGAAAGGTGCCGAAAGCGAGCTAAGACAATTGAAGATATTTGCAGAGCAGGAAAAAAACAAGATCGAACAGTTGGAGCCGGATGGTTCAGCCAAATCGGCTGAGCAGAAGAAAACAAGCAGTGCCAAACTGGCGCAGCTGCAATCCCGTATCGACCATATCGTCGGCAAGGAAACAGACGCCTCTGTGGATAGTGAATCATCGATGGTGTTGTTCGGCCCTTCGACACTTCGACAAGACTCAGTGCAAGCAAGCTCAGAACAGGCTTATGAGCTGTATCGCTGGCAGCTAAACGAGCTAAAAAGCAGCGTGCCGTACTGGAACTTCAAAACACTTATGGTCTGCCGCCTCGATGGGCCGGACGAGAAAATAGCCCGGGGCCTCGTTGATAAGGCAATAGCAGCGGAGAAAACGGGATTAAAGGGTATCGCCTACATCGATTCGCGAGGTATCAGAAATAAAAGGGATGATTTGTCCGCCTACTTTGACCAATCTTTGCGGAATTTGGCGGTACTTACAAGATTGCGAACGGAACTACCTGTCAGAGAGGAGCGAACGGAAAAGCTTTTCGAACCCGGGGCGTGTCCCCGAACAGCTATCTATTGCGGCTGGTACAGCTTAAAGAAATACATTGATGCCTTTGATTTTGCTGACGGCGCAATAGGTTATCATATCTCGAGTCTGGAAGCGGTTGACATCCGTGACCCGAACAGCAGCCAGTGGTGTCCGGCTATGCTCGCCGACGGGATAACCGCTACTCTGGGGGCGGTAGCTGAGCCGTATCTTCGTTCATTTCCGGAGCCGGCAGCGTTTTTCACGGAGCTATTCAAGGGCCGTTGTCTCGTCGAGGCGTATTACCGCACAAAGCCGTTCAATTCATGGCAGTTAGTTTTGATAGGCGACCCGCTATACAGGCCTTTCAAAAAACCTTAAGTGTCAGAGAGCAAAGTGCCTGAAGTTGGATGCCCGATGCTCGATACCCGATGCCCGTAAAAGAAGAAAATCGAAAAACGGGTATCGAGAATCAGGTGTCGAGAATCGGGTATCGAGGCTTTACTCACTCTTTTTTACCAGGGAAACTGTAACAACGACCGCTGCGATTGCTGCAACGGAGATGATTACATCCCGCAGCCCGAAATATCTGCCGGAAATTACGGAAAATAATTTTACAGACAATAGAAGACCTATCGGCAGAGCTAATGCTACAATTAGCCATTTGGGTTTCGGGGCTTTTTGTGGCAGGAAACGATACATATTTCGAATCCACACTATAGTAAAAAATCCGTAGGCAAAGGGGTGAAACACTGTGTTTGTCACCGGCAGCAGCTCAGCCGGATTCGCCCGTGTAAGATTTGTTAAAAGAAAGATAGTGACTCCTGTGACTACGAGCAACACGGGCCAAAATGTAAAAAACGAAAATAGAACCAAGCCTGTGAGCACGCCTGCCAGGTTTGCTAAAAAATCCCTGACATCACAGCTCCGTCCCTGCACATAGCCCTGAAGCAACTCGTCAAGGGCCCCATACCAGACTACCACAAAAAGTATCCACCATACGGCGGCTCGGCGCCAGTTTACCTTTTTGTCAGGACTGACGGCAAACCACAGCAGAAAGACCAAAATCAGGTAGGCAAGGAAGTGGAGGATTTTGTCGGACACATGGGCCTGGCGAACCAGTTGTGGGATGGGTATATGCGCAAGGATAAAAATCGCAGGCCAATAGAGCAGCAACGGCATTATGGTCAGCTTCTGTCGGTGCGATAAAACCATTAAAATCACCTCGAATACAAAGTAAAGTGTAAAGTGACTAAAGTTGTGGATTATTTTTCCACTTTAGTTACTGTAGGGTGAGGTTTACCCCACCAACTTTAGGCACTATAGCACTAATAATATGTCGATTTTTATAGTCATATTCTTTAATTTTACCGGAGATTTGGCTATGATATATTTAGTTAGTTTCATTGAAAATCGCCAAATCGCTATGTTCGATTTGGTAAAAAGAGAAAATAGTCGGAGGACAAAAAATGAAACGTCTGACAGTTCTTGGGATTCCCATCCCTCAATCCGAAATTCAAAGTTGGAGTTTTCTTGTAATAATTTTGGTTTCTTTGCCGGCCCTTTGTCTCGGTCAGTACAACCGGTCCGGCTCACGGTCTCGGCCCCCGCGACTTAAAGTAGTTCAGCTTGCTGAGCCGAACTTAACAGGGTCGGTCAGTTTCGAGCAGGCCCTGACCAGGCGGCAAAATGTGCGTCAGTTTACCGGCCAACCGCTCGAACCTGCCCAGATAGGCCAGTTGGCCTGGGCCGGACAGGGTATAACAGAGCCGATAAAAGGTCTTCGAACAGCACCATCGATAGGCGCCAGTTACCCGATGAAGTTATATTTTGCCACGCAGGAGGCAATGTTCGCTTATAATCCCCAGAAGCACACGCTGGAGGAAACCTTTAGCGGAGATGTCCGCACCAAGTTGGCGGCAGCCTTGAAGCAAGAAGCGGTAGCTGGAGCCGGCTGTAATATCATTGTTGTTGGCTCGGTGAGAAAAGTGGTGACCAGATACCGCAATAAGGCCCGAGAATGTATGTTATTGGAAGCCGGGCACATCGCTCAAAATATCCAATTACAGGCCGTGTGTTTAGGGCTGGGGTCTGTGGCAATCGGGACTTTCGATACAGGCCAAATTCGTGCCATTTGCCGACTGTCAGCAGCACTGGAGCCAATGTATATAATCTGCGTCGGTTACCCGGCCGCCGAAGCAGCAAGGCAAAAACCTGAGCAACAAGACCAAGGCGGTGAGACGGATACCACCCCGTTAAAAAGGGCGGTGTTCATTATCGCCAGCCAGAATTACCGCGATGAAGAGCTTTTTGAAACAAAGCGTGTGCTTGACCAGGCAGGGGTGCAGACGCTGATAGCAAGTTCAAGGGTAGGACTTATAAGGGGCATGTTAGGCACTACTGCGCAGGCCATGACTACCCTGAACCAGTTGAGGGTCGATGATTACGATGCGATAATCTTCGTAGGCGGTTCGGGGGCGGCAGAATATTTTAACAACCCGGTTGCATTGAACATCGCACGCCAGGCGGCGCAGAAGAAAAAAGTTCTTGCGGCTATTTGCATCGCCCCTACTGTTCTGGCCAATGCCGGTGTGCTCAAAGGCCTCAAAGCCACCAGTTTCTCGTCCGAACAACTCAAACTCCAAAATGCCGGTGCCAGATACACCGGTGCTGCTGTTGAACGGGACGGCCTTATAATAACCGCCAGCGACCCAAGGGCTGCGAGCCAATTTGGCAGAGCCATCGCCGCAGCACTCGCCCCATAGCATAAGATGGCCTCTCGGCAATGCTACGGGGCTCACCGGCGGATAATTTCGTATCTCGCATCTTGGACGATATCCGCTTCTATGGGCTGGAGCTGTAGCGGTTTGTGATTGGCAGTCTTCTGTCTTTGCCAAAGGCCTTCGGTGTGATTTTTACCCCCGGCGGTGATAGCCTTCTTTTGTATTCATTGCGATCAACCATACGAATGACTTTATGGACCACATCTTGCGGTAAGCCCGACTCAACAAGCTGCTGTGCGGATTTGTCCTCTTCAATGTAGCCTTTGAGAATTTTATCAAGTAAATCATAATCCGGCAGGGCATCACTGTCTTTCTGGCCGGGCCTTAGCTCGGCACTGGGCGGTCGATTTAACACATCGGCTGGTATAACCTGCCGGCCCGTTATCTTGTTTACGTGTTCAGCCAATTTATAAACAAGGGTTTTGGGAACATCTTTTATCATTGCAAAGCCGCCGGCAGTGTCGCCGTAGAGCGTCGCATAGCCGACCGCGGTCTCACTTTTATTGCCGGTTGTCAGCACCAGAAACCCGAAATGATTGCTCAGTGACATCAGGATAGTGCCGCGGATTCTGGCCTGCAGATTCTCGTAAGCAACACCCTTATCGTCCCAGCCGGGGACCGGTTGCAATGACCGGTTAAATTGCTCAAGTATCGGCTCAATCGAGATGGTTAAAAATCCGATGTCCAGATTTTTCGCCACCCTCGCCGCATCCGTCATCGTCTCGGCACTGCTGAATTTCGAGGGCATTGTCAGGCCAACAACATTTTCAGCGCCCAGAGCCGCGGCGGCAATAGCGGCGGTAACCGAAGAATCTATCCCTCCGCTCAGGCCAAGCAAGGCCTTTTCAAAGCCGTTCTTTCGGGTGTAATCCCTTGTTCCGAGCACAAGGGCTTGATAAACCTCGTCAACCAAATCGCTCGGCTGTGGAGCCGGGGATTCCAAGGGCCTGACCTGGACCGCTTCCTCGCCGACGGGGACAATATCGGCAATCAATAAATCCTCTTCAAACGCCCTGGCTTTTGTTGCCATCTTGCCGGTTGAATCGGCAAAGCAGCTTCGACCGTCAAAGACCAGTTCATCCTGGCCGCCAACAAGGTTGCAATAGCAAACGGCGCAATTAAATTTTTTTGCACAGTTGCGAACTATTTCCTGCCTTTGCTTAATCTTGCCCATATGGAAGGGCGAAGCGGAGATATTCAGAATCATCTGGATTTTGCCGGCGTCCCCCAGGAAATTGCCCAGCCATTTGATATCCCAGATGTCTTCACAGATAGTGACAGCGACATTAAGGTCGCCCGTTTTGATTACTACCGGCTCGGTGCCGGGCTGGAAATACCTTTGCTCATCGAATACGCCGTAATTCGGCAACAGGGCTTTTCGGTAAATTTTACTTATCCTGCCGGCTTGCAACACAGCAGCAGAATCAAAACTGTTTTCCTGATAGCTTTCCGGGAAGCCGACTATTATGGTTTTGTCCGGGCAATCGGAAGCGAGTTTCTCGACCATTGTTCGGCAGTCCTGCAAAAAATGCTTCTTGTGGAGCAAATCCTCCGGTGGATAACCGCAAACAGCTAATTCCGGAAAGACTAACAAATCCACATCGGACTCAAGTGCCCCGGCCCAGATTCTGCGCATCCTCTCCGCATTGCCGGCCAGGTCACCTACCACAGCATTAAATTGTCCCAACGCTACCCGCATCAAATATAATCTCCAAACTGAATATCGTATTGCGTATATTGTATGTCGTATCGCGTATTTTTTTTCACGATACGCATCATGCACTGAGAGTAAATCGGAGAGGGCGGGATTCGAACCCGCGCAGCGGGCTTATACCCACTGGACGGTTTAGCAAACCGTTGCCTTCAGCCACTCGGCCACCTCTCCAGATAGTTCATAATACCTGCAAGGAAAACTCATTGCGATAAATTTGCTCTCACCCTACATCCAACAGGCCAAGATTGCAAGAAAATTAAGGGTAAAGTATATTACCCGCCTTCGCAGAAAGCCACGGGTTCTACGCGTGGATGAATGCGAGAAGGATATCCGCCGAAGCTTTAGCGCAGGCAGATGTGCTTCGGCGGGTTCCGCCGAAGATGGAGGTGCCACGGGCTCTGCCCGTGGGGCTCCACTTTGGCAGTAAAAAACCATCCGAAAATATATTCGGCACGTTTTGAGCTTGCCGAAGGAGTGACAGCTTTGAGATAGTTTCTAAACGCCATCCTCCGAACGCTATATACGCTATTGAATCAGCCGGTTATGCAATTGGCAGGTTTTTAATAGTAATACTTGAAGTCCATATCTGCATCCCATTTATCAGGCAGGCCTTTCTTTTGGGTCAGTTTGAGCCGAACACATTGCAGACTCGCCCAGCGAAGCTGAATCGTCCAGAGGAATCTGGCAATTCTTGTTATGTCAACATCCTTTAGAACCACATTGGCGCTCTGGCTTTTACGTCCGCCGGAAGTTATGATTATTCCTGAACTGAGCCTGTAATTGGTAGGTGGTATTCCGCACGAGCTGGCAACCTTCTCAATGGCGACAGCATAATCAAATTCCACAGCCCTGCGATTCGGATCGGCGAACTCCAGCCGGTCAGGGTCAAGTTTTAAAATCTCCGCCATTATGTCTCGAGTTTTGTTATACTCGTCCCTATCACGATTCAAGCTACGCTCGGCGTTCGGTAAATATACGCCCCAGACAAATAAAGGCCACAAAGCGACTATAATGGGAACGAGGATATAATACAGAGTGGGATTGCTGTATATGTCCTTCGTAAATATGTCTTTCATAAAACTGCTCCACTAACTATCTTTTAGGCTCAACCGTTATGCTGAAATTATCACGCCCATTCTTTAATTCGAGGCGCTGCTGCAAGATATTCAGCTTACCTTTGATGGCTTCGAATAATTTCAGCGTGTTTGCTCGGCTGGAGGTGTTACCTGCAATAGTAATGCTTCTGGCTGTAATAGAGGTCGAATCTATATTCAAATTCGTCGGTTTTGCACATTTGTTAAACGCTTCGAGCACAAGGGCCAGTTTTGCCGATACAGATTCTTCGCCTGTAATACTTAACTGCCCGCTCCTGACATTTCTGATGCGTCTTAATTCACTGCCAAGTTTGGTTTTTGCGGCGGTAAATTTGTCCGGTAGCTTTTGGCCTAACATAATGGGTGAGTAATCTCCCGCAAATTTGTCACGCAGCTTGCCGCGGTAAGCATTTGTTTTCAACAATTGCAATTGAAAATACAGCCCCACAATAAGTACAAGAACGGTAACAGATATACTTGCGAACTTCAGAGCTTTTTGCAGCCGAACCTTTTTGCCCTGATAGGGGCTGAAATCGCTGCGGAAATCCACGCTCCGGGCCTTTTCCAAATGAGCCAAAGCTGCTCCATACGCAATAGCAAAATCAACCTGGCCGGCACAATCAGCTATAGTCTCTGGGCCGGCTGCAGCAGAGCCGAGCCAATCGACACCACTGACTTCGATGCCGAGCTTTTCGCTAAGCTGCTGATAATCTACAGAGTCGGTAGAGTCGAGAACTTTAAGTCGATTTATCGGCTCGCCGGTTCCAAGTAACGCAGCGGTTACTGGCACCTCCCTTGCGAGCAAATCGCCCCTGTCTTGTGTCGGGTCAACCAAAAACGTTCGCATAGCCGGTACTTCCGTCAGTCCTGTAAAGGCAATAAAATAACCACTCCGCTGGGAAAGCACACAGAAGAGAGTCCCAACTTGTCGGGATTCAAGCGAGTATACATTTTGCAAAATAAATCTTGATAAACAATTAACGTCAGGCTCTATGGTTATCGGGTCAATGTTATTATTTTGCAAAGAAACAAGAACATCCGACAAGACTTTGCGCTCTGCGGTAAAGACGCTTAGCTCTGAGCCGGTCTGGTCACTTGAAGTTATTTTGAAAGCGATTGCAAGGTCGGTTATGTCTGTAGAAAGAGCTTCCTCGGTATCAAACCTGATGGTCGCGGCGATCTGCCTTGGGTCACTAAAGTCGCTGTGCACGTTGTGCTGCATAAACATTGCACAATCCAGAGCTACCGCGGCTTCGGAATCCTGATACCTCGGAACTCTCTCGGCGCAAGCTTCGGCAATAAGATTCGCCAATCCCGGCGTGGTGGCGCCGCTACTTGCTTCTTGCTGTCCTTCAGCAGAGACGCTAAAGCAATCCAAGACTTTATGGTCCCCACCTTCCAAGTCAAGGCAGACCACGGTCGCCGTGTCTTTGCCTAAATAAATCCCCAGGTGGTTCTGAGCTTGCCCTTCTTGCAAACTCTTAAAAGGTCGTATCACGTGATGCGTCAGTTTTTTAGACAGTACGCGCGACGAAAAATTAGCCAGAGAGTATTGCAATTTTTTGTATTTTTTTACCATCTTTCGTTATCGCTATAACAACTGAACTTGTTGCCACTCCGCTTGTCGTGGTTACTTTAATCGTGAAAAACCTGCTGACAGTTGTGATATATTTTTCGCACTTTCCAATCGAATCAGAATACCTGAATAGCGCTTTCTTCAAATCTTCTATATTTGTAAAAGGCTTTATACGTCTTCGCTGTATAATTTCTTCAGCGATTTTTTCAGCGTCACCGCCGAAAGTAAAAGCCGCTTCCAATACGTGTCGTGGAGCGGTGTTTATATTAACCTTTCTTGAAGCCCACATTCCCATATATTTCAGGGCCGATTCTTTTCTGCTTTCGCTTATTATGGTCGGCCTGGCAAGGAGCTCGGTATCAATTAGCGAACTGTGAAAAAGCTTTATAAAATCAGCAGTCTGCCTGGTGAACTGTTGGGCGACGGATATAGTAGTTTTTTGGATGGTTGTCCGCGGTCGGGAAGTTGTTCGGGTGCGGGTGCTTGTTGTACTTGCTTGTGTTACTATCCTTCTTGTTGTTGTTAGCGGCTTGAAGTCAACCTTGAACGGTTTTATCTTACCTATTTCTTTTAGCTGCGATTCTAATCCTCCATCTGATTTAATCTCAGCCGAATCGAAACCCATCCATTCGCAGAAGGTTTCAAAGCCGGCGAGGGCTTCGCGCTCGAGTTCCTTATTGCTCTTATCGGACAGCAGTGCCCAACCGAGAGGGTATTTTGCGTTTTCGTCTTCAATTTCAATCCTGACCGTGGCAGAACCAATCTCAAACTCAACGGGCTCGGTTACAAACGGCCAGGCCGGACCATACGGACCGCGTATCGTTAGGGGACCAGGAGCATTAAAGTCGCTAAAACCACTGATAGAATTAACATCATTGAAATCATTAAAGTCATTAATATCATTAACATCGTTAATATCATTAAAACTCCCGCTTCTATCAAAAGTGTTTTCGTCATTGTCCGGTGTGTCCAGGGCCCATTCAGCCAAAAGTTCCTCATATTCGACCTCACTAAGGATGAATAAATCGGAAAAATCCGGCTCATTCGGACGGGCAACCAACTGCAGCGTAATATTTTCCAGTGTGGCAAGTGCATACTTCACCGCTGAGTCACAGCCGTAGCGGGCTTTGCTGTAATCTATGATATACTGGTCGCGATGACGCTGAGCAGCAACACGGCTGGTTAAGGTATAACCCATTATTGAAAGCACAACCAATATCACTAATGTCACCAACAGCACGATGCCTGAGCGGCTTGGCAATCCACTGCTGACAATCGACCATTGACAATTATTTTGACTTTCGTTCCTCATTACTCTTATTTGTTTTCATCACCTTTCTTTGTGAACATGAATTTGATTTTTCTGTTTTTGCTTAAAGCGATGGTTCGCGTGGTTTTTTCCGCATCCGGCACATCCCACGTGCCAGCCACTGTCTTAAAGGGCCTGGCAAATGAAACAGTTATCATTATTCCATTAGGCAACGAATCGCTTGTCCATTTATCTTGGAGCCCCCGCCCATGGACAGCCCGTACCTTAAAAAAAGTAACGCCAGTGCAAACTGGCACAAAAAGCTCTTTCTCCCAGCTCTCTTTCTGCTTATCAAGCAGTTTATCTTCTAACACAACACCGCTGTGACTTCGGTATAAAACAAGACTATTGGCGTCTGTGTCTACATTGCCCTGCCAGACAATTTTTTCAAATGTCTGCTTTTCATTGACGCTGTTGTTAATGGTCCTTAGAAGCGTCAGCCGGGCGGTCCAGAAACCATTTTGATATTTATTCTCAGTAGTGATTTTCGCACCTGGGCCGGAAGAACCTATTCTGTCAACATCTTCGGCGATGCGCTGTAGAACCTCCGAGCCCAATCGGGTACTGTCGAGTTTGCGTGTGATTGCAGCAGCGCCAGTTTCAGCCCGGCTATAAATACCCAGCACCGCCACCAGAACCATCGCTCCTATCATCAGGGCTGCAAGCACCTCGGCCAACGAAAAACCCGGCGCCTCTCTGGATGTGTTAGAAACTTTTTTCATTTTATTCAGTCCTGATTGACCTCATTGAAACCAAAGCCCTTAGTAGCCTAATTTATCGAGTAATGCCCAAATTTCATCGAAGGTCATTTCCGCAAGTTCTCCATATGTTAATCCTGTCACCGGCTCTATTTCGTTTCGCCATTTCTCCCACTCATCCATCTCTTGTTCGTCTGGCTTACTCTGCTCCTTTTGTTCCACTGGTTCAGGTCGTTCCTTTGCTAGCTCTACTAATTCAGCTTTAGATTTTACCTGCTGGTTTTTAGCCTCCGGGGGCGGATCGCCACCAGTGTCCTTGTAGAGATCAAGATTGTCCTTGACGAAAGAGCCATCCTCAGTCTTGAGCATGCCGTTATCAACCCATTCCTCTACGGTTTCCACGTCGACACCGGCATACTCAGCAGCTTCTTCAATCGTTCCGACGACCAGGAAGGCTAATCGCTCTTGTTGTTGTTTTTGCTTCTGCCTGATAATTTCAAGCAATTGCTGCTTTGTTACATCGGTTAGCCAGTGCATTAGTTCTACGGTTTGCACGTCACCGGATGTATCGGTATACTCAGCCGAGCAAATCCCCTGAATCCATGCTCGAGCCGTTATCGGCTCGTAAAACATCTCGACAGTTGTTTGCCACTGAATTTCCGGATACTTATCACTACTGCCATACTCAACCATCTCGGACACCGAATCCTTGGAAAGAAGGGTTTCCATATTCTCGTGTGCAACTTCAAAGGCCTGCATACGTAACGCTGAATCTGCCGCTGAGGCCATGCAGCGATTCATAACAACCAAGACGCTCGAGCTGATAAGTGCTAATATCATCAGCGCAGCTACAACTTCCGGCAGGCTAAAGCCCTTGGAATGTGATAAAGTAAACAACAGAATTTTCTTAGAACGGCACTTCATCTTGTCTTCTCGGAACCAAAAGTTCGACATCACCTTCCTCTAACGTGACAATTCTACTGAGCCGGTTAATCACAACCGAATGCGGCTGTTCGTCTTCGTCGAGCAGAACGACTTTCCCGCCGTATTGCCAGCCCGAGTGTCCCGCCCTGAACTTTGCCCTGCCTTCATTGGTCCAGTCTCCATCATCGAACTCAACGTAAGCAACTCGGCAATTATCACTAAAGTAATCATTGACAATAATCTCTTCTTCCAGAACATGTGACAAATCAGGGGTCGTAATCTGACGAAGCAAAAAGCTTTGTTCTGCCAGATCGATAATAACTTCGTATCTCCTATCGCTCTCGGCTGCAGCACTGCCGGCCATTTGCATTGCCGAGACAAGCTCTTGGGCCTGTGCCCTGAAGGTATTTTTTCCAAGCACTCCGTAAAAATTCGTCATCACCAAAAGCACAGACAGCGAGATTATCAAAATCACCATTACCAATTCAGTCAGCGTAAAACCGTAGATGCGTGAATAAGTGGATGAGCAGATGAGCGGATGAGCCAACGCATCATCGCATTTTCGCATTTTCGCATTCACACATTTACGCATATACGCATCAGTATGCATCAGTGCTGAGCAGGTCGGTATCATATTCCTCACCACCTTCTTCACCATCGGCACCGTAGCTTTTGATTACGAATGGCTTGCCGCTCTCTGGATAACGCTCATAAATAAACTCGTTTCCCCAGCCGTCTTTGGGTATTTCCGTAGTTTCGAGATACCCGCCCGGCTCCCAGTTCACAACATCGCTCGGCTGCTCAATAAGTTCCATAAGCCCCACTTCTTCGCTTAGGAATCGGCCGGTGTCCATCTTGAACTGAGTAGCCGCGGAATGAAGAGTCTTTAGATTGGCCTTTGTAATTGTGACCCTGGCTCTATCGGTCTGGCCCATGAAATTACGCACGAGCACGGTAGCAAGCAAACCAAGGATAATCAGCACAGCCATAAGCTCGATCATTGTAAAAGCTTTCCTTACTTTTCTGTTACTTCTTTTTTTCATCTTTGCGAATCTCCTATTGTCACTAATTAAAATTTTACCGCTGAAATTTTCAAAATCGGCAGTATCGTCGCATAAGCAATTACACCAATTATTGCAGCCATAACAATTATAATAAGCGGTTCGAGCGCGGCACTCAATCTCTCAATAACTATATCAGTTGAGGCCTCAAGATTTTCGCTGATACTTTTGAGCATTTTTTCCAACTCGCCACTTTTTTCTCCAACGGCAACCATATGGGCAATAACAGGGCCGATGACACCGCTGTCTCTCAGTGGAGTTGCAATATCAGCACCAGCAAGAATCCTCTCACGCGACTGTTGGATGGCTCTTTTCATAAGAGCATTGCCGGTGACTTCTGCCACAACACGAAGAGACTCAGCCATTGCAAGCCCCGAGCCAAGAAGCGTCGAAAGTGTAGAGGCAAAACGCGAAACAACCCGTTGCTTTATGAGAGGGCCGAACAACGGCAAAGACAGCAAAAATTTGTCACGCAAATATGCGCCGCGTTGTGTGTTTAGAAAACGCTTCAGGACCCAGATAATCCCAAACCCTACCACAATAACCACTAACAGTCGCCAACTACTCAGTGTATGACCTACATTCATCAATTGTCTGGTAATCCACGGTAATTCCTGCCCTGTCCTTGTGATTTGCTCTCCTATTTTCGGGATGACCATAGTTGTCAAAACCAGAATCGCTACGATGCAAAAGAAAATTAGAACAATCGGATATATCATTGCTGTAATCACCTTTGATTCAACTCGCTGGCGTTTTTCCATAAACTTGGCGATTGTCGAAAGGCTCTGTCCCAGAGTGCCGGTAACCTCACCTACGCGCACCATACTTACGTATATAACATCAAAATAATCACTGTGGTCTTTCAAAGCATCAGTAAAAGACTCGCCGGTGACAACGCGGTCGCGAATGTCGGTAATTGCGCCCTTAAATCTGATGTCGGACGTTTGCAAGGTAAGGACTGAAAGCGCTTCAGTCAGTTTAATCCCTGAATTGAGCAACGTTGCCATTTGTTTGGTAAAATCAATTATTTGCGTCTTGCCTCGTTTGGCGAAAATCGAAAGCAGCGCAGCTTTATTTTCGGCGCCGACTTCTGTGATTGAAGTAGGGTGAATACTTCGGCCCCTGAGTTGTTTTCGCGCAGCATAGGGGCTTTCAGCGGTAATCTCACCTTTGGCTTTCTTACCGTCTACCGCTATCGCTATATAGTGGTATCTGGGCATCTTTCGTATCTTGTATTTTGTATCTTGTTTCCTGTTTTAATACGCTTTACATTATATCAGTTTGTGTTACTCTCAGTACTTCAGCGATAGTTGTTATCCCTGCAAGAACCTTTCGCGCTCCATCCATTCGCAGCGTCTGCAGTCCTGCGTTAATGGCTGATTTCTTTATAGTACCGGCACTTTCCCTTTTGTATATCAGGTCCTGTATTTCTCCATTAATCAGCATCAGTTCGTAAACACCCGTTCGGCCACGATAGCCGGTCTGAAAACATTTATCGCAGCCTGTTCCAACATAAAACTTGTGCCCGTTTTCCACCAACTTAGCCGACTCCACATCTCCCAACCCGAGTTCCCTCAATTCGTGAACCGTCGGTTCAGCAACCTTCCTGCAATCCGGGCATACCTTTCGCACCAATCGTTGAGCCATTATAGCAATCAAAGACGAACTTACCAGATACGGCTCAACACCCAGGTCCAGAAGCCGGCTCACCGCCCCGGCCGAATCGTTTGTATGCAGCGTGCTGAAAACCAGATGCCCTGTTAGCGAAGATTGTATCGCCATGCGGGCGGTTTCGATGTCTCGAACTTCACCAATCATTATAACATCCGGGTCCTGACGTAGCACGTGCCGCAGAGCGGTGACAAAGGTCATCCCTTTTTTACTTGCGACCTGAATCTGGCTGATACCTTCGAGTTGATATTCGATCGGGTCTTCTATGGTTATAACATTTTTCTCTGCTGAGTTAATTCTGTTAAGAGAAGCATAAAGGGTGGTGCTTTTTCCGCTGCCCGTTGGGCCTGTGACGAAAATAACACCGTGAGACTTGGTTAAAAGTGAATCGAGTTTTTTCAAATCTTCATCCCACAGCCCCAACTCGTCGAGCCCGAACAGGCCGGTGCTTTTGTCCAGCAGTCGCAGAACACTGCGTTCGCCATAGCTGGTCGGGACGGTGCTGATACGCAAATCGACTTCACGCTGGCCAAGCCGGACACTGCACCTGCCGTCCTGGGGAAGGCGACGCTCGGCAATGTCCATCCCCGCCATAACCTTGATACGAGATATAACCAACGGCAGAACATTTCTGTTCAAACTCAGAACATCGTATAAAATGCCGTCAATACGGTAGCGAATCTGAATCTTTGTCTCGTAAGGGTGAACATGAATATCGCTGGCCCTCAACTGCAGGGCACGAAAAAGGATATCATTGACCAATCTAATAACAGGCGGCCGATTAACCACATCAAGCAGGTCGTCCGACCCGGCCACTTCATCAACGAGCTGGTCGAGATTTTGCGAATCGAGCTCTTCGGCCACCTCTTCGATGACGGTCGTTCTTTGCTCGTAGGCGACATCAATTGCTGCGGTGATAGCGGTTCGAGTAGCTATTGCTGCTTTAACGGCCAGCCCCGTCATCTTCGAGACATTATCCAGGGCATTTGCATCTAACGGCTTGGACAATACCACGGTAAGTTGACCGGCTGCTCCCCACTTTCGCGGGTCTTTTGACTTCTGACTTCCGTCTTCTGTCTTCTGTCTTCTTATCCCGATAAGATAATGGTGCTGAGCGTAGGCCGCAGGAACAGCTTCCACGAATTCGGGAGGCACAGCTTTTGGTGGTATCTCCATAAGAAACTCCCGGCCAAGTGCCGCCGCAAAGAGCTTCAAAACCGCCTCTTCTGTAAAGTAAGGGCAGTGAAGCAAAAGCTCGTCAAGCCGTTCGCCTCCGCTGTTATTTTCAAGAAATTCGGCTAATTTCTCAGCGTCAACCAGCCCCGTTTGTTTAGCAGTTTGTATCAATAATTCTTTCATATCTTGTATTGCGTATTGCGTAACGCACAACGCTTCAGTCAGCTTCGAGAATCCGCACCGGGGCCATCGGCTCGGGTTTTATGCCCGGCCAGTCCTCGTATTTTTGCATTTCCTCTTCATATCTCTCGAATGTAGCTCGGTTCTTTGCCGATACTACTTCAATGTCAGATTCTCCTGGAAGCTCTTCACCAGGCCTTAAGATATGCGCTTTGACAAAGACGTAAAGCCGGCTCTGGGTGTCCGTATTGGCTGTACTTCTAAACAATCCTCCAACCAAGGGGATGTCGCCGAGGATGGGAACTTTGGTTCCACCTTTGTTCTGGCTGAGCTTCTCCAACCCGCCGAGTATTATAGTGGTATTGTCAGGGACGGTAACGACCGTGGTAACGTCACTGGTCAGAAGGTCCGGTGGCGTTGGGCCTGTTATATCCTGATCCGGGGTAGTTATTACATAATCAGGCCTGATGCGAAAATCAGTACGCGTCAAGGTAATTGTAAGTCGAAGCTGGTCGCCTTTACTTATATGAGGTGCAATATCAAGCGTAATCCCAGCGGTGTAAGTTTCAAACCTCACCGACGTATGTGCGGTTGGAGCTGTGGCGGCTGTGCCGGGCACTACCGTTGTCTCAGGTGAGACAATAGTTTGTTTTTCTTCTGTTTTAATCGTTCCTGCTTCATTATCGTTAACAAGCAGTTTCGGCCTTGCCAGTACCCGGCCGTAATCTTTCTTATGCATGGCTTCTAACAGAAGCTGGATATGCTCGTCTGCATAGAAGGCACTTCCGCCTGCGCCTGCCATAGAGGTTGCTTCAAGGATTGATTTAGAGGGGAAAGGAGTTATACCGGGTGCAAACCCGAGCTTATCCAGCGTAGCACCTGGTGTGAGTCTCGGGAATTTTGACATCAGGTCGAGGTCAAGTGCGAACTCTTCATTTTTGGTGATTTCGACCAGTGTTACGTCGAGCAGTACCTGTGGGCGATATTCATCGAGTTGTTCGATGAGAGAGCTTATCCACTGCTGGTTCTTTATACTGGCGTAAACGATGAGCGAATAAGTCTTCGGGTCGGGGATAATGAAGATGTCCTCCTCTATTCTCTTTCTTGTCGTTGTGATTTTGGCGTCCTTGTCCTCCCTGGTGGTGGTTTCGATAATGAGCTGGTTCAGGACGCCGGCAAGTTCTTCCGGGTCCTGGTTTTCAAGTGGGTATACCTCGTAAGGGACGATACCTTCTTCTGCTTCGCTGTCCACATAGGCCAAAATCTGCTCTATCTGGGCGTGCTGCTCGGCCGTGGCATTAACCAAAAGCGAATTCGTTGCTTCGATTATTACCACCTGTGGCTCTTCCACGAGGGCAGTTGTTGTCGCACTGGTCGTTGAAGCCGGCGGCCTGGGAGCCGGGGCCTTTGCGGGTGCAGGGCTGACAGGAGCCCTCGAAGTTGTTCGGACCGGCTGGCCCTGGCCAATTATACCAATCTCTTCCAGCTTCTTCTTCGCATCCTCGGCTCCAACATACTGAATTTCGTATAATTGCAGGGTCCGCAGGTCTTGCTGTTCCACATCAAGAGCATCTATCAACTGCTCAACAACAACTAATTGCTCTTGGAGGCCTATCATCAGGATGCGGTTTGTCCTTTCGTCGGCATCAAGATACACACCGGTGGGTTTGGCCGGTGTGGTTCTGGCGGCTGCAGTTCTGGCAGCTGCAGTTCTGGCAGATGCAGCTCTGGCGGCTGCAGCCTGGCGGGCTCTGTAGGCGGCTTCCGACTCTCCCGGCTTGCGAGCCAATGGTGCTGCTGCTGCCGATGCAGCAATAGTGATTGATACGGCACCAAGTTGCTCGGCAAGTGTTTTGATTTGAGGAGCAAGCATCTTTGCCATCGTGTATCTTAGCTGCCTGAACCTGAATTGTTTCAGCTCACCTGGTCTGTCAATCATTGCTAAAAATTCTTCTATACGACCCATACGGTAGGCGTATCCGGTTACGAGAAGTGTTTTCGTTTCCACAATCGGCCTGATGTCTGCGCCGAGCTTCATACCAGTCAAAAGATTTTGTGCACTGGCCGTATCTATATGTTTTAGATTAAAAATGCGGGTTACGATTACATCACCAGGCTGAATCTCGCCTTTCTCGGCGTCCAGCAAAGCAGGGTCAATACTCAGCGCTTCTGCCGCAGGAACAATGGTTACAAGATTGCCCTTGCGAGCCATCACAAAGCCCCTGAACCTCAGTACAGATTCAAGCAGAGGATACAAATCCTTTACTTTGATACGTCCACTAAGCTCGCCTTGGAGCTTGAGTGTAACATCTCCGACCACCTTTTTCGGGTCGTACATATAGTCCAGCCCTAAATATTCACCCACCAACTCCAGCAATTGAACTATTGTAAGCTGCTCTGGCAAAGTCAGGTCGAGTGTTTCATCGCCATTGGCAACGGGCGCTGGCTCATACGACCGGACTTTCAATACGGCTGGAGCAACCTCACCTGGCTTTTCAATCTCGGCCGCCACTTGCCCCGGTACAACTGGACGGCCCGACGGTTCACCATCCGGCCATTTCACCGTCTTAGGCTTTTGAAGTCGCTTAATAGCAGAAACAATTTTTTCGAGCTGCTCAACTGGTGCAACTGCTATTACAGCATCTTTGTGGACATCTATAATCACACCAATCTCGGTACGAGCCGGCGGATTAGAAAAGGTGCCGACTGATATATCGCCAACTTCTTCTGCGATTCTGTCATTAGAGGGCAAGCTCTCTGCCTCTGAAGCCGGAAGAATCGCTTTTACAACAAACTTCTTCTCACTATCAACAAGATTTAAGATAGCGCTCGCTATGTTTAGCTCGTGCGGCTGAGCCGTTACCAAAAGCGTATTGGTACCGGGAATCTGCGAGACCGTGCCAATCCCGGCCTCGGTCAGAAACTTGTTGGCCTGCTCGGCGGAAATGTGCTTTAGGGAAAAAACCCTGTACCTCGATACCCCTGAAGCAGAGTTTCTCTCAGCCCAGTTAGAGGTCTGTTGTCTATGGGGATTGCTTCTAACCGTCTCAGCAGCCAAAACGAGACTATTGGCAAACAAAAGAGTGACCGCCAAAACGAAAACGAAGGAACCAGCCTTACGGGAACTCAAGGCCCTGCTGTAGCTCAGTTTCACCGCCATAAGTTTACTCCTCTTGAGAAGCTCTCAATCTATGATTAAAAAAAACGGGTTTTACATTTATCGGACATCCTGACCAATTCGTAGAAGCCATTACCTATTAATCAGACACAGAAATCACCCAAAAGTTCCCTGTTTTAGCCAAAAAAAACACCGGAAAGCGCGGGGCGAGATATGAAATGCAAGATATAAAAATGGCAAATGCCCAATTTCGCTAACAGAAAATATCGGCTTGCTCGAAAGAAGAAGTTGAAAACAATCCACTAATAAAATTCGAAACAATTTCAAAATTCACCCGGCGCCTATTAAGCCTGTGCCCACATCTGATAAGTGCTGGACGTTTTTCGCTTATTTCTCCTCTGGACTGTTCGGTCCTCGCCGGCTTACTTCTATTTTATCTCCCAGGCCCCTAACCCGATTCGGATCCTGCCGAATGTCTTCCTCTTCCAACTCTTTGCCCAGATGGCCCAGTTTTTCCGCTTCTTCAGCACTTATACGCATAGCTTCTTTAGCCATAGCTTCGAGTTCAGAAAAAATCTTTTCTATCGCTTCTCTTTCTTCATCGCTGGTTTGTGGTACGCCGAAATCATGACCGCCTGTAATGCCATCACCAGTCTCTGTAAAGGCAGGGGTAGATTTTGAACCGGTTGGTGCTGATGATGAGCTCTTTAAAAGACTTGTCTTTGCCGGTCTTGGGACCGCAAGCTCGAAAGTCCTTTCGCCGTCTCGAACAACTACAGCACCGTTTTTTACCTGCTCAATAACCAAACGGCCAACCTCACTGGATTGTTTGACCCAGTGCAAGCCCTTGCCCGGCTCGTCAATCAACGCCAGCGACATCTCCGGATTCGATGCGCAACGACTGGTGCCAATAAGCTTAAATTTCGGTGAAACGGGCGTACGAGGTGTGGGTAGACTAGTCCGCGTGCGAGCTGGTTCGGGCTTTCTCGGAGTTGGCTTCGGTGGATTTAGATACGATGCAAAAGCCTCCGCCTGGTTCACAAGCGGTGAGATTTGGCTTTCGATTCTTTTGGCCCTATCACCCTTGGCTTCCCTGAATTTTTTTATCACGCCGGGCGAATCCAAAAATTCCTCAACCCCTTTATCGCTGCGAAAACCAAAAATTGCGGCCGAAACAAAAAAAACTACAGCCAAAACCGCCGCTGCAATGCTCGTTATTCGCAATGTCTTTATCATAATAAAATAGTGCCTAAAGTGAGCTAAAGTGCCTGAAGTGTAAAAAAGTAAAAAAATATTCCGTAACTTTAGGCACTTTAGGCACTCCAAACTTTAGTTCACTGCCTTTTCGTCGCTATTTTATTTGACATTGCCACCGGTCTTTGGTTCCCTCCAATGAACTATTTTTTCCAGAAAAGAGCGTTCATTTCCTGCGTAGTCGCCGCTTGTCTCAGGTGTATGGCAATCGGTGCAGTCGGACCTCGGCTCCGTGGTTTTCGCCTCTCCCAGAGTGCTGATATGTTCCGAACCGGGCCCATGACAATTCTCGCAGCCGACATTTTTCAAATGGCCGGCTCTTTCCTCCGAAACAAAGCCGCTTTCATATTCCATACCGACAACATGACAGAGGACGCACTCAGGGTCATACTGGGAACCGACTTTCTCAAGTGTACCATAAGCGTGTGCGTGTGCCTTGGTGCCCCACTTTTCATATTCGTAGTCGTGGCAAAGCTTGCAGGATTCAGAACCGGTATATTCCAGACCATTCGGCAAAACAAAACGCGGTTGCTTCTCAAGAAGATTCGCTTGCCTGACAAACTGTTGGTAGTCCTTGTACAACTCAAGCAGAGATTCTTCCTGCGGCAAATCTTCGGTAACCGGTATAGCTGAAAAACTGAATTGCAACTTGTCTCCGGTCTCATCAGATGTTATTTGCAATCTGCCTACATATTTACCGAATCGTCCAGCAGAGACAACCAGAGGTTTTTCATTCGGGTCGCCAACTATCTGCGGCTCATCCGATTCAGCTGGAACAATAATACAATCCACAATTCCCATTTTCGCAATTTTATCAATAGCAGCAGTATCACGGGTGTTTAGGATCAGAATATCGACCGATCGCAGGTCGGAGGACAGAGGACAGAAGACAGAATCTGACATCTGACTTCTGACATCCAAAGCAGCAACTGTTACGGCCACCACTTCTTTGTTCAGGAGAAACTTTTTTGTAAATCCTGCCGGCACATTCACATCGGTGATACTCATAGAACTTATAACATTAAGAACCGAACCTATACTGTCCAGCAGTCCGAGATTTTTGGCTATTTCAATGTCTTTTTGGGTCAAATTCACTAAGTCGTAACCGAGCAGACTAAACGCCTGGACTATTATATTGAACTTGATTAAATCCTGTTCACCGTCACCTTCTACAAACAAGCCCGTATCGACAATCAACCTTCTTTGTGCGCAGACGCTGTTGAAGACCGCCGAGCGTCTGTCAAGCCCTCCGAGTTGTCCGCCGCTGCATCCGCAGGGCTTCAACGCCCCGAGTTCGTTGCCTGTCAGAAAAACCGTAAGCACATCGGCTGGGTTCCCATTTTGCGACATATTGCAAAATGGGGCACCGGCTTTGTGGGCTGGCTTTGCTGATGGTTTCGTTGACGTGGCCAATGCGCACAAGGCTCCTGCCGTCAACACACAGATAGAGGACACTAATCGCATCATAGCCAAATTAGCTCTTTATCGGCTTGTTGATTCCCCTTTTTACTTATTCGAATAGAAACCACGACAGGCAATTTGCAGTTTCTCGCCACCTTTTATATTCACAAAAAACGTATCCGTGAAAGTCCTTGATTTACCTTCGGTGGCCGGCGGTGTTATCTCCAGCTCAAAATTATAACGATTGCCAATCTTTTCCTGACTCAAAACCTTTATAATATCATTTTTAGATGATGCCGATTCAATCTCGAAATCCTCATCATAATTGTTGAGTATCCACACTTTCCTTATTGTCGGCTTTTGCGGTTCAGCGTTGAAAACGATAAGAGCCGGCGGGTTAACCTTAAATCTCGGCAGCGCAGTAAAGGAGATAGTGACCAAATTACATTCCGGATGGGTCAGACTGATGTTGATAATCCCGTTCAAACCTTTTCGAAGTTTCTCAATGTTAACCTTGGGCTCAAGAGTGAACTTCGTTGCTTGCACTTCAAGATCTACCTTGGCAGTTATGCAGTCGGCAGTCGATTTGAAGGCCTTTATTGCAAATGGCCGATTATCGAGACTTCTGAGTGTAATCTTCGGACAGCCGGCATTTTCATCTTTAAGCAAAAGCTTCAGTGTCTTCGGCTCGTAATCTACCTTCGGTACAATGTTGGCCTTTATGGTCAGTGTAACCCTGGGCCTTGCCTTGTCGTTGCTGTTCACATACAAACGTTTTGTTATCGGGCCAGGATATCTGCCTGAATTATAACTTACCTCGACGGTCCCGCTTTCGCCCGGCGCATATTTCTTCTTATTCTTGCTTAACTTGGCAGTGCCACCACAGCAGGCCTCGATTTTCCCGATTTCCAACAAGCTGTCGCCGGTGTTTGTGAATTTGAACTCACCGACTTTCCTTGTCCCCGGACCGATTTTGCCAAAGTCATAAATCATTTGCTCAAAACTAATTTCAGGCCCCGGCTCCTTTCTCTTGACTACAGCTTGAGTTTCTGCAGGACTAATTACTGGCTTAGCTGCCGTCAACTCAGGTTCGGGCTTTTCTGTCACCCTGACCTGCTCCTGGCAGCCAATCTGCAAAAACAAAACGAAAGCGGCAACAAATACGATTTTAAATTTTCGGAAACAATCGCGTCTCATATTCTAAACTCCAGATTAAATCGTGATACAACTTTCACCTAATTCACAAACACTTTTAGTTTAACAAAAAGAACGCCTCTAAGCAAGCCTTTTCCGATTCATATTGGCAGGTGTCCCGCCCCTGATACGGCTGGCCCAAATTCTCGGCAATTTTAGGACCAAAAATGGCAAAATTTCCTCACCAGCAAAGACCGACCATACCTTTCGAGATTTTAATTGTTCAAATATGGCTTTACAGCCGATATTTTAAGGAGCCCCATTTTGCAACATATTAGGTTCTCATTTTGCGATTTATCGCAAAATGAGGGCCCTTGCAAAATGAGGGCACAACCGTTACCATAGGGCAAACGGGAATTGCTAAGGAGCAGACGATGGACAGACAAACTACGGAAGTATCAGTAGTGGTGCCGCTGCTGAATGAGCAGGATAATGTCGGCCCACTCTATGAGCAAATCACGAAAACCTTAACCGGCAAATTCAATTACGAAATAATATTCGTTGATGACGGCAGCAGCGATGACAGCTTCACCATATTGAGCCGGTTGCAAAAGGCCGACAACAAAGTCCGGGTCATTCACTTCCGCAAGAACTTCGGCCAAACCGCAGCTCTCAGTGCCGGCTTTGCCCACACACGGGGCAAAATTGTTGTCGCAATTGATGCCGATTTGCAAAACGACCCTGCGGATATACCCAAAATGGTTGCCAAACTTGACGAAGGATTTGACGTCGTCAGCGGCTGGAGAAAAAAAAGGCACGACAATGCCCTCACCAGACTGATCCCTTCCAAAATCGCCAACTGGCTGATTGCTAAAATTACAGGTGTTAAGCTCCACGATTTCGGCTGCACGCTCAAAGCATACCGCAGAGAGGTCCTCGCCGAAACAAAACTCTACGGCGAAATGCACCGCTTCATCCCCGCTTTGGCGAGCTGGTCCGGGGCCAGAATCACCGAAATGGTCGTCAACCACAGACCCAGAACCGCCGGCGCCGCCAAGTACGGCCTGGGACGAACAGTAAAAGTGGTTTTAGACCTTATCACGGTCAAGTTCCTCGGCTCGTTTTCCACCAAGCCAATCTATATCTTTGGCGGCATGGGACTGGCAACTGCACTCTGCGCGGTTGCCTCCGGCTTGGCCGTGCTCTATCAAAAATTCATCTCTGATTCACATCTGTCTATGAACAGAAACCCACTGCTGGTTCTGACAGCCGTGCTGATTACAACTACCATCCAGTTCATTCTGATGGGCCTGCTTGCCGAGCTTTTAGTCCGGACATATCACGAATCACAAAACCGCCTGACCTATGTCATCAAAGAGATACTCGAATCGACCGATGAAAGCGGAGAGCAGAAATGAGTAAAGGTGCCCGAAGAAACAGGCCATCAGGAAAACGACTGAAACCACACAGACAAAAAGTAACCACTTCCACTAAAGAACAGAGCAAAAAGAATTTTAGGGGTCCCTTTGTAGTTTTCGCCCTGATAGCAATTCTGGCAGCAATCCCCTTTTCTATGGGTAAGTACTTCGAGTTCAACACGCCCGGACCTTTCGACAGTGGGGCGTATGTCTATTCAGCCAAACACATAATTGACGGCGCCGAAATCGGCGTAGAGGAAAAGCCCAGCGCCCAACTTGGCACGCTGCTGGTCAATATGCTGGGAGTATGGCTGTTCGGATTTAGCGAAACCGGGCCGGAGCTTATACAAATGTTTCTTCAGGCCACTGCCCTGGTGCTGATGTTTGTTGCTATGCGAAAACTCTTTGGCACGCTACCGGCGGCGATAGGTGTTGTTATTGCCTCCGTTTACCTTTCTGCGCCGCTTATCGCAAAGTTTGGCAACGTCAAAGAGCAATATATGGTCGCCTTTATGATGATGGCAATTAGCTGCTTTGTCCTGCATCAGCTCACCGGCCGATGGTGGTATGCCTTCCTGGCCGGTGCATTAGTAAGCTGGGCACCTTTATTTAAGGCAACAGGCACCGCCGCTATAGGCGCGATTGGTCTGTTTGTGATTGCACAGCCGCTGCTAAAGAACAGAACCTGGAAGCAAACAGGTCTTGACATATTGCTTTTACTGGCAGGTGCGGCAGCAGCTATTGGCCCACTGTATATCTGGATAATCGGCTGGAACGTAAAGATGGGTTTGCCGTATTCTTTCGCGTGGACGACGCTGGCAAAGTTCCTCCCGGCCGCCCCGGGTGCCGAGCAGGCCAAAACGGCAGTGGGTTATGTTGGTGCAAGCCGAAAACTCGTACCCTTTTCACAGCAATGGCCCATGGTATTGCGATACTACGGCTTGCTCATACTGCCCATCACTCTGGCAGCTGGTGCGATTGTTGCGAGAATCGGCAGGATGATTTGGGCAGCACTCTCGCCGGAAAAAACCAAACGAAAAACGTATGACCGCTTTGTGCTGCTTTTCGCCGTTTGGTGGATTCTGGATATGGCATTTATCTGGATAAGCCCGCGTTCTTACGAGCAGTATTATCTGCCGTTAAACGCCTCAGCCGCAATGTTAGGTGGATACTTGATTGCGCTTTACCACGACAAAGTAAGCACTGCCGTGTTCAAAAGTAAGTGGGTAGTAGTGGGGCTTGCCGGGTTCTTGCTAATGATAATTATGTCGTGGCATATATTCTTCGGCATAAAGAAAAGCCCGCACTCGGGTATGAGCTACGGCGGAAAACGAAGAGGTTACTCCCAAAAGCTGGACGAAATTTCTCAACGCCGCAAGAACAACTGGATAGGCTCCTGGGAAGAAGTAGGCGAATATATCCGCAATCGTTCTACCCCCGATGATAAGATTTACGTATGGGGCTGGTACCCAGGGATATATGTTAAAGCCCAGCGATTTAGCTCTGCCGCTAATGCCTGTATGATAGCCCGGACGGCACCGAAGAGACTCGAAGAGATACTCACCGCTCTGCTGACCGAATTCGAGCAGGATATGCCAAAGTTTATAGTTGACAGCCGAAAACGCCACATACCGATGGAAAGGCCGCCCTATGAATTATGGCCGATTGTGCTCAAGGGGTTTATGGGGGCTGAGGAAGCCAGGTTTTTGTTGCTGGATAAAAAAGAAATTGCTCGATATGACGCCGAGTGGAGTGCCTGGCTGCACGAGCGGTTCGACCAGGACGAGGCACTTCGATATGAGGCGATGAAACCCTTCAGAGAATTCGTTAGGAAAAACTACAAAATCGTGCAAATGTTCGGGCAACATGTTCTTTTCCAGCGGAAATAGATGAAAAAGGTGGCAGAATTGATGGATAAGGACGTGAAGAAGGAACAAGAACACTATGATGAAGCCTGGCGGAGAGGGTTCGTGGTAGGCAGAGAAGAATATGGAAACCTGCAGACGAATTTAGAATTCCTGGCAGAAATTAACCTGCTCAAGCCGAGCGATAAGATTTTAGAACTCGGCTGTGGTATTGGCAGCGTAGTGTTTGAACTGAGCAGGCAGGGATATAATATTACAGGTACAGATATCTCACGCGAAGCAATAGCTTACGGTCTTAAAAAATACGGCGAGATAAAGCTGCAAGTGCAGGCGGCGGAAGCTTTACCCTACGAAAACCAATCTTTCGATGTTGTGTTGAGCTTCGACTTGTTAGAGCATATCGAGCAGGTGGATAAACACGTAAGTGAAGTTGCCCGCATTCTTCGCACAGATGGTTATTACCTCTTCGAGACACCGAATAAGTATAGCAATGTTATTTGGGAAACATTCCACACAAGGTCACTGCGATGGCGGCGATACCACCCTTCGCTCCATTCGCCGGCGCAGCTCAGGCGCCGATTGTCCAAGCACGGATTCGAAGTACGATTTGTCAAAATGAATCTGATAAGTGAATTTACCATCAAGAAATTGCAGAAGCTTGGGCCGGTAGGCTCCATTATTAAGCATATAAACTTTCGCCGCTTGCCTCTTATCCTGCAAACGAATTTATATGTCATCGCCTGTAAAATAAGAGACTAACAAGTTCAAACTGAGCCGTTCTTCGCTTGAATACGCCCAGAAACGTCAGAAACACGATTTTTGCTGAAGTTTGAGCAAAAATAAAGCGTTTTTGAATTTAATATAACCTCTTATTAAAAATGGAGTTACGCAAAGAATCAGCCTAAAAACGGTCAGTTTGAGTAACAAACATTTTCCGATTTTTTTGTTGAAATAATCTACGCGTTGTGCTAAATTATAATTGTCGTTAGAATCCAGATCAGCAGCGGTTTTGACAGCAATCAAAGGAGGGGAAGCGCTTGTTTTTTGCGGAGTTTTCCCCTTAATAGAGAAATGACGTTGAAGGTTCTGCTTGTGCTCGCAGTGCACAAGGAGCCGATGCTCAAATGGTAAGGAGGTAGCGATACGCAATTATATTAGCTTAATTTCCGCAGGATTTCATTACGCTTATACTGGTGCACAAAGGGTGCGCTAAAATATTAACGACTTTTTAAGGAGAAGATAGAAATGAGAAATGCAAGTATGACAATTTTGATAGTTTTGGCACTGTGCGGCTCCGTATGGGCCGTAGAGGTGCTGGAACCGGGCTATGTTGTACAAACGTATGCGACCTATTCTGAACCAGGGATTGGCCGTACAGGAGCAATGACGTTTGCTGGAGATGGCAATCTGTATGCCACGCACCGAGCTAACGCAACTATATGGCGGATTGCTCCGGGAGGGGTGGCAAGCGAATTTGTCAACAACCTTATAGACCCAATTGGAATTGAGTGGGCAGGTGGCACCAGCTATGGTAACTATCTTTATGTCGTTGAATATCAAACATGGGCGGGGGCAATAATTAGGGTTGGTTTGGATGGAACAACTTCTACTCTTGCTTCTTTGAGTTCGCCCGCTCATGCCTCAGCTCCTTTAGGTCTGGATAGAACCGGCAGCTATAATGGACATCTTTATTTTGGATCAACTGGGCAAGACCACACTTTTAGAGTAGATACTGCTGGCAACGTTACGATGTTTAGCAACTTCCCGGGCTGGACAGATGGAGGCGGACCAACTGATATTGCTTTTGACACAGGAACAGATTACGGCGGACTGATGTATATGACGACGTCGTTTTCCCATACACCAAGGGTGAGCGGTGTTTTCACGTTGGACACAAGTGGCAACGCAAGCAGGTTTGCCCCTGCTTTAGTTGCAGCCCAGCGGCTTGCATTCGACCCATTAGGGGATTTCAGCGGGGGGCTGTTCGTAGTTGGAAGATTATTGGCCCAGTCAAACGCGCTTTGGCGAGTCGGTCCGGACGGCACAGCTACAGAATTTGCCAGAGGAACAATATCAACCCCTTACGGCTTGGCATTTGGTCCTGATGGAGCGATGTATGTGGCTGAGTATAATGAGACTAGCGAGACAGTTATCATCAGCCAAATCAGGCTTGTAGCTCCCCGCGAAGTTGCCATTGACATCAAACCTGGAAGCTGTCCGAATCCGCTTAATGTCAAGAGCCGGGGAGTGCTTCCTGTAGCCATCTTGGGGTCAGAGGATTTGGACGTAAACACCATTGAAGTAGCCTCTATTCGTTTGGCCGGCGTTGCACCGGTCCGCAATAGCTATGAAGATGTAGCTACTCCCGTACCGGATGGGAACGAGTGTGAATGCACCACAGAAGGTCCTGACGGCTACACCGACCTTGCACTTAAGTTCAAAACTCAGGACATTGTAAGTGAACTTGGCGAAGTCGCCGATGGTGAGGTACTGGTGCTAACCCTTACGGGTTGTCTGTTCGATGGTACAATTATAGAGGGCCAAGATTGCATCGTCTCCGTAGGAAACGCTGGTAGAAGACCAAAGGGTGACCTCAATGCCGACGGTATGATTGATTTTAGCGACTTTGCGATTTTCTCCAATGAGTGGCTATCGAAGTTTCCATTGGCTGAATAATCCGCCTCCACGTATATAATTTGAGTTTGTGCTCGAAGGCGTGGTTTTGTTGATTTACAAAGCCACGCCTTAAGTTTATATTATGCAGGTTTCCGGAAGGGAGCTGAAAGAACAGGTATCAAGCTCAAGGACCTTATTTTCATAGCCAGGCAATGAAAATACTAATGCTCAATTATGAGTTTCCGCCGATCGGTGGCGGTGGGGGCAAGGCGCACCTGTCTCTATTGAGACAATATGCTGGTAATAGCGAGTTGAAAGTAGATGTATTAACTTCAGCACCAAAGCCGGGCTTCTTTAAGGAAAACTTCTCCGAAAACATCACTATCTACAAAGTTGGCGTGCACAAAAAGAATCTTCACTTCTGGCGTAAAATCGAGGTGATTGAATGGCTGTTCAAAGCCAAGCTTCACTACCGCAGAATGTTACGCAGCACTAATTACGATTTAGTGCACGCATTTTTTGGCTTTCCTACCGGCTGGCTCTGTTATCGAACAGCAAAGAAACTGCCTTACATAATCTCGCTGCGTGGCTCGGATGTGCCGGGCCGGCATGCAAGGTTAAAAGTTGACTATAAGCTCTGCGGGCCTGTCTTCAGGGCCATTTGGAAAAAGGCGACGGCTTTGGTGGCGTGCAGTGAGGGCCTGAAGAATCGAGCTCTAAGGTTCCTACCGTCGGTGGCCATTGACGTTATTCCAAATGGCGTCGAACTGGACCTTTTTTCTCCTGCACAAACCGCCGAAGAAGCAGATGCACTTGCTGCAAGGCGGGAGCCCATCAAGCTTCTGACCGTGGGTAGATTATCTGTTACCAAGCGAGTGGAAATGCTGATTGATGCCGTCGAGACTTTGCATCGAGATGGCTGTAAGGTCCATTTCACCATAGTCGGCGGCGGGGCAATGCAGCAGAAGCTAAAACAAATTGTACTGCAAAGGAATCTTAGCAGCGTTATTGAAATAACCGGCAGAATCGACGCAGAGAAGATGCCGCAAGTTTATCGTCAAAGTGATATTTTTGTAAGCGCGACTATGCAGGAAGGAATGAGCAATGCGATGCTTGAAGCAATGGCCTCAGGCCTGCCGATAATCACTACTCGCTGCGAAGGTCTCGAAGAGCTTATAGCAGACAACGGGATTATCGTGGAACAGCCCAATGACCGGGACATTGCCGCTGCAATCAGACTGCTCATTGAGGACCGCCAGGCCTACAAGCAAATGTCCGCTGCATCAAGAAAACGAGCAGCTTTGTTTACCTGGTCTTCTGTGGCCAGCCGATATATTGAATATTACCGGAAAATCCTAAAGAACAAAAAAACCGGACTACAGAGAAGCAATATATGTGTGGCATAGCGGGTTTCAATTGGCAAGACAGGGCCATTATCGAAATGATGGCCCAGGTTATCACGCACAGAGGCCCTGATGACGAGGGATTCTATCTGGACAGCAGCGTCTCTTTGGGCCACAGGCGGCTGTCCGTTATCGATATTTCTGAAAAAGGCCACCAACCTATGGAATTTAAGCACCTGGTCATCGTTTATAATGGTGAAGTATATAATTTCAGGCAGCTAAGAGAACAACTCAGGTCCAGGGGCTACAACTTTATTTCCGATTCCGATACCGAAGTCGTGCTTTATAGTTATCACCAATGGGGGCCATCTTGTGTGGATAGATTCAACGGAATGTGGGCCTTCTGCATTTATGACAAGCAAAAAAATGTCTTCTTCCTCTCAAGAGACCGATTTGGTATAAAGCCGCTCTATTACTATTTCGATGGCAGCCGATTTATCTTCAGTTCCTCGCTAAAAGCAATCAGAAAGCACAACCTGGACCTCCATATCAGCGTACCGGCTTTAAATTTCTTTTTTTATCAAAAATACATCGGCAATGATCTGACCATATTCGAAAACTGTTATAAACTAAGGCCTTCTGAAAACCTTCTATTCGACCTGAATAAAAAAAAGCTCACCCGAACAAAATACTACAACCTTGAACACCAAATATCCGAGCATCAAGGCACACCAATAAAGCAAAGGCTTGAGTCGATTGAAAACACCGTCACCGACGCTGTCGAAAAAAGACTTATCGCTGATGTGCCGGTGGGAAGCTTTCTCTCCGGCGGAGTCGACTCATCCCTGATTTCCGCCATTATCAGCAAGAACCATAAAAACTTCGATACTTTTTCAATCGGCTTTAAGGATAAATCCTATGATGAGCTGAAATACTCAAAACTGACCGCACAATACATCCAAACCGACCATCACTACGATTATATGGAGGTCGATGAAAACCTTGTCAAATTCATAATAGAGAATATGGACGAACCTTTCGGTGATACCTCCTTATTTCCAACTTACCTTCTGTCGAAAATAACCCGCCGCAGGGTTACCGTCTCCCTGTCCGGCGATGCAGGGGATGAAATCTTCGGTGGCTATGATACGTATAAAGCATATAAACTCGCAAGATACGTGCCTAGGCCTGTGATGAGATTATCAAAGTATTTTATCGACCTGCTGCCTCCCTCTGATAAAAAGGTAACCTTGACTTTTAAGATGAAAAGATTCGTAAGGGACCTCGACTCCAACGTAAACAGAAGACACTTAAACTGGATGGCCACCTTCAACGACTCGCAGAGGAAAGAACTGTTGAACGATGACTTCGTAAGTGCCGATTCCTTTATCAACTGCAGTTGTGAAAAAAACTTTCTTTCGGTACAGCTAAACGACATTCACAACTACCTTCCGGAAGATATCCTAAAAAAGGTCGACCTGGCGTCGATGCTCAATTCCCTCGAAGCGAGAGTGCCTTTCCTCGACCATCGGCTGGTCCCTTTGGTCTTGTCTCTGCCGGAAGAATACAAAATCACCAACCTTACAACAAAATGGCTTTTGAGAAAAATTGCCTCCAACTATTTGCCGAAAAAGATAGTACACAGACCAAAAAAGGGCTTTACCGTCCCGGTTTCTAAATGGATTAGGAAAAGTAATTTAATCCGGGAGTTTCTAACCAACCGCAGCTATTACGAGCACAACCTCTTAAGCTACGATTACGTTCAGCGCCTGTTTAATGCTCATATTAACAACGAAGAGGACAATGCCAGGCAGTTATGGCTGGTTTTTGTGTTCAATTACTGGTGGCGCAAAAATGGATGAGAAGAAAAACATTGCCTTTAACTTTGGAAAGAACTGGCAGCGCTTTTCTGAAACCTCGCTGGATAACCGCAAATTTGAAAGGGCCTTAAGCTCACTGGAGCAACTGATAGGCCCGGAAAAAATTAAAAACAGCACATTTCTCGATATTGGCTGTGGCAGCGGCATATTTGCTATCGCTGCTTCGTTGGCGGGGGCAAAAAAAGTCGTTGGCATTGATATATCCAGAGAAAGTATCGAAGCATCCATTAATAATAAGAAAAAGTTTGCGAACCAAAGTGCTGTAGATTTCTTTCATAAATCAATATTCGATGATGATATACCGCAGATGGGCAAACTCGACATTGTGTACTCGTGGGGGGTTTTGCATCACACCGGCAAGATGTGGAAGGCGATTGATATAGCTTCAAAACTTGTGGCGCCCCATTCATTGTTTGTGATTGCAATTTATAATAAACATTGGTCCTCCGGGACGTGGAAACTCGTAAAGCGCTTTTATAATGCTATGCCCAAGTTTATTCAGTGGCTTATGGTATGGATTTTCTATATCATTATCGCTGCAGCCAAGCTCGTTGTTACTCGCAAAAATCCCTTCAAAAAGCGCAGAGGAATGAGCTTTTATTACGATGTGATAGACTGGCTCGGCGGCTGGCCATACGAATATGCCGGCAGAGAAGAAATAATAAACCATCTGGAAAAGAAGGGCTTCAAGTGCGTCAAATTTGTAAAGCCGCCTGTACCAACAGGTTGCAACGAATTCGTATTTTTGAAGATATGAACCGGACAATTATGGCTGAAAAATATGTCGCATCCTGAAGATTAATCTGCCAGGCAGAAAAAAACCGCTTTGAGTTAAAATTTTTCTGGACAATACCGTAAAAAGCAGTTAAAATGTGGTTAATTGGCTGATTGGTTACAATTTACCAGTTTTAGATTTGTTTTAAAAATGCAGGTACCTAACTATGGCACATAAAAAGGGACAGGGCTCTACGAGAAACGGCAGAGACAGCAATCCGAAATATAGAGGCGTGAAGCTGTTCGGCGGCCAGATGGCAAAGGCCGGCTCAATTATCGTCCGGCAGTGCGGAACAAAATTCTTTCCCGGCTGCAATGTCAGTATGGGCAGGGACTACACATTATTCGCCACCGCAGACGGGACAATCCGTTTCCAGGGCAGAAAAGTTCACGTCGTCTGAGCGGTCACTTGCTCCTTTTGCTGTTAGTTCCCCAACAATAGCTCCTTAGCTAATAACAATGCCATCATTGTCACCGACTTGTCTGCGTAGTCTTATAAGCTCCGCCTTGAGTTCCTTGACAACCTCTGCATACGCAGGGTCATCGTATACATTGTTCATTTCCATAGGGTCTTTCTTTAAGTCGAACAGTTCCCATTCCGGGGGTGCTTTGTGATGGTATAACAAGCAAAATGGTTTGTCCTTCGCCCTGTTTTTCAGAAAATCCAGTGCAAAATCCGCCGCAGCACCCAGGCCTATGGCCTTGAGAAAACCGCGCCGCGTGTAAATATCTGTACTTATACTTTTTCCCCACAATTAACTTCAAATTTCTTTTCCATCCCCTTCGACCGGGACTTAATTTCGCAAATCACTTTGCCATTCCTAATTGTCCCTTTCGTTATTGGCAAAGATGCTCAAAGGCCCATTTAACAGCTTCTTTATCTTCAAGAAAATTGGTCCCGAACACCAGATAGCTTACCTTCGAAGCCGGAGCATAATCAGGATTATCATCGTCTCCGATGCCCTGAAGAATCGCTTCATATTTCACTGTCCGTCCTCTTTTAGCCAGTTCTGCTTCATCGGAAAATTGCCCGATATGAGTAATTCCACCCCAGCCCACCTTGCAGCCATACTTATCATGAGCCTCTCTATATTCCTTTCGAATGTCACTCTTATCTTTTTCATTAAGACCGGTATTCAAAATCGCGGTCTTTTTGCTGAAACAGTGTTTCATCATCGCTTCTTCAAAACTGCCCTCTTGCTTGCTGAAATGTATAGTCGCCGCAAGCCGGGTCTTCCTGAAATGTTTATACCAGATATCAATCAGGTCTTTGACCGCCCTGGCATAAAGACTTTTACTGGAAAGGCCTCGCAGGAGCTTACGCTTGTCTTTGAAACCTCTTGTATTCATACCGTGCTCGGCTAACTGTTCGACAATGAATTCACCGGCGCCGCCGTAGAAACTGGGTTCGTTCGTGCCGATTTGCCAGCCGCCCATTCTTATATATTCAATCCGCCGGTCACCGTCAAAACGCCTGGCAAAGGCGGCTATGAATTCCTCAAGGTGCTTCTGGTAAGCAGGGTCCCAGTATACAGGATAATATGGTAATTTTCCCTTCGGGGTCGAGATGCCACCAAGACGTTTAACGTTCGGGTCTTTCCATAGCCATTCGGGGGTGCCGAAGTTTTTGCGCACAACATCCGGCCCGGCTCTTCCTTTCCCTCGTGCAAGCTGGCTGTCACTCATCACCTTGCCGGCTGCGCTTACAAACTTAAAAGCGCCTTTTTTGCCGTACTTATCTAATTCCGCCAGAAAACTTTCTATTCTCTCCCAGGCGTATTTGCCTTTTATCAGCTCTAACTGAGCCCAGACAACTCCCGCCTGTACCCCCGTTGCATAAGGATTATTTTTTAGCTCATCAGCAACTACCATCCTGTTGCCGCGTGCAGTAACGAAAATCCCTTTGCCCAGGCCGGCCCTTCCATCCCGGGGCGGATTCGTGGCCCTACTTTTTGCTGCTTTAGCTGATAGATCTTCTTTTGATAGCTCTTCCTTTCCATTTACCGTAGCTTCACCGCACAAAAGAAGCGTCAAGACAAGTATGAAACCACTGAGAAAAATTACTTTTCGCATTGCATAACCTCTTTTTATCTTTTTGTGCTTTTTCGTGGCTAAACAAAACAAAATCCAAAATCGAAGATAACGTTGGAACTCACCGGACGCCAAACTGATCCGACGAAACATATCGTAGAAAATAGGTGACTGTCCGCACTTTTCCCCGTTTTCCCATTTTTTTCCTGGGATATCCGGAGTTATGCTGATAAGTAAAGCCTATTTGGCCCGAAATCGAAAACTATTGCCATAGCCACGTTTTCCGTGGGTTTTGAGTTCTCCTATACGACGGTCATTCTTTGTGGCATAAAGATGAAATAGGTAGAATTCGTTTTCCTTGCTATCTGCCAGTTCAATGAACACCCTGGTGGCTTTTGTTGTTGATTCTTCTATATTATGTTCGAGATACCTGAACGGCTCGGATTGCATACGATGTATTGTATAATGATACTCAACATTATCTCCCAAAGATTCCCACGCAAATTGTATCGGGCTCTTAAAGCTAATCATACCCTCACCTTTTACGCCCCAGAGCTCCATTATGCCTCCATTATCTTGGGGAAGGGTTACGTGAATAATCTTCTCTAAATCAACATCGAGCTTGGCACAGCTTTTTGCGACTATGGGTATTTTCAGCAATCTTTTGAAGAAATCGCCTGGGTAGCCCGGGTAGCCCCCTGGATTATCAGTATTAGCATTTATTGAAATAAAGATGTGGTAATTGCCTTCCGGCAGTTCATAAATCTTAAATTGACTTCTATTGTATTCGATTCTTGCTTTTATGCCTTTTTGGCCAGTATCCAAATTGTTGAAAGAGAAGACCGGCTCAACGGAGGTGAACTCTTCAATAGGGCGCCCGTCGAATCGCAGTGTACCCTCCGCAGCAGCCTGCGTACCTCTTTCGGACCTGCATCCAACAAAGAAAATGGATGCCAAAATTCCTGAAAACAGAAGAATCTTTTGAACTGTATTAATAATGTGCTCCCTCTTGTTTATTATGTGTTTATTAGGAACAGTCGCCGTTTCCTGTGCACTGTCCCCAGCCATTAATAGCTGGCTGTCCCTATTATTCGCTATTGTTTATATGATTTCCGCATAACGAAAAGCTGACCGGCGCAAGACCGCGTAGTGGTCAAGGGTCAGGTGCAGCGCAAGTTAAACTGTCGAGTTAGCACCAGCTTCAGCCCTGGATCGAATCATATCGTAAATACGGATTAAGTAAAAAAGAATTGCAGCCGTGAGACCAAAGAAAAAACCAAAAACAAACCAAGCCCATGGTTGAGCTTTATGCTCACGTGCAGTACCAAACAGCCATATAGCAACACAAATATGAACTAGTATCCTAAAAAACGAGGGAATCGATGCGATAAATTTATTGAAAAGGGTCATTTTGTTAAACTCTGCAACCCCATAGAGCCTGGAAATTATAAGATTGGAAAATAAATTGCCGGCAATTGAGACAATGGTCAGTATAAGAATTACGATTAGGAATTTTTCAATCTGTTTCATTCTTGGCTATCCTATTTGTTGCCGCCCAACATTTGAAATCAGCGAGTCAGGCGAGAGTTGGCGACTCGGACTTTGTTACATATCTAACTGTAGTCTTATCGTTTTGTCAAAAGAATTTTAATTAGACGTGATTAACAAGATAATCCTGCCCGTTGCGTCCAAGCGCAGCGCGACGAGTTATCCTGTCCTAATATTCGTGTCCCTTCGCGTTAATTCGTGGCTATCTTTCTCCGCGTAATCTGTGAAACTTGTGCCCGCGAAGCTTGCCCTCGACTCCGATCGGGGGGCGGGAACCCAGCCGTCCCTCTTCTGTCTTCTGTTCTCCGTCTTCTGTTCTCTGTCTTCTGTTCTCCGTCTTCTGTTCTCCGTCTTCTGTTCTCCGTCTTCTGTTCTCCGTCTTCTGTTCTCCGTCTTCTGCCCTCCGTCCTCTGTCGTCAGTCTTGAGTCTTGGGTCTTGGGTCTTGGGTCTTGAGTCTTGAGTCTGTGTTCATTTTTTGCAATTTTTACACAAAACGTACCTATTTTTCGCAATTTTTCTCTATTTTTTGCAAATTTTCGCAATTTTGTCGCTACTTTTCGCAATTTTTCGCTACTTTTCTCATTTTTTCTCTACTTTTCTCTACTTTTCACCACTTTTCTCTTACCTATTTTACCCAAACCCTACAACCTGACATTCCAACCCCCATTTTTCACCCAAAAACACACTTGTTTCTCAAAAATCTGCGCATTTTTTGCGAAAATCCTTCGCATTTGCGAAAAAACTTGCGCGTTTGATGCCAAATTTATGCCGATACAATGTTTGGAACTCGTACAACCTGTGTTGAGTTGAAAAAGGAGATTAAAATGGGAATACAAAATTGGTCGGAGGATATTATTCTCGTTGACTTGCACCGGGAGCCGCAAATGGGCGATGAGTTGAAAACGACTATCGACATCGTTCATGACAGAGGTGACTGTGACGTGATACTCGACTTTTCAAATGTCGATATTATAACCTCTCCGAGTCTCTCGAAGCTATTGAAGTTACGCAAGTTATTGGGCGACTGTGGACACCGACTTGTGTTTTGCAGCATTCCCGCCTTCACCAGAAACGCCTTTAAGGTAACCGGCCTTGACGGATTTTTTGAAGTCGTTGATGACAGGTCCGCTGCATCAGCAACCCTGCAGTGCCAGTTAGCCGATGAACCTGATTTTTCCGAATATTCATAAGCGATACGTATCACGCTAAAGGTAATCCGGATACGTCATCCTAAGCACAGCCAACGAATTTTGTCTCAAATTTCGTTTTTCGGATTTCCTCATATTTAACCACACAAACCACAACACGAATTCCTGTTCGCCAAAGATTCCCCTTGCAAAGACTCTCCGGCTTTGTTAGAATTGTTTTATGAGCAAAAATCACACAATTCATCGCGGCGAAGGCCAAGGCCGGAGCCGGATTTGTTCTGCCTTTGAGGCCGTTCTTGGCCTTAATCTGCTGCTATTGCGCCGCCTGCCCCCGCGTCTTACGACGCGAGACGTGGCGGCGGGCAAGGCGCTATAATACCTTTACATCCACAAAAATCTTTCTAAAACCTCGTTTTTTTCGTAAACTTGTGCCTTCGAAAGCAGGTATTCGTAGAAATTTAGCCCTGATTCGGGCATAATTAGCCCAATTAGCTTAAAATATTGGAGAAAAGAAATGTCAGCAGAAAAAGTCATAATTTTCGATACCACTTTAAGGGATGGCGAGCAGGCCGCCGGCACTCGATTGGGAGCCAGAGAGAAGCTGGAAATCGCCCGGCAGTTGACTCGGCTGAAAGTCGACGTTATAGAGGCAGGATTCCCCGCATCTTCGCCGGAGGACTTCGAGGCTGTACGGCTGATATCAGAACACATCGAAGGCCCCGTTATTTGCGGCCTGACCCGAGCTGTGGCAGAGGATATCAAGGTCTGCAGTAAAGCAATAGCCAAAGCTAAGCGGTCCCGCATCCATACGGGTATCGGTGTTTCCGAGATTCACATTGCCGGTAAATTCGCAGATGATAAATACGGCAAGACGATGGGCGAAAAGCAGGCCACTATCCTTAAGATGGCTGTCGAGGCAGTAAAGCACTCCGCCCAATACACCGACGACGTCGAATTTTACGCTGAGGATTCCGGCCGGGCCGACCGCAAATACCTTTACGAAGTACTCGAGGCTGTTATCGAAGCCGGGGCCACTGTCGTCAACATCCCCGATACTACAGGTTACGCCATCCCCGAACAGTATGGTGCTCTTATCCGCGACATACGAGCCAATGTACCGAACATCGAAAAGGCGACAATCAGCGTTCATTGCCATGACGATTTGGGAATGGCGGTAGCTAATTCGCTTGCAGGCGTAAAGAACGGTGCACGGCAAATAGAAGGGACTATCAACGGCGTCGGTGAGCGAGCGGGTAACGCGGCCATAGAAGAGATAGTCATGGCTATTCATACGCGGCGGGACTTCTTTGAGAAGGTGGAAACAGGTATCAATACCCGCGAGTTCTATCGAACCAGCCGGATGGTGGCCGATATGTTGGGAATGCCTGTTCCCGCCAATAAGGCGGTTGTAGGCCGCAACGCTTTTGCCCACAGTTCCGGAATTCACGTGGATGGGTTTCTGAAAAAGCGGGAAACGTATGAGATTATGCGGCCTGAGACTATCGGCCTTGCCGAAAGTCGCGTGGTTCTTACAGCACGAACGGGACGTCACGGCCTTCGTCATCGCCTTGAAGAGATGGGATATACGCTGTCGCAGCAAGAGCTGGACAAGACATACGAGCGCTTCCTTGCGGTTGCCGACAAGAAAAAAGAGGTCTTTTCCGAGGATATTGCTGCAATAATCAGCGACGAGATTCACGTTGTAGAGCAGGTCTACGAACTGCAGCATCTCCGCGTTGTCATCGACACCGGCTCTACGCCCACCGCAAGCGTGAAAATAAAAACCAGGGAGGGGACAAAGCAGGCCGATGCCTGCGGTGACGGCCCGGTCGATGCGGCTTACGAAGCCATAAGGCAGGCCACCGGCCAATCGCCCAAGCTTGAAAACTACTCAATAAGAGCCGTCACCGCCGGAAAAGAAGCGCTCGGCGAGGCCACCGTCAGAATCACCGAGAACGGCAGAACCTTTATAGGCCGGGGCATCTCGACTGATATCATCGAAGCGAGCGCGCGGGCCTATATTGATGCCATCAACCGAATGGTCTCAGCAAAAGATAAGGGCCAAGGGCCCGAAGTGAAAGCAGAACTGTAACCTAAAAAGAGAATTAAATTTATGAACACAAATGATGCTTTGTTAGAAGAATACAAGACACTACGAGAAGAAATTATGAGAACAACAAGAGATCGTCAAATCGTATTAGGCTTCACCATCACAGGTGTAGGCACAATATTAGGGCTGATCCTAAAGCACCCACAGCAAACACGTGATAGCATGACAGGGCTTCAGGGGCTCAATTGGTATGTGCTTGCCTTGACAAGTTTTGCGCTACTAATGCTTATCGCGGCGCTGTTACTAACTAAGCGCCACACACAGTCGATTGATAGGATTTCCGCATACATTAGAAAATTCATTGAGTCAAATGTCGAAGGACTTAACTGGGAGACACGCTGGACACGATTCAGAGAGAGCAAAACAACAAAGATTAGGGTTGGCCGCTTTTCACTTGGGCCCTCGAAACCTCTGGGGTTGTCGAAGTCACTGGCTGTATTTTATGCTTTTCTGGCAATCGGTGTTTACGCAATGTGTTTTGTAACTGGATTACACCATCATATTTTCGCTTTTAGTTTTGTGACATTTCTATTTGTAGTGTGTATTACGTGCTGTTTTGACCTGTATATGCGTAAATTAAAAAGTTGGAAAATTGACTGGGATGCAACAAATTAACCCTGCTAATAACAGGGTCAAAACAAACATGAAAACTGCTGGAGGTACGACACTTAAATATGGCAATGACAATTACTGAAAAAATCCTGGCAAAAGCAGCGGGCAAAGGGAAAGTTGCGCCGGGTGAGCTTATAGATGCAAATATTGACATCTGTTTGTGCGTCGATGTTACTACGCCGCCGGCGATTACAATGCTCGCTGAAAAAGGCATAGATAAAGTTTTCGACGCCGAAAAAATTGTTGTAACGCCTGACCATTTTCAGCCGGCCAAGGACATCAAAAGCGCCGAGCTTCATAAACGACTCGACGAGTGGGCAAGGCGGCACAAAATAAAATATTATTACAAAATCGGAAGGGCCGGCGTCTGTCACGCACTGCTGCCGGAACAGGGCCACATCCGGCCCGGCGAAGTAATCATCGGGCCCGACTCGCACACCTGCACATACGGGGCCTTTGCGGCATTCGGCACGGGTATCGGCTCAACCGACCTGGCGGCGGCGCTGGCGACAGGCAAGTTATGGTTCAAGGTGCCGGCCTCTGAGAAAATCGTCTTCAACGGCTCACTCTGCCCCGGCGTCTATAGCAAGGACGTTATCCTTGCTGTAATTGCACGAATCGGAGTTGACGGCGCACTCTACAAGGCGATGGAATTTGTCGGGCCGGCTTTAGCTGAGATGTCAATGCAAGCGAGAATGACCATCACAAATATGGCCATCGAAGCCGGGGCAAAAAACGGCATAATGGCTTTCGATGAAGTAACAAAACAATACCTCGATGAGCACTTAAAGGACAAAACAGATTACACCGTATTTGAGTCCGACGACGATGCCGAATACGAAGCGGCCGAGCATTTCGACTGCTCAGCCATCGAGCCGATGGTCGCCCTGCCGCATCTGCCGAGCGGTGGTGTCCCTATCACCGACTGTGCCGGCAAGGCAATGGACCAGGCCTATATCGGAAGCTGCACCAACGGCCGAATCGAGGACCTGCGAATCGCTGCGAAAATCTTAAAAGCAAAGAAAGTTGCCATTCGCACAATAGTTGTGCCGGCAACGCCGACAATCTGGAAGCAGGCAATGGACGAAGGCCTGTTCGATATATTCTACGATGCCGGCTGCGTAATCGCTGCACCAACCTGCGGAGCTTGTCTCGGTGGATTTATGGGCGTTCTGGCTGAAGGTGAAAAGTGCATCAGCACAACGAACAGAAATTTCGTCGGCCGAATGGGACATCCAAAAAGTGAAGTTTACCTGGCCAGCCCCGCCACCGCAGCGGCGACCGCAATCGAAGGAAAATTAACCGACCCAAGAAAGTACATTTTAAAATCCTAATATCTAAATCCTAAATTCTAAACAAATTCAAAACAGTGTGATTTACAGAGGACAGTTTTTAAATCTACTAAGTATATCAGGATTTAGGATTTGCAAGCGAACGAGGTGAGCTATGGCTAAGGCACACGTTTACAAAAGAGACCATATAAATACCGATGAGATTATTCCGGCAAGGTATTTGAATACTGATGATGAAGCTGAGCTGGCGAAGCATTGCCTTGAAGATTTGGATGTCCATTTTGTCAAAAAGGTCCAGCCGGGTGACATAATCGTCGCTGGCAGTGACTTCGGTTGCGGCTCGTCCAGAGAGCACGCCGTCTGGGCTATTCGCGGCGCAGGCGTAAAGACCGTAATCGCAAAATCTTTCGCACGAATTTTCTATCGCAACGCCATCAATAACGGCTTTAATATTATCGAACTGCCTGAAGCCCTGAAAAAAATAAATAACGCCGACGAACTCCAGATAGATTACCAAAACGGTTTGATTAAAAACAAAACAACAGGTATTGATATTAAGTTTGCCCCGCTGCCGGACTTTGCTTTAGAGATAATTAACGATGGCGGACTGCTCGAACATATTAAAAAGAAATAAAGGCAACCACATACTCTGCCACAGAGGACACAGAGAGCACAGAGATTTTATCTTTTTTTATTAACCACAGATTAACGCAGATTTTTCTCAATCGAAAATCGGCAATCAGAAATTGTAAATCCTAAACGCTATACGCTATTTCTATGTTGACATTTTATTTCCGATAGACTAAATTGATAACAAAAAGTCCGCCAAATGAGCGGCGGATAAATGTTGTATATTATTATGTTAAACGGAGAAATATCCAATGAAAAGAACATGGTTTATATCAGTTGTGCTATTGGTTTTAGCTGTAACATTAGTGGCTTATGCTGTTCCTATAGGAGGCCCGCCTCCTCGAGTCGCAAAGCTCATTGACATGGCAGACGCAATAGTCATTCTTCGAATCGATCGGCACCTATCGGGCTTTGGCAGTGCGACATTCTACTCCACGCATGAATGCTTTATCTACCAGACCATAAAGGGAGATATTCCAAAGAACACGCGAATCAAACTTCGACTCATGAATACTGAAGGCAGCTTTGCCACGCCCTATGCATGGGGATCAACCCATCTCATGTTTCTTATGAAGAAAGCAACGGAAGACGAGCCGACCGAATATCGCACGGTAACAGTCAACGGAGCGCAGATTCTTTTATCGCCTTTAGGGCACGAGAAATCACCAGAAGGTAAGACAATAGAGGAAAAGGTTAAAAATCTGATCAAGGATGCTATTCTCTATCAAGCCAAAGAGCATGAGAAGAAGCAGAAATTTCTAAAAGCAATGATCGGCGAGCCAGAAGTCGCCGAACATGGCGTTTGAGCCGGACCGCGCTAAACGCGGCCGCTGAGCACATCGTTATTCATTAAATTGGTCTCGACTTTCCGCCGTCAGGCATCTTGCGGACTGCCACTGCCGTAATCCACAGGATGCCTTACGGCAGTCATACCGTGTAGATTTCCTTGATAAGGTGGTTCTTTGAGAGTATAGTATCGGTAATTGGGAAAAAGCACTTTTTGCAAGATGGAGAGTAATTTTATGAATCGACGTAATTTTCTAAAGACCGTTGGTTTTGGCGCGGCGGCGCTGGTGCTGCCGGGATGCACGGATGCAGCTGCACAGCTTTGGCCGGCTGGTAAATCGGATAAGAAACCAAACTTCGTTTTCATACTCATCGACGATATGGGCTGGATGGATACCGGCTGCTACGGCAGCAGATACTACGAGACGCCGAACATCGACCGGCTGGCCGCTGAAGGGATGCGGTTCACCGACGGCTACGCGGCCTGTGCGGTCTGCTCGCCGACCCGGGCAGCGGTAATGACGGGACGCTACCCGGCCCGCACCGGCGTTACCGACTGGATTCACTTCGGCAACTTCAAGGGCAGCAGAACGAACCCAAACCAGAAAAACCCGACTGAATACGTTGGCGGCAAAAACAATAAACTCCTGTGCCCGCCCAATCCGTTCTGGATGGAGCTGGACGAGGTTACCATCGCCGAGGTTCTCAAATCCGTCGGTTATACCTCGTGTCACGTCGGCAAATGGCACCTCGGCCCGGATGCCTGGTACCCCGATAGGCAGGGCTTTGACTTCAACATCGCCGGCTGCGACTACGGTCAGCCGCCAAGCTACTTCGACCCATACCATCGAGACGCCAAAAGACCGAACATCCCGACCCTTAAACCCCGCCGCGAGGGTGAATACCTTACCGACCGCGAAGCTGATGAAGCAACCGGTTTCATACGTAAGCACAAAGACAAGCCATTCTTCCTCTATATGGCCCACTATGCGGTGCACACACCGATACAGGCCAAAGCCGACCTGGTCGCCAAATACAAGGCCAGAGACCTGGCTGGACAGAAAAACCCCACTTACGCAGCGATGGTTGAGAGCGTGGACGATGCGGTTGGAAAAATTATGGCAACTCTCGACGAGCTAAACTTGACCGACAACACGGTAGTAATTTTCACTTCCGACAACGGCGGGCTGATGAGCGTTACGAACAATGTCCCCCTGCGTGACGGCAAGGGCTATCCCTACGAGGGCGGTATCCGCGAGCCGGTGATTATCCGCTGGCCGGGCGTCGTCAAGCCGGGCAGCACCAGCGGCGAGCCGGTTACGAGCGTCGATTACTTCCCGACCATTTGCGAGCTTGCCGATGTCCCGCTGCCGACCGACCGTGTCATCGACGGCGTATCGCTTGTCGAGCATCTAAAATCCAGCGGCAGAAAAAAACTCAACCGTGAGGCAATATTCTGGCACTTCCCACACTATCGCGGTAACATCGTGCCATACAGCATCATCCGGGCAGGCGACTGGAAGCTAATCAAACGATACGAAGGCAAAAAATTCGAACTGTATAATCTAAAGAATGACCTGTCCGAGAGCAACGAGCTCTCGGAGAAATTGCCGAAGAAGGTCAAAGAGCTGAACGCCAAGCTGACCGCATTGCTCAAAGACGCCGGCGCCAAGCTGCCTAGGCCAAACCCCGATTACGACCCCAAAGCCGGAAAGGCAGGAAAATAGAATAAGGAGAATTGAAAGTGTACAAAATTGCTGTAATACCCGGTGACGGCACCGGGCCTGAAGTGACGGCCGAAGCGGTGAAGGTATTAAAGGCCGCTGCTAAAAAATTCAATTTCAAGATTGATTTAACCGAGTTCGACTTCGGCGCAGAACGTTATAAAAGAACCGGCGAAACGCTGCCGGATAGCGCAGTCGAAGAGCTTCGTAAATTCGATGCAATCCTGTTAGGCGCAATCGGCCATCCCGACGTTGCGCCCGGTATCCTCGAAAAGGGAATCCTTCTCAAGCTCCGCTTCGCACTGGACCAGTACATAAATTTGCGTCCCGTCAAGCTCTATCCGGGAGTAGAAACCCCGCTGAAAGATAAAGGCCCGGAGGACATAGACTTCGTCGTAGTGCGCGAAAATACCGGCGACCTCTACACCGGCACCGGCGGCTTCACTATGAAAGGAACGCCGAACGAAGTGGCGGTCCAGTCCGCCGTCTATAATCGCTTCCAGGTTGACCGCTGCCTTAAATACGCATTCGAATACGCACGCAAATACGGCAAAAAAACGCGTGGCAAGGGCGATAAAAACACCCTTGCCCTGTGCGGCAAAACGAACGTCCTTACCTATATCTACGACCTCTGGGAGCGTGCCTTCCATGAGATGGGCGACGCTGAATACCCGGATATCGAAAGAGAATATTACCACGTTGACGCCACCTGTATGTGGATGGTCAAGAATCCCGAGTGGTTCGACGTCATCGTAACCGGCAATATGTTCGGTGACATCATTACCGACCTCGGCGCAATGGTCCAGGGCGGTATGGGTATCGCAGCCGGCGGAAATATAAACCCCGAGGGTGTCAGTATGTTCGAACCCATCGGCGGAAGCGCACCGAAATATACCGGCAAAGGTGTTATCAATCCCCTGGCCGCTATCTGCGCTGTGCAAATGATGCTCGAAACTCTCGGCGAAGAAAAGGCAGCAGACAGAATAGAAAAAGCGGTAATGTTCGTAACCGCCAACAAAATAAAATCCCTGCAGGCCGGGAAAATGGGTTATTCCACCAGCGAAGTCGGTGACCTCGTCGCCAAAAAAATCGCAGAATAAAAAATAGATGAAATTCGAAGCACTAAATCTGAAATCCGAAACAAATCCAAATGACGGAAATACAAAATTCAAAACGTCTTTTTTTGAACATTTGAAATTCGGATTTTAATATTGTTTCGAATTTCGAGTTTCGAATTTTGAATTTAAAACAAATGCCTGCGAATTTGACACCGGAATATTTTAAGGCTGAGAGGTGGTTTCGAAGTGCCGGGACGAACGACGAGAAAATCCTGGCACTCGAGCATATGCTGAGCGTAATGCCGAAGCACAAAGGCACCGACCACCTGCGGGCCGACCTGCGAAGGAAACTAAGCAAATTTAAAGCGGCCCCCGCAAAGAAAGTAAAGGCCAAGCACGCTGATATTTTCCACGTCCCGCGAAGCGATACAGGCCAGATTGTCCTTTTGGGCACACCCAACTGCGGAAAAAGCGCTATCGTTGGCGCCCTGACCAATGCGAAGGTCAATGTTGCCGATTTTCCCTTCGCAACCGCCGCCCCCGTCCCCGGAATGGTAAAGTTCGAGGACATCCAGATTCAGCTTGTCGATATGCCGCCGATTACCGCCGATTACATTGCCCCGGGCCAGGTCGGAACATACCGCAACTGCGATTTGATTGCCATTTGTATCGACCTTGCCGCCAAGCCTGCACCCGCGCAAGCAGGTGTCACAGAACAAATGCGTATCTGCCTGGATTTCCTCGAATCAAGAAACCTGCTAATAGATGAGCAAACCAGCGCAGTCGATGAACACGGCAACGTCCTGGCCAAAAGGGCATTTTGCATCTGCACCAAATCCGACATCGCCAAACCCGACTCTATGCAAACTCTAAAACGCTCCTGCAAATATCCCTTTGAATTTGCTGAAATCTCCACCAGGACCGGCGCCGGCCTCGACGGGCTGCCTGCCACATTCTTTAGCTTACTGAACATCATACGCATCTACGCCAAGCCCCCCGGTAAGCCCGCTGATATGAATGAGCCATTCACACTGCCGGCCGGCTCAACCGTTATGGACCTGGCCACCGCCATACACAGAGATTTAGCTGAAAAACTCAAATTCGCAAGAATTTGGGGCACCGGTGTCTACGACGGACAAAACGCACAGAGAAACCACGTCCTCAACGACAAAGACATTATTGAATTGCACTTCTCGTAATCTCACCTATAATACCGCTTTTGATATTGCTGTCCCCTGTTAAGGAAAACGAAAATGCAAAGAAGACCTAACAGAATTGAAGTTCGTTTTGTTTGTATCGGCTTTTTGATAGCTGCAATGTTGGCCGGCACTTCTCACCCGGTCTTTTCAGCCGCTCAGAAATGTGCCGTAACGATTGACGTCAAAAAGACAGCCGAGCCGGTTTCAAAATACATCTATGGCCAGTTTATCGAACACCTCGGCCAGTGTATTTACGGCGGAATCTGGGCCGAAATGCTCCAGGACCGAAAGTTCTACCACCCTGTAGGAACCGAAGAATCACCGTGGAAAATAATCGGCCCCGACCGGAGCGTTGTTATGGTCCGCCGAAACTCCTACGTCGGAGACCACACCCCGCAGATAAACCTGCCCGGGCAAACACCACGCGGGATTGAGCAGGAAGGATTGGCACTGATTGAGGCAAAAGAATATACCGGACGAATCGTCATTGCCGGCGACAGCGAAGCGGCGCCTGTAAAAGTCTCTCTTATATGGGGCGAGGGGAAAAACGCCCGTAAAACAGTAACAATTAGCGAAATCAATACCAATTTTGTCAAAATACCTTTACGCTTCAAGGCAGAAGCCACCACCGACAACGCCCGGCTGGAAATCGTCGGACTCGGCAAGGGAACGTTTAGTATTGGAACAGTTTCGCTAATGCCTGCCGACAATATCAATGGTATGCGGGCCGACACGCTCAAGCTGCTCAAAGAGCTTGACTCGCCCATCTACCGCTGGCCAGGCGGAAATTTCGTCAGCGGTTACGACTGGCGCGACGGCATCGGCGAACGCGACAAACGACCGCCGCGATGGGATTTCGCCTGGAATGCTCTCGAATCCAACGACTTCGGACTCGATGAGTTCATCGTCTTCTGCCGGCTGCTCGGAACAGAACCTTCGATTACAGTCAACAGCGGTTTCGGCGACTCCCATTCCGCCGCCAGGGAAGTCGAATATGCAAACGGCTCAGTTGATACGCCGATGGGTCGCCGACGGGCCGACAACGGCCATCGGCAACCTTACAATGTCAAGTACTGGTACGTCGGCAACGAAATGTGGGGCAAATTCCAGCTCGGCTATATGGAGCTGAGACACTATGTCATCAAGCACAACCACTTCGCCCGAGCGATGCGCAACACCGACCCCTCCATCAAACTCATCGCCGTCGGTGCCGCAGGCCCCTGGTCGGAGGGAATGCTCCAAAATTGCGCCGAATATACCGACCTTATCAGCGAGCACTTCTACAGAAAAGCAAAGGAATCCGTCGCCGAGCACGTCCGGCAGATTCCCGATGCGGTCCGACACAAAGTTGCAGCCCATCGTGATTACCGTAAACGACTCAAGTCGCTCAAGGGCAAAGACATTCGCATCGCTATCGATGAATGGAACTACTGGTACGGAACGCACATCTTTGGTGAGCTCGGCACCCGTTACTTCCTCAGAGACGCTCTCGGCATCGCCGCAGGTCTGCACGAAATGATTCGTAACAGTGACTTGGTGTTTATGGCCAACTACGCCCAGACTGTCAACGTCATCGGCGCTATCAAGACCACCAAGACCGATGCTGCCTTTGAGACAACCGGCCTGGCCTTGAAGCTTTACCGAAACCATTTCGGTACTTTACCTGTAGCTGTAATCGGTGACATAACCCCGCTCGATATAGTAGCCGCCTGGACCAACGACCACAAGGCACTGACCGTTGCTGTCGTCAATCCAACAAAACAAAACTACGAACTGGCCGTGGACTTCAAAAGCGCTAACATTTCCGGGAATGGTCGGATGTGGCAGATAGCCCACTCCGACCCTATGGCCTACAACGAGCCCGGCAAACCGCCGCAGGTCGTGATTGAGGAAAAACCGCTAAAAAATATATCGGATACGCTCGCCGTACCGCCATTGAGCATCTGCCTTTACAAACTCCTAACTATGAACTAAAATCTATGCTAATCTGTGGCTTTGCTCTATTGAACAATGTTTTGAAAATTTGAATTTTTATATTGTTTCGGATTTCGAAATTCGATATTCGGATTTGAGAGAAACGGAGGTTTTTATGGAATGCCAAAAAGAGCAAAACCTACAAAACTGCAATTGCTCGTATCCTGGCTGTGAAAGAAAGGGAACATGCTGCGAGTGTATAAGCTATCATTTATCGGCAAAGCAGCTACCCGGATGCTGTTTCCCCGACGATGTCGAGAAGACTTACGACCGCAGCTTCCGCGCCTTCGCAAAAGCCTGGGGGCTATAAACCAATCGACCCAGACGTCCTCCCTGTCATTGCGAGTGAGGCCCTTCGTTTCGCTCAGGGTAAACTCCGCCGAGCGTGGCAATCTCAATTCCAGACAACGTACAAATATTGTCACATCGGGTTTGGTAACTACTACCTGCCGAATTCAAACTTCTTACCTGTCAGCCGTTCGTAGCCCTCAATGTATTTGCTGCTGGTCTTTTGAACAATATCTTCAGGCAATTCGACCCCCGGGCCGGATTTATCGAAATTTATACTCTCTAAGAAATTGCGAACAAATTGCTTATCGAAGCTCTCCTGGTCCCTGCCGACCTCATACTTGTCCTCCGGCCAGAACCGCGAAGAGTCCGGCGTCAATACCTCATCAATCAAAATTATCCTGCCGTCAATAACACCCCACTCAAACTTCGTATCAGCCAGGATTATCCCCCTGCTCTCGGCATAGTCACCGGCCTTTTTGAAAATCTCAATACTCTTATCCCGCACATAGTTCGCCGCCTCCTCACCAATAGTTTCAACACACCGCTGGAAACTGATATTCTCATCGTGCGTTCCCCTCTCGGCCTTGGTCGCCGGCGTAAATATAAATTCGCCCAGTTTCTCGCACTGCCTTAAACCCGCCGGCAGCTTTTGTCCACAAACCGTCCCGCTTTCCTTGTATTCCTTCCAGCCCGAACCGGCCAGATACCCTCGCACCACACACTCAATCGGCAAAACTTCAACCTTTTTAACTAACATACTCCGCCCGGCTAACTGCTCGCCATAATTGCAAAACGGCTCTGGAAAACTCCTTACATCATCGCTTATTAGATGATGCTCAACCTCACCGCCCAAAAAATCAAACCAGAACCGCGAAATCCGCGTCAGAACAATCCCCTTATACGGTATCCCGTTGGCCATTACCACATCGAAAGCGCTTATCCTGTCGGTCGCAACTATCAGCAGCTTATCACCCACATCGTATATGTCACGAACCTTACCCCGCTTCGGCTCAACCCCCGCTATCCTCGTCCGCAAAACCGTCTCCATAACAATACCTTCCTTTATGTCGTTCCCGCGAAAGCGGCTATCCAATTTCCCTTCTTATTCTGCAATCAACATACGCAAATATCTTTTCTTTGACCCTTTCGATGTCAGCTGTCTCCGGCAGAAAACCAACCAGCTTCTCCAGCAATTTGCGTTGTCTTATCCACCTCAACGTCGCTGCAAAATTCATATCATAGACCCATCCAAGCTGGCAGAGCTTCAAATCATTTAACGTCCGCAGCTCGCTGTAGTCAATCCGCCGCCCACGCAAAATACCTTCAACCACCTCAGCCGAATATCTCGGCTCATCCGGAAGCTCCAGCTCCAGCTTAAACTCCTCCCGATTGTCCCTGTATTGGCTGTAGTAATCCGTCACCACATAAAGCACATCCACCTTATCGGCATCGCGAATCAATTTCGAAAACAGCAGACACTGCCCGTCCAAATCTCCCGGCAGTTCTCTACGCCCATGATACTCAATCGCCTTTTCTATTAATTCTCTCTCCGACACGTCTACCGGCTCAAGTACCTTTCTCTTCCGCAGAATCTCTAAACCCAACAGGCAGTGGTCCACGCTTCTTACGTCACTGTATGTCCGGTATTTGACAAACTGCTCGAACCGCCCGATGTCGTGAAAGAGCGCTGTCACCTCAGCTATCCGCCTCTGGTTCTCATCAAGCCCAAGCTCGTCAGCTAAATACAGCATCTCCTCGCAGGTCCGCCGACTGTGCTCCTCTTTCAGCTTCAAATTGGCGTTGACAAACTCATCGTCCCCATAAAAGCCGGCTACATAATCATCAAACCAAACCCTGAATTTCTCTACTTTGTCCTGCTCCATAACCTCATCGCTTCCGAACAAAATTGCCTTAATACCAATTTATAGCAACTTTTGAGAAAAATTACCATTCAATATTTAAAAACAGTTTCTTTTAAAGTATAATTACCCGCAGAGAAAATAAAGGTGAGCTAAAGTGCCTAAAATGTTTGCGACTCTTGTTTAAGGTTGTGGATGCTCGTATCGAAGTTCGTTATAGAAGCTCGTTTTTTTCAAGCATCCGGTTTCCAGCTTCGATACCAGTTTCGACAACGACAAACGAGCTTCCACGGCAAGAGCAAACTTCTTGGTGTCTTGGTGCCTTAGTGGCAGGAAAGGAAAAAACAAAATGCCTACCGTTAAAGATGTGATTGTCCGAAAACCGTCCGACGCCGAAGCCGAAACCTGCAAGGCCTGGCCAATCTGGAAGTGCCAGACAAGCGCTTTCGACTGGGAATACACAGAAAAAGAAACCTGCCTTCTCATTGAAGGCAAGGTAACTGTTACGGACAAAGACGGCAAAGACTCAGTAACTTTCGGACCAGGCGACTTCGTTATCTTCCCACAGGACCTCGAATGCACCTGGAACGTACACGAAGCCGTAACAAAACATTACAACTTCGGATAAATTTGTCATCCCCGCGAAAGCGGGGACCCAAAAATGTTTTTCCTTCAAATTTATTCGGGGGTTGTCGTTACTGACTTCTCAATGATGTGCCCATCTTTTACGATAACCCTCATCGATGCACGGTTGTTTGTCTCATCTGACTCAACTAAATTATCATCATAATCGAGAACAACGTTGAACTTATGCTGACCATCCGGCAAATGGAAATCCCGGGTACATTCATTCCAGCTCTTGCTCGGCTCAATAGGCCCTGCTTCATGCCAGCCGCTGTGAACATTACCAGCTTCATCCATATTATTGGCTGAATCACCCCGATAGAATCTCAGCTTAAACTTCGGGGTCGTAACATCACTCTGATTCTCAATAGAAACCACAAGATTGCAAACCCCTCGCTTCTCGTCTAAGCGAATATCGAAATTCGCAGGTGTGATATCAACTCCTTCTACTACTTTTCCCTTTTCGCCAGTAGGTTTTTCAACTTCAATTTGCACATTGGTTTTCACCCCCGGCCGAAGAGAAACATTCTTAAAATCAACCCATTCGTATGGCCGAACCTGGTATTGAAATTCCTTGATTTGCCCAAGTTTCAGATTTTTAAAAGTAGCCGTCAACTGGTCAACTTTTCCTGAAGCTACGGAACCGTGGTAAGTAGTATGCAATACCCCTTCCTTGTCAATAGCTACAACCCGTTCAGCACGATCTCTTCGCCATTCACTTGAGGCAACAATATGCGTGGCACCACGGCTCTCGAATGCTTGTGACCATAGCACGTCCGTCTGTTTCCCACTAATCATTCTTGTGCCTTCGTGACTTGCTATCGTACTCCAGGGCCCGGCAGCAATGCCGATTCGGATTGAGGTCAAAGAGCGGTTATCTTTTATAACAGCAACAGTGGCTTCAAAACCATCAAGCTGATGTTCCTGGTAATCTAACACCTCACAAGAACCCCACCGGCTGGGCGCTCCTTCAATATTCCGCCATGTAAAACTCAGGTCCTCGGGACCATCCACTTTAACCACAAACCCATAATTGGCCTCGTCATGCTCCTGTTTCACATATATTTCTTCACCAAGAGCTGAGCCATCCGGCCGCCAGCATCTCCTGCCAGTCTCCGGCCAGTCACAAGCCCCAACCAGTTCAACCGTAACACCATTCGGTAGCGTCGCTATAAACTGTCTTTCCACTCTGTCATCTGTCTTCTGTCCTCTGTTTTCTGCCGCGGCCATCGGCAATAACGCACAACCCACGACAATAACCGCAATCAGGCCGAGAATCCCCAATTTTGCACTTTTCGGTATCGGCCGGTTCAACATTCTCTTAATCCTGCCTTTCAATGCACTTTTCGATTCCACAACACCTATCAATCGCAAGCTCAAAGCCGGCCGGCCAAAAACCAGCTTCGCCACGTTCACCAGAGTCTCCGGATACTGCTGGGCGTTAGCGCCCATTGCCACCTGAACCGCCTCGTCAACCGCCTGCTCACGCACCCTGCGAATCACGCAATTGGCAAGCCACAGCAGCGGATTATAGAAATATGCAATCTGCAAAACGGTCTGAGCCAGATTCACCCACAAATCGCCACGCTTGATATGCGCAAGCTCGTGCATCAAAACCGCCCGCAGCTCACTCGACTTCAAACTTGGCCCGAGGTTCTCCGGCACCAAAACCACAGGCCTAAATAACCCGCACACCGCCGGACTGGCAGTATTAGCCGAAACCTTCAGCCGAATCTTTCTTTTCACCCCCATACGTTCACAGCAGTACTCAAACGCATCGGTCATTCGGTTATCCGCATCCCTGGCCTGCGCAACAAGCCCACTGACAAAAAACACCCGCTGCAACAGCAATAACCCCATCATCACCATGACAGTCAGCCAGACCAGAAACACAATCCCCTGCCATGTTGCTGTCGTCACCGATATTACCGTCGGCCGAGCACCCATCTCCGCCACTGCTGGCTCAACCAATTTTGTCAGTGTCACTGCGGGCGCTTCGCTGCCAATTTCGACAGGTGCCGGCTCCGCTGCTTGCGGCATATCCGCTGGATTTACAGAAACAGCCAGAGCGCTTACTTTTATATCCGCCAGTTCATCGCCAAACCAGTAACCCAAACTCACCGGCGTCGAAAGCGTGGTTGGCAAAACGAGCTTGGCTAACACTAACATCCATATCCAGTACCGAAACACCGCACGCACTCTCTTGCGAAGCGCAAAATCCAGTATCAATAGCAGCACAATCAGCACGCTGGATTGAACCAGCATTGGCCAGGCAAATTCAACAAACCTCAAACCTGCCGAATTAATCTGTTCCAACATCGCATTCATAATACGCCCTCCCTTTATTAAGAGGCCTTTTTATTTTCGCTTTTTCCCCGCCGTCTTCTGTCTTCTCTTTTTTATCATCGTTTCCAGCTCATTTAACTCACGCTTCGACAGCTTATTGTTATCAATCAGAAATTGCATCATCGGCGTAAGGGCACCATCAAATGCCCTTTTTACCGCCCGCATAATCTCTCCCTTCTGCGCCTGTTGTTTCGTAATAGCCGAGCGGTACAGAATAAGATTACGGACTCTTTCGGTCTCAAGCAGCCCTTTGGCCGCCATTCGGTCCATCATTGTCTTGACCGTGCTGTAGGTCCAGCCTCTTTCACTCTCAAGCACCTCTTGAACGCTCGGCGCTGCGCACGGCTGGTTATCCCAGACCGCCTGCATAATCGCCCACTCAGCTTCGGTCAGTTCATAATTTTTCTTTGCCATAGCAACCTCCTTTTTCTCTAACCACGTCAAGTTTACTCTACATTTGTAGAGATTGCAAGAAAAAAATATAATTTTTTCAAATTTTTTTCTACCCTCTGTTCCGCTCTCGTCAGCCCTGCCCAGCAGACCCCGGCAATCTAAAAAATAATCAACAATCAATTACCCACCCCCGCTAATAGCTTTCCGTGGCTTTGTAATTTTTTAATCTCTCTGCGCAATCTGTGAAATCCGTGGTGAGATTATTATTGTCCTTTTTCTGCCTTTTTGTGGCTATATTTCTCTGTGCCTTCTGTGGCGAAAATATATCGGTGTCAATTCGTGTTAATTCGTGGCCAAAAAAGCACTACGAACTACGAACTAAGAACTCAAAACTATCGCGCCGACCAGCGCGATCATTTGCGCAGGGGGGTAGCAAAAACGTACTCAAAAAGCGGCCATTTTTGCACAGATTTCACCATTTTTCGCAAGTTTTCGCAAATTTTTGCTATTTTTTGCTATTTTTTGCTCATTTTTGCTCATTTTTGACGCCTGTTTTTAAAAACTTGCGCATTTGATGCGAAAACTTGCGCGTTTGGTGCGAAAATCTTTCGCATTTGCGAAAAAACTTGCGCGTTTGATGCGAAAAAATTGCCACAACGTCCTATAATTTACTGCTCTTTTGCCCTGAAACTACTTATGCAATACCCCTTTTTTTAGGCAGTAAACAGCGAAAATCCCCTCCAATCCACCCAAAGACTGATAATATCCGCATCCTCATAACTAAAAAAAATGGTTTTTAAACATTTTTTCTCTTGACAAATCCAGAGTTTGATAGTTAAATTAGGACAAAAAGGCAACATGGGAAGGCCTTTAGCTGAATGGATTTAGTTTGACAAGGAGGATTAGATAAGATGAAGGATTTATTTACGACCGGCGAAGCCGCCGAGATTTGCAGGCTAAGTCAGCAGACAATCATACGTTGTTTTGATGCTGGCCGGCTCGAGGGATTTCGCATTCCAGGCTCAAAATTCCGCAGAATTCCACGCCGGAGCTTAGTCAAATTTATGAAGGAAAACAGTATCCCCCTGGATGAACTCGACTCCGGCAAAAAGAAAGTCCTTATCGTTGATGATGATGCTGAAATTGTTGAGCTTATCTCCGACGTCCTTGTTCGTGATGGCGGGTTCGAGATCAAAACCGCCTCGAGCGGCTATGACGCGGGAATATTGACCCAGCAGTTTCGGCCCGACCTGATATTACTCGATTATATGCTGCCTGATGTCAACGGCAACGTCGTCTGCCAGACGATAAGAAACAATCCCGAATTTGAAGACATCAAAATCATAATTGTAAGCGGCGTCATAAAAGAGGACGAAATCGACCAGTTGTTAAAATCCGGCGCGGAAGATTTCATAAGAAAACCGTTTAACATTGATGAGCTAACTGGCAAAATCACCGCCGTCTTACAGATGAAATAAATAAAACAACACGAAGTCATTCGGGCCATTTGAAACCTCGACGGCTAATAAAAATAATAGCAGACTATAAGTGCATAAGTTGCAAGCACTCTTATGCTTTTGTTCACTCTATACGCTAAAAAGAGGATAACTACGTGCCAGAGGAAGCGTCTAATACGACAGCAGCTGCTCACCAGGTAGAGCTTGCTATTCGTCGGCTCGATTCGCTTTCGACCCTGCCCTGCGTTGCGGCAGGATTTCTTTCTAACCTTCAACAGTCTGCACCTTTATCTTCAGCGATAGCTGAGATAATCGAATCGGCCCCTGCCCTTACAACCAAGATTCTTTTGCTTATGTACCGGCAGGGTATAAGTTTTGCAGATGAAAGCTTTTCGGTTCCCCGGGCGGTTGGCAAACTGACTGTGCAGACCGTTCGCGATGCCTTTTTTTCTGTGAAAGTTCTTCAAGCCCAAGATGATGATGAAAAAAGAGTTCTGCTGAGAAGACAGCTTGTACGACACGGCCTTGCAGTTGCCTGCTGTGCTAAAGATATCGCCGAAATCATATCGCCCAAGTTTAATCCCCAGCTGGCATACTCGGCTGGGTTGCTGCATGATATCGGGAAGCTTGCACTGCAAGAGGTGATGCCGAAAAGCTTTACCCGTATTGTCGAAGAAGCAAAATCACAACAAGCCGGCGTCTGTGCGATTGAGCAAAAATATCTCGGCGCCGACCACACGACCCTCGGCAAACGTCTTGCCCGGAAGTGGCATCTGCCGGAGCAAATTATTCTGGCCATCTGGCTGCATCACAGTGATACCGACATAATCTCTCAGGAAATCGGCGAAGCAAGAATTGCGCAAATCGTCCGGTTAGCCGATTGTGTAGCACGCCAGTGTAACATCGGCCAGTCGGGCGGTTATGATTCGCCCGACTCGGCAGAGCAAATTGCAGTGTCACTGGCAATAAGTCCGGAGCAATTGGAGCAAATCCGCGGTGGCCTGGCTGAGACGGTCGAGCAGAAATCCAAAGTTCTGGGCCTTGATTTACCAAGGCCGCAGTCGAGCTATTGTGAGATTGTCCACACTACTGCCGCCAAATTGGCCAAGGAGCAGAGCAAACTATCGCTCGAAAATTGCCGGCTGCAAGCCGCTTCGGGCCATTTTGATTTTATCACAGAATTTCTTTCGAGCATAGATTCGGCTGCCGAAGCCGTCGATATAGCAGAGAATTTTGCTGTCTGTTGGCAAAAGTTTTATCAGACAGGTATGGTTTGTCTGTATTTAGCCCCTGCTGGTAACCGGCAAGGTCTCGAAGCTGTCGTTGTAGAAAACCTCTCGCAAAGCAAAATAGTTTCCTTAAACGTGTCTGCTGAAACACCGGTGATACCAGAAGTGCTGCAAAACAGGTTCGCAATTTTGAATGCTCACGATTATCTTGACTGGCTGTTCGAGCAATTAGACGTTGAGTTCGACCTGAACCAGACTAAATTGATGCCTCTGCTTTCCGGCGGCAAAGCAATTGGAGCAATTGTTTTTGAGCTTCGCTATCCGACAGATGCGGAGCTGTTCGAGGAAAAGTTCAAGGCGGTTAGCTCGATGGCTGGGGTTATTTTAGAAATGGCTTCTGCGTGGGATAGGCAACGCTATTTTGCCGAGCAGTTTGCCCGGCTTGTTGGCAGCCCAAAGGAAAGTGAGCCAGAGCGAACAGTTCGGCAGCGGTCCGCCTTAAGTCGTTCCCTGAATGCTCTGGCTGAAATGGCGGCCGGTGCAGCACACGAATTGAATAATCCTCTGTCGGTCATATCCGGCAGGGCACAATTACTGGCCGAGGCCGAGACCGACGCGGCAAAAAAAAGAATGCTAAAACAGATTCAGGAAAATACGGGCGAAATATCTGCGATAATCGATGACCTGATGACTTTTGCCGAGCCATCACAGCCCCGGCCGGCCCAGACAGATATAAAGAAGATGCTCGATGAAGCTATACAATTAACCAGCGCAAAAATGAACGTGGAACATATCAATGTCCAAATCGAGGTTGCCGATGGATTAGAAGGCGTTTTCGTAGATTCGGGTCAGATTGTATCGGCAATCGCGAATGTCATTTCCAATTCTCTTGAGTCCTATACAGACGAAATGGGGCCGATAAAAATCACCGCTGATTTGTGCGAGTTCGGTGACAGGGTGAGCGTGGAAGTCAAAGACCTCGGCTGCGGAATGGATACAGAGACGGTGCAGAAGGCGACACAGCTATTTTTCTCGGCAAGGCCGGCAGGGCGAAAACGCGGAATGGGACTTGCCCACGCGCAACGACTGATAGAATTAAACGGCGGCCGGCTTGCGATAACAAGTCAGCCCGGCAAGGGAACGACGGTGACAATTCTGTTAGCCACGAAGACAGAAAGTCACGAAGAAATAAAAAAGATGAAAGATAATTAACCACAGATTTCGCGGATTAACGTGGAGCAAATATAAATAAAAAAATCAGTGAAATCGGTGTAATCCATGGTTGAAAAATAATAAAATTTGGTGTCTTGGTGCCTTTGTGCCTTTGTGGCAAAAAAATAAAAGACAGGATATTATTATGCTTATCTCGGTATGCAGTGTGTACGGCGAGAAATATTAACAATTTTTTTTGAGGAGAAAAAGATAGAGTTTGGTTTGTGTGAATAATTTGGTAAAATTACCGAAAACTGATACGATTTTAAGGAGTTTATTATGTGCGATGAGAAAAACAAATGCCAACAGCCAGAGAAGCTGGAAGAAAAGCCGGAAGAATGTTCGCCTGAACAGGTAGAGGAGTGCCACGGGAAAGCCGAAGAACATCCCTGCACTGAAGAGACTGAACAGAAGGAACAGTAAGGCATCAGGGCAAAGACTAAACAGCCACTCTCTTACTTCTCGGCTTGGGTGTGGTGATGGTGAGAAGGAAAAAAATGGTTTTGACCTTTTATGGCGTAGGTAATAATATTTTCAATAGAGTGGGCTGAGGTTTTTTGGGGTTTGCGGATAAATATGGGCTCTCCTTTCTTTCGCAGACCTTTTTTCCTCAGCCCATTTTTCACAGAAAGCTATCGTTATGTGAAGCTGAAATTTGCCATGCTTGGCTTGGGTGCGGTGATAGTGAGGAGGAGGGGCATAAAAAACTATTAAGCCTGTTTTTGGAAATCGGCATTGAAGTCTTGCTAAAAGAAGCTATGAGTAACTGTTAACTCATATCGTTGTACTATTGTCAACCAAATCGAGGCTTGCATTCAAGAACAATTCAGCTACAATACCAAATGGCGTGTATTTGGTTTAAAGGCAAGCAATTAAATCTAAAGGAGATACGCAAATGCCTGAGGAGATAATTGGAACGGTATCAGATTTCTTTGCCCGACCTGTAGTAGCCGCTATCGAGTTAACAGCAGCTTTAAAAGCGGGGGACAAAATCCACATTAAGGGTCATACTACCAACCTTGAACTGATTGTTGACTCAATGCAGATTAATAATGTAGACGTTAAAGAGGCTAAAGCAGGCGACTCTGTTGGAGTGAAAGTTAGCGAGCGGGTAAGAAAGAGGGATACAGTCTATAAGGTTACTGACTGAGTTGCGGCTTGCCCTCAAGAATGACGCAGTCTCAAAATTACTTAAAGAATCTTTAGACTACGCAGGCTTTAATATTGCTGGCAGTAGCCACCTTACCCCTCACCTTCTCTTGCGGTGATGTTGAGAAGAAAGCGAAGGAGGCAAAGATTAACCGCAGAGAACGCAGAGAAAGAATTAGATATAAAACTAAGAACCAGAGACTATAAATTAAGCTCCGCGGCCTCTGCAGGCTCGGCGGTAAAAGCGTAAAACGTGGCCCGTGACTCGTGCGAGGATTTACCGCAATGTGAAATACGGGATACGCTTGACGAGATAATACGAACAAATAGGTGCGAAAATACGGTAAAAGGTAATATCTTGCTCTGCTATTAAAGGAGATTTATGATGAAATTTCTGATGGGACTTATTTTAGGTTTGGCTGTTGTATTTCTTCTGGGCGCGATAGAATACTACCAGGTCGAGCTATCCGGCGAATTTGCAAGGGTAGGTACTTATCGCTGTGCTTTTTCTGGAGTATCTGCTGCTGGTGATTGTTACCTGGCTATAACCAATACTACAACCGGCAAAACTGAAGTTATTGGGATTACAGAGTATATTCGTTCAGAATTGAAGGATAGACCGCACGGGAGGCAAGCCAGCGTGATTCTGGATATTACAATGAAATGAGCTAAGAAGCGGACCGACCTATGGTTTTTGTAAGGTGTGGAATATCTTATAATTTCTGAAAGAATGAGATTGCTTCGCGGAGTTTATGCTGAGCGAATGCGAAGTGCTCGCAATGACAGGGCAGTTTTTCGATTGATAATCGATTGTCGCAATACAAAATATGAGAGGGCCCCCAAACGCAACAAAGGGCGTTTGGAAACCCAGATACTCTTGGCGAGATACGAGCAAATAAGTCCGAAAATGCAGAGAAATCAATTCCGGCAGGGGGGGCGGTTTTTAATCAATGCAGGTTCTTGAACAAACCTCAACCACACCGAAACTGATAGCTGATTATTTATAGGGCTACCGGCTACCGTCTTTTTTAAATTTATTTGCGCTTAAAGCGGACCTTTAAGTAGGCCGAATTTAAGGTTTGGAGGCCATCTCGGGGTTGATAACCAAAAGGCAGATACTCATGGACGCAAAACAACGACATAAGAGACTGCGCCTGCTTATCAGGAAACTCAATAAAGAACGTAAAAGGCAGGCACAAAAAATCGATATCCTCTGCAATGACCTGATTGCGGCACAGAGGGAGTTTATCAAAAGATTAGATACCATTAGTTTCACAGCGGATTTTTACGAGGCAATCGTGGGGATAAGCGACTTGAGGGCCCTTTTATATACTGCGAGCAAGCTTATCAAAGACGAAATTGCCAATGCAAATGTCTCCTTCTTTTTGCGTCAGCAGGGGAGCTTCGAATTGCATATGTTCGAGGGTTCCCCCCACTACTTCGGTTTTGCGAAGCAAAACAGCGGGGCGACTTATTGCAAAAAGGGGCCGCTGGAAAGTGAGCAGGCAGGCACAGCTGAACAGCAGCACTTAGAGAGTTGTTTTAGCCCTGAGCTGGTGGAGAATATCTGCAGATCGAACAAGGTGTGCAGGCTGGAAGATATGTTCGCAATGGGTCTGCAGGGCAACTTAATGAGCCTAAATAAGCTCTCGGTGGTTACGATTCCTCTTGGCCAGCTCGGCTCATCGTTGGGCTTTATATTGCTTTACCGCTCATCGCAAAATGAATTAACTGCCGATGAGCTAAATAACATCTGCGCTGTAAGCCGTGGGTTAGCCCTCGCGATACAGTCCTGCCGGCTGCCTTTGCACTCGGTCGATTAAGAATTTTGCCGCGGCGGGAAGGTCGTGCTCTAAGTTGCGGCCTGGCTCCAGCAGCATAATCCATCACTGACAGTGCGAAAATACACGCAATAAAATCCAATACCATTTTGTACCGAATATTAGCAGAATTTTTGGCAATATTTTAACAACTTAAAGCGTCTAACACCATACAGAAAGGATTTGCGGTGGCAGTGCAAACTGCCGGAGGTCTTTGCACATAAATTGTTGGATTTTCGGACTTTATCGGAAGGCGTGTTGTGAAAGCTGCGACAAATATCCGAAATTGGGAGCAGTTGCGGAGAGCCCGGTTAGTTTTTCGTCTTTTCTTTTGTAAGCTCCTATTGTATAATAGGATAGATACGAATCAAGACACCGTTGTGCGAGCAGGAGCAGTGTAGGAGACGGATTTGATGTTTTGTAAGTTTCGGTTATTAACGTTGTTATGCTGGGCGCTGTATGCCGCTGTGATATTGGGTATGGCCGGTGCTTGCAGTCCACAGCATTATAAAGCTGAGGCCGACGAGGAAGTATATAAGATTATCGACAGCAAATGGGAGGACAACTTCGGTCAAAAGGTCAATTATACGATTGGTGACGTAGAGCCGTCGCCAAATGACGTGCAGGTCGAAAAAGCTGTACCGCCATCAGGCGTTATAAGTCTTGCACAGGCGGTGGGTGTGGCCACCGCACATAACCGGGACTATCAAAGGCAAAAAGAACAGCTTTACCTAAAGGCACTTGATTTAACATTGGCCCGGCATCAGTTTGCGCGACAATGGTTTGGGACTATTGACGCCGACTACGTTAAGGACGGTGTCGATGAGAAGGTAAGCTCCGATGCAGAATTGGGCTTTAGCCAACTACTGGCCGACGGAGCAAGAATCAGCACCAGCATCGCAATCGATTGGGCACGTTTTCTTACCGGCGACCCGCGGACTTCGTTAGGGTCGGTTCTGAGCGCCAGTATCAGGCAGCCGCTGCTTCGTGGTGCGGGGCGTAAAATCGCGCAGGAAAACCTGACGCAAGCGGAGCGGAATGCTTTATATCAGATACGCTCGTTCAACCGCTACCGCAAAACGTTTGTGGTTTCGATTGTGAACGACTATTACCGAGTTTTGCAGCTAAGAGATGCGGTAACCAACGCCACGAGTAATTACGAAACAATGTTGGAAGTGAAAAAACGTTCTGAGATGGCGGCAGAGGCTGGTGTTATACCTCCCTTCGAGGTGGACCAGGCAGAACAGAGTGAACTAAGGGCGAGAGACAGCTATGTTCGAGCGAAGCAAAGTTATGAACAGGCGCTGGATGAATTCAAGATAACGTTGTCTTTACCGACCGATGCTAATGTGGTGATGGACCAGAATGAATTGAAGGCGTTAGAGGAGATTGGTATAAGCGAGCTTGATTATGCTCCGGAGGCGGCAATTGAGACGGCATTAGTCCGGCGTCTGGATTTGGCTAACAGCGGAGACAGCGTCGATGATGCGGAGCGAAAAGTTGTGGTAGCTGCCGATGACCTTGGTGCCGAACTGGATTTGATTGGCAGCGCCAGTGTAAGTTCAGCCGGAAGAACTGATTACAGCAACTTGCAATTTCACCGAGGTACCTACGGAGTGGGTTTGGAAGCCGATTTGCCGTTGGACCGCAAAGCCGAGCGTAATGCCTATCGTGAAGCGCTGATAACGTTAGAGCAGCGAGAGCGCGAGTATGAGAATGGTGTGGACCAGGTTAAATTGGCGGTGCGCCGGGCGTATCGTAAACTGGAGGAGGAAGCTGAGTCATACCGAACTCAGCAAAAGAGCCTGGGGTTAGCCGAGAAACGGGTTGAGAGCACGCTATTGTTCTGGGAACTTGGGCGAGCGAGAATGCGGGATTTGCTGGAATCGCAGGACGATTTGTTGCAAGCACGAAACAGCTTGACGGCTGCATTAGTGGCCCACACAGTTGCAAAATTGAACTTTTTCCGCGATGTTGGTATTTTAGAGGTCAGGCCTGATGGAATGTGGGAGCAAGAGATATGATGAACAATAATAAAGAGAAAAACAATCAAAATCAATCGGAGAAACGACGCCAAGGAGTGCTTGGGCTTATAGGCGGCGGCAAGCGGCCATGGGTTATTTTAATCTTCGCTGCAGTGGCCCTGGTACTATGGGTGTTGCTGGGCTCGATGAGAACAGCGGGCTCTGGCAGTGCAGGTAAGAGCTTAAGTACGTTCACAGTGCGCCGCGATGATTTAACCATCACGGTTACTGAGAGCGGCAGTATCAAGGCCAGTAAGCAAATAGATATCAAATCTCGTGTTGAAGGGCGGGCAACAATAATCACTCTCGTTCCTGAAGGTAGTTATGTAACTCAGGAAGATGTAGATAACGGCAAGGTGCTGGTGGAGTTGGACTCCTCGGAATTGGTAGAACGCGTTGCCCAGGACGAAATTGATTTTTTCAGAACCGAGGCCTCCTATACCGCGGCGCAGGAGGCATACGACATTCAGGTAAAACAAAATGAAAGCGATATTACCGCTGGTGAACTGAGGGTAAAGTTTGCCCTTATGGACTTTCAGAAATATCTTGGCGAAACTATGGCGGCGAAATTTGTCGAGGACGTAAACCATGCACAGGGAGCCAATTTTGCGAAAGAAGCACAAGATGAGAACCCCTCAAATCCAATAAGTGGCATATCATCTCTGCTTGATGACCCAAGCAAGTTGGGGCTCTGCCTGGCTTCGCAGAGACTGGGGCTATTAAATGACCAAATCAAACTAACCGGTAGCAGACTTCAAAAAGCCGAGTACCAGTTGGAGGGGTACCAAAAGCTTTACGACGCGAATTACACATCCGAATTTGATTTGCTCTCGCAGGAGCTGGACAGGGATAGTGCCGAGATACAAAAGGAGCAGGCAGGCATATCCTTGAAGTTGTTTGAGCGTTACGAGTTTCCAAAAGAGGCCGAGAAGCTCCTGAGCGACTACTATGAGGCGCAGCGTGAATTAGAGCGGACTCGTGCCCATGCCCGTTCAAGGCTGGCGCAGACCGCGGCCGAGGTAAAAAGTAGCAAGGCAACTTTTGATCTGCGAAAAGACCGCCTGGACAAACGGAAAGAGCAGATAGAGGCGTGCGTAATCGTAGCACCAGCACCGGGGCTGGTGGTGTATAGCTCAAGCCAGGATTTCTACATGGGACGAGGTAGAGGTGGAGGAGGAGGCAGCAGGAATATTGACGAAGGGGAGACGGTTTATGAGCGTCAGAAGATTATAACATTGCCCGATACCAGCGAAATGATTGCTGAAATCGCTGTCCACGAGTCATCGGTTAATATGGTTCGTCCGGGTCAGCGGGCGACAATAGTCATTGATGCTTTTCCTGATGAAACATTTCAGGGCGAGGTTCTTAAAGTTGACCCGCTGCCGGACCCTCAGCGCGGCTGGATGAATCCTGACCTTAAGGTTTACGCCACTGAGGTAAGCATAGAAGGCCGGCACGATTTTCTCAAGCCGGGAATGTCAGCCAAGGTCGAAGTTCTGGTTGAGCAATTAGACGATGTACTAATTGTGCCCGTTCAGGTAGTAGCAAATCGCGGTGGTAAGAAAGTCTGCTATTATTTAACACCACAAGGCCCTGAAGAACGAGAGGTGCAAACGGGAGCTTTCAATGATACGTTTGTTCACATTAGGGCCGGCTTAGAGGTCGGTGAGAAGGTGCTGCTAAATCCTCCACGATTAACTGAAGCAAGTTCTGAGGACAGGTTGAAAGAGCGACGAAAACCATCGCAGGACAGAGAGCAACCGGAGGGTGAAATACCATCGGAAGGTAGGAGGCCACCGCAGGGTGGAGAGCCGCCTGAAGGCAGAACACCACCTGGGGATAGACAACCGCCGGAACTAACAGATGAAGTAATCGAGCGTGTAATAGGTCGTATGGCAGAGAACAACCCGGAGAAAGCACAAGAGTTAGAGCAGCTGCGGGGCAGCGACCCGGAAAAGTTCGAAACTGAGCTTAGAAAAGTTATGCGTGATAGAATGAGGCAGGGCAAAAAGAGAGAGGGTCGAGGCGGCGATGCAGAAGTCGGACAAAACCGTTGAGTTCAGCAATGGTACGCCGATTGTGGTGTTTGAGCAATTGTGTAAGAGTTATCAGCTTGGCACGGTGGAGCTGCAGGTCTTGCGAGATATTGACCTGACAATCAAGGATGGAGAATATGTTGCCATTATGGGGCCGAGCGGGTCGGGGAAATCAACTATGCTCAACCTTTTGGGTTGTCTGGATCGGCCGACCAGCGGCTTATACTCTCTCGCAGGACAGGACATTTCCGCTCTCGATGACGACCAGCTATCTCTGATAAGGGGCGCAAGAATAGGTTTTATATTCCAATCTTACAATTTAATCCAACAATTAAATGTCATAGAAAACATAGAGGTTCCGATGTATTACCAGGGCTTTTCAGAAGATGCAAGTGCTAAGCGTGCGAGGGAATTAGCGACACTGGTGGGCCTTGGCGACCGGCTTACACATCGACCAACGGAGCTGAGCGGTGGTCAGCAGCAGCGAGTAGCGATTGCCAGGTCGCTGGCAAACGACCCACTGATTATTTTAGCTGATGAGCCGACCGGCAATCTTGATTCGGAAAGCGGCGCCGAGATATTGAACATTCTCGTGGATTTGCACAAAAAAGGCAAAACGCTTATCGTGGTTACGCACGATGAGAACATTGCCGCACACGCCGAGAGAATCATAGAACTTTTTGACGGCCAGATAAAGCGACAGTGATGCAAAAATAAATTAGGCGGTAATACATTATGTTTTTGTTTCGTTTAAGACGCACTGCGAAATTAGGCATAAAAAGTCTGTGGATGCACCGCCTGCGTTCTACTCTGACGACATTGGGCATTATCTTCGGGGTATCTTCGGTTATTGCCATGCTGGCGATAGGCGAGGGGGCCAGTCGTGAGGCGCAGGCACAGATTGCCCGGCTTGGCAGCCGTAATATCATTATAAAAACAGTCAAACCACCTGAACAGAAGGATGTCAGCGGTGAGGGTGAAACGATGCTTGAATATGGCTTGACCTATTTGGATGCTGAGCGTTTTCGCAACAGCATACCGAATGTTGAAGTTATTGTTCCGAGCCGTCTTCTTTCTGAACAGGTCTGGTATCGCAATCGCAAGGTAGCCATAGAAGTAATCGGCACGGTGCCGTGGTATCCCGAGATATCACCGATTCAGCTACAATCAGGGCGGTTTCTCAGCAGCCTCGATATGCACCACAAGCGGGGTGTTTGCGTTATTGACGAAAAAGTGGTCAGGGAATTGTTTGTCTTTGATGAACCGCTGGGCCAGGATGTGAAGATGGCGAGAGATTATTATCGGGTGGTAGGGATTGTCAGCACCCAGGAGTCGGGCCCAGCAGAGGAGAATCTTGGTAACGAGGTCGCAGCAGGGCAAAGTCAGGGCGGCGCGAATGTAGGTAATATCTACCTCCCTTTGACAACGGTTAAGAAGCGCTTCGGCGAGATGTCATTGCAGATAAGCGGAAGCAGTGGACGCAGTTTAGAAAGAGTTGAACTGCAGGAGGTTATTGTAAAAGTCAGGTCAATGGACGAAGTGCTGCCGACACGCGAGACTCTGGAGACGTTGTTGAGTCGGTTCCACAAGAAAAATGACTATCAAGTAATTGTGCCTTTAGAGCTACTGGAGCAGGCGAGACAAACCCAGCGTATTTTCAGTATCGTTCTCGGCTCAATCGCTGCAATTTCACTTTTGGTTGGCGGCATAGGAATTATGAATATTATGCTGGCGACCGTCAGTGAGCGGACGCGTGAGATTGGTATTCGGCGTGCCCTCGGTGCCAAGAAACAGGATATTATCTTTCAATTCCTGTCAGAGACGCTGCTGCTGACCTTGGCTGGAGGTATCTTAGGAATTATATTAGGTTCCTTCATACCGTTTTTGGTGACCTATTTTGGGCGTATGCCTACGGTGATTACGGGCAGGTCACTGGTGCTGGCCTTTGGAATCAGTGCGACGGTGGGAATAATCTTTGGGCTGTATCCGGCTTATCGTGCCGCCAATATGGACCCCATCGAGTCGCTGCGGCACGAATAAATCGTGCCCCGAAGCACGAGCTACATTTCACGGTTTGAATGTTCCATCGCAGGTTGGCAGGAAATGCTATAGTTTTGTTCCTGCCGGTGCACATTAAAGTTAACAGGCAGAAACTTCTTTATTATTTCCATATTTGTCAGAAGGTGAGTGGAAAGCTCATTGGTCGTGTAAGAGCCGGCCTTCGAGATTGCCATATAAATCAAAATTTGGTCGGCTAAGAAACGGTCGACAGCAGCGCCGCTGGCCAAGAAATCTTTAGCCAGATTGACAACCTCACTAACTACTTCCTGGGAAGGTTTCCCCCGCATTCCGAATGCGGTAAATACCGTTGTGCGGTCGGTACCACAAAGCCGAATCATCACACAATTTCCAGGCCCCTCAGAATCTGTTGCCTCGATGTGCTGGATATTCTGGATATTGAGTCCGCTCTGGAGCAATAGTTTCCGTTGGCGCTGCGCGATGTGTGCAGGGAGTTTGGCAGTGTAAACCAGCGCGTGAATTTGAAATCCCGCACCCATTGAGCCAGGCTCACGCCTAATGGGTGCGGGACTTGGCTGGCAAATATTGATTGCCTGATGCGATTGTTTCTGCCAGGGCTGGATATCACAGGTTATTTTTCCGCCGCCGGCGGGATAGAAGCCGTGTTTTATCAGTTTGCAATTGGCCTGGAAGCCAGCGGTTGCGATGGCAGGCAAAAAGGTCCCGGAAAGGAAGTCAAACGGCGGAGCCAGCGGGTTATGGGTTCCGCCGGTAACGGTAATTGTGGAAGGTTTGTCCGCTAAAAACAAAGCAGGCAGCACAGTTTGGATTACCAAGGATGCGGAGCCGGCCGAGCCGATGTCAAAATAAAATTCGCCACTTTGGATAGATCCGGGTTGAAAATCCAATACTTGCGAGCCCCGGGCAGCGCCCTGGCATTTTCCATTGCATATTTGACAGGCGGCCTGAACGCAACTTAAATGTTGTTTGGCCAGGCCCGGATTGCGGCGAGCGGCACGGATGTTTTCAATATGCAAACTCCTGCCGGTTATGCACGATAATGCCAGGCTTGTGCGCAGTATTTGCCCTCCTCCTTCGCCCGTGCTGCCATCAATAAAAACAGTTTCTGTATTATTCATTACCAATGTCTATGGTGACATCTCCAATAACAAGACAGCGAATTTGCTGGATATCGATTTTAGGCGCCCGAACTATCGCTATGTCCTTTTCGGGCTCCCACCGGGTTATCACACCTACGGCTACATCCACCCCTTTTCCGTTCCTCAAAGCGACCAGCCGATGAACGAGGCTATTGCGGCTTAAATTTCGACTCGTCTGGACTGCTACGTTATTCAAACTTATATTATAGAGGCGGGAGTCTCGAAAGTATTTACTAAACTGGCTTTGGCGGTAGCTTCGCCTACCCTGCGGTGATTTAGTCGGTATTCTTGGCGGAGATTTAATCAGCTCAAGCTGGGAGTCAAGAGACTGCAGGCCGGCAAGAATGTCGCTTAGCTCATCGTTGCGTTGCACCGCCAGAATCAACTTTGGCTGTAATATTCGCTGCACCGTCCACCACAGGGCCGTTGCTGCCGGTCCAGAGATAAAACCAGGGGTGTCGATTATGATTAGCTCGGCGGCCTTTGCTGCCTGCCGAACACATTGTACGATGGCCGCGGTCAACTGCAGCAGATGACCGGTCGGTGTTACATCACCTACGAAGCTAATACCGCTGACGACAAGCTGTGAGAAGTCGACTTGTGGGTTATCGACAAGTGCCCAACCAACTGTTGCAGGTGGTCCGATGTGAGATTGTCCGATATCCGCATCGACAATCCCAACGGGGCTGCGCTCAGCCAGGCGTTTTGCCAGAGCGGCTGCAAGAGTGGTCTTGCCGGTATCGGCAGCACCAAGAATCAAACAGGTACCAGACTGTATTAAGTTCCGGCTTAAAAGCTGCTGTGCGATTTTTTCGGCCCAATCGTGTGACATTTATGAAGTACTTTTCAAAAACGACAGGATTTGCGAAATTTCAGCAATTGTTTTATCGCGACCCTGACGGGTCAAATGAAATAGTTTCGTGCCCGGGAAATTCTTTACTTCAGAGATAAGACCAGCACCCCTCAGTGCCACGGTGGCTAATACCGACCTGTCAGATGCAAAGAGCCGACGTACCGCAGCGACAAACTTTTCGGACAGGCATTCCATCTTGCCAATCTCGTCAAGGATAAATAACTCAGCATCGGTTTGTTCAATGTCCAAAATCGGCACTACAGATTTTTCGAAGCTTGCAACGTCCACGCCGTATTTACCTACTCGAAAAGGGCCTTTGATGTCAATGTGGGCGAGTATCCCCGTGACTCCATCCAATCGCGCCCAGCTAAAACCTTTACGCGTGTTGTTTTGGCGAATCTCCTGCGTATAGAAACCTGCTACTTTTTTGGGGTCGAGATTAGCTATGATTTGCATTACAGCGGTTGTTTTGCCGCAACCCGGCAGGCCGGTTAACAAGATTTTGGCAGATTTAGGCATCATAGCTAAAAAACGAAATTCGAATACCGAACTTCGTGCTTCGATTTTTTCATTTTATGGTCTTTTGCTTTTGGTCCAGGTTTTGATTTTGGCTGCTGAGCGAGTATTTAGGACATTGGCCTTTGTTGCCCAGCCGCGGGCGGCGGTTGCTACGCCAAAGCCCATCAAGCCAAGGCCTGCGGTGCTGTGAGCGTCGGTTCCGATGACCAGCATAACTTGCGCTTCGATTGCCATTCTGCAGTGGTTATCCTTGAGGTCCAAACGCCAGGGGTTTGCATTTACTTCCAGGGCGGTGTGTGTTTGAACGGCGTGTTTGATTACAGCGGCCATATCGATGTCCATCGGTTCGCGCTGGCCTATGAGTCGGCCGGTCGGGTGGGCGATGCAGTTGACATAGGGGTTGTCCATTGCCTTTAATGTGCGGGTAGTTACCTTTTCGCGTGAGCCGGCCAGGCCCGAGTGTATCGCAGCTATTACAAAGTCAAGTTCGGCAAGCAGCTTGTTGTCGAAATCCAGTGAGCTGTCGGCAAGGATGTCAACTTCGGTTCCTGCCAGGATGGTGAGGCCTTTTAGCTGCTCATTGAGCTTGCGGATTGTTTTGATTTGCTCGGCTAATCGTTTGGCTGATAGGCCGTTGGCAATTGCGGACGATTTTGAGTGGTCTGTGATGCAGATATATTTGTAACCTGCCTGTTTTGCTGCCCATGCAATTTCGGATATGTCACAGTTGCCGTCAGATGCGTTTGTATGGACGTGCAGGTCTCCTTTGATATCTTTGGGCTGGATTAGCTCGGGTAGCGAATGCGTTTTTGCCGCTTCGATTTCGCCGCGGTCTTCACGAAGCAGCGGCTGGATATAATCGAGGCCGAGCTTTTGATAGATTTCTTCCTCGACTCGGCCTGCAATCATTTCGTCGCCTTTGAACAAGCCATACTCATTTAATTTTAACTTATTCTTTACGGCTATTTCTCTGAGGTGCACATTATGCTGTTTTGAGCCGGTGAAGTACTGTGCTGCGGCTCCGAAACTTTTGCCGGAGACGACACGAACATCAACGTGGACAGGAGAGGTTGCCGTCTGGATAATGGCTGAGCCCTTTGTCGGCCCGGCTGCGAGGACCTCCTGAACGAACTGGGCGTCCGTGAATGCTTGTATGACTTGCTTGCCTTTGGCGGCGGCTACGAGTATGTCCACGTCTCCGATAGTTTCGGCGCATCTGCGCAGCGAGCCGGCGGTCTGGATTTTTTTAATGCCGGATAACTCCTGGAGGAATTCGCTGACCATATCTGCTGCTTCGAGGGCCTGGTCGAGTCGTATTCGGCCGGTCGATGTCTCAAGAAATTTAATGCCTTTTGCGATTGCGGAGGCCTTTTTGTCGCCGAAGCCCGGCAGGGCTGCAAGAGAGCCGGCTTCAATCACACCTTTTAACTCAGCGATGCTTGTGACCTTTAGTTTTTCATAAACTGCTTTTACTCCCTTTGGTCCCATACCGGGTATGGTGAGCAACTCCAATAACGTTGTCGGGATTTTTGTGAGCAACTGCCGGTGGGCGGTTATAGTACCCGCTTTTACGAATTCCTCGATTTTGGCAAGGCTTGACTTTCCGATGCCTGGTATTTTTGCCAGTTGGCCGGTCGCAAGCAGGGTCTCGATGTCGTCCGGGATGTCGGCAATAATTCGTGCGACCTTTCGGTAGGTGCTGATGCGGAAGCGGTCCTCGCCGAGGATTTCCATAACATCGGCCATTTGATTGAAGAGTTTGCTGAGGACAGCGTTTTTCATAAGATTGATTATATCTGTGCTGTAATAAAATCAAAACGATAATTTTTGCGAACTGAGGGCTGGATGTAGACTGCCAGCACTGAGAAGAATCAATAATCAGAAAAAAACAAAATGGTTCACCAAAGAAGCTATTGTTTTAGGCCGGCCTTTCGGTCGCTAACGAAGTATGTGAATGTTGCCTATTCGCAGGCGTTTTAGACCAGCGTCGCCGGCAGCGGCAAGGCAGCTTTCGGCGTGCTTGGCCGATGTGGAGGGCAGGTCCGTCATAAGAAAATCGCCGTGAAAGCCAAGAAGAGCATACGGTATGCTCGGGTCTAGGTCGGTAATGAACGATGCTATTGCGTGGACCTCGCGGGCATCAATGTAGCCGGGCACCAACAGTGTGCTGGCAATAAGTGGAGGCGGCTGCGGCCTTTCCGGTATCCGCCTTGCCAAGGTTGCAAAGTTCTCCAGGGTGCGGCTATTTGGTACCCCACAAAGCGCATAATGGATATTCGCATCCATAGCTTTCAGGTCGAACTTTACACAGCCGCCACTTTCCAGAGACAAGCTCATCATCTCATCGGCTAACTTAGGATTCATCGAGCCGTTTGTCTCCCAACAAATGCGTAATATCCTTTTGCTATTTTGTTTGCGTGCCAGCTTTGAAGCTGCCAAAGCATGAGGTAACTGCGGTGTTGGGTCACCACCAAAGAAGCAGATGCAAGAAGTATCCGGAGTTACGCTTTCTGCAAGTTCCGCAGCGGTATGGGTTTGGCTCGTTATCGAACGCTCTCGATAGTGCCAATTTTGACAGAACAGGCAGTCAAATGTGCAGGCCTGGTAGAATACCGCCAGGTTCAGAAATCCTTCTTCCGGCCCGGGCCTGTGCGCCCATTTGGGGTATCCGGCGCCGCTGCCTCCTGCACAAACCCAGTCGGCAACACAGTTGGTCGGCAGCGGGTCATAATACCAGGAGAGCGCAGCGGCCTCGGCAGTGCCACCCATCAAGCGGCCATTTTCATTCCTGCGGACACCGCAATAGCCCCGCCCACCGACCGGGATTTTGCATTTGTTTTGACAGAGGCCACATTGGATACCGTCCGAAGCGGACGGAGGCCGAGCGGGGAGGCCAAATTGTGCGCGACTTTGGGCGTGAATTTCTGCAAGCTCAGCGAGGTCCGCAGCGTCAGCATTGCGAATACACTCAGCGCAAAGCGATAACACTTCGGCTATTTCTTCAGAGACTTTGCCACATTTTTTGCACGTGGCCATAGCAAACCATCCGAATTGGTTAGAAACTTTGAAACTAAGGTCCGGCCTGAGATGTCATTTATCAGGGTTCCCGAGCCTTAATTTCTGGACAAGGAAAGAAAGACCATAGACAGTTAGTCCAACAAAGTACATATAATATCTAAGATTGTGATCGAGATTGAAAATCTTCGTTACAACAGCGGGACAAAATAATATAAGCGATGCGATAAGAAACAGCGGAATCTCATACCATTTATTCTTTATTATAAACCATCCCTGCACAGCATTGGTAAAGGCGAACGCCCCGAATATCGCCATTACGAAAATGAGCAGTGCCTGAGGCCAATTATTGATTCCGTAAAGAACAAGCTCGGCATTAAATACAAACATAAAGGGGATAACAGCAGTTCTTAAATCGTATATGAATCCCTGTATTCCTGTTGCTATGGGGTCGGATTTTGCAATAGCGGCGGCGGTATAGGCGGCCAGCCCCACGGGCGGGGTATCATCGGCAAGAATGCCAAAATAGAAACAGAACAAATGGGCGGCTATTGCGGGGATAAGCACACCGCTTACCGAACTTAGCTCTCCGATTATAGGAACTGTTATTGATGCCATAACAATATAGGTTGCGGTTGTCGGCAGTCCCATTCCAAGTATCAGACTTGCGATTGCTGTTATCAACAGCAGAGGGAAAATATAGCCGAAGGAAAGTCCTGCTACAATTTCAACGACCATACCGCTAAGACCCATGAAAACAATGCCAACAATAATACCTGCCATGGCTGTTGCCAGCGCAACAGAGAGCATATTCCTCGAACCTGCAATTAATCCTTCACCAATAGTGCTGACGCTCTTAATGGCCGCCTTTGTAACGGGCGTCCTGTTTTTTACCGCCTTTGTGATTTCCTGCACAAAGGTAATGACCATCAGGACGATTATTGCATTGAAAGCCGCCAGGTTTGGAGTGTGACGCATAACTATTAATTCATATATCAAAACAATCAGCGGGATAAGGTAATGAAATCCATTTTTCAGGACGGTCAGAAATCTGGGAATATCCGCTTTCGGCAGGCCCTTCATTCCAAGTTTCGAGGCCTCAAGATGAGCAATATAAAACAGGGCAAAATAGGACACAAAAGCAGGGATGGCGGCGGCCTTTACAACATCGATGTAATCAATGCCCAGATATTCCGCAATAATAAATGCTGCTGCGCCCATTATCGGAGGCATTAGCTGGCCGTTAGTGCTTGCAGCAACCTCGGTTGCCGCCGCAATCTTTGCGGGATAGCCGACCTTTTTCATTAAGGGAATCGTAAACGTTCCTGTCGTAACAACATTGGCGATACTTGAGCCCGAGACAAGACCTGTCAGGCCGCTTGAGACGATGGCTGCCTTTGCTGCGCCGCCCTTAAATCGACCGAGTAAAGAGATTGCAAGGTCATTGAAGAAATGTCCCGCCCCGACTTTATCAAGCATTGACCCGAACAATACGAACAGAAAAACCGTATTGGCAGAAACATAAAGCGGGATACCATAAATTCCTTCCGTAGACAGAGCAATCTGGCTGAGGTACCTTCGCAGTGATACCCCTCGAAAGGCAAAGATAGACGGCATATAAGGGCCTAAGAAGGCATAAAGTGTAAACAGGATGGCAATAATGACCATCGCCGGTCCAATAGCACGTCTCGAGGCCTCTAACAAAAGGATGATTAGTATAACACTTACGATAATATCCCGCCGAATAGGAACGCCCGCCCGCATTGATATACCTACCCAGTCAAGAACAAAGTATAGTACGGACAGGCAGGCAAAGCCGGCGAGAATATAGTCCACAAGCGGGATGTGGCCGGTTTCTTTGCCCCCCGCCGTTTTGCCCCCACCGTTTTGCTTCGCAAACGAAGCAGTGGGGGTTCGCCTATGTTTGACAGCCGGTATTGTCAGGAAGACAAGTGTCATAGCAAAAGCCAGGTGAACAATCCTTACGGTTGTGCTGTCAAGTATTATGAAACGGGGCAATGCTAGTTGAAACAGGGCCCACGCTATTGAGATAACAGCAATAATGGCTCTATCGACGTTTGTCTTGTCTATTAACAGCATCTAATCAATTATGAGTTTCGTATCTATGTATTTGTCGAGGTCGGTTTCTTTATAGTATCTCAAAGCGCCCTTGTGAATCGGAGCGGAAAGTCCCTCAAGCATGTTTTGCTTTGTCAGCACCTTGTAAGCCGGATGTAGGGATTTAAAGTCCTCGAAGTTCTCAAACACCTCTTTTGTTATGGCATAGACAATATTCTCGTCAACTGTCTTTGACGTAACAAAGGTCGCCTTTACGCCGATTGTTTCAATATCTTTAGTATTCAATGCATAGGGATAAAATGAATGGTCTATCAATGATTTTGCATAGTAGGGATACTTTTTAAGCATCTTATCTATTTCCGGGCCTTTGACAGGTACAATGAAGACTTTAATTCTTCCCGCGGTTGCCTCTTTAATGTTACTGCTGGGATGTCCCACTGTATAGAAATAGGCATCGAGTCTTTCATCCTGTAACAATCCGGGTGCCTCTACAGCTTTAACATATTCTGCAGAGAGGTCTTCTTCAGTAAGTCCTATGGCCTTTAACACATCCCTTGAGTTCTGTAAATGTCCTGAGCCGGGATTTCCAAGATTTACCCTTTTGCCTTTTAAATCTTTAATTTCCCGGATGCCGCTTTTTTCTGATGCGATTAAAGTGATTGATTCCGGGTGAATCGAAAAGACAGAGCGCAGAGCCGTTTGTTTTCCGAATTCAGACCATTCAGCCAGTCCGTTATACGCCTGGAACTGTCTGTCTGATTGAACAACACCAAATACGAGGTCTCCATTCAATACTGCATTAACATTGAATACAGAACCGCTTGTTGATTCGACAGTTGTTTTAATTTTGTATTCATCAAATTTTTTATTAACCATTCGACTTATAGCGACACCTGTAGGATAATAGATTCCCGTCACCCCTCCTGTACCTATTGTTACAAAGGTGGTTTTCCGCATTTTACATCCTCCCAGGATGCTGGTGCCGACAAGAATAAGGGCGAGAAAACGTACTGTCATAGCCCAGTTAGAAATCCTCCGTTTTGTAGGATGCTCCTTAGTTGTAGAATTTCTAACGGGGCCCGTTACAAAATTTCTGTCGGGGTTCATCTACTTTGCGCTCATTAACCTTTGTTTGCTGCTGTCCAGACATTATGAAGAATGAATTCTTTTATATAAAAATAGTTGCTATCTTAGCTGCAGTCAACAAAATGTTGTGTGTGATTTGCGACTTACCCTTTACTTTCGATTGTGATGTTCCAGGTAGAGGTTGCATAGACCCTTATGACGATGTCGCACGAGCGACGAGAGACGAGGGACGAGAGACGAATAATGACCGGGGTTTGTCAGACGTACCAGCGATATCTGGAGCCAGGATTTAGTCCTTTTGACCCGGTAGAGCTGGCCGGACGGACCGAGGAGATTGTCTGTCGCGGCGAGCGCCGCAAGTACACGAAATTCTACTGTACGGGTGTGTACGGTGGAATCGCAACCGGCTATACCTGTGGGTGCTGCCTGCGCTGTATCTTTTGCTGGGTGAACTGGAGTCGGGATTTTCCGGAAAAATACGGTGTGTTGCGCTCTCCGGCGGAGGCGTTCTCTCGGCTGAGCCGCGTTGCACGTAAGGCAGGGGTTAAGCAACTGCGTATTTCCGGGGCCGAGCCGACCCTGGGCAAGTCCCATCTGCTGGGCCTGCTGGAGAAAGTGGAGAGCTCACCATTTCGCTTGTTCATTCTCGAAACCAACGGCATCCTCATCGGGGCTGAGGCCGACTACGCACGGCAGATCGCTCGCTTCAAGAAAGTCCATACACGGATATGCCTCAAGGCAGGCACGGCTGAGGCATTTACCAAAAAGACCGGGGCTTTGCCTGAAAGCTTTGAGCTGCCTTTTCAGGGCATTGTGAACCTGCTGGAAGCGGGGGCGAGTTTTCACGTTGCCGCTATGACCGCCGATGCCAGAATTGTTACGCAACAGGAGCGTCAAATGCTTTTAGACCGGCTTGCATCGATAGACTCGGCTCTGGTGAGCAATCTTGAAGAAGAAGTGGTTGACCCATACCATACCACACTCGAAAGACTACGATATGCCGGCGTCAAGCTAACCTGGGGCCAGGGTCAGTAGGAGAGCGGCGGACAATTGTATCCCAGCGCAGCAGACGGTCATATCCCCGCTTAGGCGGCTGGTAGTAAGGTCTGCTGAATTTCGACTAAAGGGAATGTCTGAAAGTACTTTGGTCGCATAGCCACAAAGCCGCAACAGCCGACCCTTGTTATTGCTTTGCGCATTTGGCTGTCCTCTGATGTAAACCTGGCTAAGAAACTGTCTCAAAACTGTGACCCTGAGCCCTTCGCTCTGCTCAGGATAAACTCCGCGAAGGGTCTCCAAATTCCTCAAGGAGCGATAGAAAACCCTCGAACGAACGATTGGAATGCCCGATAGTGAAGACCTGCAATGTTTTTTCAGAGTCGGTTTTCATACGGCAATGTCAGAAGGCAGAAGTCAGGTGGTATAAGCGCCTAAAGCGAGCTAAAGTTAAAGAAACTCGTTTGTTGGTGTCGAAGCTGGTATCGAAGCTTGATTCCCGACGCTGGAAGCTGGAAAAAACTAGCTTCGAGCTTCTATTACGAGCTTCGATACGAGCATCCACAACCTTAAACGAGAATC
>JAUWAY010000009.1 GCA_030601845.1 Phycisphaerae bacterium
GGTTTAGTATTTGGCTACTTTTTGCCAGAGGCCAAAAGGTAGCGCCTCTATAATTAGAGCTACCTACGCTTTTGGTCGAATTTTGGGTGATTTTTGACGGGATTAACAGGATTAAGTTGTTATTATCAAAGGACTTAAAAATTTTTAAAATTTCCGATTTTTGCTTATAACTACATGCGCAAATGGTTGAAAACTACTCGATGCTGGATGCTTGATACTCGATGCTCGCGACTCGTGGCTTGGGAGACCAGGGAAGAAATTGCTTGCCGGCAATTGCGGGGTTTGGGAGATGACATGTAACAACTTTGAAAATAAATTTAGGCGGTTTTATAAGCTTTGAAAAACCTAACCTGAGTGTTTAGTATGTTCTTCAGAAGTTCGAAATCGTAATCCATAGTATGTATCGTTATGCCAGGATAGCTATCTCGAGCTTCTATACTAATTACAGCATCACTAACGGTTCTACATGGGTCCCCATGAGGGGATTTTCCACCAAGTATAGCTTGAGCTTCATTTTGAATTTGTCCCATGGTACCCTTGGGATCGTTGGTTTTTGCAAACTTCGAAGTGTCGATTTGAGCCAGATTTTGCAAGTCTGCTCGTTTTGAATTCCAAAAATCGTAGATTTTGCAGTTGTTAGGGCATTTTGTCGGAATTGTGAGATAATATCCGTGTTGATATTTTGGTGCGTCTGCACCGCGGGTACAATTAGTCATGTCACATAGTGACCTGGGAACAGCATCGTAGAAGAAGTTTTCCCAATCAACTTCAATTAGCCTCTCCAGGTATCTGATAAGTGGCTTTTTTGAATTATATTTTTTGAGCAATCGCTTACCGATATTGTAGAATAGGTCGTCAATATCAATTTCATGTTTACATTTTTCCAAGCGTTGCTCAGCTTCTTCAACGTCTTTTGACGCTGTAACGAAAATGTGGAGTTTGATCAGTTGATTGAGAACCCTGCAACGATATTCTCGCTCAACGTAAATTGAACAACGTAACTTTTTTCCAAATAAATCATCTCTAACTTTTCGACTGATTTGTTCATCAGCCCAGCGTCTACCTATTTGGGTTGACGTATCAAGGAAATAGGAAGCAGGATTGTGTTCCCTCCCTCTACTAGTCTCCATATTTGTCAATGGCCTTTTGAGTTGTTGGTATTAGGGCTAAGCCCGTTTGCAAAAATTCTTTATGGAGGTTTTGGTAATCTTCTTTATTGCAGTCAGAGCCTTTATCATGTACGAGACCCATTGCCTTTTTGAGCAGTCCGAGGTGGGTTTCTGTGAGGTCTTCCGCAAAGTTATAATCTAGAATATCTCTTATCAGGAAAACACACCAACCTAAATATTGTGTTTCCTCATATCCTAAGGAATTTTCTAAAGCAGCTAATTCTTCTTCGAGAACTGCACATCTTGTAATACGACGCGCAATATCATCAAAATCTTCTTCCAGTTCTCCAAAAAGTTTAGTTACTGTAGTAAGCTTTTCGTGGTATGGCGGTAAAATTTGGTCAATAGCAGGTCCTATGGGTTGTATAGCAAGTTGGGCTCGTTCCAAAAGGCTCATGCCTTTTACGAACTCGGAAATACTATGCACTGTATCAGGAAGGTTCTGCCATGAAGGAAAGTCAGTGGTAAGAGCAGACCTGGGACTCGCCCAGGACGAGGACTTTAAGCAAATTAGAATCTGATAAAGAGCTTTCTTAATGTCGGCCTGGCCGGTTTCAAGCTGTTCGATGCGGCCGATGTTCCGGAGTGTCTGTTGAAATTCCTTGGGGATAGGTTTTTGCCAACCATCCAGGTTGGGATTTTCTGGGCCGACATCCGTGTCAGGTAGTTTTCCTTTTGTAAACCTTTTCATTTGCCTTTCTTGACCTTCTCAAGATTATCACGCAAATCTGTTAAGGTTTCAATCATTTGGTCCACGTCTGCTTGGTGCACTTCGAGAATCATTTGGTTTGGCTCGCGAACTGTGGGTAGTTCCACTGTCATGCTTTTTATTCCAAAACGGACTGAGGCCATGTTGCTTTGTGGAGAAACATATACTATAGAAAGGGAACCGTATGGAATATCGGAAAGTTTCCCTCTGGTTTGATCGTGTTTTTTGATTACCACTTGCCAAGTCATATTTTCTAAAACAAGACCTTGTGTCGTTCGCCTAAGCGTTGCGCGTTCTCTAAGATTATCCGGAACAAGTTCTCTCCTAACCTCCTCCAAACGCCATAGAAACTCATCTATACCGCTATCCTTAAGAATTTTAGATGGAATTTCATTTTTAATTCCTTTGGTAGCGTCCGAATATGTAGCGACCCGAACAAGTGAGTCAAGTTCTGTTCGAATTAGGTTGGAGAAGTGCTCAGGTGTTAACCCTTGCTTGAATTTATCTTTGGGAATGGCTTCTAATTTTTCAATATCGATAACAATATCGACGCTACCGTTCGAGTCTAGGTTAATAGACAGGACATTCGACTTTAGGAGGTCTTTAGCCATCGCTAAAGCGGTTGAGAAAACTGAGCGGGACTCTTTGCCGGGAGGTGGAAATTTACGTTTCTTAGTGCCGGTTTTTTCCCCTTTCTTACCAGTAGTCATGTTCAGAAAGCCTCCTAAAAGGCAAAGTTACTTTAACCTTTGTTCCTTGTCATTATAGCAAAATCCAACAAAATGGCCTTTTGGAGCGTAAAAACACCCTTTTAGCTTATATCGGCTAACTGATAGCGCAAACTTAATAGCCTCCGTCCTGAATATCTTAATTATACCACAGCTTAATTTAGAGTCAAGTAAATATTCTGTCAAGAAAAAATTGCTTAAATTTTCTGTCTGATTACGGAGGGCGTACTATTCGGCGAAGACCCCGCACTAAATTACCCCTTCCAAAGAAACGTGGGGGCAGGCGGCAGGGACCTAATTCGTACGGGGCAGGTGATTTTTCTCGGCTTTTTTCTGCCATCTGTTCTTGCCGTAAGGCATCCTGTGGACTGTCCTCGCCGCCATCTGCGGCACCAATTCACCAATCACTAATTAACTATTTTCTTCGTGTCTTTGCGCCTTCGTGGCAAATTTTAATAGATCTCTCGGCTATGCTCGGGACGAAGGCTGTGGCCCCATTTAACTACTCACCAATCACCCTCCACTAACGACGGTTTTTAATGGTTTCTTTTTTTCAAAAGAAGTGTAAAATTAAGCGAAAGGCAGATGTATGGATATTTTAGAAGATGAGCGAAGGTAAATTAAAAACCGCGGTACTTGGCCTGAACGACAAGGGCCGGCTTCTGCTCGAAGCGGCATCACAAAGTGAGCATTTTCAGATTGAGGCTGTTGCCGACAAAGACGGCAAGCTCGCCGAAAGCGTCGCTACGGAATATCAGTGTGCAGCTTTCGACGATTACCGGCAGTTGATAATAGCGATGGATTCCCGCCTGCGCGGAGACAGCCGCTGTCTGCTGATTGCCGCCGGCATATATAGTTGTGAGAAGCAAATCCGGGCGGCGATGAAGAAGAAATTCAACATACTCAAATTGGCTCCGGCGGCGAGGAATTTTGAAGAAGCCGCAGAATTTGTCCGCCTTGCCGAAGATGAAAATGTAAAATTTGCCGTTGCCAATCCCAGCCGCTTTGCCCAGGCCTTTCTTGCTTTGCGACAGTTCCTGCAGGAAGGCCGGATTGAGCAAATCTTCCTGATAACTGCCGTCTGTGCCGTTGGTCAACAGCAGCACGCTGCCTGGCAGACCGACCCTGAACTCGCCGGCGGAGGTGTGCTGCTGCGTAACTGTTACCAAATAATCGACCAGATAGTGTGGAACTTTGCGATGCCACAGCAGGTTTATTCATTAAATACAAACCAGGCGGGCGATAGACAGCAGCGGCAATATCTGACGGAAGATACGGCGGTTGTAACGGTGAAATTCACCGATACTTTTATCGCAAATCTGATTGTGAGCAGGGCTTTCGGGCCCGAACAGGAATTTCTGAAGGTCTACGGCAAAGACAAAATCCTAACGGTCAGTAACACCAGATTTACCGTCAGCGACGCTCTTGGGCGAGTCAGCGAGGAATTGGAATACGATGACGACCAGCTTTGCCGGTACAGGGCCCTGCTGAAAAACTTTGCTCTGAGTATTGTATCGCCCGATAAAAACAAGCTTTGCAGCAGCGCCAGGGAGAATCTGCGGGATATGGCGGTCATTGAGTCGGCTTATCTTTCAGCGCGGACGGGCATGCCTGAGCAGCCCGGGCGAATTCTGGAGATGGCATCGGCGCGTTCCGGCAAGACAATAAACATTTGACCGGCCAACAAATAAAAAAAATAAGCGTTTGACAAATAATTCGATAAGTGGTAACCTGTCAGTGTAAATTGCTAAGCTAAACTCAAAATGAGCGTTTTGGTTGTGGCAAATAACCACAAGTATTTTATTAACAATAACATAAGGCAGTTTTTATTCTGAACGAAGTGAAGAATTTCTTACTTCGCAAGCGTACTTTAGTTTTGCTCGCAGGCCAGATGCTTCGCTTCGCTCAGCATGACAATTTAAGACCAGTCAGATTAAGTAACTAAATTATTGTTTCTCATTTGGAGGTTTTTGTATGGAAGAGAGCAAGAAAAAACCGAACGCCATATCAAGGATGCCGGCTGGATTTATGGGGTTATCGAAACCGGTTATGATAGGTATTGCTGTTGCGTGCATAGTTTTGGCCCTTGGAATAACTATTATTAGGAGTACCGGAGGTAATGGTGGCATTGAGGGCCTTGAACGCGGCACGATGATGATGGTCAAGTGCGCCAACCCGACCTGTGGGGTCATATACGATATAGACGAGGTAGATTACTTCCTGTTCTTAGAAGAATACGAAGACGAGATGGATGAGGATGAGGATGTCGCGCCGGCGATGGAATGCAAAGAGTGCGGAAAGAGAAGTATTTACAGGGCTATAAAATGCAAAAACGAAAAGTGCGGAGAGATTTTCTTTGCCAATTCTGTGCCTGAGAGTTATGAAGACACGTGCCCCAAATGCGGCTTTAGCGAAATAGAAGATTTAAGGAGGCGAGCTCCTTAGGGCGGAGGGAGGTAGAAGGCGCTCGGCACAGGCAAAAGCTGATTAAATTTTCATTTGCGTTTCTTTAGTAATCGTGTGAGAGAAGTGTCGTTCCGGCGTCATCGGCGGTGCAAGTATAAAGGCAAAACCGGTTAATTTACCCGGGCAGGACTTGCAGTTAGTGGTGGTCTTTCTGTACAAAGCCAACGGTATTCCGCAGTTGAAGGGTTAGTCGGCTTCATTATCTATTAAGTGTTCCAGGACGGCACTGCGATAGTCTTGTCTTCCGATTTTCAAACCTTCGAGGTTACGGTACCTTGTTTGAATTCTTGCCCTCAAATATGCTATACGGTTTTGAGGGTCTGGGTGTGTTGAAAGAAATTCGATTGGCCTAACTTTGTGCTCCTCTTGCAGTATTTGCTGAATCTCAACCGCACCGTAAGGGTTGTAGCCGGCCCAGACCATATAATCCAGGCCTGCCAAATCAGCTTCCCGCTCATCTTTTTTGCTGTATTGAAGGCCCATAATTTGTCTCGTGAGGTCGGCTGCGGTAAAAACACCCCGTGACGTTTTTGCAGAAGCTACGGCAGAGAGTAAAACTCCTATTCCAATATTCCGGCTCATAGCTGCTGAGCTGTCTCTTGCGACGACGTGCGATATCTCGTGTGCCAGTATCGCGGCGAGCTGCGCCTCGGTCGTCAATTTTTCCAGCATACCCTTTGTGATAAAGACGTATCCGCCCGGCAGAGCAAGAGCATTAATGGATTTATGGTTCAGTGCCGTGAAGTGATATTGCCAATCGGGCCTGTGGCTGACGCGGGTGATTTTTTGGCCGACGCTGTCAATGTAGTTTTGTAATCTCTCATCGGCGATTCTGCCGTCCAATTGCTTTTCAACTTCAGGGGCATATTTTTCGCCTATTTCAATATCCTGCTCCTGTGGAAAAAGCATGAACTCTTCCTGGCCGGTTATAGGATTGACCGCACAGCCGGGACACAGGCAAAAGATAAGGCATAATATCAGTAACTGTAATTTTTTAGACATAATTGTGTTCGCAATCGCACAAGTTTCTGTTTGAAAATCTCAACTATATATATTATAAACTTTCTTTATTCTATTAGATAGTGGAAACGTATGCCTGAGCAAAAATTCTGCAAAAACTGCAACCAAAAGCACAACTGCGACGAGATTTACCGCAAGTTGGGGGACGTTAAAGGCCGTTCGGTTGCGGTCAAGGTCGTTGTCGCCTTCCTGCTGCCGTTAGTGGTTTTTATCGCCTCTTTAGCGGTTTTTGAAGAAATTTTAGCCGAAGCAACGAATATAAAAGCGCTGCAAACAGCCCTTAGCTTCCTGCTGGCTTTGTCCGTAACTTTTGTCTGCATATTGATTATAAAAGTGATAGGTAGAGAACTTCGGAAAGACAAATAATCTTAGGAGCTTGAAAGTATTAGCCCGGATTTGGCCCGAGTTATTTGGGAAATCTCGGTTGAAAGTGAGCCAGCCAATGTTAGGATATATGAGGCAGAAGGTAGGGCAATCTCGAAATTCGAACCGAATTCGAATGACCAAAATATAAAATTCAAAACCAATTAAGCCACAGAGGACACGGAGAAGAATAAAAGGAATATAGATTCCTGCTTGCGCAGGAATGACAAAGGGAATATCGAACAAGAAGTATGAGAATTGTTACTAAAGGCAGGTTAAGTTTTCGTGGTGGGGTGCATCCGCCTGGTAGCAAAGAGCTTACCGTCGGCAGCGAGATACAGGGGGGCCCTGCTGTCAAGCAAGTGGCAATAATGCTGAGCCAGCATATTGGTGCAGTTTGCCGGCCGTTAGTTGAAAAAGGTGGTGCGGTTCAGGCGGGGCAAAAAATCGGCGACAGCGATGCGTTCGTTTCGGCGCCCGTTCATTCGCCCATTAACGGGAAGGTGAAAGAGATGGGGCTTCGTTCTCACGCGGTTCTTGGCCGAAGCCCGGCGGTGGTAATAGAGGCGGAGACTGAGGCCGCGACGAAGCAGCCTTCGTGGGAATTGAACGGCGATTTCGATGAAAGCAAGTATTCGTCGGAGCAGATATGCGAAGCGGTGCGTCAGGCGGGTATTGTCGGTATGGGCGGGGCGGGGTTCCCGACGAGGGTGAAGATAGAGCCAAATCCGCGACTGCCCAAAGAGACCCTAATCATCAACGGATGTGAATGCGAGCCGTATATCACATGCGACTACCGGATTATGCTCGAATGGACGAAGCAGATTATTGCGGGGACCAAACTTGCCCGAAAGGCATCGGGCTGTTCGAGAATCCTAATCGGCATTGAAGATAACAAGCCCGAAGCGATAGAGGTTATGAACGCAGCGCTGCAGCAATCTGCAAACACCGATGCCATCAAAATTGTGCCGGTCAAGACAAAATATCCACAGGGTGGTGAAAGGCAACTTATAAAAGCGATACTAAAAAGAGATGTTCCCACAGGGGGGATTCCGCCAATGATCGGGGTGGTGGTGCTTAACGTTGCCACTGTTGCAGCGATTGCCGAGGCGGTAGTTTATGATTCGCCGCTGACGCACAGGGTTGTAACCGTTACCGGAGAAGCAATCGCCAATCCGGGCAATTACTACGTCTCGATAGGAACATCAGTTGCAGACTTAATAGAATTTTGCGGAGGGGTAACCAAAAAATCCGCGAAAGTCATTGTTGGCGGACCAATGATGGGAATAGCGATTGCCGATTTAGCAACACCTATCACGAAAACTACCGGCGCTATAACTGTTTTGACAAAAGAACAAATCGGCAGGGCCAAATTCGAGAGGCGTCAAACGGCCTGTATTCGCTGCGGCAGATGCCTGGAAGTTTGTCCTGAATATTTGAATGCGACGAAAATCGCTCATGCGGTAAAAAATAATCTTCTGGATGTGGCGGAAAGCTATTATATCAGTGCTTGTATGGAGTGCGGCTGCTGCAGCTACGTCTGCCCGGCCAATATAGAACTGACGGGATATATCAAGACAGGCAAGATTTTTCTTGCAAGGCAGAAAGGGGAAATGCCTCAATAATTTGGGAAAAGTCTAAATGCTTAGCGAAATAAGAGTTTCATGTGCCCCTCATATTAGTAAGCCGCTTTCTACGCGCAGCGTAATGATAGACGTCATAATTGGATTAGTGCCTGCTATGGCGGCGGCGGGCTATTATTTCCGCATCTATGCGCTTATCCTTATCCCCACCTGTGTCATTTCGTCGGTTGCAACCGAATGGCTGTGTAATATTATCCGCAAAAAGCCCAATTCCCTCGAATCACTCGGCGACTTCAGTGCCGTCGTTACCGGTATAATCCTTGCGTTATCACTTCCGCCGAGTTTGCCTGTCTGGGCGGCAATAGTCGGCAGCGTTTTTTGCATCGCAATTGGGAAAATGGTTTTTGGCGGACTGGGCGGGAATATTTTCAATCCTGCTATGGTCGGCAGAGCGTTCTTAGCCGCCTGCTTTGGTATGCTGATGACGAGCTGGACGGTCCCTGCCACAATCGATTCGACAATGTCCAAAATCGCTGCGGACAACAAAATCGACGCACGGACGCAGGCAACACCACTGGCCTGGAGCAAGGAGGCCATAAAGGCCAGAAGACAGAAGACAGATGACGGAGGACAGAGCCGGGATGAGGGACGAGTATCGAGGGTCGTTAATGACCAACTTTGGGCTATGTTCAAGGGTGAGGTTGGCGGATGCCTGGGTGAAACGAGTGGCTTAGCTCTAATAATCGGCGGTGTTTATCTTTTGATAAGACGGACAATAAACTTTCACATCCCGTTTGCTGTTTTGCTATCTGCTTTTATTTTTGCGGCGATTAGTTACTTAATAAACTCCGATGCCTATATCCGGCCGTTGGCCCACCTGAGCAGCGGTGGGATGTTGCTGTGCGCATTTTTTATCGCTACCGACCCTGTTACCGCACCTTTGACGCGCAGGGGAATGTGGATTTTTGGAATCGGGGTAGGGGCGATAACGATGCTTATAAGAATCATCGGGGAATACCCGGAAGGCGTGATGTATGCCGTTCTTTTGATGAATGCCGTTACGCCCCTTATTGACCGGCTCTGCAAGCGGATTCCTGCAGGAGGCAAGCCCAGTATAAAGTAAAAGTGCCTAAAGTGAGCTAAAGTGCCTAAAGTGAACTAAAGTTATGGATAATAAAGAGTTTGCTAAAGAGCTTGAGAGACGAACACGGGAATTCGGCGTGCGCATAATCCGTTTATCGAGAACTCTACCCAATACATCCGAGGCAAGGGTCATAAGGACGCAGATGACAAAATCTGGAACGTTCATTGGTGCAAATTATCGAGAGTCGAATCGAGCAAGAAGCAAGGCCGATTTCAAAAACAAGATTAAGATTTGTGAAAGTGAAACCAGTGAAACGCAATACTGGCTGGAAGTAATTGTAAAGCTAAATTGGATATCCTGGGCAAAAGTGAAGTGGGAATATGAAGAATGCGGCGAATTACTTGGTATTTTTACATCTGCTGCGAACAAGTAAACTCTAAAGATGGGCCTGTGTATTGGTTTTTACAACTTTAGGCACTTTACACTTTAGACACTTTACACTTTTTACCGTCTTTGTATCTTGGTGGCAAAAAAGGATTCATAATGCTTAAGATAAAACATTTTATCCAACAAAGCTGGCTGTTGATTGCTGCGTCATTCTTATTTGGGCTGCTGATAGCGGTGACTAACGCCGGCCTGGATGAGAGAATAAAGCAGAACGAGAAGGACAAACTCAATGACCTAATGAAAGCGCTCGTTACCGATGCCAATGACTTCAAGATAGAGATAGAAGGTGTCCAGATACCCGGCAAAAGGGGCAGGGTAACTGAGACGGATATTTACAAGGTCCTTGATGATGACGGCAACAGGATAGGGTTTGCATTTGTTGCAGTCGGGCCCGGCTTTGCAGATAAGATTAAACTTGTGATAGCTGTTGACGACAGATGTGAAAAGTTCTTCGGATTTAAGGTGCTGTCGAGCAATGAAACGCCGGGGTTTGGCGACAAAATCAAGGAAGACTACCTTGGTGAGCAGTTCAAGGGGGCGCCAGCAGGAGAACTTGAGCTTGTGAAAGCCGGCAAGGTGGAAGAAGTAGACAGCAAAATCGTAGCGATCAGTGGGGCAACAGTGAGTAGCGAAGCTGTAGTAAAGATATTCAATACATACATTGATAGGGTAAGAGAACAGTTGCAAGCGAAGGGATTTATTCATGCCACGAAGGCACTAAGACACGAAGAAAATAAAAGTGAGCTAAAGTGACTAAAGTTAAAAAATAACAAGAAAAGAGGATTACTTAGCAATGGCGAATAAATCAATGGATTCAGCTTCTATTTATAAACAGACGCTATTGGCAGGTCTGTGGCGTGAGAATCCGGTCTTTCGGCTACTGTTAGGGATGTGTCCGACGCTGGCGGTTACCGCCGCCGTTAAGCCGGCTCTGACTATGGGACTTTGTGTTATCTTTGTGCTGCTGTGCAGCAATATCGTGGTCAGCCTGATGCGCAACCTTCTCAAGCCGCACCTGCGCATCCTGATGTTTACGCTGACGATAGCAACTTTTGTTACCATAGCGGATTTGTTTTTGAAGGCGTTTGCGCTGCGAATGAGTGAAACGCTCGGCCCTTATGTCCCGTTGATTATTGTCAATTGCATTATCATTTGCCGGGCTGAGGCGTGCGCCAGCAAGAACGGCCTTGTAGTAAGTATTATCGACGCACTGGGAATGGGGGTCGGCTTTACACTTACATTGTGCGTTTTGGCCGGGGTGAGGGAGTTGCTATCGACAGGCAAGATATTCGAGGCGCAAGTGATGCCTGATTGGTTTGTGCCGTGGGCTGCGATGAGTATGCCAGTGGGAGCGTTTATAACTCTGGGATTATTGCTTGGATTGGTAAACGCAGTCAGCAAAAGAAAAGCTTAAGAGGTAAGATTTATGGATACTTTTAACATTCTGCTTATGGGTTTTATATCCATCGTCATAGTCAACAACCTTGTCCTTACGAAGTTCCTCGGCATCTGTCCCTATCTTGGTGTATCCGGCAGAATAGATATGGCCTTCGGTATGGGGATGGCAGTAACATTCGTTGTAACACTCAGCGGCACGCTGACCTGGCTGATTGACCATTTAATCCTGATGGGTACGCCGTTGGAGGTTACGCGATACGTCTGCTTCATATTGGTTATTGCCGGTGCCGTGCAGCTTGTCGAGATGTATGTGCGAAAGTTTTTTCCTTCATTGTACGAAAGCTTCGGTATATTTTTGCCGTTGATTACTACAAACTGTGCGATTTTAGGACTGTGTTTGTTTATCAACCTATGGGAGATTGACTCTCTTGTAGAGGCGGTGGTGCTTAGCTTTGGCGCCGGCATTGGTTTTACTATGGCCATTTGTATAATGGCCGGCATTCGTGAGAACCTGAATTTAGCTGACGTGCCGGAATGTCTTAAAGGAGCACCGATTACACTGATTACGGCGGGTATTCTTACGCTGGCGTTTATGGGCTTTGCGGGAATGATAAGATAAGTGGATGAGTGAATGTGTGGATGCGTAGATGAGCAAACGCATAGACGCATTTACAAAGAAATGATTTTAGCTGATATATATCAATTATGGCAGGGTGCCTGGCCGGCTGGGGTGACAATGTTGGTCCTGGGCAGTGGTTTTGCAGTGGTGCTTTTAATTGCGAGCGAAAAGCTCAAGGTCAAGGTCGACCCGAAGATAGAACAAATCCAGGAGGCCCTGCCGAATCTTGACTGCGGTGCGTGCGGCTTTGCCGGCTGTGGTCAATATGCCAAAGCCGTTTTGGAAAATCCTGAACTACTCGGCAAATGCGCACCCGGCGGACCAGAAACGTCAGAAGCAATCGCAGATGTATTGAATCTGCAAATCAGCGATTCAGGGGCCCCTAAAAGACCGATTGTGCACTGCCGAGCTCGCAGCGCCGACAAAACCACATACGGAAAATATCAGGGCATACCAACCTGCATATCCGCAAATGCTTTGGCCAATGTGCAGGCCTGCAAATTCGGATGCCTGGGCTTCGGCGATTGTGTGACGGCCTGCAAATTTGATGCTCTGGGTATTGTTGATGGTCTGGCCATCGTTGATTATGGAAAATGTACCGGCTGCGGCGCCTGCTCAAGGGCTTGCCCACGCAATCTGATAGAAATGGTTCCTTTCCGTTATGAAAATCTGATGATTATTGCGTGTAGCAGCAAAGAGAGCGGCAAGAGCACACGGGCAATGTGCAAAGTGGGCTGTATTGGCTGCAGGCTTTGCGCCAAACAAACCGAGCAATTCAGAGTTGAATATAATTTAGCCCGCTTGGGTTACGAAGAATACCAGCCGACCGAGCAGGCCGAGACTGCTATGGAGAAATGTCCGACCGGCGTAATTATCCGGGTTGGCAAAACTGCCTTGGGCACCGAACAACCGGCTGAGAAAGTAGCTAAAGGCTAAAAACCATCCCCTAAGAAAACTCGAATATCGAATATCGAAATTCGAAACAATCTCGAAATTCAAATTTCAAATGTCCCAAACCTTAAGTTTCGGATTTCGTATTTATTCTCGTGCTTTTTGTGGATCACTATCTCTTTATTTTCCCAAGACTTACAGGGGGAAAAAACAAAAAATCCCATAATTTTTAGGAATTTTTCTTGACACACGCCCCCCCCGCTATGTATACTTGTATTGTCTTTTTAGTATTAGTACTAGTGAGGAGTAGTGTGAAAAGTCGGAGGAGTTCGAATCCAGCTTTTCCCCCACAAAATAATCATATCTTGTTGCAAAAGTACGACTTAAATTTTTGCGGACAAGTAGATGAAAATGAAAAAAACGAAATCCTTGTTTTTAGCACTTAGTCTTTGTTTGTCAGCTTTAACGTCTAATGTTTTGGCAACGTGGAACATGGAATTTATCGTGCTGTCATATGAAGACAAGGGCCTTTATAAAGTCTCAGGCATAAATTTGGACGCTGTGCACATTGGCAACCTTGGGGTACAGGGAGATTTTTGGGGACTCGTGGCTGTTTCAGAAGAGCGCGTTTATACTATTGATAGAACGCCCAACAAACTATATACTGTGAGTATAAAAGATGCTGCGATAATTTCGTCAGTTCAGTTAGACCAAGATGTTTTTGTAAATACACGGGGATTTGATGTTTCACCAGATGGAATAATGTATGGTGTTTTACCTGGTATGCAATTAAGAACAATTAATCCAGAAACAGGCGAAACTACATTCTTAACGAATATCACAGGCGCTAAGACAATCGAATCGATAGCATTTTCTCCAGAAGGCACTTTGTATGCAGTAGGGTCCCCTACTAGCAAAATTTATTCTAACACTTTGTATCAATTGGACTTGAATAGTGGTAGCCTGTCGTTAATTAACAGTATGAGTGTATCAGATATCGATACTTTGACCTTTGCTCCTGACGGATATTTGTATGGTACTGACTCACTTGCAGGAGTGGTTGCAGACCTATATCAAATCCACCCTGTAACGGGGGCATTAACAAATCTCGGTAGTACTGGTGTGACTGAAGCAGATGGATTACTTGCCGTTCCCGAACCTGCGACGGTTTTGCTGGTTGGGTTGGGTGGTCTGGCTTTGAGAAGAAGACGCAGAGGATAAAGGAATTTAGAATGTAGAATTGAGAATACAGAATTAAAATGGGCTGCTGGCGTTATGCTTGCGGCCTTTTTTGTTGACATCTTAAACCGAATTTGATAGAATTTATCTTATAGATATAATGAGCGTTAGTACGAACTGCCAAATCAGGAGATAGCTGAATGTATAAAGTAACCGGATATATTGAAAAAGACCCGGAGACCGGCCTGTACGTGGCTATTGTGCCGGGAATCCCGGGGGCGCACACCCAGGCGGAAACTCTGGATGAGCTTAAGGACAATCTCAAAGAGGTGGTCGAATTATGCCTTGAGGAAATGGACCCCGAGGCAAAAAAGCAAATACCTGAATTTGTAGGAATCCAGCAACTTGAGGTGGGGGGTTGAGCAAGCTCAAGCTTATCGATGCTAAGACAATGGAGAAGTTGCTACTTCGGCTGGGCTTTGAAAAAGTTCGCCAGAAGGGAAGCCACGCCTTTTACAGACACCCAGACGGAAGGGTTACTACCGTACCACACCACAAAGCAAGGGTATTGGCACGGCCTTTAATCAGAGAGATTCTACGTGAGATAGAAATTACGATTGATGATTATAATAACCATTTGAAAAGGTTATAAAAATACAAACCAGCGCAATCCATCCCAGCAGGCCGGTATCATTCCTGCTTAAAAGCGAATCACTTTATGTATTTTTCTGCGTTGCTGGTTTTGAGCAGCTCAAAGTTTGGCGGTGAAGATATCAAAATGCCTTCGGCGGAAGGTATTTTTTCGATTAAGGCAAGGCCTTTTTGTGCACCCATCACGTTCACGGCCGTCGCCAAGGCATCGGCGTCAGTTGCATTGTCCGCAATAATGGTTACGCTTGATAGGTCTTCGGCGCTTGTTCCCGCATTACGGTTAATGATATGGCTGTGGCGCTTGCCTTCAATCAGAACAAACTGGCGATAATCACCACTGGTAGCAACTGCTCCATCCACTAATTCCAGTGTCAACAAGAGATTGTATTCGCCAACATCCTTGTTTATGTTCGGGTCTTGCAGGCCGATTAGCCATTTGTCTTTGCCTCGCGGCGGCGCACCGAAGCATCGGATGTCACCGCCGAGGTCGACCATACCACCGATTGCCCCGCTCGTTTGCATTACCTCAATGGCTTTATCCACGGCATAGCCCTTAGCAATGCCGCCCAGGTCCAGCCGCATACCATCAACGGCAAACTTCACCGTCCTGTTTTGGTCATCAAGTTTTAGCTTCTCAAAGCCCACTTTCGACCTGGCCTGGGCGATTTGGTCTTCGCTGGGAGCGACCTGGTTTTTCTCCGCCGAACGGAACAAATCTACCAAAGGCCCGACAGTAACATCAAACGCTCCACCGGTAAGTTTGCTGAACGCAACGGCTCTTTGCAAAACTTCGTATGTTGATTGGCTAACCTTAACTGCTCGCCCGAAGCCATCCCTGTTGACCTGGCATATTTGCGAATCGCTCCTGTAGTCGCTCATCAGCTCATCAACCTTCTCAATCTCTGCAAAAGCAGCCTCAATGCACTTATTAGCTGTGCTTGAATCTGCTGCAACAGCAACGATGCGGGCAAATGTCCCCATAACGAGGCGGTGGCCACTGTCGGTTGACACCGGTTTCTTAGCAATAAGAGAAAAATGTAACGCTGTAATCAAAAAAGCAGCGAAAATTATAATCACAATTACTCTAATCTTTGTATTCATAAGCATCAATAATAAATAGAAAATGATTAATAATCAATTTATAATGCCGATGTGAATAAAAAAGAAGTAACGATATTGGCTGCGCGGGTTGAGCGGGAATTTTTGCCGTTTGTTCGCAGGCCCAGCAGATATATCGGCGGCGAGATAAACCAGAACAAAAAAGACCTGGCGCAATGCGACCTGAGGGTCGCGTTGTGCTTTCCGGATATTTACGAAGTTGGGATGAGCTATACAGGCCTTGCGATTATCTACGATATTCTCAACAGTATCGACGGCGTTGCAGCTGAGCGGGTCTTTGCGCCCTGGATTGATGCTGAAAAGGTACTACGCGAGAAGCAAATCCCGCTGTTTAGTCTGGAATCCAAAGCATCACTAAAAAGTTTTGATGTCGTCGGTTTTAGCTTAACCAACGAGCTTTGCTACACCAATGTGCTCAATATGCTCGATTTAGCCGGCTTGAATATCCGCAGCAGCAGCCGAGATGAAAACGACCCATTGGTCATTGCCGGCGGTAGTATGGCAAATTGCTGCGAGCCAATGGCTAAGTTTATCGACCTATTTTTGTTAGGCGATGGCGAAGAGGCAGTTGTTGAATTGGCAGAATTGATTAAAACGCAGAAAAAAGCTGGCGCAACAAAGAGGGATATCCTTCTCGCCGCTGCTAAAGAATTTGAGTGGGCCTATGTGCCGGCCCTTTATAAATCAGAAGACAGAAGTCAGAAGACAGAAGACAGAATGGATACATCCGCTTCCGACAAGCGGAATCGAGTATTGCCCAAACAATTCAAAAGTGCTGTTGTTGAAGATTTTGAAAATGCTGCTGTGCCGTTGAAGCCGATAGTGCCGTTTGCCCAGGTCGTGCACGAACGAGTCAGTGTCGAAATTATGCGTGGCTGTCCGGGCCGGTGCCGGTTTTGCCAGGCCAGTTTCTGCAGAAGACCTGTGCGCTGCCGAAGCGTTGAAAAGATTATAGATATTGCGAAGGCCTGTTACCTCGCAACAGGGTTCGATACGGTCAGTCTGCTGAGTTTATCAACTGCCGATTATCCGAACCTTGAAGAATTAGTTACCGGCCTGCACAAATACTTTCAGGACAAATATGTCGGTTTGTCACTGCCAAGTCTGCGTGCCCGCCGGCAGCTAAAGCTGCTGCCATTATTGGTAACTTCGGTGAGGAAAAGCGGCCTGACAATTGCTGTTGAAGCTGCCAGTGAAAAATTAAGACGGATTATCAACAAGCCCCTCAAAGACAGGGATTTGTTTGCGGCGGTGGAAGCGGCGTACCGTGCCGGCTGGCAACGATTAAAGTTGTACTTTATGGTGGGGCTGCCCGGTGAGAGCGAACAGGATATAGAGCAGATTGTAGAGCTATCATTTCAATTAGCTAAACTTCGCAAGAAGATTGACGGCAAGACAGGGCAGATTAACATTACCATAAGCTGGTTTGTTCCCAAGCCGCACACGCCGTTCGGTTGGCTCGGGCAAAAGCCGGCAAGCTATTTCGAGCAGGCAAAACAGTTAATACTCAACGAAAAAAGGAAACTTCGTGCAAAATTTCTGCAGTTCAAGTTTCATAATATAAATCGCAACGTATTGGAATCGGCGATAGGGCGAGGCGACAGGCGCTTATGTGATGTTATCGAAGTGGCCTGGCAGAGCGGTGCAAGATTCGATTTGTGGGACGAGTGCTTCGATTATGAAATCTGGCAAAGGGCCTTTGGAAAATTCGGAATGGATATTGACACCGCTGCACAAAGGCAGTTTGGCACTGATGAAATTCTGCCCTGGGAGCATTTAGGCGGGCCTAATAAAAAATATCTGCTTGGGCATTTAGATAAAGCGGGACTGGTAACTGGTTAAATGGTGATTGGTGATTGATGAGTGGTTAATTAGGCGAAGACAATGGAGAATTGGGAATGTAGAATTGGAAGCCACAGAGGACAAAGACAAATCAAAAAGCAGGTGACTGTCCCTAATTTTAAAGGAAGAGCCAAAAATAACTTGATTTTTCAAGACAAACTTGATACTCTATTGAAAATGAGGATTAACGGTTTACTACTTATCATAACTGCCATATTGGGCATATGTTCAGTTGTCGAAGCGGATATTTATATAATCCAGCTTCCCGTGTGCGGTTCATATACTATGGGGCAAAGTAGAAGCTTCACAATCGATTTGGGGACAGAATTGCTACAGATCAATGAAGTCAGGTTAATATGTGAAGGCACGGTCACTGCTGGCCTTGATTATTGGTGGAATCCATTCTCAGACTACTTCTATGGATTTTTCGACACAGAACCAGGATATATGTGGGCGAAAGGTCCTCTTGTCGGAGCAAGTACCTATCCTTTACCTGAACCGTTCTCAGATAATCCCAAATTTGTCCCAGAATTTGGAGCAACTTGGGATTTTTTGCTCGATGGACAAGCTAACGGGTCGGTTATTCTTTCCGGGATTTTTTTCATACCTGAGTTTCCACCAAAGGCATTTCCCAGTGGTTACTTAGAGGTAGCAATAATCCAAATTAATGCTGTGCCGCTATTGGCAGGCGATTTTGATAGAAGCGGCAAGGTAGACCTGGCTGACTTTGCTATATTAGCGTCTGCTTGGTGGACTACTGTGGGAGACCCCAACTATAACGACGACTGCGACATTTCAGAGCCTCCTGATAGCGTAATTGACTTACTTGATCTCTCTGTATTTTGCGGGAACTGGTTACAGAAAAGCTTGGAGTAAATTCTTTACTCTTTCCTCATTCCCGGCGGTAGTTCTATTCCAACACGTCCTTTTGCCTCCTTGAAATCTACTATGATCTTAACCGCAGCCTTTGGGTCATCCAGTACGGTGAACACATTCATATCTTCGGGTGAAATATGACTGTGAACTTTGAGCATCTTTTCGTTCATCCACGTGGTCAGTCCCTCCCAGTAGTCACTGCCCATCAAAATCACAGGGAAAGAGGCCTGCTTCAGCGTTTGAATCAATACCAGTGATTCGAAAAACTCATCCATAGTTCCGTAACCGCCGGGGAAGACTATAAAACCATGGGCGTATTTCAAAAACATTACTTTACGACAGAAGAAATACCTGAAGTGCAGTGACAGATTCTGGTACTCGTTTGGGATTTGCTCCAGGGGTAGTTCGATATTGAGGCCTATGCTTTTGCCACCTGCCTCTGCAGCGCCCTTATTTGCCGCTTCCATAATGCCACTTCCGCCACCAGTTATTACTGCAAAACCGGCCTTTGTTATTTCCCAAGCGGTCTGCGCGGCAAGTTTATAGTATCGCTCTCCCGATTTTGCCCTGGCTGAGCCGAAAAACGACACGGCAGGTCCGATGGAGCCAAGTTCGTCAAAGCCCTCCACGAACTCAGCCATTACCCTGAATATCCGCCAGAGGTCTTTAACTGGTTTTTCCGTAACATTCATCATAATTCGTACCTCGTCGCTCGTATGTCGTATATCGCTCTACACGACGCATTTACTCATTTACGCATTCGCGTTTCATTCTACCACAAAGCCGGGTTGTTTGCAGCGGGACAATATGTTGAAATCGGACAATTTTCACAATCCGGTTTGCGTGCCTTGCAAATGTTTCGGCCATGGAAAATCAATAAATGACTGAATAACGTCCAGTTCTTCTGTGGTACTATTTCGGCCAAATCAAATTCCAACTTTACCGCATCGCTATTTAGCGAAAGTCCGATACGTCGTGACAGCCGAATAACGTGCGTATCGCAGGCTATCGCCGGCCTGCCGAAAGCATTGCCCAGCACGACATTTGCCGTCTTTCTACCCACGCCCGGAAGTTGTAGAAGTCGTTCCATTGCATCAGGCACTTTACCACCGAACCGGTCGATTATCTCTGTGCAGGCACCTTTGATGTTGATTGCTTTATTGCGATAGAAGCCGGTGCTTTTTATATCCGACTCGACCTGCTTTATATCAGCTTTTGCCCAGTCCTCAGCCGATTTATATTTTTTGAACAAATCTTTGGTGACCATATTGACCCGCACATCCGTGCACTGCGCCGACAAAATTGTTGAAATCAGCAACTCCAGTGGATTTGCGAAGTTAAGCGCAGTTTTTGCGCGCGGATATGTCTTTTTCAGTACCGGCCAAATTTTTTTGACCCTTTCAGCCGCCTCGGCCTTATCAACCCTTATTTTTTTTGCCGTTGTTTTTTTTGCCATAAGTTGCACTATTTCACTTTTACCCCTCACTCATGTTCAGGGCTCTGTGCTTTCTGTCCTTTGTCTTCTGTGTTTAGCTTTTCCAGAAGCGATTTTAGCTTATTGGCAAAAAACATATTACGCCATCTGACCGGCTCTTTCTCGCCCGGCATAAACAGGAGACTGACCGGCACGCCCGGCTCGTTATAGATATTTTTCAAAGCAATCGTTGCCGGGTAATCCTTGACTGTGGTATCGGCTTTAATTGCGAAAACGCCTTTTTGCTCGATTAATTTTGCGATATCTTTGCGAGAGTAAACCGTTCTTTCCACCGCCTGACAGCTCAAGCACCAATCGGCAGTAAACTTAATCAAGACAGGTTTTTCCTGCGTTAAAGCGGCCTGTATCGATGCGGCGTCATACTTCTGCCAGTCGATAAGTTGAGCGTCCGGTGCGGGCAAAAACGTCCCGCCCGCTGCAATTGCCAGGACAATCGCGATAATTCTTATAAGCCACTTGCGCGATATCTTAGTGTTATAACTGACCCAGCCACCCCACATCCAAACACAAAAGCCAAGCACCACTGCAAAATACAGGACACCCATTCTGCGCACTTGCGGCAGCGCCGAGAGGAGCTTTACTGCAACAATGAGCAGGACAAATCCAATTGTTTGCTTAAACAATTCCATCCATCGCCCCGGTCTGGGTGTGCGCTTTAACAATCCCGGCATTGAGGTAAGTATTGCGTATGGCGTGGCCATACCGATACCTATGACCATTATCGCGGTTGTGGCCAGCAGCAGAGGCTGAGCCTGTGCCCAGGCAAAGGCCGCTGCCAAGATTGCGAAGCTGCAGGGCGTGCTTAAAACCGCTGCCAGAAAGCCCATTCCGACAGCTCCGGTATAGCCGCTGCCGGAGCCGGATTTGCTCGCTATTGCGGACGGCAGAGTAATCGTAAAGACCCCGAACATAAAAAGTGCCAGCACAACGAGCAAAAGCACCATCCCGGTAACAAAAGCCGGATTGCGGAACTGGTCGCCCCACTGCAACACCGTTCCATAGAAGATTTGCAAAACGATATTTGCTCCTGCAAGGCACGCAAAGAACAGCAATATCCCAAGACAAAAAGCAAGCCCCAACGCCGTCGATTTACCTTTGCTCTGTTTTGCCTGCTCAACGATTCGCATCACGATAAGAGGCAACACCGGCCAGACACAGGGCATAATATTCAGCGACAGTCCCGCCAAAAACGCCAAACCGAATGCAACTAAGGCGGAATAGTTTACCCACTGGCTTATCTCGATTGCTTTAGTCAAATCCGGCACGGTGAATTTTGGTTTGCTCATCGCTGCATCGAGGGAAATACGGATATCTGTACTCAAATCGCCGAAGTCCGGCACGCGACATTGAATATCCGAGCATACCGCCCCTTCGATAACGATGTCGGCGCTGACATTAGTTTTACCAGTCTCAAATTCAGCCCGGGCAACATTAAACGGTAAAAACACTGTGAATTTGTTACTGAAGACCTGAAGCTTTTTGCCTGAAGTTCTATCAAAATACCATTCAGAGGCAGGAAATATCGGTTCAGAAAAGCTTATATAATCTTTCGCGGAGGGTTTGATTTTAAGATTCATGCCACCCGGTGCGGTTTTGACGGATGCGTAGAAATGCCACTCTTTTTTTAAATCGAAATGAACTGCCAATGCGGATTCACTGCCCGGGCGAACAGCTTCATATTGCTGCTCAACCGAGACAGTAACAATATCGGTTTTGATTATATTGGCAGGAGCCGGTGCAGCGAGTCCATTAACGGCGAAAATCAAAATTAAACATAAAATAGCAGCACCTTTTTTCTGCATAGGCACCTTGTAGGTAATTGGAATAGCGATAATATCAGCTATCTGAGGGCTTTTGCTGTTCTTTCTGTTCGGATTTTGGCTGGTTGTTTTTTGCTTGCTCGGCAGCTAACAAATCGGCTACCGTGGGCTTGTCCAGCTCGCCGCCTTTGAGAATCAATTCCACATCATCGGCATCGAGAGTTTCGTATTTCAGCAGCGCCTTTGCTATTCGTTCGAGTTTATCCTTGTTTGATTCTATCAACTCTTTTGCTTTTTTATATGCCTCGTCGGTAATTCTTTTTATTTCCTTATCGATTGTCTCGGCTGTTTTCTCCGAATATTCTTTCTCGCCCGGCATCACGTACATTATGTCCTTAAGCCCCGCATCCGGCCCGTAACTAATCAGCCCAAGCTGTTCACTCATACCCCAGGTCAAAATCATTTGCTTAGCGATATTGGTGGCCTGTTGGATATCCGATTGTGCGCCGCTGGATATATCATCGCAAAATATCTCTTCTGCGATTCGCCCGCCGAAACACACCTGCAAAAGTGCCATACAATATCTCTTTGTATAATGCATACGGTCCTTTTCCGGCAGAGCAAAGGTCGCCCCGCCGTAAGGACCGCGAGGGATGATGCTGACTTTATGCAGAGGGTCAGCCTCTTTCAGCACAGATTGGATGAATGCATGCCCAGACTCATGATAAGCAGTAATTTTTTTGTCATACTCATCAATGACCCTGCTTTTTTTTGCTCTTCCCCATCGCACTTTGTCCCGTGCCTCTTCGAGGTCGGCCGTCTCGACGGAGTCTTTATTGGCCATAGTCGCAGCCAGGGCAGCCTCATTGATAATAGCTGCCAGATCGGCACCAGTAAACATAGGTGTCCCGCGTGCCAGTCTTTCCAGGTCAGCCTCAGGCCCTAATTTTATTTTCTTTGCATGGACCTTCAAAATATCCACTCGGCCCTTCAAATCCGGCAGTGGCACAAAAATTTGCCTGTCGAATCTTCCCGGCCTGGTCAACGCATGGTCTAAAATATCGGCGCGGTTGGTCGCTGCAATCACAATCACCTGGTCGTTCGTATCAAAGCCGTCCATTTCAACCAGGATCGCATTTAGTGTTTGCTCGCGTTCGTCATGTCCGCCACCAACATAGCCGGCCCCACGTTTTCGTCCGATAGCGTCAACCTCGTCAAGAAAGATGATACAGGGCGAATTTTCTTTGGCCTGCTTGAACAGGTCGCGTACCCGCGATGCTCCGACTCCAACGAACATCTCCACAAAATCGCTGCCGGATATACTAAAGAACGGCACATCGGCCTGGCCGGCTATGGCCTTTGCAAGTAACGTCTTTCCGCAGCCGGGCGGGCCCATAAGCAAAACTCCGCGAGGGATACGGCCACCCAGCCGTTGGAATTTTTTCGGATTTTTCAAAAACTCGATTATCTCAGCCACTTCTTCCTTTGCTTCTTCGACACCAGCGACGTCATTAAATGTAACCTTGACCCGGTCTTTGTCTTGCAGGCGATGCCTGCTCCGACCAAACGACATCAGCATCCCGCCGGCCCCGGAGCGAAGATTACGTGCAAAGAAAAAATAGAAAATTCCGACGAGAATAAGGATTGGGAATATCATCCCCACCAGATTCCAAAGCCAGATTCGCGGCGGCTCACTATCGGTCCTTACGCCATCTTCCTTCATTTGCTTGAGCAGCTCACCGAGCCAGTCCCCATGTATTTCCGGCTTATAATAAACCACAAAAGAGGCTTTGCCTTTGTCTGCCCGGCTGGCAAGGCCCTGCTCATTGAATTTGCCTGTTATCTCTGTATCCTTGATAGTAACACTGTCAACGTTCTTGTTCTCAACATGATCGACAAATTCGCTCCAGCTGATCTCATCAATACTCAGCAGGGGTCTCAGCACCATCATCACTGTGAATATCACAAGGCCGATTATCAACAAGTTAAACGGCCCACGTTTATAGCTCGGTAATGGCGGCTTTTTGCCCCCCCTCAAGCGCCCTTTATTATTGCGTTTTGGGGCCCCGCCGCCTCTGCCTTGTGAGCGAGGATGCGGTTGAGTCGGCTTTTCGTTTTTACTATCACTCACAATTCGTATCTCACTTCTGTCATTGCGAGGCCTTTGAAAAAGGCCGTGGCAATCTCAACCTTTCGGAAGATTGAGATTGCTTCGCTTCGCTCGCAATGACCTTGCACATCCACTTTTACCATTTTTTTCCCATTAATTCTACGATTTTCCTTGCCAGGTTGTTTGCCGCAAGGGCTGATGCATAGCGGAAGCCCTGATTTTGCCATTCCGAAAAGCTGGCAGAGGCGTTGACCAAGCGGTTGTCTATCAACAATTCCCCTGTTTTTAGATTTTTCCAGTTGACCACCGCCTGGAGCTGGAGCTGTTTTTCGAGTGCTCGGCCGGTCTGGCGTTCGCTAGTCAGTATTGAAACACTTGCCTGTACGATTTGTCCGCTTATTACGGTGTCGGCCCGGTCCAGGCTGGAGATTATCTTATAGGGCGTCTCAACCTCGATACGCTTTCCCAGGGCATCGGATAGTTCGTACTCAACTCCCCGCCAAAAGCTCTGGTTTTCAAACATTTCCACGTAAACGCTGGCTACTTCTTCAGGGAACAGCGACTCGTTGGAGTAGCCAGCCATCCCGGCACATCCGCAAAAACCCAGACAGAGGACAGAGGACAAAAGGCAGAGGACAGAAGACAGAAAACGAGGGACGAATCGTCCATCGTAGTCCGAATGACCGAAATTCAAATGACCAAAACTAACTATTCTTTTAACTTTAGGCACTTTAGCTCACTTTAGGCACTTTTCACTTTGTTAATTCTTTTTTTGCCATTTCTGCGGCCTTACTGTCCGGCCATTTGTCCAGGACCATTTGATAATACAAATTAGCCGATTGCTTATTACCAGTTCTTTGATAATATCGGCCAATATTGAATTGTTTATAAGCCAATTGCTCATCTATCTGCTTCAATATTCTATCAACACCGATTTTTTCAGCATCTTCGGGATATAGTGCTCTGAAATTTTCGTAATAGGTTTTGGCGCTAACCAGATTTGACCCATCATAGTTTGGTCCTTTATACGTAGCGTGCCTGCATCGAGCCTTACCAAGCAGTGCGTCTTTACTGATTTGGTCGGTTGGCCATTGCGATTCGATTTCCGACCATTTATAGTATGCCTCGTTGAATTTTCCTCGCCTTTCGTAATTTTCTACCACTGCCTCAGCCGCTAATATCGCGATTGGTGCATCGCTGGCCCGGTCGCTAATCCTTTCCATAATTTTAATGCCTTCGGCGTATCCTTTCATTTCGAAGATGCCAAGTACTGTTTTTTTCCGCCCGGCCAAAAATTCCTCAGCAATGTAAAACTGCCTGTCCAAAGCCGCATCACGAAGTTCACTTTCGGGATATTCAGCGAGCAACTTGTCATAGCCCCTGACCGCCCTGACAAATTTTCCTTCGCAAAAGAACATCTCCGCCTCGATAAAGGCATCCAAATCGGGCCCTGCAATTTCGGGAAAGTCCTTTTCGAGTTGTTCCAATGCCTCCTTAGCAGCCTTGCATTGCCCTGTGTTAACCAGTTTTTTGATTTGAGTTACCGCCAGCAGATACTTATCCTCACCTTTAGCCGACACAGCTTCCCAATCCCTGCCTTCGTTCAATCGCCAGGTCTCCGCCGAGACCTCCGGCAAGGCCAACAGCAGCGATGTTAAAGCCAATACTATTGCAAATTGCGCCCTGTTCTTAAACATAATGCTGCGTTCCCAATCATCAGAATTTAGCTATTCCAACCGCAACTATCAGATATTATACCCGTTTTCGAAACCATTGCAAAGGGCAAATCGCTAATTGCAAAGGGCAAATCGCTAATCGCAAAGGGCAAATCGCTAATCGCTGCTTGCTACGACCATAAAAAAACGTTATTTTTTTGCATTTTCCTCATCTATATGCAGTAACCTCTTTTCAACAAAGAAATTAAGGGATGTGATTTTTGTTGCCAAAATATATAAATTTTCTTGATGGATGTAGCAACATCCGATATATTATATATAATAGTTTGTGAATGTGAACTCAAGCACCAAGCAGGCGTAATATAATTTATGAGGTACCGTAGGGTTCCGGATGAGACTGTTCGGCGGCTGTCAGTTTACCTGCGGGGTCTGCTGTTTTTGGCAAAGCAGGGTCGACAGAACATATCAAGCCGGGATTTGGCCGATTTCCTCGGCGTTAATCCCTGGCAGATAAGAAAGGACCTTTCTTATTTTGGCGGTTTCGGCACCCCTGGAGTCGGCTATAAAACAGAAAAGCTAACAAAGCAGATAAAAAAAATTCTCAAGCTCGATTCTGTCCACAAGACAGCCTTAGTAGGGGTGGGTAATCTGGGCTCGGCTGTTTTGGCGTATCCAGGCTTTAGGATATATGGTTTTAACATCGCTGCCGCGTTCGATACCGACCCTAAGAAAATTGGCAGAAAAGTAAAGAATATCACGATTGAAGATGTCTCAAATCTACAGACATTGAAGAGAAGAAAGATTAACCTTGCGATTATTACCGTTCCGCGAGATGCTGCTCAGCAAACGGCCGATGCTCTGGTCAAAGCAGGTGTAAAGGGCATCTTGAATTTTTCTCCGTGCCATATAACGGTGCCTAAGAAAGTCAAAGTAATAACTTTAGACATTGCAAGGGTTCTTGCTCGCCTGCCATACTATATGTCGGCGAGTTGAGTTTCACAGGTTCAGGTAAGAAAAAATGGAAGCCGTTTTTATAAGCAAATTGAAGCCTCTTTTAGATGCTGTTGCCGAACAGATGGCCCTTTATGTTCCGAAAAAGAGCGGAGAATATTATGTATACAGTAAATACGACCCTTCTGCCAACAAATCGGTTGAGTTTAACAACATACGCACCTGCACTACGGTAAAGGAATTCATATTTGCGGTTTGTGAGCTTGCTGCAGTTTACCCTGAACCCACCGGACCGGAAGATATAAAACCTTTCGCCGTCTTCGGACTCAAAGACTGCGATTTGCGCTCCATTGAAATCCTGGACAAAGTTTTTACAGAAGAGGAATTCCAGGACGTGCTCTATGTAAAACGGCGAGAGAATATGTTTATAATCTCATCCGATTGTTTCGACCCCAGCGAGAGTTGTTTCTGTAACATTTTTGATGGTCGGCCCTATGCTCAAAGCGGCTTTGATTTGAATGTTTCGCAGGTAAGAGCCGGCTTTATTATCGAAGCCGGTTCGGACAAGGGTAAAGATTTTATAGAAAAACACTCGCAGCTCTTCACTGAAGCCGACCAGAGCTTATTGGACGAGCGAGATAAAAACAGGGCTCAGACGCAAAAACAACTTGAGCAAAACAATGCTGAACTCAAGTTCGATGCCACAATTAAGGAAATCATGGAAAACGGCCAAGATTCCGCGGTTTTTGATGTCGAGGCAGAGGAGTGCGTCGAATGTCAGGCCTGTACGAGGATATGTCCCACCTGTCACTGTTTCTACCTCTATGATACCAGGCAGAAAGATTACTTCACCAAGATGAAGATGTGGGACAGTTGTATGAGGGTTGGCTATGCCGAAGTAGCCGGTGGTGCAAATCCACACAAAATACTTGGTGATAGAATCAAGCATCGCCTTATGCACAAATTTGTCTATTTTCTCGATAGATATGGCATCGATATGTGCGTCGGCTGCGGAAGATGCATTGAGACGTGTGCCGGTGGAATAGACCAACGAACCATACTAAAGAAATTGAGTGAAGAATTCAAGAGCAAAGGTAAGACAAAATCGAAAGTGGCAAAATGAGCCAAAACCCCTACCAGCCCATAAATGGCGAAATCGTTGACATTATAGATGAGTCCCCAACGATTAAAACTTTTGTCGTTGTGCCGGAAGAAAAGTTTAAGTTCGAGACGGGTCAATTCGTGGAGCTGACTTTGCCGGGCGAAGGTGAAGCTCCGTTTACGCCTTCCTCGCCGCCGGGGCAAACAGAGAAGATGGAAATCACCATTATGGAAGCCGGACGGGTGACGGCCCTATTGCACCAGTGCAAAAAAGGACAAAAGGTCGGTATTCGCGGGCCTTTCGGCAACGGCTATCCGATTGACGATTTTGTCGGTAAAGAGATTTATATTGTCGGCGGCGGCGTAGGTTTGGCACCAATCCGGTCGTTATTCCTGACCCTGGTGGATAGAATAAAAGATTTCAAATCCGTAGTTTGCCGGTTTGGAGCCAGAACGCCGGATGATTTTATCTATAAAAATACTCTTTTCGGCTCCTGGCAAAAAATTGCCGGCGTGAATATGAAACTTACCGTTGACGAAGCAAACGGCCAATGGAAAGATAATGTCGGTGTGGTAACCACGATACTGGCGCCTGATGATGTGAAAATTAAAAACGCAGTGGTGGTGGTTTGTGGGCCGCCGATTATGATGAAATTCACTACCTTAAAATTGTTGGAGTTTGGATTCGTCGCTAAAGACATTTATCTTTCGATGGAAAAAAATATGAGCTGCGGAATAGGTAAATGCGGCCATTGTATGATAGGCAAGTATTATGTCTGTAAGGATGGCCCTGTCTTTACCTACAAGCAGATAAAACAATACCCTGATATTTGGGACTGATTCGTGGCTCGCCGCTCGTGGCTCGGCACTCGTAGTGCGGGTCGCGGAGCACTGGTCACGGGAAACGAACTATGGGTGCGAAGCTAATAATCGATTTGGCAAAATGCAAACTTCAGGGCGATTCCGGCGTTCGGTGTTCGTACAAGCATCATCCTGAAAACAAGGGAATCGACTCGCTTCTGGAGATGATTCGTTTCGCCTTGATATGTCGCAGGTGCGAAACTGCGCCGTGTGTCAATGCCTGTCCCCAGGGCGCTTTAGAGAAGGTGCCGAAACGAGGGACGGGGGGCGAGGGACGAGAGACAAGTGAGGACGTTCTTAAGCGTGCAAATATGCTGTGCACCGGCTGCGGTACTTGTGCGATTGCCTGTCCGTTTGGCACGATATATACTGATTTGATACCTTTTCCAAGCAGCGTTTGCGATGTGTGCAAAGGCAGATTGGGACCGGGCGAAAAACCGTTGTGTGTTACTACCTGCGAGGATGGGAGCATAGACTACAGAGAAGCTGACCTGTCGAAGGAAGGTGATTTGGTGGAAGTTTTCGAGGATATCGTTGTTAAAGTCACAGGTGGCGTTCTCTGGGAGCCGTTTTTAAGGGAAAAAGAAGAGATAAAGAAATGAGTGTCCCCTTGAATATTTTGTTCTGGATTGTTGTTATTCCAGGTACCGTTGTCTTCGGCCTGGTTGCTTCCTGGATAGTTCGCAAGGTCAGCGCCCTTGTGCAGTGGCGTGTTGGGCCGCCGCTTTGTCAGCCGTTATACGACATTATGAAACTGATGGGCAAGGAAATCCTTGTGCCGCAGGAGGCGCAACAAACCGTTTTTATGGCGGCGCCGCTTGTTGGTTTGGCCGGCATTCTGCTGTTTTCGATAATGCTCTGGCGGATAACTATTACCGAAACGGCCTTTGTTGGCGACATTATTGTGGCGATTTATCTAATGGCTCTGCCGTCTCTGGCACTGATTCTGGGCAGCAGCGCCAGTGCCAGTCCCCACGCGGCGCTTGGCACAAGTCGGGAAATGAAGCTGGTTATGAGCTATGAGCTGCCGCTGGTGCTGGCCTTTATCGTGGTGATTATAAAAACCGGTGGGCAGCTCAATTTAGCTGCAATCGCTCAACAGACACCGGCCCTTAGTATATCCGGAATGCTGGCGTTTCTGGTTGCGCTATTGTGCGTTCAGGCGAAACTTGGGTTTGTCCCGTTCGATATAGCCGAGGCCGAGACCGAACTTGGAAGCGGTGTTCTGATGGAATACTCCGGAGCTTTGCTTGCTGTTTGGAAACTTATCCAGGCAGTGATGCTCGTGGCACTGCCGTTGTTTTTGGTAACAGTATTTCTTGGTGGCTTCAGGCCAAACTTATGGGCAGGGCTTGGCAAACTTGTGGGGATATTGGTTTTGCTGATTTTGATAAAGAATACAAACCCGCGTGTGCGGATTGACCAGGCAATGAAGTTTTTCTGGTTTTACTGCGGGATTGCTCTGGCTGCTGCTATTATTCTGGCAATAATAGGTAATTATTGTGGCGTCGGTTGGCTTTAAGGTGGATTTATGAGCTGGAAAATATGGTCATTAAAGAAATCACCGTGGGTATTTCACGTTAATACGGGCGCGTGCAATAACTGCGATATCGAGATTGTTAATTTGCTAACCCCCAAGTTTGACGTGGAGAGGTTTGGTATCAAATTAGTTGGCTCGCCTCGACACGCCGACGCCCTGTTAGTAACGGGCGTAGTAACCCGCCAGGCGGCACCGCGACTGCGGGAGGTGTATCGCCAGACCTCCAAGCCCTGTGTTGTTTTTGCAATGGGCGCATGTGCCTGCGACACAGGAATATTCAGAAGCGGTTATCATGTCGTCGGGCCGGTAGATAAAATAATCAGAGAAATTGACCCAAATGCGATTATCGCCTACGTGCCGGGCTGTCCGCCGAAGCCGGAAGCGATGATATCCGGCATAGTAAAGGCACTGTCGATCTTATAAAAGTGCCTAAAGTTAAAAAATACTAAATACGCGATACGAAATATGAATCAGGAAGAACTGAACAACAAGCTGTTGGAAATAAAGGATAAGCTCACAGCAGTTGAGCAGCCGGCAGACAATAGAATATATCTTGCCTGTGAGGCCGAAAACGCTTACGCCGTCAACAAGTTTCTGTTTGAAGATGTGCCTTTGAGGTTTGTAATTGCTACGGGCATTGATTCTGACGATTGCTTTGAAGTTCTCTACCATTATGCGTATGATGAAACCGGCTGCATGATTACTCTAAAAGTTTTCATCCGTGACCGGGAAAACCCGACGATTGAGTCCATCGCGCCGTTTTTGCCGGGCGCAGAGTGGATAGAAAGAGAGATTCACGACATTCTGGGAATCGAGTTCAAAAATCATCCTGATATGAGGCGGCTAATCCTGGCTGACGACTGGCCCGAGGGCGTTTATCCATTGAGAAAAGATGCGAAAGGGCCGGCAGAACGCCCGGATGGCGAGCCATCGACTCGTCCAACCATCCAGACGCAATCGCCCGCCCGGCGAACCGTCCCACTGGCGAAACCGGTTATTGCAGTCGGGCCGTTTCATCCACTGCAGGAAGAGATGGAGTTTTTCCAGCTAACCGTCGATGGCGAAATCGTAACGGATATTGATATGAGAATATCTTATAACCATCGCGGCATAGAAAAAATCAGCGAATCGCTGCAATTTGACCAGGTGGCGTTTTTGGTTTCTCGCGTATGCGGAATTTGTTCGGCCTCGCATCCCTTAGCTTACGTGCAGGCGGTGGAAGAGCTTGCCGGTGTAAAGCCGCCTGAGCGTGCCCTGTATGTGCGAACGATTATCAACGAGCTTGAACGCATCCACAGCCATATTCTCTGGGTAGGCCTGGCAGGGCACTTTATCGGCTATGATACCGTCTTTATGTGGGCATGGAAATATCGTGAGCCGGTGCTTGATTTACTGGAGGAAATCACCGGCAATAGAAACAACTATGGCAACGTCAAGGTTGGCGGCTGTCGTGAGGATATTCCCAATGAGCTAAAGCCCAAGATACTAAAAGAGATGGACAAGCTCGAAAAAAAGATGGATATGCTCACCAAAGCAGTGCTTGATGACCCTGTTCTTCATGCTCGGCTAAAAGGTGTAGGCGTGTTGAGCAAAGAGGATGCTATCAAATATGCGGTAACGGGGCCGACAGCCCGGGGCAGTGGAGTCGCCATTGATGTAAGACGCGATGACCCCTACGCTTTATACGGTGACTTGGACTGGAATGTAATTAGCCAACCGCAAGGTGACGTTTTTGCCAAGGCCGTTGTTCGTCTTCTGGAAGTATTTGAATCTATCAAAATGATAAGGCAGGCCGTAAAAAGGATTCCTGACGGACCTATCGCTGTAGAGGTCAAGGAAATCCCGCCTGGCGAAGGGGTCGGACACGTTGAGGCACCAAGAGGTGAGACGTTCCATTACGTCCGCAGCGACGGTGGCAACAGGCCGGTCCGACACAAGATAAGAGCACCGAGTTTTGTTAATGTCCCTTCGTTCAGGGCCTCGTGCATCGGTGAACACATTGCTGATGTTACGATTACACTCGCAGCGGTTGACCCCTGTTACAGCTGCACCGAGAGATTGGCTGTTGTTGACCAGCATAGCAATGTTATACACGACTATGAAGCATTGCTGCGATTGAGTCGCGATAAAACAGCACAAATAAGGAAGGAACTCGGCACGCAGGGAATAAAGATGGAGGATTTATAAATTGGATAAAACTTTACTTATCCCGCTTACTTATCTATCCCTGGTGTTTTTACCGCTGCTCGCAGGTTTTGTTCTGTTGTTTTTGCCTAACAGAGTGAAGATAAAGTCCTTCGGCAGGTCATTGACGTTGACTATTTCAGGTTTAACATTTGTATTGGCCATCCTGATATTTGTTCTCGGCCAATGCAAATCCACTCGGTCTGTTATACCGGTAGACTGGTCTGTTCTACAAATAGAAATAGGCAATCTAAAACTGGACTTGCTGCTGAGCGCCAAGCCGCTGGGGGCCTTTATATTGATGTTCGCGATGGGTTTCGGCCTTTTGATAACTTTGTACTCGTTAAAATCGATTGGTCCGATGGCGAAACGAGTTAATGAATACTACGGTGCCATTCTGCTTACAATAGGCGGCTCAGCGGGGATATTGCTTTCAAATCACTTACTGTTTTTGCTTATTTTCTGGGAGATTGTTACCGTTTCGCTGTATCTTCTTATAACCACAGGCGGCAAAGGTTCTAATTTCGCAGCGACGAAAAGTTTCGCAATGATAGGGGCATCCGATGCCGCTTTCCTGCTCGGGATAATGATGGTGTGGGTGCATTCGGGGACACTTGTTATTTCGGATATTAGTCTGGCAGCCACTTCGACACTTCCAATCATAGCTTTCCTACTGCTTATGACTGCCGCCATTACCAAGGCAGGCGCGTTGCCTTTGCATACCTGGCTGCCGGCCAGTGGTGAATATGCGCCGGTTTCAGTAATGGCTCTGCTGCCCGCCGCGATAGATAAACTTTTGAGAATTTATCTTCTGGTAATAGTTGTCCGAGGAATGTTCGAGCTCAACTCGGGGGCTTTAAGTGTCATTTTGGCGGTTATTGGTGCGGCTACAATTATTATTGCTGCGATGACGGCAATAGTGCAGCATAATATCAAGAAGCTGTTGGCCTACTCTGCAATTAGTCAGGTTGGTTATATGGTCTTAGGCATAGCAACGGGGACGGCTGTTGGCCTTGCCGGTGCTGTATTTCATATGTTGAATAATGCAATCTGTAAATGTTGTTTATTCCTTTCGGCGGGTTCAGTTGAACAGGCAACCGGGACGGCTGATATGGATAAACTCGGCGGGCTGGGCAGAAAAATGCCGCTAACCTTTGCCGCTTTTTTCATTGCGGCGATGAGTGTTTCCGGCATTCCGCCGTTCAACGGCTTTGTTTCCAAGTGGATGGTCTATCAAGGCATAATTCAAATGGGAACAGAACAAACCGGCAGCGCAGCCAAACTATGGCCCGTCTGGCTGCTTGCGGCTGTTTTTGGAAGTGCGCTCACCTTGGCATATTCGGTAAAGATTATACACTCAGTGTTCCTTTCTCGTTTGCCTTCCAACTTCGGCGATGTAAAAGAAGTTTCGCTGCCTATGAGGGTTCCGGTGCTTGTACTTGCTTCGCTGTGTGTGTTATTCGGAGTCTTTTATAGACAGGTGCTTGAGTGGTTCATTTATCCTGCCTTGAATATAGAACCAGGTACCGCGATTTTCGGCACCTGGGATTCTATTCTTGCTACCAGTCTGATATTAATTGGCATTGCTCTTGGTCTGGTCATTTTACTCGTCGGGTTATTGGCAAGAAAGGTCAGAGAAGTGCCCACCTGGACCTGTGGCGAAGTGCAGACTAATGAGCAAATGATAATACCCGGAACACATTTCTACAAAACGGTTTCGTCCATGGGTGGCTTGAAACAGCTTTATGCCGGCCAGGAAAAAGGCCATTTCGATTTGTATAATCAAGGTGGAAGGGTGGGGCTGGCCCTGACAGAATTTCTGCGGTGGCTCCATTCCGGAGTTCTGCCTATGTATTTGACCTGGGTAACTCTGGGATTACTGGTGATTCTATTTGTAGTTTGCAAGATTTGGTAATGGAAAAAAGAAGGATCAGCCACGAAGACACAAAGGCACAAAGAAATTAAACTTGTCCCAGCGAAAGCGGGGAACTAAAAAGAGACTGGATTCCTGCTTCCGCAGGAATGACATCTAACCTTGGTGTCTTGGTGCCTTCGTGGCAAAAAAGAGAGCAGTTGATATGGCTATATTCTACATTTTACTGCTGTTTATAATAACCGCAGCGATTATCGCGGTCGAAACCAAAAATCTGCTAAGCGCTGTAATCTGCGTTGGGGCTATCGGTTTTGGCGCTTCTCTGATGTTCTTGTTTTTACGCGCACCGGATATTGCAATAACTCAGATTGTGGTGGAAGTTTTAGGTTTGATTATCCTGATTCGTGTCTGCATCTCTCGCGAGCTGACTTTTATCAGTGGTCCCAGGGAATTTTTCGCAGTGGTTGTCTCGGTGGTAATTATCTTCGCGATTTTCCTGGCCGGCATAAAAGTTCTCGAGACGTTGCCTGCCTTCGGGACGCCGATTTTTGCCGAGGTTCCTGACGCCGCTTCACAAACGTACGTCGAAGAAGGGTTACGGAAAACCGGAGCGGCCAATCTCGTGGCCTCGGTGATTCTGGATTTCCGTGCCTACGATACTCTCGGCGAGGCAACGGTGCTGTTTACCGCGATTATCGGCGCAACCGTTATATTACGAAAAAAGACTAAAAAATTGCTGGAGGAACCGGACGTATGAAGGGTATGACAATAATAGTAAAAATCATCAGCGGTTGGGTCAAGGTGCTGATTTTCCTCTTTGGTATTTACATTATTCTTTTCGGCCATCTTACGCCGGGCGGCGGCTTTGCCGGCGGCGTGATTCTGGCTTCTTGCTATGTACTGCTTATGTTAGCATTCGGCAGAGAATTTGTAGAAGAAAATCTCCCACTGCCGCTTGCCTCGAAGCTTGATTGCGTAGGGGCGCTTGCATTTGCCGTAATAGCAATTTTGGGACTGGTTCTTGGCGGTTCCTTCTTCATCAATTTCCTCTATCAAAAGTATTTACCTGGAGAAGCCTTGAACCTTATCAGTGCAGGCACTATACCCCTGTCGAATCTTGCTATTGGCCTGAAGGTTGCTACGTCACTATTTCTTGTAATTCTTGTCCTTTCGATGTTCAGGCCTGATATGTCAGGTGATAAAAAGGAGTAAAACCGATGCCTTATGCGTTATGCTTTTTATTGTTTGTGATTGGGCTGTATTGTGCAGTCGTCAAAAAGAATATGGTTAAGATTGTAATCGGTATTATGGTTATGGAGTATGCCGTCAATCTTTTCCTGATTATGCTCGGCTATCGCTTCGGTGGAAAAGCTCCGATTGTTGTCGAGGAAGATATAGTTGGTGCCGGTGGTCAGCTCAGCAGCTTGTTTATAAACAGCAGCGTTGACCCGCTACCCCAGGCACTTGTGCTTACCGCAATTGTTATCAGTCTGGGCTCTTTGGCACTTATGATTTCGATATGCATCAGAACCTACGAAAGATACGGCACCTTCGACATCACTGAGATAAGGAGACTAAAAGGATGAGTCCCGCCCCTCAGAGATGGTTTTACGTATATTTGCTAAAAAGTAAAAGAGATAGCTCAATTTATATTGGGTGCACCTCAAATCTGAATAAAAGATTAGAAGAGCACAAAGAAGGGAAAGTCTATTCGACGAAAAAGATGTTACCTATTGAACTTATATATTTCGAGGCATTTAGGTCCAGGAAAGCAGCCTTTGAAAGAGAAAAAAGGCTTAAACACTATAGTAGTGCTTTAAGGCATTTGAAATTGAGGATTGGAGGGACGGGATGAGCGTACCACTGCCTGTTTTTGTTGCTATTCCTTTGGTAACGGCATTTTTGCTTCCAATTTTCGGTAAAAAGGGCAAAAACGCTGCAACGGTTTTGGCCAATTTAGCAACCATTTCGCTGCTGGTATTGGCTGTTGCCTCCATCGGCCGAACCGGCGTCTATGAAATAGGCAAGTGGCCCATTCCGCTTGGAATAAATCTTGTCCTTGACGGCTTGAGTTCTCTTTTGCTTTTGGCTATTGGTGTTGTCAGCACCGCTGCGATGCTCTTTAGCGTCAGATATATGGAACAATACACCGCTAAATCAAAATACCTGAGCTTATTTATGCTTATGGTCGCAGGTATGAACGGCGTGGTGCTCTCCGGAGACATCTTCAATCTGTTTGTCTTTTTGGAGATTGCCTCACTCGCGTCCTATGCGCTGGTCGGCTTTGGCTGCGAGCACGAAGAGCTCGAGGCATCCTTTAAGTATATGGTCCTGGGCAGTATCGGTTCTATATTTGTTCTTTTTGCCGTCGCCCTTGTTTATGGTAACACCGGCTCGCTTAATATGGCCTATATCTCAAAAGCGATTGCAAGCGGCGGCTTAAATGCCGGCCTCGGCTTTGCGCTGGCTTTGTTTATCGCCGGCTTCGGCTTAAAAGCTGCTCTGGTGCCGTTCCACGCCTGGCTGCCCGATGCACACCCATCGGCCCCTGCTCCGATTTCGGCAATGCTCTCCGGCGTGCTCATAAAAGCACTCGGCGTTTATGCCCTTGCCCGCATAGTTTTCAATGTTTTCGGCATTACTGTTCAATTAGGCTGGCTCTTAACTGTCCTGGGCATCTTGAGTATGGTTACCGGCGCATTTTTAGCCATAGGACAATGGGATATAAAGCGACTTATGGCCTATTCGAGTATTAGCCAGTTGGGCTACGTAGTCCTCGGCCTGGGCCTTGGCGGACTTATCATTGCAAGAGGCCAAAATTTGGCCTGGGCTTCCCTGGCTATCCTTGGTGGACTGTTCCATCTTGTCAATCACGCTGTCTATAAGTCCCTGTTGTTCTTGACCAGCGGCTCGATCCAAATGGCAACCGGCACCAGGGATCTCAAGCAGATGGGCGGACTCGCCGAGAAAATGCCTGTAACGCGCGCTACCTGCACCGTCGCATCGGCATCCGTTGCCGGCATTCCGCCCTTTAGCGGGTTCTGGAGCAAGCTGATTCTGGTATTCGCAGCAATTCAGGCTGGATTTTACTGGGTTGCAGCAATAATCGTTTTTGTCAGTTTATGCACCTTAATTATGTATTTGAAGGTTCAAAGATATGCCTTCCTGGGCGAGCTGCCGGAAAATCTACAGCAAACAAAAGAATCCAGAGGTTCTATGCTCGTCGCTATGGTATTCTTAGCCTGCTTATGTGTGCTGATGGGATTACTGCTGGTGCCGGCTTTGAGGTGCAATATTCTTGAGCCTGCTGTAAAAGTATTGACGGATGGTGTTTCGTATTCGGCTAACGTAATTGGGATGTAATGAAAGTGTAAAGATATGAGGCGACTGATTTATTTTATTTTGGCTTTTGTTATCTGGATTCTGCTGACCTGGCCTTTTGTTGACGGCAAAATTGACATCCAGGTTACAGTGGCAGGCGTGATAGCTTCTGCTGTGGTTTCGGTTCTGTTCTCCGAAATTTTGCCTAAGGAACATCGCGTTTTTATTTCGCCGGTGCGGGTGTTTTGGGCTTTGGTTTATCTGCCGGTATTCTTCTATTATATGATAAAGGCTAATTTTGACGTCGTCTATCGCGCCCTGCACCCAAAAATGCCGATAAAACCCGGAATCGTAAAAATAAAAACTACTCTTAAAACAGAATCCGGCATCACCGCACTGGCAAATTCCATCACTCTCACCCCGGGGACTTTGACCGTGGATTTGACAGATGACGGCTTTTTGTATGTTCACTGGATTAATGTGAAATCCGACGATATCGAGCAGGCAACCAAACTTATTGCCCGAAGATTCGAGTGGTTTTTGCAGAAAATTTTCGAATAGAAAGAGGTAACTATGATAACATCATTTTATATCGGCTTGTTCGTATGTTGTTTCTTGTGCCTGTACCGGATAGGTCGCGGCCCCAGCGCCCCCGACAGAACCGTAGCTATTGATATATTAGGTATCGTCATAGTGGGGTTCTGTGCCATTATCGGGCTGGCGACAAAAAAGGATTTTTATCTCAATGTCGCTCTTGCCTGGGCACTGTTAAGCTTCATCGGCACTATAGCACTGGCAAAGTTTTTGGAGGGTAGAAGTTTCGATGACTGATATTATAGGATACATACTGGTAACGATTGGGATTTTGTTTGATATATTCGGCTGTATAGGCCTGGTTCGCTTTCCTGATGTTTACAACCGCCTGCAGGCCTCAACGAAATGCGTAACTCTCGGCACCATTTTGCTGTTGATAGGCGTCGCCTTCATCCACGGTTGGGGCTCGATAGCTGCCAAAGCAATAATCTGTGCAGTGTTTATATTGATAACCTCACCTACCGCTGCCCACGCAATCGCCAAGGGTGCTTATGCCTCCGGAGTAAAATTGTGGGAAAAGAGCGTCGTTGACAAATACGCAGAAGAAAGCAAAAAGTAAATAAAGAGATACAGGTTATGTGGTTACCAAAGCTACGAGAATTAAAAGAAGCTGTTACGGCGGTCTTTTCGCCACGGTTTACCACCCGGTTTCCCGCTGAGCCCTGCACCGTGCCGGAAAAGTACAGGGGCAAACCTGAATTCGACCTCGATAGCTGCATCGGCTGCGGTGCGTGTGTAAATGTCTGTCCGACCGAAGCGCTGACTCAAACCGATGACTTAGAAGCCAACCCGCCCGTAAGAAGAATAACCCATCGGTATGATACCTGCATCTTTTGCGGCAATTGCAGTGAAAATTGCACAACGGAAACAGGCATAAAGCTCTCGAACGAGTGGGATTTAGCCACTCTAAACAGGGAAGATAGCATCGAAACCCACGAATTCGAACTTCAACTGTGCGAAAAGTGCGGTGCGATAATAGGTGCCAAAAAACATCTCATCTGGCTTTACGAAAAGCTCGGCCCATTGGCCTACACCAATCCAACACTATTGATTGCCAAAAGCAGCGAACTAAGTACGAAGCCGCAGGATATTCAGCAGCAACCAGATAAAGACGTCCGAACAAGCGATTTTATGCGAATCCTGTGCCCCAAGTGTAAGTGCGAACTAAACATCCAGCTGTAAAGCAGTGTCAGGCCTGCACAACCCAGAACGATGTGGAAGGAGCAAAATTTATTGCTTTAACCGCAGCAAATATGCTATAATTTTGGCAGGAGGCATAGTGTAGAATGTATAAAATTACAGACATTAAAGTTTTGCCAAATTATAGTATCTGGCTTAAATGAAAGGAATAAGTAAGATGGGTTTAGTAACTACAAAGATAATTCTTAAAAACCCAAACAAAATAGAGCTTAAATCAATAGAAGTTGATGCACTTGTAGATTCAGGAGCAGTCCATCTTTGTATCCCTGAACACATTAAAATACAATTAAAATTAGACGAAATTGATAAGAAAGAAGTAACATTAGCAGATGGTAGCAAGAAGCTTGTTCCGTATGTTGGCCCTATTGAAGTAAGATTTAAAAACCGAGTAGGCTTTACAGGGGCTTTAGTTATGGGCGATCAAACGCTTCTTGGTGTCATTCCTATGGAAGATATGGATTTAGTGATAATACCAGATAAGAAAATCTTAGATGTGAATCCTGATAGCCCCAATATTGCCAGCTCAATTGCAAAGTAGAATTTCCCTGACCATGGCTTCGGGGTGACGAAAAAACTGGTTGCTATGGACAAACAGCTTTCTGAACAGCTAAGGAAATTTCGTGGTTCCAAAACGCTTATTGTCGGAATCGGCAATACACTAAAAGGTGATGATGGCGTCGGCCCGCTGATTTGTGAGCAGCTCCGGGACGCCGGGGTCTGTGCTGAACTAATAGATGCCGGCACCGTGCCTGAAAATTATATCCAGCCGATTGTAGAGAAAGTCCCGCAGAACCTGCTTATTATTGATGCTATTGACTTTGGCGGCTCTGCCGGAGCGATAAAGATATTCAAACCTGAGCAGTTAAACTCGTCTGCTTTCTCGACGCATACGCTTTCACCCCGGCTTTTTATTGATATGATTACACAAGAAATAAAGGTTGATGTCTATTTGCTTGGTATTCAGCCGACACAAACCGGGCTCGGCCAATCTCTATCTGCCCCCGTCAGCCGAGCAGTCCAATCACTGGTAAGTACGCTTGCCGAGGTTTTCCCACCTCGAAAATAGTGTCATTGCGAGTCCCGTAAGTTGGATGTTGGTTTTACGAGGCAAAGCAATCGCAAGAAATTTAGCCCTCGCTTTCACCCAACGTCCGAGGCACCAAGAAAGGACATAAATAGTCAATTCTATGAGCAGCCCATTGAGTTGCCGCAGTTGAAGCATTTGTAACAGTTGCCGTTGCGGACCGTAATCGCGCCGCAAATATCGCAGGCGGGTGCATCGTCCTGGAAATGCCCAAATTGGGCGTTAAATTGCTCTAAAACCTTCATCTGAGATTGTAACGCCTCAGGTTCGTCAAAGTCTGAACCTTCCACAACACCGATTCGCCTCGCAGGATCGGCAAATTGGGTTGTCAGCAGTGGTGACGGCCGGTTGGCAGGTTGTTTTTCAACTGTCTTTTCCTTGGCCTTTACTCCGGCTTTTGCCTCGGCGATTTTTTTCGCCAGGTCTTTGGTCTTTTCGACTAATTGCCTGGCGGTTGTTATATTTTTGCTCTCTGTTGGGCCGGGTGCTGGTGCTCTATTGGGCGTATTCTTATCCGCATAGCCGGGTATAAACTGGCAGCCCAGCCAGCAGAAAATATAATCAATCAGGCTCTTTGCGAAGGGTATGTCTTTGTTTGATGTCATTCCCGACGGCTCAAATCGGGCATGCCGGAATTTATCCACCAGTGTAATCAGCGGCACGCCGTACTGCAGCGCCATTGAGGTACAGGTACCAATAACGTCCATAAGGCCACCGACGGTGCTGCCCTCCTTGGCCATAGTGATAAACAACTCACCAGGCTGATTATCCTCATACAGCCCCACCGTCAGGTAGCCTTTGTGTCCTGCGACAGAGAATTTATGGGTTATACTTCTTCTGGTATCCGGCAGCCGGCGCCTGAACGGGCGGGATTGAGTGGCTGCTTCGGCGGCTTTGGCCGTGGCATCCTTATGTTTTTTTGTTGAGACCGGCTGAAGCTTCTTCGAGCCGTCCCGATAGATTGCCACGGCCTTCAATCCAAGCTTCCAGCCCTCCATATAGGCCGCTGTAATTTCTTCTGTTGTGCTTTCCTTAGGCATATTGATTGTTTTGCTGATGGCGCCGGATATGAACGGCTGTACTGCGGCCATCATCTTCAGATGCGCCGTATAATGAATATGCCTTTTGCCGTTACGCGGTTTAAAAGCACAGTCGAAGAGCGGCAAATGGTCCGGGTTAAGCCCTTCTGCTCCCTCGATGGTTTCATTTTTGTCAATGTAATCGCAGATTGATTTGACATCTTCGGCGCTGTAGCCGAGCCGGTCAAGAGCTATTGGCACGGTCTTGTTTACAAGTTTGAGCATCCCGCCACCGGCCAATAATTTGTATTTAACCAGCGCGATATCCGGCTCAATGCCGGTGGTATCGCAATCCATCATAAAGCCGATAGTTCCCGTTGGCGCAAGGACGGTTGCCTGAGCGTTACGAAAACCGACTTTGGCCCCGGCGTCTAATGCCTGGTTCCATGCGTCCTTGGCAGCATTGCGCAGATAGTCCGGACAGTGCGATTCGGGAATATCGTAAGCGTGCTGGCGGTGCATATTTATAACCTTCAGCATCGCATCGGAATTGTTGCCGAATTCCTCAAAAGGACCCATAACCTGCGCAATTTCCGCGCTTGCTGCATAAGCGGTGCCGGTCATTATCGCGGCTGTCGCCGCTGCCAGTGCCCTTGCCTGGTCGGAATCATAAGCAAGGGCCTGACTCATAACAACAGAGCCAAGATTGGCAAACCCCAGGCCAAGCGGACGGAACAAATGGCTGTTTCTGGCAACTGCTTTGTCGGGATAGCTGCCGTTATCAACCAGAATCTCCTGAGCAATGATGAACAGCCGAACCGCCTTTGCAAAGCTGTCAACATCGAAAGAGCCATCTTCCTTGCAAAACTTCATAAGATTCAGCGAAGCCAGATTACAGGCCGAATCGTCAATGAACATATACTCACTGCAGGGATTTGAAGCGTTAATCGTCCCGGAGGCCGGGCAGGTGTGCCAGCGGTTGATTGTACTGTGGTACTGCAGGCCCGGATCACCGCAAATCCTTGTGCCCTCGGCGATTAGCTCCATTAGCCCCCGGGCTGAATGCTCCTGCATTTTTTCGCCTGTCGTTACAGCATAGGTGGCCCAGGTGTCGTCTTTTTCCACCGCCTGCATAAACTCATCGGTCGCGCGGACGGAAAGATTAGAATTCTGAAACATCACACTGTTATAAGCCTGGTTGTTGTAATCACCGCTGTAGCCGGCCTCGATAAGCGCCCAAGCCTTTTTTTCTTCCTCGGCTTTGCAGGTGATAAACTCTTTAATATCGGGATGACTGACCTTTAGCGATTGCATCTTTGCCGCCCTGCGGGTTTTCCCGCCCGATTTTATTACCGCTGCTATCTGGTCATAGACCCTCATAAAACTCAAGGGGCCGGACGGCTTGCCCCCACCGGAGAGCTTCTCTTTACTGCTGCGAAGCGTCGAAAGGTCGGTTCCGGTTCCTGAACCGTGTTTGAACAGCATCGCCTCGCTCGTTGCCAGCCGCATTATGTCTTCCATCGAGTCCTGAACCGACTGAATAAAACAGGCAGAGGCCTGCGGGTATTCGTAACTGTTTTTGCAGGCAACCGCTTCTTCGCACTGCGGGTCCCAGCGTAAGTTGTGTTTACTGCCGGCAACACCGTAGACATCAAAAAGCCCCACATTGAACCACACAGGCGAGTTAAACGCCCCGTATTGATTCACGCACAGCCAGGCCAGCTCGTTATAGAAAATTTCAGCATCCTCATCAGTGGCGAAGTAGCCGTCCTTTTTGCCGCGGTCGGCAATCATTTTGCAGACGCGGTGGACAAGCTGCTTTACCGAGTTTTCCCGCTGTCCCGTCTCGACATCACCATAAAAGTATTTACTCGCCACAACCTTTGTTGCCAATTGGCTCCAGGACACCGGCACTTCGATATTATCCTGCTCGAAGATTGCTTGCCCGCTATCGTCGGTGATTTTGGCTGAGCGCTTTTCCCATTCAAGCTGCTCAAACGGATGTACATCCGGCGTCGAAAAGAAATGCTCTATTCTCAAACCCCCTGATTCGCCGGTTTTTACGGCGGTTTTGGGCTGGGATTGCTTGCCTCTAAAAGGATTCTTAGGGTCGAATTTGTAAGACATTTACACAGCTCCGTGCGAAAATAAAGACCACAATATATAGAAAAATGAACGGGAATTAAGCCAGATATAGTTGTAAAACCCGTAAAATTTGTATCGGCAAATTAATGTTAATTTGATTAGGTGTAAAGACCAAAATGAGAAATTTTTGTGTAATTTTTTTCGCTCTACCGTTAGTCCTTATAGCTACTGAATCTATGAACATAAAATTTTTTTTATAGTGACGCAATCTATTTAGATAACTTCAAGATAATGTTAATATAATAATATGTCAGCCGAAACAAACAACAGATTTGAAACAATCTGCGAAAAGATAAAGAGTTTTCCGACCGGGCCTGGCCTGTATTTTATGAAGGCCTCGGCCGATAAGGTCCTCTATATTGGCAAGGCCAAAAATCTTCGCTCCCGAGTTGCCAGCTATTTTCAGCAAGGCGGCCCCAATCTGGTAGTTTCACGCGGTCCGAAAATTGCTGAAATGATAAACAAGGTCAAAACCGTTGATTTCCTGGAGACTTCAAACGAAGTCGATGCAATACTTCAGGAAGCCCGCCTGATTAAGGACATCCGTCCGCCCTATAATACGGACCTTGTCGATGACAAAACCTTTCCGTATCTGGAAATTACCGCCGGCGAAGATTTCCCGGGCGTCTATATCACCCGAAAACCCCGTCCTCGCGGCAGCAGATTGTTCGGGCCGTTTGCCGGCGCAAAGGACCTGCGGGCCGTTTTGGTGGTGTTGCAAAAGATATTCAAATTTCGCACCTGCGGACTGAATATCCGCGAAGCAGACCTGAAACGCAAATTCTTCCGCCCCTGTCTCTTGTACAGTATAAAGCAGTGCACCGCCCCCTGTGCAGCCAAAATTGGCAAAATCGAGTATAAGAAAATTGTCAAAGACCTTATAAAATTTTTGCGTTCGAAGCGTTCGGTCATCCTTCGTCAGTTGAAGAAGCAAATGGCCGAGGCATCTGAAACCCTTGAATATGAGAAAGCTGTGATGTTTCGCGACCGTATTCGGCTAATTGAACGGCTCGACCGCCGGGGCACGCCCGACGAGAACGTCCAGCCGGAGGTCTTCGCCGGCGACCCTGCCGAAGCCCTGGGCAAATTGCAAAACCTGTTGCAAGCCGACCAGCCGGTCAGGATTATCGAGGGCATCGACGTTGCCGAAATCGGCGGCGCCGAAGCGGTTGGCTCATTGGTTAAATTCATTGACGGAAGGCCGTTTAAGAGCGGTTATCGGCGGTTCAAAATAAAAACCGTAAAGGGTATCGACGACTACGCTATGATTGCTGAAGTCGTCAAACGCAGATATAAATATGCGCTGGCTGGTGAAGAGCTCTGGCCCGACCTTGTCCTGATTGACGGCGGCCTGGGCCATCTGCACGCCGCTGAAAATGCGTTTAGAGAAATGAAGGCACCGGTTCCGAGAATCGCTTCAATTGCCAAAAAAGAGGAACAGATTTACCTGCAGGGCACTTCTAAGCCCTTGAAGCTGCCTGCCCATTCGCCCGTGCTCAAGCTGCTGCAATACGTCCGGGACGAGGCCCACCGCTTCGCCCAGCACTACCACCACATCCTGCGCAGTAAAAAAATGCTGAACAAAAAACCCTAAAAAAAAGTAAATATGCCAATGGTGCCTTGACATCAATATGTTTTAATGCTATAATGTTGGTAGTGAGGTGATAATATGAAAACCAATACAAAAAGAACAACAATTTACCTGGATTCCGACCTGCACCAAGCATTACGGATAAAAGCAGCAGAAACGGAACATTCGATGTCAGAATTGGTTGGCGAGGCGATTAAGCTTTCTTTGGCAGAGGATTCATCTGATTTGGCGGCCTTTGAGCAGCGCAAAGCCGAGCCAAGTCTGGCATTTGGGGATGTTTTGAAGCAGCTAAAGAAAAATGGCAAAATATGAAATAACCATAAAAAAATCTGCTGCGAAAGAGCTGGAAGGAATCCCCAAAAAAGACCTTCGAACAATAGTGAAATGCATCCAATCGCTTGCCCAAAATCCAAGATCTCGCGGCTCACAGAAGCTTTCAGCGCAGGAGCGTTACAGAATTCGGCAGGAAGATTACAGAATAGTTTATTTTATCGATGATAAGGAGTTGATAGTCGACATAGTCAAAATCGGCCATAGGCGAGAAATTTATCGTTCCTGACTAATTCGCCCAGCACTACCACCACATCCTGAGAACCCAAAAAATGATAGGCAAAAAATCCTGACCTTCACAGCGACCTTTTGTAAAAAGCATGTAAATTTACAAAATTCCTTGCAAATCAACTGATTTTGCATTAGAATTATGTTTAGATAAGCCGCAGAGGCGGTGTTTTCGTAACACATCCATCATACATTTTGGAAATGGCAGAAGAATGAGTATGAAAGCAAATCTAAAGACCTGGCTGGTAATATCAATCTTTTCGCTCGTAATAGTAGCTTCGGCTGCGGGAAAAACCATTTACGTGGACGCGGATGCAGCCGGAAGCAATGATGGGGCGAGCTGGACAGATGCTTATAATAACCTGCAAGATGCCCTGGCTGCTGCCTCAAGCGGTGACGAGATTTGGGTGGCTGGGGGTATCTACAAGCCCGACCGGGGCAGAGGGATCAGGCCCGGCGATAGAATTGCCACGTTCAAACTCAAAAATGGTGTGGCTGTTTACGGCGGGTTTCCGTCCGGCGGGGGCAAGTTTGAGGACAGCAACCCAAGTGTGTACGAAACTATTCTCAGCGGCGACCTCAAGGGAGACGACGCCGAAGCTGCCGGCCCTGCAAACCTACCGGATGAGCCGACCCGAGCAGAGAACAGCTACCACGTAGTAACCGGCAGCGGGACCGATGCGACGGCTGTGCTGGACGGCTTCATCATTACTGCCGGCAATGGTGGCAAAAGCAAAGGAGGGGGATTGTACAACAGCTCCGGCAGCCCCACAATAAGCAACTGCACGTTCATTAGTAACCTGGCAAGGTGCGGTGGTGCAATCTATAACGAAAAAAACAGCAACCCAACACTGATTAACTGCACTTTCAGCGGAAATTCAGCGAAGTGCTGCGGAGGCGGAGTCCGCAACCAGGACAGCAAACCTACGCTTGATAACTGCACGTTCACCGATAATTGGGCCGGGCACGGCGGCGCAATGCGAAACCTATACAGCAGCCCAACGCTAACCGATTGCACCTTCAGGGCAAACTCAACACCGTCAAGCGGTGCAGCAGTGTACAACGAATGTAGCGAGCCCACTTTCACCAACTGCACTTTCACTGCAAATCGCGCACAAGGTTCCGGAGGCGCAATGAACAACTGCACCAGCGACCCGAACCTGGTCAACTGCATCTTCACACGAAACACCGCACAGAAACACGGCGGCGCTTTACACAACTGTGTCCATGGGAGCAAACCAATACTGATAAACTGTACCCTCAGCGCAAATTCCGCTGAATACCACGGTGGCGGCATCTACAGTCACACCCGGAGCAGCCCTACATTGACAAACTGCATTTTGTGGGCCAACGTCGACCGCAACGGCACGAATGAGCTGGCACAGATTCACGGCATGCACGCAACTGTTAACTATTGCTGTACCCAGGGCTGGACGGGCGATTTCGGTGGAATTGGAAACATTGGTCTGGAACCACTCTTCGTCGATATGGACAACGATAACTATCACCTGCAGCCTGGCTCGTCCTGTATAGACGCCGGCGATAACATGGCAGTGCCATCATCAGTGGATGTTGACCTCGACGGCAAGCCCAGGTTCATAGATGGCAATGGCGACGGCATCGCCATCGTAGATATGGGCGTCTATGAGCTCGGGCGCTGATGAGGATGAAAACCACACGCAATACGAGACATAAACCATGGAGGCCGATTAGACAAACCAGGAGGCCATTTTCAGGAGCAGGCGTCGTTATGCACCTCTTTTAATAAGCCGGTCAGGCAAATATCATCCCCGAAATGCTTAATTTCAACGTAGTGCAAACCGATAGCTTCGGTCAGCTCGGCCATTGGCTCGGCTATATCAGCGGCCCCGGCACCGCCGAGTAATTTAGGGATGATGTAGATGCGGACTTCATCGGCGAGTTGTTCCTTCAGGAATGACGTGATTACTCTTGGCCCGCCTTCGACAAGCAGTTGTGCGATGCTGCGTCTGCTCAATTCATCGAGCAAAAAGCATAGATTAGAGCGGCCTTGCGTATCCGGGTAGGCAAGCAGCTCGGCTCCTTTTTGGGTAATCTGCTCTGCTATTTGCGGTTTGGTCTGAACCGTTTCCTGCCTTGTTACAATCAGCACGGGGGCTTGTTCTGTGGTAGCCAGCAGCTTGCAATCCAATGGAATCCGAAGGTCGCTATCCAATACGACCCTGGCGGCTTTTTTGCCTTTGCTCGGCAGGGCCGTCAAAAGCGGGTCATCGGCAATGACCGTATTGACACCAACCAGTATGGCTCCAACACGCCGGCGAAGGTTGTGCACGTCTTTTCTGCTTGGCTCACTGGAGAGCCGCTTTCGTCCACCATCCTCGTCAGCCCAGCTCATCTTGCCGTCGATACTTTGTGCCCATTTCAAAACAGTCCAGCATTTGCCGGTAGTGGCAAATTTAATGAAAGGCGCATTGAGAAGTCGCGCCTCGGTTTCACAGACGCCGACCTGCACCTCGATTCCTGCATTGCGTAATTGTTCGATGCCTTCACCACCCGCGGGCTCGGAGGGGTCTATCATCGCCACGACAACCTTCGCTAATTTGGCAGCGATAATCGCATCCGTGCAAGGGCCTGTCTTTTCCTGGTGACAGCACGGCTCAAGCGTAACGTACATCGTAGCCCCCTGGGGATTAACACCGAGCGTCTTACAATCTTCCAGAGCGTTTATCTCTGCGTGGGGGCCGCCAAATTCTTTATGCCAGCCTTTGCCGACGATTTGATTGCCTTTTACGATAATGCAGCCGACCACAGGGTTCGGCTCAACCGCACCTATGCCTCGCTGAGCCAGTTTCAAAGCCGCCTTCATGAATTTTTCGTCCTGATCACTCATTTTATCACTCCTTTTATGGATGAACAATTAGTCCTCTTCCCATAATTGTTATATCATAAAAACCTACTCAGGATACCAATTTCTCTCCCGCTTTATACGCCGTAAATATGGCCTTCTCGCTCTCGCTCAGTTTCTGATCTTCGTTCTGGCAAATATGCCCAAAATAAAGCGACTTCACTACCTTCGCCCCCATGCACCTCGCAGCTGTTTTCAAAACCTTCAGCGCGCCCGCAAAAATGATCCTGCCTAACCACGCAGGACATCCACTTGATGTAACAATAACCGCCTTCTTACGTGCACTTTTTATTCGGCGCCTGGGTATATCACTGCCCCAAGGCCAATAGCAATACGGCAGCAGTCTTTCAATGAATCTTTTCATAAGAGCCGTCACATTGAAAAAGTTGATCGGCGCACCCAGCACAACCCCGTCAGCATCATCGATTTCTCTAAGTAACTCCTCCATATCGTCGTGATGGACACAATTGCCCCTCGTTCCATCCCCCTTTTCCTGCGTACATCTTCTACAATTCCTGCAAAACTCAATATCCTTATCAACAAGATAGATTTTCTTCGTCTCAGCCCCGTGTGCTTCGGCTCCTTTGAGGATTTCCGAGACAGCACTATCGATAATCCTGCCCTTGCGATAACTGCCCACAACACCAATGATCTTCTTTCCCATCTCTGTGTTCTCTGCGGTTAATCTTTTATCATCTGTAGGAATTGTTTTTCGTTTATCACTTTAACCCCTAATTTCTTCGCTTTGTCAAGTTTACTTCCCGGATTTTTGCCGGCCAACACAAAAATAGTTTTCTTACTGACGCTCGAAGAGGCCTTGCCGCCCGCCTGTCTAATCGCCTGCTCGGCCCCTTGGCGGGTTAACTTCTCCAGAGTACCGGTAACAACAATCGTTTTGCCTGCCAGTTTATCCGTGCGTCTTGCCCCCGTGCTTTCTTGCGAAAGCAAGAACGGGGGCTGCTCTGGCTTCACCCCAGCATCCAACATTTTCTTGATAACCGCCTGATTTTCCGGGTCGTGAAAATATTCATAGATACTCTCGGCCATCGTTGGCCCGATTTGGTCTATTGCCTCAAGCTCTTGCTGCTCTGCTGACATAAGCGCCTTAAGAGAGCCGAAGTATTCAGCCAGAATCTGTGCCGATTGGCCGCCGATGTGGCGAATACCCAGAGCGGCAATCAGCCGCCATAACGGCTGAGTCCTGCTCTTTCTGATTGCTTCTATGACATTTGCGGCACTTTTCTCAGCCATTCGTTCCAGCTCAACCAAATCGGACTTCTGCAATTTATAAAGGTCTGCGAAATTCCTTACCAGGCCAGCCTCAATTAACTGCTCGATTAGGGCATCCCCCAAGTGTTCTATGTCCATCTGACCTCGGCCGGCAAAATACTTCAGACGCTCCTTTAACTGGCCCAGACAATTTCGATTGAGGCACCGGATATAGACGCCGTTTTCGTCCCTGGCAACCACAGAGCCGCAATTCGGGCATTTTTTGGGTACTTTGAAGGGCACCACGCCAGCTGGCCTTAACGAACTGTTTACCTCTACCACCTGTGGTATTATCTCGCCGGCCTTCTCAATCACAACCGTATCCCCGCAGCGGACATCAAGGCGGTTTAGTTCGTCGAAGTTGTGCAAGCTCGCCCTCTTCACGGTTGTCCCTGCTAATTGAACAGGGGCTAAATTCGCCACCGGCGTCAAAATCCCGCTCTTGCCTACCTGTACGTCGATTGATTCGAGGGTCGTCTCTGCCTGCTCAGCAGGGAATTTGTAGGAAATGCACCAACGAGGGGCCCTGCCTGTTGCACCGAGAATGCCCTGCTGGTCGAAACGATTGACCTTTATCACCATTCCATCTATCTGGTAATCCAGGCCCAATCGTTTCTCGCTCCAACCAAGGCAGATTTTTATTACCTCATCTATATCTTTGGCCCTTTTGATATTGGGATTAACGGGTAAGCCGAGCTTTTTGAACCCCTGGAGGGTCTGGTAATGGTTTTCTGCTAACGGCTCAGAGACCTCACCGGTGGCATAGGCGAAGAACGAAAGATTCCTCGCGGCGGTGACCCGCGCATCAAGCAGCTTCAAAGAGCCAGCTGCGGCGTTTCGTGGATTGGCAAAGACCGGCTCGCCGATTTGGGTGCGAAGTCTGTTCAACTCAACAAATGCCGAATTGGGCATGTAGACTTCGCCGCGAACCTCTATAACTTCAGGAATTTTCCGCCCGCCTAAGAGTACAAGCGGGATGGGTTTTATTGTACGCACATTGGCGGTAACATCATCGCCCATCTCGCCATCACCGCGGGTAGCAGCCGTGGCAAGTTTGCCTCTCTCGTAACGAAGACTTATCGCAACGCCGTCGATTTTCAGCTCGACCACGTAATCATAATCTCCGCTGCCAAGCCCTTTTGCCACCCTCTCGTCGAAGGCCCTTAACTCATCGCCGCTTACGGTATTATCCATACTGAGCATCGGCACAGCGTGCCGAACACTTTCGAAGCCTTCGAGCGGCTGGCCGGAAACACGCTGAGTGGGCGAATCAGCGGTTATGAGCTGCGGATTTGCCTGCTCTAACGTTTTGAGTTCGGCAAAGAGCTTGTCATATTGCCGGTCGCTGATTTCCGGTCGATTGAGAACATAATAGAGATAATCGTGCCCTCGAATCTCTTTGCGCAACCGGTCAATCCGTTTTTTTATATCTTCAGGCATAACAATTTAATTTATACGCTGTTTCAGCCCATTTTGCAAGAGTCTCGTTCGGCAGGGCGTTGCAGGCGTTAATTGGGACCAATGGCATCAAATCCAAAGCCGATTCGGCAGGATGCCTCGGCCTATCCAGAGCCAGGGTAACCCAAGTTCTCAAACGATTAGCGAACCAAGAACATGACGTGACTAAAGTGACCGACCCTGATAAAGATAGCATCCGCCGCCGCCTAACGAATTTTTTGCCAGATTCTTATTATATTTTCAGTGCAGCACTAATAGTTGAGGAAACCTTCGAATAGAGCTGCGGGAGTACACGGAAAAAACAAAATATTCTACTATTTTGTTTACTTCCGCTCTCTCTTTTGGTATATGATTAGATCTGATGAGGGGTATTCCCTAATCCTCCGAGGGTGTACTCCTAATAAAAGACAAGTATTTTGTGTGATAGGCCGATATATAGGCCTAAGGAGAAGAACGCGTGAATACAGGTACAGTGAAATGGTTCAATGAAAGAAAAGGATACGGTTTTATCGTTCCCGACGATGGCGGCGATGATTTATTTGTCCATCACTCTGAAATCCAGTCAGAGGGCAAAGCGACGCTTAGCGAAGGCCAGAAGGTCGAGTACGAGGTCGGGAAAGGCGAAAAGGACCGTCCTTGTGCGGTCAAAGTACGTCCCTGTTAAAACTGAACATCATATCGCGAAAACCGCGAACTGCCTCTCTACCACCAAGAAGTAATACAGAAACTGGGACATTAATTACAGGGGAGCATGGCCATCGTGTCGTTGTCCTGTAAGACCACTTGGTTCCGCAGTTGAAAGCTGGTCAAGTGTTGGTCCCAACATTTGTTGATTGACAGATGGGAAAACGGTATAAGCATATCAGCTTTGTGGTTTTGATGGTGAGATAGAAATCATGGCAGATGGTCGTATTGCAATTGTTGTCGGTCTTGCTCTATAATCCCAGCAACTCCAGATGCTCCGCACTTTGCAAAGCCCTGGAATGTTAAGTGAGATAATATATGAGCTTAAGAAAGATGCCAACACTGCGAATAGGTGATTTGGAAGCTAATATACCAATTATTCAAGGGGGAATGGGTGTTGGTATCTCTTTGTCAGGTTTAACTTCAGCCGTTGCAAATGCCGGCGGTATTGGGGTTATTGCTACTGCTGGAATCGGCCAGTTTGAACCTAATTGGGATACAAATTCCAGGGAAGCAGACAAAAGAGCCCTGCAGAAAGAAATAAGAAAGACAAAAGCCAAGACAAGGGGCCTGATAGGCGTAAATGTAATGGTAGCCCTTTCAGATTTTGATGACCTTGTACAATGTGCTGTGGATGAAGGGGCGAATATGCTTTTTCTCAGCGCAGGACTCCCAATAGGACTTCCTAAGACATTGCCACTGGATAGATTGAGAGAGCTGTCCACCAAATTTGTCCCTATAGTATCTTCGGGGAGAGCGGCTAAAATTATATTTAAATCCTGGGCAAAACGATACTCTCATATCCCCGATGCGGTGGTTGTAGAAGGCCCATTAGCCGGAGGACACCTCGGTTTCAAAAAAGAACAGATCGATAATCCTGACTATGCGTTGGAAAAGATTCTGCCAGAAGTGGTCTCTGTTATAAAGCCCTACGAAGAGCAATTCGATAGAAGCATTCCAGTAATCGCCGCGGGAGGGATATATACAGGTGCCGACATTCATAGATTTATGCAGTTAGGAGCTCAGGGAATACAGATGGGGACGAGGTTTGTTGCAACTTATGAGTGTGATGCTTCGATAGAATTTAAGGAGGCGTATTTGAATTGTAAAAAAGAGGATATTGTCATAATTGACAGTCCCGTTGGGTTGCCGGGAAGAGCCATACGGGATAAGTTTCTTGAGCGGGTTTCGTCAGGAGTTAAAGAAACTTTCAAATGCCCCTGGAAGTGTCTGAGAACTTGTGATTTTAAAAATGTGCCCTATTGTATTGGTCTTGCGCTGACGAATGCGAAAAAAGGTGATCTTGAAAACGGATTTGCTTTTGCGGGAGCGAATGCCTATCGGGTAGATAAAATCATCTCCGTTAAAGAACTTATTGAGACGTTAGTTGAAGAATATATGGCCGTAGTAATGCAGCGAACAATGGCAGCTGAAATGCCGACGGAAAACACTTAAGGCGAAGTTTAGAGAAGCAAATTGAAATGAACATCTATGTAGGCAATTTGTCACGTGAGACAACTGAGGACGATTTGCGTCATGCTTTTGAAGCCTTTGGCCAGGTCGTATCCATTAACATCGTCAGGGATGGAATTACTGGCGAATCAAGAGGATTTGGATTTGTACGAATGCTCTCTATGAATGAGGCCCAAACCGCAATCACCGAAATGAACGGCAAGGATTTGAAGGGACACACTATTAAGGTCGAAGAGGGTCAGCAGAAAACACCCCGTTGGGGTAGCGGAGGCAGACAAAGCGGTTTTGGCGGCGATGGTCGTGGCGGCAGAGGTGGTGGTTTTAGGGGTGGTAGCCGTGGCGGACGTCGCTACTAACGATCGGTGCTATAAAAGATGTTATTCACGTTACTGCTCATTCAACAATATTACTCTTAAAAAAGGCTGGCATAGAATAGCTTAGCCCTTTTCTTTCAGTCGTCATCACCAAACTGTTGAGGAGTTGCCGTTTGCCTTCGGCCAAATTGTCGAGCCTGCCACTCCCCAAACTCCCCGAGTAGGGCTCACTTCGCAGCATAGCTGCTCAGCGTAAACTCACCTGTTGAATTTTGCGATCAAATCTTCTTTCTTTGCTTTCGACCAACCTTTAATTTGTTTTTCTCTTTGGGCTGCTCTGAATTTATTCGGAAATGTTTCCTTATATAGCAAAGGAGGGCTGTCGTGTTGGCGCATACGGTTTTTGAGGTCGGTGGTTATGCCGGTGTAATATTTGCCGTTTTTGTTGATGATGTATAGGTGCCACATATCCTTCTTGGGCAGTAGGGCTTCCCTCGTCGCGTTGCTCCTCGGGACAAGCTCACTTAGGTTCTCGACTCTCGGAGAAAAGTTAAAAAATGCCCGCCCAAGAAGGGTGAGCATTTTTTAATCTCCCCGAGTAGGACTCGAACCTACAACCTAGCGGTTAACAGCCGCTCGCTCTACCAGTTGAGCTATCGGGGAATCCCGATGAATCGAGACAAATCAATACGCTGGACATCCAGAACTGTTTTTCGTCTAAGCTATGCTCGAACATTATCTAAATTCCAGCAGTTTTGTCAAGACACATCTTTTTCTGTGCCAATATCCCAAAAAATTGCCATCATACTGGACAAGAAGCCAATTATATTGTAAGTTATTTAGAACGACAAAGCTTAATTGAATCGGCTTGCAATCTGTATAAGAGCCATTTTGTATATTTTTGTGCAATTTTAGAAAAAACTTGGAACATTTTGGGCTGTTTCTGCATCTTATGCCATAGTAGTCCTGCTGCCAAATTGTTAAATTCAGGGTCGTTATTAGTAATATGGCTAAAGATATACTCAATGTTGGCGGCTTTATCATAAAAGAAAGAATCGGAACCGGCGCTCGCAGCACGATCTACCTGGCAACCGACGAGCAGAACAAGACCAATGTCGCTCTAAAACGAGTGATTTATGAAAGACCACAGGATTCAAGAATCTTCGAGCAAACCGAGGTCGAATATAAGATTGGCCGGCGGATAGACCACCCGTATGTGCGCAAGTGCTACAAACTAAAGAAAATCCGCAGCATATTTAAAGTGAAAGAGTTACTGCTTTCTATGGAAATGTTCGATGGCAAAACTCTTGAAGATAGTCCTACTTTGAGTCTGGTCGACGTGTTGCTTGTATTCAGGATGGTCGCAGATGGTCTTAATTCTATGCATCAGCAGGGATTCATTCACTGTGATATAAAGCCAAATAACATCCTTATGAACAAGTCCGGCTCAATTAAAATTATAGACCTCGGTCAAAGCTGCAAAATCGGAACAACAAAACGGCGTATTCAGGGCACGCCGGATTACATCGCTCCAGAGCAGGTCAGACGCAAGCCGCTCGGCCCAAAAACCGATATCTTCAATCTCGGTGCAACAATGTACTGGGCACTTACCGGCAAGAACGTGCCTACTTTGATACCTAAAAAGAATGAGCTCGGCCTTGTTATTCCCAAAAATTGTCCGGCGCCGCACGAACTGAAAAAACAAATACCGGTAGGAGTCTCGAAACTTGTAATGGACTGCGTAAAAGACAATCCTGCAGAGCGCCCACGTAATATGATGGCGGTCGTCTCCAGACTGGACCTGATGATACACAGTATATTCGGTGGCAAAATAAAAGCTGACAAAAATGCCTCAAACAATAATTGATTTGCTCGAAAAAGGTGTAGAAGCCAACAATACGGATAGATTTCGACAGGGCAATCTGATTTGTCTGCCCGCTGATGGCAGTTTGGTAATAACCGGCGATATTCACGGACACCGGCGAAATTTTGAGCGGCTGACCGCTTTTGCCGACCTGGTTAACAATCCCGACAGGCATATCGTCCTGCAGGAAATTATCGACGGCGGACCAGAAAATCTCGAAGGCGACTGTTTATCTTATGAACTGCTCTTTGATGTTATCCGCTATAAACTAAATTTCCCCGACCGCGTCCACACTATTACGGGAAACCACGACATCGCATTTATCAATAACACCAGGGTAATGAAAAACGGCAAAGAGATGACCCGTTCGATGCGCTCGGCTTTGGACCGACAATTCCAACGGTACAGTACAAACATCAAACTGGCAATAAGGCAATTTCTATTTTCACAACCGTTGGCGGTCAGATGCGAAAACAGAATATGGCTGTCACATTCGCTTCCAGGTGACCATTTCGTGGGTAAATTTGACAAGCAGATTTTCGACAGAGAACTGAAAATCAACGATTGTGTAAAACCAGGTTCAGCTTACCTTTTAGTCTGGGGCAGAAAACACACCCAGGCCACGCTCGATAAAATGGCCAAACTATTAGACGTGGATATATTTATCCTCGGCCATCAACCACAGCCACAAGGATGGAGCCAAGCCGGCAGAAACCTTATAATTGTCACCTCCGACCACAACCACGGTTGTTTGCTCTCGATCGACCTGGCAACATCTTATACCGCCGAGCAGCTAACAGACTCGATAGTACCGTTAGCCTCGATGATTTAAGTGCATATCTCATACATGCAAAAGGCACAACTCTTATATGCTTACTCGATATCGGCGATGTCACTTTGCGGCTTGCCAACCAGATAAATTCTGTTTTTGCCGCTTCGTTTTGCCTCCAACAGCGCCTTATCAGCCTGGCCAAAAAGCTCCTGCATTGTTGAACCGTCCCGGGGAAAGCTTGCCAGCCCACCACTTATTGTCAGAATGCCTTTACCTTTCGGTCCGAGCAGGTGCAATTCGGTTTTCTCTAATTCTTTTATAAATCGCTTTGCTACAAAGATTGCCTCTTTAGGATGGTCAGCTGTTGCCGAGCGCCTTTCGGCTTCCGCGCTTACCGTTCTTGGCCGCGGGTCGCCCCAGAAAACAACTGCAAACTCATCACCACCAACCCTGCCTACCACATCGTGGCCTCGGCAGCAGCGCTGCAGCAGGACAGCCGCTTGTTTTAGAACTTCGTCCCCGGCCAGATGACCATAAACATCATTATAATCTTTGAAGTTATCAATATCAAAAACAAGCAGCGTCACGCGCCCCTTTCTCTCTTTCGCACGCTCTATAATTTGCCTGGAAAATTCCCATATATACCTTCTATTCTTCAGGCCTGTCAGATCGTCTTCAGTAGCAAGCTTCTCAAGCACTCTTATTTTCATCTCTACGCTTGTATCGACGCTCACAGACGCACCCGGTTCGGTCTCCTGCTGCCCCCCGGCTGGCATATCTCTTAAAGCCCCCCTCGCACCTCGTTCGAGATACGAAATACGACTTGCAAGATGCGAAAAATGGAGCGGACAAATCAAATAGTCATCTGCAACATTCGCACCATTAGAGGCCGAGCCAACAAGCTGCACTGCCAACGGCTCCTCATACATTTGCGCCAGAAGAACAATTTTTGCGTCGCGATTTTCCCGCCTTAACGCCAACAGATGCGAATCTAACTTAGAGCAAAAGCCGGACATTACAACGCCAATCGCCCGAAAGTTATTCTTCGCCGCTGCCTCGATTGCATCAGGCATATTGCCGTACACTTCACACGGCGGTTTGCTGACGGCATCAGCATCTAAAAAGATTCTGCCAATATCGCCTATCAGCAAAATTTTCCGAGTATCCGAATCAGAAGTTTTCATCAATCTAAACGGGTCCCATTTAATTCATAGCCGCAAAAAGGCACAAAATGCGCAAAAAAGCTCGTGCTTAATCTTTATGGTAGCATAATTTACAGAAAAGTCAAACCCAATTCCCCCAGACAATTGACGATTGGCAGTTGAAGATTAGAAAAGACTTTAAAAATAATCAATAGAAAATAGGGTCCCCATTTTGTAATACTTCACAAAATGGGGGCCCTAATCAATAATCAATTTGTGGTCGGCAGGTCATCTAAAATCTTTTTCGCCTGTTCGGTAAAGATGCTGTCCGGGTACTTTTCTGTAAAGCTCGTCAGAAGTACTCTTGTCTCGGCTAAAAGCTTCTTCTTCAACTCCAAATTTGAGTCATCCTGCTGACTCCACTGGCGCCTTTTCAAAAGCCCCAGTTCGTATAATGCCTGGCAGCCAGCGTCTGTACCCTCGAACTTTTTATGCAGCCGACTTAGCTCTTCTGCCCGCAGTTGCTCATCGGCAACAAGCTTCGTCTGAGCCAATAAGACATTGTCGCGCAGCCGGTCCCCGTCGCCCATTTGCGCCAGCAGTTCACCAAGCTCCTGACTAAATCGCCGGCTGTGGGGATTTAGCATAACATATCTCGCCAAGCGCTTCTCCGTGCCCGGCTCGTCGGTTCGATTTTGAGAGCTTATAAGCTCTCGCAATTGATTTAACCTTCTTTGCAATTCTTTTAACTTGACACCTGTCATTGCCGATTCGGCAGGCAGACTAAACGGACTAAAGAGCGTCTCACCTCGCTCTTTATCATCATCGAGCAATTTCAATCGCTCGTCCACCATAGTCTGGATTTCCGCAATAAGCCCCTCGGCCTGTTCAAATCCGCCCTGGCCAGCCCAGTGCTTTGCAATCCGCCATCGTGCCTCTAATGATTCCGGGCTATTACCAAATTCCTGGTACAACCGATACCAGATCTCCCGCGACCTTTCATGTGGATAATCACTGTAAAAATGCAACACTTCTTTTTGCCCCAGCAGCTTGATATCAGGGCTGTATTCGCTCAAAAACGCCTTGAAGTAAAGCGCTATCGGCATACGAGCACTGTTGGGCCGTTTGCTGATAAACAAGTCATATTGCTCGAGCAGCTCTTCTCTTTTATCTTGATACTTCAATTCCTTCGGAACTAAAAACCAGCTCGGCCAACGGTCGTGACTCAACTGAGTTTGGATTTCTTTTTTTAATTCCGACCGCAGCGGTATGGGTTCGGCAGGGTAAAAAAAGCTCTTAAAATATTTCTTCATATCAGGGTTCGTAATCGTTTCGTCCAGCGCTTCTGTTATGCTGTGGTCGTGAAATTCGCTTGTCTGTTCCGGGTTATTCCTGGCCACATAGAGCTGATAGTCTAACTCATCAAAACCTATTCTTATTTCAAAAGTTATGATAGCCAACAAAAGAAAAATGGTGGTAAACGTCCAGACCAGGCCCGGCCGATAACGCGTAAAATGACCTATGCCAAGGACCAACCCCGCTACGGCTAAACCAACAAGCCAGGCACAAATCCAAGGCGTGAAAGAAAACCCCCATTCAATAGGTTCCCCCCCCCTTGCGCCGCCGAAGTATCCCCAATAAAGAAGTTGCGGTGCTGTGCATAACGCTATCGCAATAAAACGCGAACGAAAACGAAGTGGACGACACGCCGCCGCAACACAGCTTACAAATAAGCAAATCGCAAACCCCGGTAAATTCGCCAAGAAAACTACCGCCAGTATAAAAAACAAACTGTACCGAAAGCTCATAAGCTGCGATATCAACAGCGGCGCAATGCCCAAAACACCCATAAGCAATCCTAAAACAAGAATCTGCCACGGATATTCAAAGATACTCACGCCGGTTGTAATAAACCTGCCCAAATGCCAGAATTCAAGAGAGATTATCGTGCTAAAATTGAACGACCAGAATGAGCCGGTCACTATCTTTGACCAGAAAAGACAACTTATCCCAAATGCCGCAACGGCAAGGAGCCAGCACCTTTGAACATTCTTATGGCTGTAATGCAGCGTGGGACCAACAGCCATAAAAGACTTCACCGGAAGCCCCGAGGTCTCTTTTGGCACTTTTGGCGTCTCTTTATCATCCATAGCCATAAGTCAATTGAATATCGAATTCTAAATATTGAACTTCGAAATTTGGTATTCGTCATTCGTTATTCTTTATTCCCTGGAGCTACGTCCCTTCGCCGCTGCTGGTAAGATAACGGACTTGTTCAGCCGTGAGCTTGTCTATACCAATCGACATTGATTTGAGTTTTAGCCTGCTCACCCACTGCTCTATCTCCATCGGTACATCGTGAACCGCGACAGCAAGCCCGCCCCGTCTTTTCATAATATATTCGGCCTCCAACGCCTGCGTGGCAAAGCTCATATCCATTACACTTGCAGGGTGACCTTCAGCGGCCGCGAGGTTAATTAATCGCCCTTCAGCCAAAAGGTAAATTCGCTTGTTATTTCTTAAAATATACTCATCAACGTGGTTGCGAACATTACGCTTGGCCTTCTTGCTGAGTTTTTTCAGGGCCGGTATGTCTATCTCAACGTTGAAGTGCCCGCTGTTGGCGACAACTGCTCTGTCTTTCATCACACGGAAATGCTCAGCCCGGATGACATTCTTATTACCTGTAAGCGTTACAAACAGCTCGCCGACCTTTGCCGCCCGTGCCATAGGCATCACCTCGAAGCCGTCCATCGCCGCCTCAAGGGCCTTGATTGCGTCAATTTCTGTAACGATAACAATAGCTCCCATTCCTCTCGCTCGCATGGCAAAGCCGCGCCCACACCAGCCGTACCCCGCCACAACAACCTTCTTGCCGGCCATTAAAAAATCAGTCGCTCGAATGATACCGTCAACCGTTGACTGGCCCGTGCCGTAGCGATTATCAAATAGGTGTTTGGTTGCAGCATCGTTTACTGCAATAACGGGAAACTTCAGCAGGTCGGCGTTTGCCATTGCCCGCAGACGAATAACGCCGGTAGTGGTCTCCTCCATACTCGCAATAATCCGATGGGCCTCTTTCTTTCTGCGCGTATGCAGCTCGTTCACCAGATCAGCCCCGTCGTCAAGCGTAATAACCGGCTTATGGTCAATCGCTGCGTTGATGTGCCTGTAATAGGTGCTTCGATTTTCACCACAGATGGCAAAGACCGGTATATTAAAATCCTTCACCAGTGAAGCAGCCACATCATCCTGGGTGCTGAGCGGATTAGAAGCGCAGAGAACAACACTTGCTCCGCCCCGTTTGAGCGTCCTGGCCAGATTTGCTGTTTCAGCGGTTATATGCAGACAGGCTGAAACGTTTTTGCCCTTCAATGGCTTGCTCTTTGCGAACCGTCTGCGAATCGCCGCCAGAACCGGCATATCATTATCAGCCCAGAGAACCCGCTTCTTGCCACCCGGCGCCAGCGACAAATCAGCTACGTCGTACTTCATTTATCAACCCTTTCAAAAAAATAGAAACCCTAAATATAAGGCCAATCAGCCAGATTTGCAACCCTCTGTTTCCACAAAATCACAACGCCCAGGAAACCCCGATGGTGCTCCGCCGCTCATAATTTAAGTAACTATTCCGATAATCGGACAAGCTGATGCGGAATCCATACCCACCGATAACCCTGGATTCGCACCTCCGCAGAACTTGCCTCTTGTTTGGCGAGGACAACGACAATTGTCAATTGAGCCGTGACAGTCGTTTTGGATTGGTGGTCGGGACTACTTTAAGGGTTCCCAAAGCCCATACGTCGGCTTTGGGGTCCCTAAGAAAAACCTGTCAAGGAACATCGCTACGAAATTATAAACACCATGGATGACAATCGCTGTCGCAAAATACCGAAATGCAACGCTCATATCTGCCCCCCTTACTATCCGCCAACTGCTTCTTCCAAACACGTATCATCCCTGATTGTTTCAAAATCTCTTCAGCGACCGGAGCAACAACAACTATGTAGTAGCAAACCATACCACCCTTCTCTACCAGCCATAAAAGCCCCGAACACCGCAAAAGGTCCCCCCAGCATCGCCGCCGAGTTCCTGTGCTTGCTCAAGCATCCGAACTATCGCTTCACGCCTTGCCCTGCCCATCAGTGTCCGGTAGGTTTTCATCTCACCGCCGAAAAGATTGCGCAGCCCGGCGGCAAAAACCTTGAAGTAATCGGTAGCAATAACAACAGAGCCCATCACCAAAAAACCTTCCTGGGGTTCCCCAAACACGAAATAATGCGTTCGGGGCCCCTCTGACTACCAGTCCTCCTCATAGTCCTCATCTTCATATTCTTCATCATCTTCATCCGCCCATTCCTCCCACTCTGAAGCAAACTCAAACTCCGCAGATTCAGCCAGACTGCTGCCCCAACCTCGCCAGGGCTCCATCGGCTCCTTTGCAGCTCTGTTGATTTCAGCAAACGTAACGAGTGATTCTTTGGCCCAATATGTCGATCGAATAGGCATATGCTCAATACTGGTCCCATCAAAACTGTAAAGCATACTAAAATAACGTCTGGGACGCAGGTATTTGGTCCCCAACCAATCATTTACAGGTATAAAATCCACCAAAACCGCTCCGGTACTATAATCGACTGTTTCGGGTATCATAATCTCCACACTCTCGTCCCACCCTTCTTCCCCCCTTTTCTCCAGCATCTCGGTCTCGACAACTTTACCTATAACTTCTCCTGGCTCGACCGTAAATGCCTCACTGTACCAATGACCCAATACATACTTGCAGACCTGCACCTTCGTCTTCTTGGCGGCTTCTTGTATATCAATCGGGAAAAAGTAAAACTTGCCCGGTATCTCTACAGTCTCCGTTACCTCGGAAAACTTGCTCCACAAAATAACCTTGTCCTTCTGCGATTCGTATTGCTCGGTGACCTGACCGGTCCCGGCTACCGGATTAAAAACGCCTAACCGAACTCTGTATCGGTAGCTCTTCTCCGGCTGGCAAGTATCATCGTGCGCCCAGCATACCAGTGGCTCGCGCATCTTGGCAAAGTTAGTCTCCGGCGTAATCAAAAGCCCCCTGAATCTACTATAAACCTCACCTATAGACCTTGGCTTTGAACCCTCTCTACTGCCTATACGCCTTCTATCGCTCCCATACTCCCCATACTCCTCCTCTTCTCCTGTTCTTGCCGCACGCGCCCTGGCACTACGGCTCCTTCGGGTGCCTCTACCTGAAAATATGCCTTCGGAAAACTCACCTGTCTCGCCGTATTCCTCTTCCCCTCCTCCAAAAAACCCTGTTGACATTCTTCGCCGCTCTGCCAGTACCTCTTTAACCCCACGGCCACGCTCTTCCCTCTCTGCCTCTCTTTCCTGACGCTTCTTCTGTGCTTCTACATCTCGCCGCAGCGTCACAAACGTCTTATGCAATGAAGGAGGAAGCCACTCTTCTTTTGCAGATGCAATTTGATAAGCTGTCGGCTGCGATATGGCTCTTCTCATGCTACTTTCATCAAATTGAAGTAAACGCACTTTTATCCCGCCCGGCGGCAGATCTTCAACCTCTTCTATAACTTCAAGCGTTCGCCAGCGTGTGTCAATCTTGCTTCGGGGCACGATTTGCCAATCACTCCAGCTGCCATCGGCACCCAAATCCTGCCTTTGCAACTGCAAGGCCGCAAAAACCGGCTTCGCAAGGCACGGGTCACGCCATTCCTCGTTAACGTCCACACCGGCAAAACTTTCGTAAAACCTCTCATATAATCCCTTAACATCAAACTTCACTTCCACAGTTACAAGATCAAGATCATTCGCCTCACTCGTCTCTGCGGAATAAACATTCTCCAGGCTAATCTCTTCGATAGGCACATAAGCCACCGCTCTGATATGCTCGACTGCCACCTCGTTGACTTCACCAATCACTGGAAGAGCATATCTTCTGTCATCCCTTACGTCCCTCCACATATAAGGAGGCAGCGGCGGAACGACATCAACGTCAATATCTCTTAGGGCCGAGTTGAACAAACCGACAAACCCACCACTTAACTCACCCCGTATGTCAACCCTTACCGGGTCATTGGGGCCTATGGGACCATTAAATTTCGGCTTATATACCCGCTTGTTCTCCAGGCCCCCCTCCTTGAGCTTGTACTCTAAATCCTTAGCCTGCTTGCTTATGTAATTATCAATATCGCCGGGGCTATGCTTCTTACCTTCGTATAGAACCTTGTTGGGACCTATGAAAACACGAAAAACCAAAAGAAAGATGCACACAAGCCCAACAATGGCCAATACTATCTTTTCAATATGTTCTTCAAAAAAATTGTTGTTTTTCTTGCTCATCTTAAATCCCCTTGGAAAGTTCCTTCTCTTAAATCATCATTACCTCGTTGCCCCATTAGAAATTTTCCTCTTTTAATCCATTGCCTCCTTATAGAATTTCTAACGGGCAAATTTGACCCATTCAAATATATTAGCATTTAGTATTTGGCGACACCTCAAAATAGCCCACCTCCCAGCCCTATCGGCGGTCCTTTGACCGACTCCGGTTTAATCTCATCATAACCTTCCTTGTTGAAGATATATTCGCAAATCAAATCCAATTCTACAACAGCATCTTCGCCATAACGGTACAGACTGCGAATTTCATCTCCCTGGCTAACCGGCCAAATATTAGTTTCTAAAATCGTTATCTGGTTATGTTCGAAGGGTTGTGGCAAGGTATCTTCACTTTTCCATCCCTTGAACTTATGCTGCTTGGCGCTGCAAAGTTCCCGCATAAACGGCAAAATTGCCTTCGTACTAACTACTACACCAACGTTAAAATGCACCACATCAATATCATCATCAGATACCCGTGCCGTGCAGGATATTGTAAGTGTCTGCCCCGTAGGGTCCTGCCCCTGGTCGCTCGAAAAAACATAACTGGGCTTATCCCCTGCCAATCTTCCATCATACCCCCACGAGCCCCCCCCGCCGATGGCAAAACTTACACGCAAAAGCCGTTTGACCGGCGATGTGAAAACGCTGTCAGACCCGGAATTCAGAGCATCTATCGTAGCAACAATGTCTTCGATAATCCAGTAAGCTAACTGGTAATACCAGCAGTCTTTAACTGCCTCGTCCATCCCTGCATATTTATATCCTCCCCAGTATTCATATCCGCTCAAATCAGTCGGATTAGCATAAACATAACCAGATTCCGCCTTCGCCCGGCAAATAACATCCCTTATCGTAGCGTCTGCCTCGCTTGACCTCCAGTACGAGCTTCCACCACCCCAACCGGAAGCTGATGAGCTCTGTAAACTCCTCGCCAGCTCAGCCTCCATGGGACAATCAACAGCATTTAAACTGGAAATTAGCTCCTCTAACGCAATGCGAAATCGCTGGCCAAATTCCTCGAAAATCAGCACCGATGTATCCTTCGGCTCAGGAAATATCTTGTAGCTTAATAACTCCCTTTGAGTGCTTCGCTTGCCTAAAAGGGCAACGCTGTTGGCGTCTCTTTCAAAGGCAAGCTGATACCTTTGTTCCTCTTGCTGTTGGTTAAACGAAACTGGAGTATCGTTGAGGTATTGAATTCTATTGCCTAACATAATACTTTTGGCTGCCATCAGGTCCTTGAGCTTACTGCTCATTAACCGGGTAGGTATAAAAATAAGCACGGCAACCAGCGCCAAAACAGCTGGAACTAACAACGATGAATAATTCTTAAGAAAACTTATTCTTTGTATGACCTCTTTATATTTAGAGATATCCATTTTAGCTCACCAAACCTGTTTTTGCTCTTCGGCTTTTATCTGCCGGCTCGCCGGGATTTTCCCGGCCCAACTGCCTTTTTCTTTTGTTGCCTTAGTAATAGACCTCCTCAGTCCGCTCAATCTGCTCCGGTGCATCTTTCCAGACAAATTTAAGATTTAGTATAAACCAATAGTCATTAGCGTTATAAACAACATTGCCCGACCTGTCGACTTTCTCTTCTCCGCTCTCGTCCAACTCGGCAACCTTGCTGATAATTTCCTTTGTCATAGGGTCAATCAAAACCTGCTGACCTTCCTCCCTATACTCGACCGGCCCTCTTGTTGTTGTTCCTTCAAACCGGACATCCACAAGGCCTATCCCTGCCGGCATATGCTCAACTTCCATCTCGACTCCTATACTGACTGGATCCTTTTCAAACCCAAAATGTTGAGCATCGCTCTTTTTGTATAGCTCAAACAGACTGTCGCCGTCAAAAAACTCATCAAGATTCAAGAGTCGAGTAACAACACCCCATTTGCTTTTATCATCCCCCACACCAACAGGATCTATCAACTCACCTATGTTTTTATAGGGACTGTACCCGGCTATAGCTACCACGAATCCGGACTTTACTTCCTCCACAACCTTCTCGTCCCCCCCTATTCCATAAACCTCCGGAATAAACTCAGTAAATTCTCCATCCTCATCCTCATACTCATCATCTTCATCCTCCTCATCTACCCAGTCATGTTCATCATCATAAAATTCACCTCCGGTTCCTCCCCTTCTCCGTCCCATTATTATCTCTTCAGTATTAATGAACTGAGCCTTCTGTATATCATCAGTAAAGTACACAGACATATTCGTTACAAATATCTGCTTTCGCTCCTTGCGGGGAACCTTTAAAACCTCTTTTACATCACCCTTGGCAAAAGCTTCATAAAGCCCCTTCTGTTCAGGATTGTTTTTTTTGTTGGGCAAAGTTGAAATTACGCTCTGTATCAATAGTGGAACCACATCACGATACTTAAAAGGTTCAAATCCTTTTGCTATTATCGCTTCAGAATCAGCTCCTTTACCTCTTTGGGCTTCGAGATCATCTCTGGCTTGCTCGGCAGTGTTAATGATACTTTCGATTCCCCGCCTAATATCTTCTTTGTTTCTGTAATTGGCATTGTCAAAAAATGTTCTCGCAAAGGACAGAACTGAAACCAGCAGCAGCACACACGCCGCAGCGGTAAAGTACTTGGCTTTACTTACCCAGGCCATCGACCTGGCAATACTCCTTGGGAGCAGATTGCTCCGTATCCTGGCCAGGCCCAGACCTTGTAAAGCAAGGCCGTAAACAGTACCAAAATCACTGACATTCTCATGGAATTTCGCTGCCGAGACACCTGGGCCTATCGCAAGCCTCTTAAATGAATCCGGCCTTTCAACAGGTATCTGCAAACTCTGCTGAAGATACTTCAGCAGGCCCCGCATCTTCGTTCCACCGCCCAGAGTAATAATCTTGAGCAACTTAGTGTTCGGATTGGAGCTTTTGTAAAAGCCCAGTGACCGTTGAATCTCAGAGGCCAAATCTGTGAAAACCGGCCTCATCGCCTGGAATATCTGTCGGGCATATTTGCTCATCGGAGCGGTACGTTTGAGTTTTTCAGCTTTTTCAAAATTGAGCTTAAACGTATCTGCCACCGCCCGCGTAAAGGCATTACCTCCCATAGGAATACATCTTTGCCAAACCGTCGATCTCGTGCAGACAACCAAATCGGTATTTTCCGCACCTATATCGAGAACAACGATGGCTTGATTGGCGGACCTCCCTAAATCAGTACGGTCGTACAGCACGTAGTTATACAGAGCCATCGGTGCCATCTGAACGTAGCGAACCGTTATATTTTCTCTGCCAAAATGCTCCAATGCCGAGCTGACTACCTCACTTTTAATTGCAAAAATGCCAACCTTGGTCTCACCGCTGCCGGCCTTTGTCATCAACTGCCAGTCCCACTGCACCTCGTTAATATCAAAAGGAATCTGCTGAGCTGCCTCGAACCTGACGATTTCAGGAATACGCTTTGGCTCAACAGGCGGTAGCTTCACAAACCGCGCAAAACTGTTCTGACTCGGCACACAAACAACTACATCATCTTTGCTCAGATTGTTCTTCCTTACGAACCGGCGCAAACTCAATGCAGTCAGCTCGTCCCTCTCCGCAGCCGTTACACCGCTTCCGTTGAGAATTTTGCCGTGCTGGATATTGTCAAACCCGGTTACTTCAACAACACCCCTTTCGTCACTCAAGCGCAGTGCTTTGAGTGAATTATTACCTAAATCCATTGCCCAAACCGTTGCCATAATAAACCTCTCATCTCATAACTGCATATATATATTATATCATATTTTACATACTTTCTTTTACGGATTCCACAAATTTCTGCCACTCATCCTCGTTTATGACCTTTCTTACTTCCTCATCGAGCCAGAGTTCCTCAAGCCATTTTATTAACTCCTCAATATCAAGGGGGGTAACTTCAGCTGGCTGTTGTTTGGCCGGCGCTACTGCTGTGTAAAGCCCTTCTGTAAGGCTGAGACTCTGACCCATATCCTGGCCCATCATCGCTCCATCTGCCTGCCAGAGCCAATTCTCTGTAAATGACCCGACTTCCAACATAGTTATTTCCCCATCCCAATTATTGGGTTCTTCGTACATAGCATCGTAGTTAGTATTTGGGTCCCAGACAGAATCTTGGTAGTGATTGCTGAAAAGAGCAAAATCGTAGAAATCAACTTTATCATCGGCATTGAAGTCTCCATAGATTTCAGGAAAATCTACTTCAAGAATACCTCCTTGGGGGACATAAATTACTGCATAAAGATTGTTCCATTGGTCATAATAATATCCCTGGTCCGCAGAATTATCTACAATCTCAACATAATCACTGAACATTGATAGTACCTTGCCATCCGGCGACTTCTCATACATATACATAGACATTGGCATTTTTGAAACAACATTGGAGTCCTTAACAGCTTTAAGGATGACAGTGCTGTGGGCGTCGTTTCCGTCAAACGGCTCTGGCAGGTTTACATCGGCCCAAAGAACATAGGGCTCACAGGTATTCATTGTCTCAATTATATCGTTAGGGTCATTTGGCTCAGCAAACCATAATGCATACAATTTATTAGGGTCGTCCCAATACCACTGTCCTAAATAAGGGTCCCACCTTAATTGATACCAGTGTGCCCAATCAAGATAAGGCTGTCCAGAAGAAGTTGTATCCATGGTTGTTACTGCTTGTCCAGTATGACTTTTGGTATCAAGAGGATAATCAGATGCCTTGCCCTTTGGAGACTTTTCGGCTGTGGGAAATTCAATTGTGATTGCCTTATATTCAAGAGATTGCGTCGGCGTGCCGTAGCCTTCCAATTCTCCAATACCTGAAAAGGAGTTACCGTAAACACCTCCAGCGGGCTCCCACATATTTTGATACTGTACCCTTACGAAGTAGGCCCATACATAAACTGTTCGCAGGGGGGCATGGGCTCGTGGTATTGTTATTTTAAGCTGCACCAAGGTATCAAAAACATCGTTATAACCACCACCAGGTCCAGGAAGTTCATATCCGTAATCAAGAGGGGCGTCAGGGTTAAATGTCCCTTCAGGGTCTCCAAGTCCTGCATATATCCACAGTCTTCCATCGCCATCTGTTCTGCCATGAACAACACCATCATAAATACCGGAACCTGCCTCAGGAAATACCTTAATGAACCCGTACTTTTCTCCATTCGGCGCTGTATCTTCCCAGATGTCGCCAAAGCCGCTGGGACTATAATGGTCAACAGCTTCAATATCAACACGTATGCTCGCCTCATGATATTCTTCATCCATCATGTCTTCTAATTGAAGAAAGAATCCATGGGCAAGTCCGCAAATATCTTTTCCTTCTGCATCCTGGCTAACCGCCCATTCATCAAGAGATTTTGGGCCCCATGTTCCTTCTTTATAAAGTAAAGCCACTTCGAAATCACCAATATATACCGAGCTTGGTGATTGTGAGTCACCGCAACCATCATGGAACAAGACAAACAAACAGGTGATAACACACAGTCCCCATCTAAATTTAGTTTCTTTTTTCCTCTTCACAATTATTTCCCTTTTCTTTTCTTTTCCGGTTTGCATATACTAATCCTGTATTTTGGTGAAGAATCGGATGGAGGGACATACAAAACCACTTTGTCCCCGATTTTTCCTCTAATTTCAGGATTGTCAGACAGAATGAATGGCTCTGTCTCAACAGTAAACTCAAGCTTGTCGTCCGACAGACTCAAGAGTCTGACTTCCACAGCTTCAGAACTTACAGGTTTGTCTCCCTTTTTAGTCATAGCGCAGATTGCCACTGGTTTTGAGAGATAAGGAAGTATCTCTCCAACATTTTTACCCACATCCGCTTTGTTTACAGAATCAAGAATTTTTCTAACAGGTTCGGGCAGTTTTCCATAAGGCGATGGGAGCTCAAACGACCATTCATACTTATACGGATTGAACCAGGCAACATCATTTACATCAAGTAATATCACAACATGGAACTTATCATTTGGGTCCATCAACTCTTTTTCCTTATGCTTTATGATTTCGATTTCCCCGGTTTTGGCTTCCCATACTTTGTACTTTTTACCGGTTTCATCAACCCATTCGATTAACTTTCCTTCGATACCTTTCGACTCTTTCCAGATTTTCCAGATCTTGTGCTCTTTTACCGGCTCTACTTTGTAGGCCCATTCGATGAACTGGTCAACTGTCCAGCCGGTATCCCCTATAGTTTCATTGTTGGCAGAAATCCTGGATGCAAGTAAAATCACTACACAAATAATCACCACAAGGATTAGAAAACCTGCGATTTTTCCTTTCCTTTTCACAATTATCTCCAAATCTGCAATTCTTCCGCAGGCATGAGCTTCGACAGATTAACGCTGTTTTTAGTTCGTGGTCTATGAACTGTGAACTACCAATCTACGAGCTCAATTAGCCTTGTAAGTTCGCCTCAACAATTATAAATTATACCATATTATGAAAACTTTTTCCATAAATACCCTTGGCTGCAAGGTCAATCAGTATGAAAGCCAGCAGGTTCGAGAGCTGCTCGAACGGCTCGGACTGGCGCAGGTCGAAACCGCCGATAGGCCAGACCTAATTGCTATTAATACCTGCTGCGTAACTCTACGTGCTTCGGCCAAGAGCCGACAATACATCAGAAAAGCACAAAAGCTAAGTCCTGATACTGTTATAGTGGTTTACGGCTGTCTACCTGCTGTACAAATCGGCGAACTAAACGATTCAGGTGAAAAAAATGTCCATCTCGTCAGGCGCCGGGAGACCATTGCCGCCACTTTGAACCAAATAGTTGGCGGCTTTGCCGCCAACTCAAACTCCCACGGCTCTCAAACCTGCCGAAACACTTTAATTAAAACAAAAAGTACCGCTAAGGTCAAGCCCAAAAACGACTTAGCCGCCCAGCCGGAACTTGCCCCCCTAACGGCATTTAAGGATCGGACCAGGGCATATCTTAAAATTCAAGAGGGCTGTGACGGATACTGCACCTATTGTATCATACCTAAAACTCGCCCCTTTGTTCGCAGCAAGCCGGCCGAGATAGTCCTGCAGGAGGCACAGGCCCTTGTTGAAGCCGGCCACAGGGAGATTGTCGTAACAGGGGTATTCCTCGGTGCTTATGGGCAAAAGACCGTCAGACGAAAATACTGGGACAGCCGGGAAAACGACAAATTAGCTGATTTGCTCGATAAAATGGCAGAAATCCCGAATCTTGCAAGGATAAGGTTGAGCTCGCTGGAGCCGGCTGATGTAACGCCGCGGTTGCTCGAGACTTTCTGCAAACACGGTAACATTATGCCACATCTGCACTTATCGCTGCAGTCCGGTTCAAACACCACGCTTAAGAGGATGCGCAGGCAATACACCGCAGACGAATTCATCGGAGCCGTTGAGTTGATTAAATCCCGGCTGGACAGGCCCGCCATAACCGCTGATTTAATTGTGGGTTTTCCAGGTGAAACCGATGCTGATTTTGAGCAGACTGCCGGTCTGGCAAGAGAAGTTGGCTTTGCAAAGATGCACGTTTTTGGCTTTTCGCGGCGTAAAGGCACCGTTGCGGCAGGTTTGCAAGATACGGTAGATACTAAAGTTATGAAAGAGCGCTCAAAAATACTGCGTAATCTGGACATTGAACTTGGCAGGAAATTTCGAGGGCAATTTATCGGCGAAACCACTGCAATTTTACTGGAAAACAACAATGGGCAACCGTGCGGGCGAAGCGAAAGATATTTTATGGTTTATCTTGAAAAAACAGGGGTTAGATTCAATAAAAACGAGCTGGTGAGGGTGAAATTGACTGAGAATAAGGAAAATGGGGTAGTTGGCCAGCCTGCAAAGATAGAGAGTTAACAAACCAAATTCGGCTGGTTACAGCCGGTATCAGTTCGCACAAAAAGCGCAAGTTTTTTCGCAAATGCGTAAATCTTTAAAAACTATACTAACAAAATTCAGGACTGAAATTATCCAGAATTTGATAAAATTGGCGAAATTTAACCACAGATTTCACAGATTACACTGATTTTTGGGGTAAAAACGGGGGTTGGGTAGTTGGGTTGTATGGTTTGGGTAAAATAGGTAAGAAAAAAGTGGTGAAAAGTAGAGAAAAGTAGAGAAAAAATGAGAAAAGTAGCGACAAAATTGCGAAAAGTAGCGACAAAATTGCGAAAATTTGCAAAAAATAGAGAGAAATTGCGACAAATGAACACAGACCCAAGACACAAGACTCAAGACACAAGACACAAGACCCAAGACTCAAGACACAAGACTCAAGACACAAGACTCAAGACACAAGACACAAGACCCAAGACTCAAGACACAAGACTCAAGACACAAGACTCAAGACACAAGACACAAGACTCAAGACACAAGACTCAAGACACAGGACTCAAGACACAAGACACAAGACTAAAGACCGACGGCGGAGGACGGAAGACGGAGGACAGGGGTCAGGGGTCAGAAGTCAGAAGTCAGAGGACCGATTCTCGATACCCGATTCCCGATGCTGGATTCTCGATGTCCGATGCCCGATTCCCGATTCTCGATGCCCGATTCCCGAAGTCAGAAGTGAGAAGTCAGGGGACAGAAGACGGAAGACAGAATTCAGAATTCAGAAAAGCAAAGCTGACCACTGATTTCGCGGGGACAAGTTTCACAGATTAACGCTGATTGACCCCGGCTTGTGGGTGCGCAGGAGTTCACCCTGGGGGCAGGCGGGAATTGGGGTTTTGTTTCGTATTGCGTATGTCGTATATCGTATATGTCGTATGTCGTATATCGTATGTCGTTAGTGGAGGCCGGGGGGACTGAATTGAGAATTTAGAATGGAGAATTTTTGAATTGACGGATTAGAAAATTTTGGGTATTTATTGGGCAGGGAAAGAAAAGAGTGTAAAAAAAGTGCTGGACATAACCAGCTTTATCCTAAAATATCTTTGTAACGTAATCTAAAACCAAGAATTTCTATTTTTTAAGGAGCAGAGCTATGGAAAAGAAGAACAGCTCTATGGGGGCGGGATTTTCGACAATCTTATGGTGTGTTCTGGCAGTTTTGGTAGTGGCCTTGATGGGCTCTGGCTGTGCCGGATTGATGAAGCCGAGGATACACAGGGTCGCAGAGGACGTGTTCTTCGTGGAAGTGGAAGAATTCACCCTGACCAATGCAAAGGTGCAGGAACTCGACAATGCCAGCGGAGGAAAGGTTGTCGTGCTCCAGGATGACACCAGCAGGGCCGAGGTGACAGTCCAACTGAGCAAGGGCAATTATCGGGTGACAGTTTATGCCCTGGGGCCCTCCGGCGAGGAGGATGCCTTCTACCTGACCGTTGGCGAGCAGTGGGAGGAGCGGTTGTACCCGTTCAGTACAGGCGAAATTCTGCCGGCCCAGGATGTCAGTCTCACCCAGCAGGCCGACGGCCCCTGCAAGATCGTGATCCGGTTCGCTGAGCCGAACGTCCAACTTGACCGTGTGGAGTTCAAGCGGGTTCCGTAGCGTAGAAGCAGCCGGCGAATCGAGTATAAAATTTTCAGATTACACATATATTCTTAGACGGTAACTCCTCTACGGATTGAACATCAAAGTCAGTATGAGGAGATACGAATCGAAAATCCCAATCAGCGCTCAGAAATCTATTGATGAATTCATAAATGAGTTTGGATTTGCCTACTCCTCCAGGTCCTGATACTACCGCAATCCTTCTTGGTTGATCTGATAGGAACGCGGTTAGAATGCCCCAGGACTTTGCTGCCTCTTGTTAAGCGATAGGGAGGTATTCTCATTAGACAGGATAACAGGATCTACACAGATTTATTTAATCGCGGAGGGCACAGAGAAGAAGGAGATCAGGGCATCAGGAAATCAGGGTGTAGGTTATCAGGGATCAGGGTACCAGGATTGTAGTGGATTAGAGAATTAGCGAATTAGTTGAGCCACAGATTAGACAGCTTTAGTTAGCCACGAAAAGACACAAAAAATAACCACGGATTTCACGAAGGAATATAGCCACGAATTTGCACGAATTTATATGGCCGCAAAAAGGCACAAAAGAAGATTCAATTATTAATCGCGGAGAAGGCCCCATTAGAAAAAGATAATGCACGTTTCTAACGGGGTAAACAGAGGACACAGAGGTAGAAGAGTTAGCCACGAATTCGTGCTTCGTAGTAAAGATACTGTGCAGAGTAGCACAAAGAACAAGGGTGTTGATATTAAAGAGCTTATTGAGGCCATTCAAACCGGTAGAGCCGCCTGCTGGGGACTGCTTGCGAAATTCCACGATATTTATGCAATAAAGCATTTCGGAATACCGTCTTTATCTATGTGAAAAACGCTTAAATATAGCAAAAACGGACGATTTAGCCCAGATAATAGGCGGCTGTAAGGCGGGAACTTTCCGATATTTTCTCGACTTTTACCCTTGAATTGGGCAAACAAGATATATGTTGGCAGGAGGTAAAAAATGAAACACTACGAAATTAATGTTAAATGGGAATCCCGAGTTAATTAAGGAGATGAGATATTCGCGTTTATTTTCGAAGTAATATTACGTTGTCGGCTATCGCATTGCTGCTGGGGGCAATCTTTACTGTGCAGGTGGTATTTGCTGAGCCGTGTCCCATAGGCAGGAGGGACGGCGATTACAATGGCGACTGGTTTGTAAATATGTCGGACTTTGCCAGTTTAGCAATCAACTGGCTTGATAGTAACTGTGGTGACTACAATAATTGGTGCGAGTGTACCGACATAGATGTCAGCGGCGATGTGAATACGGCAGACCTGGAGTTTTTTACCCGCGGCTGGCTGGCGGCCGTCTTTAATGGAACGATAGTTCTGGGTCGCCCTACTGACAGCA
>JAUWAY010000026.1 GCA_030601845.1 Phycisphaerae bacterium
CAAATGAACGTAAATAAGGTATTTACAAAGGATTATGAAAATAAGACACTTAGTGAACACGGGAAAAACAAACCCAATACAAACCCAATACAAACCCAATACAAAGCCAATCAAAGCCAATACAAAGCCAATCAAAGCCAATACAAACCCAAAACAAACCCAATTCCCCCAGCGCGATACGCGATACGCAATACGCGATACGAAATACAAACCCAAAACAAACCCAATTCCCCCAGCGCGATACGCGATACGCAATACGCGATACGAAATACAAACCCAATCAAACCCAGACAGTTCGCTGGTTCGTCCATCAGGATTACGAGAAGCGAGGGTATAACCTTGAAATTAAAACCTTAAAGCCGGCTATCTTTGCCTTTTGTCCATAAAGAGAATAGCCTTATCGTATTTTTCCGGTGACAGAACATCTTGTAAAATTCTGCGAATATCCCGCATTGGGGTTCGCTGCGTTGTATGTGTGATAATAATATGCTCGTTTTGCAGCTTTTCTACTAGCGCTGCAAATTCGTTGATGTGCATATGCCTGCCGGCCTCGGCCCTTTCGGAATGCTCAGTCTCGTAGAATGTGCACTCGGCGATTAAAATTTTACTTTCAACGATGTATTTCAGTTGCGAAAAGTCAACGTACTGCGTATCGCCAAGGTAGGTAACAATTGGAATCTCAAGCGGGTAGTCAATTTCAATGCCCTGCTTTTTTAATTCAACGATTTGCGGGCTTTTGAGTCCAGCGTACTCGGGTTTGATTTTTTTTCGTTTTTCGATTACGCTGTAGCCGACTGAGCCCTTGCTGTGCTTTGTCGGGAATACCCTCGTAAATAAATTTGGCTTTATCTGGTATTCGTCGCCTGGTTTTACACCGACCAGATTAGCAGGGACTTTATTGCCGTCCAGCCGGGACCAGGCATCGATAATTTTTCTCATTGGGCCTAATAGATTTTGGGGGGCCAATATCGTTCCTGCAGATTGGCCGCAAAAATTTCGGTGCGACAGGTAATACGCAATGCCGGCAGCATGGTCCATATGCCCGTGGGTAAGCAAGACATTGTTTATGGGAATAATCAGTGTAGGGGCCCTGCCGATATCGAAGCAAACGTCAAGCTGCGGCATTGCAACAACGGTCTCCTCGCCGGCGACCGAATAGCCGATGATTTCCAACTCCCCTATCTTGATATATGCTAAGTTGTGACCGGCCATTTACAATTGATTATCGATTATTGATAATTGACTACAAACCACGAACTTGTCGGTTTTTAGCTTTGACTTTTGCACCTATGCCTCATAGTAGATGCACTTGGCGGTTGTGTCAATTTGTTTTTGGCATCACGGGCTGATGCCCTCAGCCCTTTGATTACTGAAAATCCGCTTGTCAGCAGCAGATGAGTTTGTTATATTTTTGCCCGATACGAAATAAGGAAGGGCAAATATGAGTAAATCCAAAAGCTTTTTATCAATTCTCATACCCAGTACCACTGTATTCTTCTCAAGTGCTTGCATAATGGTGCTCGAGCTCGTTGCAGGCCGCCTGATTGCCCGTCATCTTGGGTCTTCTCTATACACGTGGACGTCGGTAATAGGTGTAGTTTTAGCAGGCATTACCATAGGTAATTATCTGGGAGGCCGTATCGCAGACCGCTTCCGCGCAAGAAAGGCTTTATCTGTGCTTTTTGGGATTTCCTCGGTAACATGTGTCGGAATTGTTGTTCTGAATAATCTTGTGGGCGAGTGGATGTTTATGTGGTACTTCAATTGGCCTATGCGGGTTTTTAGTCACGTCACCTTTATATTTCTGATTCCATCCACGCTGTTGGGAACGATAAGTCCTGTAGTGGCGAAGATGGCTCTTGACCGCGGATTACCAACTGGCAGGACCGTAGGAGTCATATATTCCTGGGGTGCTGCAGGCAGTATTGCAGGTACATTTCTCGCCGGGTTTTACCTTATAGCTGCGATGGGTACCATTGCTATTGTCTGGACGATCGGAGCTGTCTTGGCTTTGATGGGTATTCTGTACTGGGCCAGACTCTGGGTGCTATACTTGTGGGCTGCAATCTTCGTCACCTTAATGGTCATAGGAATGGCACCTACCCGGTGGGCCGAGCATACCGGCTCCTCTCTTGCATTGAGAGAAAAACTGAATCCGATCGTTATATATGAAGACGAAACCCAATATAACTATATCGCGGTAGTCCAATTATCAACCAGCCCTGACAAACGCAAATTTGTGCAGGATATGCTCATACATAGCATAATAATGATGGACAACATAAGAGACCTCCAATATTCCTACGAGCAGATTTATGCCGCAGTAACGCATCAATTGAGTCAGGACAAGGGCGAACTTTCTGTTTTGGCAATCGGAGGTGGAGGGTGCGTGTTTCCTCGATATATTGAGGAAGTTTGGCCTGGAAGTCGGGTTGATGTGGTCGAAATAGACCCCGGCGTAATTGAGGCTGCCATGCAGGCATTTGGCCTAAATAGGGATACTGCAATAAACATTATCACTATGGATGCCCGCAACTATGTAAATGGGCTATTGGAGCAGAAGCGCATCGGGCGGGAAGTACCGCAATATGATTTTATATATGGAGATGCTTTCAAAGGTTGCTCCGTGCCATACCAGCTGGTAACCAAGGAATTCAACGACAAAATCGCCCGAATTCTGACCGACGACGGGGTATATATGGTGAACCTGGTTGATGTCCCTGAGCGTGGCTTGTTCATCGGCTCATTTATAAATACGCTCGAACAAACGTTTCCTCACATTTATGTTGTTACTATGGAGCAGGAATCTTTAGGTTCCAGCACTTTTGTAGTTATCGCGGCCAAGCGAGAAATCAATCTTGAAAACCTACTTACGGATAAATCGGCAAAAAGTTTGGATTTATGGATATTGAGCGGTTCTGATATTGCCACGCTCAAGAAAAAAGCAGGTCAAATTGTTTTAACGGACGACTATGCGCCGGTTGAAAATCTCCTTGCTGGCGTGGTACGCCAACGTAGTATAGATTTCAAGTTAACCGAAGCTCGGGCGCTGGCAGAGGACCTTAGTCTTCGGGGCAAATTTGACGAAAGCATCGCAATATACAAAGAACTTCTTAAAATCAGACCAATAGTTATGATTTATCACAAAGTAGCTGCGATGATGATACAACAGGGCAGGCTAAACGAAGCCGCAGAAACTTTGCAGCAAGCAATTGAGTACGGTGAACAAATTAAAACCAGAGTCAATCTATCAGATGTTCACTTCGACCTGGCTTTGTTACTAAAAGGATTGAAACAACCCCAAAAGTCAAAGGAACATTTTCGCAAAGCAATAGAGGGATTTCGAAGAGAGTTAACTAAGAATCCCGACTTGGTGGAGACGACGTTCAAACTGGGCGCGGCCCTGACTGAAGTCGCCAGGTTCAGTGAAGCGACTGAATATCTTCAGCGAGCGATGAACATGGAGCCGCTCGATATGAAAAACCATTTGGCGCTTGCACAAACACTTTTATTACAGCAACGTTATGACGAGGCAATTAAGCGGCTGGGTGAGAGTATTCGATTTATGTTGGAACACGGCCGGAAGGAAGATGCTGCAACATTACAAAGCTTTCTCGAGTTTGTCGAATCCGAAAAGTCAAAATCCGGAAAGTAGCATGCGACGCATGTATGTCAGATCAGCAGTGCCCGAAACGCACAATTAGATGCAAGCAAGGTCTTTTGGTTGAGGAGACTTTATCTTAATGCCTGATAAGCGAACTCACAGAGGGCCGCATCCGGCAGATGAGAAATTGTTTGCTACCGACAGAATTTCCGATTTGCAATCAGCCCTTGAGGACTTTTCACTTTTGCGGACAAAAGATTATGCGGAAAAAAGTTCTTTAAAATTGGTTGGGGATAAGTTCTCGCTTACAGAAAGGCAAAGATTGGCCATTATGCGCAGTGCCTGCTCGGACCAGCAGCTTGCCTCTCGAAAGCAGCGCTGCGTTTCAATAGAAAATCTTGCCGATCGATCTATCGTGATTGATGGCTACAATGTATTGATAACGGTCGAAGCGGCGATGAGCGGGGGAGTAATTTTTAAGGGACGTGATGGCTGCTTTCGAGACCTGGCAAGCATACACGGAACATACCGCAAGGTTACTGAAACCATACCAGCTATGCAACTGATAGGCGAGTTCCTGAAAGAAATTGGTATTGCCGAAGCCCTGTGGCTGCTGGATAGTCCGGTCTCCAACAGTGGGCGATTAAAAACGCTAATTGGTGAACTGGCCGACGAGAGCGACTGGAACTGGGAGATTGAACTTTTGTTAAGCCCTGATGCCGAACTGAAAAAAACTGATATGATTGTCGCCAGCAGTGACAGTGTTGTACTCGATGCCTGCAAGAGTTGGGTCAATCTGGCAACAGAGATTATAAACAAGAAACTGTCCTCTGTTTGGGTGGTAGATTTATCCCAAACCGCCGGTAAAACCGCGGATTAAATATGTTTCTCAATCAGTTCGGTAATCGTCTCAAGGTTGATTTGCTGCAGAGAGTCGCAAACTAAATCTGCCTGCTGGAGATTGGCAGCGTTTACGGAATTTGTGACGGCAATGCACTTAGCGCCGGCGGCCCTGGCGGCTTGTATGCCGTTGGGGGTATCTTCTATTACAACACAATTTGCCGGCTCGATTCCCATACGCTCAGCAGCAAGCAGGAAAAGCTCGGGGTGCGGCTTTTTGTTCTTAACATCGCTGCCGGTGATATAAACCATCTTCTTATAAGGGACTTTCGTGGATTTCAAAACGGCCCGGGATTTTTCAAGCGTGCCGGAGGTTGCAATGGCCACTCGAAAATCTTCTCTTTGCATTGCTGCCTCCATCAGTTCCAACACGCCGGGGAAGGCGGGCAAAGGTCCCTCGCTGAGCATTTTAAGGAAGTATTCCTGCCGCAACTTTGTCACTGTTTTGATTTGTTCTTCGGTCAATTCCAGGCCGTGAACTCGGGCAGCGGCTTCGACATATTCTTCTGCACCCCGGCCGAGACCAGCCGCAAAATCGGCACGCTTAATGCCTTTTACACTAAGCAAATCCTCGAAAACCTGGATAGAAGCTCTTGCATTGACCACCTCGGTATCGGCAATTACTCCGTCAACGTCAAATATCAAACCGTATAACCTATTCATAGCGTATAGCGTATAGCATATAGCGTTTAGTTCTTCAACCACGGATTTTAGTTTTACATTTGCATTTCGTTTGCGTAATCCGTGGAATCTGCGGTTAATTTTTAATTTTTTTTTGCCACGCTTTTATCCGGCGCGCATTTATAATAGTGATGATAGTTGGAACCCTGAAACTGCGGAGAACAGTCGGCGTGGATAACGATAGTAAAGCGGCTAACGATGGCCAGTCAATAGCCGAGGCCCGTACGGACCCTGCGGCATTTGCCCAATTGTATCGCAGGCATTACGATGCCGTATTTCGCTATTGCGTGCATCGGCTCTTTGAAAGGCAAACAGCCGAAGATGTTACCTCTGCGGTGTTTCTTAAGACGATAGAAAATTTTGGCCGTTTCAAGGGCACAGAGCGGCAGTTTCGCAACTGGCTTTATAAAATCGCAACCAATGCTGTTAATGAGCATTTGAGAAAAGCCGCTCGTAAAGATGCGATGCTAAAGGGCGCTCGCGAGCAAATCAGCAGCCGGGCCGCCGACTGTGAAGATACGATGAATGAGAATGTTAAAAATCTGGCTGTTTTGAAGCAGGCGATGCTGACTTTGAAGCCGAGGTACCAAACTATCATCACATTACGTTTTTTTGAAAATCTAAAGCTAACCGAAATATCCGAGGTGCTTGGGAGCAGTCCCGGCACTGTTCGCAGCCAGTTGGCAAGAGCCCTTGCCAGACTGCGAAATAAGATAAGGAATTAGCCACAGAGGTCACAGAAACCACAGAGGTTTAATTGGAAAATCAGAGGTAGGTTAATATGAACGACAAGGAAAAACAATTTGAAGAATTCGTTCGGACAATCAAGTTCGATGACACCCCTGACCACAGCCATCGCGACAAGCTCGAACAAGACCTCCTCGCTGTGTTAGGAAAGCAAGAGGGATTAGAACCATCACCTTTGATGTACGAGAAGTTAAAGACACGGATGAAAACTTATAAATCTTTCTGGGGAAAGACTTTCACAAACCCATTGGTCAGAAAAGTCGCCTTTCAGCTTACTGAAGTGGCGGCAATTGTGGCTTTGACACTGTCGATTAGCCACTGGTTTCTGAAGCCTGTTCCAGAGATCCCTGACGATTCAGCCACCATCAACTTCTATTTAAAAGAACATCAAGGTGTTATTGCTCAGACCGTCGCTCTGAATCTCTCCCCACCACAGCCGGCGCGGATGCGAGTGAGCCGACATGACATCCTGTATTACGAATTTTTTGGCGAGCGGCCTGAATTCACGCGTCCGGGCATAATCTTCAGAGGACCTTCATCTCAACGGAAGGTCATTCCGCCGGAAGCCCCTGCCATTTCCAATGGGCAGACGCTCACACTCTCTCAAGCACGGAAAACTGCGAATTTTCACCTGGTGTTGCCACCCCGGCTTCACCCCGGCTATATGCTCGATAAGATAAGAAGAATCGAAGGTCGGGACAGTTTGCACCTGCTCTATACGGATGGCATAAATACGGTATCGCTGTTCGAACAGCCTTTAGACGGAGAACACGGGCTTGGAGCGCAGGATTTCAGAGAGTATGCCGTTTACCGCAACAAGGGACAAGTCGGAGGGGCTATTCTCGCCTGGAGAGATGATGCCCTTTCTTATGTACTCATTGGCAATGCCGAAATGTCACAATTAATGGATATGGCGCAATCAATTAGCGCCGGAAATGAAAGGGAATAACAATGAAAAAAATAACCTTTGTCTTATTAACAATATGCCTGATTTTAGGAATCATCCTCGTGGTATCTGGCTTAACTTTGGCGGATATTGCATCAGAGGCAAATACAAAGGCCGAACAGCACTTTGAAAAGGCGAATGAGCTGTTGAAGCGCGCGGAATACAAGGGCGCAATTGCCGAATACAAAAAAGTGGTCGATCTGTCATCGAACAGTAAAATCGCCCAGGATGCTCAATACTGGATTGGGCAATCTCATTTCAGGGCAGGACAGTTCGATGCTGCACAAGCAACCTTTGCGAAGCTCATAGAAGAATATCCAGCGAGCGCCATTGTTCCAGTAACAAAGCTGATGGTAAAGCGAGTTCGACAGGCAAAAGAGAATGAAGAAATAAGAAGAACAATGAACAATGCCACAGATAAGGGATTTATCATTGCTCCGGACACGGGTGTGAAATACACCAAAACCAGAACCTTTACAGGCAAAAAAGATGTGATTGAGGATCAGGTAGCGCTCAACCTCTCGCCTAACGGCAAGTTCTTACTCTACGGAAAGCTTGTCGTTCCATTAGACGGCAGTGAACCTTTTGATTTAGTGGATATGTCGGCGGAACGTTGTATTTGGTCACCGGACGGCAGAAATGTCGCTTTTTACTCAGAAGACGGCATCTGCATGGTTCCTGTTTCTCCGGAGACGGCTCGGCTAACAGGACCTGTAAGAAAGCTTCTCGATGGCCGATATGGATGGGGACTAGTCAGCTGGTCACCTGATGGGGAAAAGCTCGCTTTCAGGAGAACGAGTGATAAGAAGAAAGAAATCTCCGGTGGTGACATCTGGACCCTTTCGGTCAAGGACGGCTCGCTTACTCAGATTACCAGTGATCCTGCCAATGAATTTGGACCTGCATGGTCTCCTGACGGCAAGACTATTGTATATGCAATAAGAAAGGATAGCCTTAGTTTTTGGTTGGTCTCTGCTGAGGGTGGGGCGCCCAGAAAGATTATCGAACCTGGAGGGAGGTGTATTCCATTTTGGTCACCGGACGGCAAATGGATTTTATACACATTAGAGGAAAAAATCCATATCTTTGGCCTTAATGATAACCAGGAACTTGAAATAATCCCGCCCAGGGAAGTAGTAGGAGACTTCTTTTCATGGTCACCTGATGGCGGAAAGATGCTTTTCTACCGACCTTCCTATGGTTATAGATACGGTCTCAAAGTTGTTTCAGCTTCCGGTGGGCCGCCTTTTGATATTGGAAGGCAAATCACATTATATCCAGAGCATGTATGGTCTCCCGATAGTAAGATGATAGTCGCAGAAGGGGGAAACGAAGACAGCCATTACGGCTTATGGGTAAGCCCGCTTTCAGGTGGTGAACCCGTACTTTTAGAAATGGACGTATCGGTTGACGGCAGCCCTTCTCCTATTTCCGTCTCGCCAAACGTCGAAAAGCTCGCTTTTGATGTGGTACGGGACGATGGAACAGACGATCTCTTTGTGGCTCCAATATCCTTGCAGGAAGCTCGGACGACGGGGCCCGCTATTAAAGTATTCGACGGATTGTATAGAGGACTCGGAACCAATGTAACAACTTCATGGTCACCTAATGGCAGTAAAATCGCAGTGATCCATAGGATGGATGTCTGGATAGCCTCTTCTAATGGAGATAAACCGGTGCAGATCACAAAAACGCCGGGGATGGAAATCTGGCCTGGATGGTCACCTGATGGGAGGATGATCAACTATATTGTCAGACATAGCCAGACTGCACGTACCTCGTATGTGGTATCTGTGTCGGATGGCAAAACTACAAAGATATTGGACACTGGCCCTGGCCGGATTCATACGTGGTCTCCTGACAGTAAAAAGCTTGCGATTGAATCCGAAGGATTGATTTCCTTTGTCTCCGTAGCAGACGGTGGAACTCAACAGATTGCTAAGCTGAAGGATCTTAACCTTGAACGGGTCTTTTACATTAGCTGGTCTCCCGACGGTAAATATATTGCCTGTGTTGGAAAACACATTGAGAAAGGCGACGCAGGTCCTATCTTCATAATCCCCGTGGAAGGAGGTAAAGCTACCACGCTTGTCACCAATGACACCAGTTATAAATATTTGCTCCATTGGTCTCCTGACGGTAGATGGATATCTTACAACTCTGAGGGGCCTGTTAAAGTGCGTCCCGAAGGAACCATGTGGGAAGCGGATTTTGAGGAGATTTTGAAAAAAGCATCACGCTAATGGCGAAGCACAGTTCAGAAACACCTTTTTTAAGGCTGGGTTAATTTAGCTCAGCCTTTTTCCTTGGCTGCTCCGGTAACAGGGGCGGGAAAGTAAAAACAAGAATTTCTTAAGTAAGTTTAAATGGATTGGCCGTAGCTTGAATTAGAATAGTATGCGAGCAGAAACCTGCAAAGTTTATTTTGACTCTTTTGGGCGGCCGGGCTATATTAGCAGCGGTAAATTGTGGAAATCGGCTTTGATAAGGTTAAATGTTGAAAGGAGTTTGAAAATGGGATGTCGAGGATGGCGAATTGGTGTGGGGGTAATTTGTATTTCAGTGTGTCTTTTGTGCTCAGCCGCAGCCGTCGCGGGTGGGGAGTTTCACAGTGCCTGGCCGAAGGATGTTAAGCGGGTATGGGTCGGGCCGGAATACTGGGCGAACCGCCTGCAGGACTGGCGAATTTCGGACGGCCGGCTGGAGTGTATCACCAGCGGGAGCAACCGCAACGTTCATTTGTTAACACGGCAGCTTGGAAAGCAGCAGGGCAACCTTGAGATGAGTGTTCGCCTTGGACGTCTGGATAGTGATTCGAAGCTCGACAGGGGCTGGGTTGGGTTTCGTATTGGTGCGAAGGCATACTACAACGAGTACCGCGATAGTGCCCTTCGGGGCAAGGGATTAGATGTCGGAATTACCGCACCGGGCAAACTATTCATTGGAAATTCTGCTGCGAGCAAAGCAACGACCGAAGATGCCCTGCCTCTCGACGACATTGAGCTTCGCCTAACGGCCGAGCCGAGCGGCGATGTTTACAAGCTCACACTCACCGCCCACGACCCAAGGACTGGTAAGCAGCTAAGCAGGGTTAGCCAGGATAACATTGGCGCAGAGCGGCTGGTCGGCAATCTCGCCTTGGTCTGCCATCACCCCATTGGCCAAAAGACGAAACGGCAGACACCTGGAGAAGGGGGCAATGTGCAGTTTTGGTTCCGCGACTGGAAGGTCTCGGGCAGTAAGGTCGAGACGCATAATGACCACAAATTTGGCCCTATTCTTTTCGCCCAGCACACGCTCAGCAGGGGGGTAATGAAGATGACTGCCCAGATGCCGCCGATAGGTAAGAAGGATTCGCAAATTGTCCGTCTGCAGATTCGCGAAAAGAGCGGTAGAAACTGGAGAACCATCGGTGAAGCAAGAATCGACAAGCTCGCTCGCACCGCCACCTTCCGCATCGGGAACTGGGACTCCTCGAGCGACACACCCTACCGCCTGGTCTATGCGCTGCTCGGCCCAGACGGCAAAACGCGAGACTGCTATTGGTACGGCACAGTCCGCCGCGACCCGGTTGACAAGGAAACTATCGTCGTAGCTGCATTTACCGGCAACTATGACCTCGGTTTTCCCAATACTGACATAGTCAAACACGTCAAATATCACAATGCGGATGTACTGTTCTTTTCAGGCGATAATATATATGAGCGTAACGCCGGCTACGGCACTCAGCGCAGCCCGCTGGATAAGGCCTGCTTGGATTATCTGCGTAAATGGTATCTATACGGCTGGGCATACGCGGAGCTGCTGCGTGAGCTGCCCTGTGTCAGCATCCCCGATGACCACGATGTTTACCAGGGCAACCTGTGGGGCGCGGGCGGCCGTCCAATAGACAAAAATGATCGAGGCGGTTACGTTATGCCCGCCGAGTGGGTCAAGATGGTCGAGCGGACGCAGACCAGCCACCTGCCGGACCCATACGACCCGACGCCGGTAGAGCAGGGGATCGGCGTGTATTATACCGCTATGAACTACGGCCGAATCAGCTTTGCCATCATCGAGGACCGCAAGTTCAAGTCTGGATGCTCAGGGCTTGTCCCGCCGACCAAAAGCGGCAGAGCCGACCATGTTATCGACCCGAAATTTGACCCCCGAACTGCCGACGTGCCGGGGGCGAAGCTGCTGGGCGAGCGGCAACTGAAGTTTCTCAGAGATTGGGCTGCGGACTGGCGGGGTGCGGATATGAAGGTTGCGCTTTCACAAACTATCTTTGCCAACGTAGCGACCCTGCACGGTGGTGGGAGAATGCATCTTGTGGCCGATTACGACTCGAACGGCTGGCCACAAACGGGACGGAATAAGGCGCTGCGTGAAATCCGTCGGGCATTTGCGTTCATGATCGGCGGCGACCAGCACCTTGCCACAATCGTGCATCACGGTATTGACGCCTGGAACGATGCGGGCTGGTCGTTCTGCGTTCCCTGCATCGCCAATGTTTATCCACGGGCCTGGGTTCCACTCAAGCCGGCCAGGAACCGCAAGGAAGGAATGCCCGACTACACCGGCGAGTTCCTCGATGGTTTCGGTAATTACGTTACCGTCTGGGCTGCAACCAACGCGGGAGAATCAACCGGCAGAGAACCTGCTGAACTGCACGATAAGATGACCGGCTACGGAATTGTGCGGCTGGACAAAAAGGAGCGTACCATTACTATGGAGTGCTGGCCGCGTTACGCTGACCCGGCCGATGCGAGCACCGGCGGCCAGTATTTGGGCTGGCCGAAGACAATCCATATAGAGGACAATTACGGCCGCAAGGCGGTAGCGTATCTGCCGACTATCAACATCAGCGGGATGACCGACCCGGTTGTGCAGGTCATCGACGAGCAGAACGGTGAGACCGTGTATACTCTGCGCATCAAGGGCACATCGTTTCGCCCGAAAGTTTTCAAGGCCGGAACATACACGGTCAAGGTTGGTGAGCCGGACACCGGGCAGATGAGGACCTTGAAGAGCGTGCAGTCCATAGAGCCGGGGGAGAGCCGGACGATGGAGGTGAATTTCTAAGGAAAAAGCCGTGGGTCTGACGGCCCACGGCCAGCAAATGTTACATATACGCCCCCCCCCATTGTTAAAGATTTGTACTACGTATATGTGTTAGCAATTTAAGAGCACTGTGATAAATCAGCTTTGCTGCTGCTCAGCCGTCACTTTGCAAATTCCTTTCATCGAGCTTTTGTTTTATAAGCTTGCCCGCACGCCAGGCAGCGTCCTTGGCAAAATCAAGGCACTTGTGCATCCCTGTGTTAAAAGATTTTGCGAATTCGTCCGATTTTATCGCCGAATATGCAAAACCTTTTTCGCCGTTCTGCAGGTATTGACTTTCAGGTACAGGTGCGAGGCAATAGATTGCGGTTGCAAAGCCGGCAAAATAAACTACCAGCAAGAATATGAGTTTGCTTCTCCAGCCTCCCATATAAGAATCTCTCCCTTCCAAAGACAACGTTTTTTATCGGGTGCAACGGCCCCCTTATTCTTATTTTATGGCTACCTCCACTAATAAAGTATAGTATAAAAATAGCCATAGTCAAACAGCCCCCCGATTTTTTTCAGCACAGAGAAGATACAGACAGAAGACAGAGGACAGAGTGCGGAGGAGCCTGCGCCGGAATGACAATGTGCGGCTAAATTTTATCCAGGATTTCTTTCAACGTTTTGCAAACAATTGCTACCTCATCCTTGGTCAGATTATTATAGAACGGCAAAGCAATAGTACTTTTGCACACCGACTCGGTTACAGGAAAACTGCCCTTGCTGTAGCCAAAGCGCTCAACCATAAACGGCTGAAGATGTGCAGGCGGGAAATAATTGCTAACCTGAATGCCCTGCTCTTTCATTTTTTGCAGAATGACGTCTCGCTGCTCTAAAGTAAACCTGTCTGCAAGCCGTAGCACAAAGACAAACCAGCCCATATCGCAATCATCCGGTTCGGCAGGCACTATCAACCTGTCATCGTCCGCCAGTATTTGCTGATACCATTTTGCGACCTGTCGGCGTTTGGCCAGGATTTGCTCAATTCTTGAAAGCTGGGCAATGCCAAGTGCACAATTGATGTCGCTGAGTCGGAAGTTATATCCTAATCGCTCGTGGTCAAGCCAGCCGCCGGTCTTGTCTCTTCCCTGATTGCGGAGCGAGACGCACATATCCGCCAAATCATCATCGTCGGTCAGGACCATTCCGCCCTCGCCGGTGGTTATCTGCTTATTTGGATAAAATGCAAATACACTCATCGTACCGAATGTCCCGACCTTTTTTCCACTCAATGTAGAGCCCAACGCCTCACAACTGTCTTCAATTACCACCAGATTGTGCTTTTTAGCGATTTCGCAGACCTTATCAATACCGGCCGGGTTGCCGAAAACCTCCACAGGCAGAATGGCCTTTGTCCTGTCGGTAATTTTTGACTCGATTTTTGCAGCGTCGATATTCAAACTTTCCGGGTCAATATCAACAAAGACCGGCGTGGCACCGGCCATCATAATAGAAGTCGCGGAAGCGATGAAAGTAAATGGCGTAGTGATTACCTCATCGCCGGGACCAAGGCCCAGTGCCAACATACACAGAAACAAGCCGCTGGTTCCACTATTGACGGCCACAGCTCTTTTTCTGCTGATATATTTGGCAAAAGCTTCTTCAAATTCTCTGACTTTGGGGCCAAGCGATAGACTGGGACTGCGAAGCACCTCACAGACCGCCTCGATTTCCTTTTCAGTGATATCCGGCCGAGACAAATATATCCGCATAAGAAACTCCTTTGCGAAGAGTCGCCCTGGGCAGGCTGTATTGTACTGTTTGCAGCCGATAAATCAAAAACATTTCTTTAACCCGCCAGAGGTATGGCGGGATAGCATTTAGCGGGTAAATAAGGAAAACAAAACGCTAATTGAAGGCACTTATGGGACGTAGTGTTATGGAGACAGCTGCTTATCAGGTTGTTGAGTTGGAAATTGCAGTACTCGCATTAAACAGCCCTTAATTTAAGGCCGAATAAGGATATAGCATTTCATCCTTCGTAGTACTACTACGGAGAATGGAATAGTGTAAATACGTGGTAGTGGGGAACGAAAGATGTCAAAAGGTAAAAACGTACTGACGACAGGAGATGTGGCCAGGATTTGTAATGTTGCTCCTCGCACGGTCTCAAAGTGGTTTGACAGCGGTCAACTGAAGGGCTACCGCATACCCGGCAGCAAGGACCGGCGAATACCTCTCAGTGAGCTAATTCGGTTTATGAAAGCTCATAATATACCTACAACACCACTTCCGGTCGGCAAAATCCGAGTCCTTGTAATAGACAGCAACGGCGATGCAGCCCATGGTCTGGCAGATGTTCTGCAGACCAAAGCTGATTATGAAGTTCAAACCGTGCAGAGCAATTTTGAAACCGGTGTCATCCTCCAAAAATTTGCTCCGCACGTTCTATTGATAAACCTTTTAGCCGAAGGCATAGATGCAACGGACATCTGTAAAAACGTCCGCGCCAACGCAGACTTGCAGACTATCAAAGTTATTGCCCTTGCGAACCAGTTAAGCGATTCCGAGTCGGCGGCACTGCTGCAGAAGGGTTTTGACGGCTATATATCTAACCCAGCAGATGCGATCGAAGTTATCAAGAAGATTGAAGAGACAACCGCGATTATCTATTAGTCCCGCATCTATTTGAGTTCAGGCTCACGCCTGGATTCCCATTTTGCGACTTATTGGGGACCCCCTTGCAAAATAGGAAACCAAGCACTTCACCATTAATTTTCTTGCAATATTGTCCTGCGGAATGTAAAGTATCGGCAAATTGGTTGTAGCCGAGGTTGTATGGTAAAAGTATGCTGCTACGGCTTACAAGCATAGCATATTAACATCGTCAAGTCAGGGCCCGTAGCTCAGCGGTCAGAGCAGTGGACTCATAATCCATTGGTCGTAGGTTCGAATCCTACCGGGCCCAATCGCAACTGGTTTTGCAAAAATGACTTGCGACTCCGCTTATTGACAATCACGACCCTTAATATCTCCTAAGTCTGTCAGTCTGGCTATTGAATGACCACCGATAATGCGCCGAGTTCCAGCCTAAAGAACCCAGAAAAAAGGTCAAGTTATGACCAGTGGACAATCGATCCATTGGCCACAGACCGAGGATGTCGTGCAGCCGCCCACGCAGTCGCTTGCTCCACGATTACTACTTTGCAAATTCCACTATGACCCGTTGATACCTTGTCAGTGGCGGCGTACCGCTGTCAGCGACCTCGCAGATGATGTGGACCGTTTCGCCTTTCTTTGCATTATTGGGAACAATAAAAGAGGCCTGCTGTTTGTCAGCGTTCTTTATTTTGACTAAGCCGGGATATGTGCCTGGCTCCTTGTATTGCCACTATTTTGTGGGTGCTGGAATAGTGATGTCAATTTCGCGCACCGGCCCCAACACCGACAGGGGCTCGTCGAAGTCCTTGGGCCGACCGACAGCTATGATTTGCATCTTATCGGGCTTGAGATGTTTCCGAGCAATGCGCAGAATATCCTTTTGGTTCACCTTTTCAACGTTCTCCTTGGTTTTCTCTAGGAAATCCGCCGGATAACCAAAGTATTCGTAGGTCATCAGGCGTCTGATAATTTCGTCCTTCGTATCGAAGTTGAACACAAACGAATTGAGATAACTTTCCTTGGCCAGGTTCAGCTCCTCATCAGTGACTTCGTTCTCGGTCATCTTTTTAACCTCTTCCATCATCAGACGAATGGCCCGCACGGTGGCCTCCGATTTGGTATGACAAGCCACATAAAATGCACCCGGAAAGTCAAAGTTGCAAGTATATATGCAATTGACCGAATAGGCCAGTCCCATACGAGACCGTATGTTTTTGAACATACGACCGGTAAAGCCACCACCGAGAATCTCGTTCATTACCACGAGCGCGAAATAGTCGGGGTCACTCATGATCCCTCCGATGTGACCCAAGTATACGCTGGTTTGGTTAATATCCTCCTTGCGAATGAGATTCACCGTTGGCCGAAACTGGTACTTAACTTCCGGCACCATCGGCAACTCCATATCAGCTTTTTCCCACCCTTTGAATGCTTTTTTAATCTTCTTAATCATCTCCTTTGTGTCGAAATCACCCCAGACACTGAGGATTATGTTGTTGGGATGATAGAACTTTTTATGGAAAGAGAGCAAATCATCACGCGTAATATTGTCGATGGTAGCGTACTCTGTATGCCGGGTGTAGACGCTCTCCGGGCCGTAGATGAGCTTGCTGAACTCACGGCGGCCTATCTGGCTCACGCTATCGTTCCGCCGGGCGATGGCACTTCGATGCCTAATCTTAGCCAGTTCGATCTTATCTTCGCGAAAAGCCGGGTTCATCAACACATCGCCTAAAATAGCCAGCCCGGTGTCGATATCCTCTTTCAGAACGGACATGGAGGCGTAGCCCGCATTGAGCCCGATGCCGGTCTTAACTGATGCTGCGATTCGCTCCAGCTCCTCGTCAATCTCGTCACCAGTCTTGGTCGTCGTCCCTCCGGTTCGCATTACTGTGCCCGTTATAGATGCCAGGCCAATCTTGTCAGTCGGCTCGTATATGGAACCGCTCCGAATCATAGCGAACATATTGATCAGCGGCAGCTCAGGGTCTTCTAACAAAAACAACTGCATCCCATTGGCCAGGGTCGCCTTCTCAACCTTCGGAATCTCGACCTCTCCTAATTTGGGATACTTCAACTCTTTGTAGTGCAGGCCATATCTTTGCGTGCAACTCGACGCAATAAAGCACAACCCAAAAGCCAAAAAGATAAAAACGCTAATCACAGAAAATCTATTATTTCTCATTTCGCCTCTCCTACTAAAATCAGTTTTCTGTTGGGGTTGTCTCGATGACACCCACCGTGCGATTTTTGCTTGTGAAATATTTCTTGGCAGCGCGTTGGATGTCCTCAGCCGTAACCTGCTCGATCTTATCGAGCTGGTTAAACAGATTGCGCCAATCCCCGGTGATGACCTCGTAAAAGGTCATCTGGGCTGCCAGACCGTCGTTGGATGCCAGCTGCCGGATCAAACTGGCACGAGCGCGTGTTTTTGCCTTGGCCAGCTCTTCAGGCGAGACCGGCTCGGTTTTCAGTCTTTCGATTTCAGCATAGATGGCCTCCTCACACTCTTGATTTGTACGACCTTTGGCCGGCACCGCCGAGAAAGTAAACAAGCCTGGGTACTTATTCCAACTTCGTCTTGTACGAGTAGAAACGGCAATCTTCTTCTCTTTAACCAGACTCTTAGACAGCCGAGATGTTCGTCCCCGGCCCATTATATCTGCAATGGCCTCGAACACAGCGCTGTCAGGATGGTTAACGCTCAGCTGATGATAGCCGATCAGAACACGCGGTTGCGAGGGGTCCTCCACTATAACCCGGCGCTCTCCGCGCTGTGGTGGCTCCACCGTCTCCACCGGCTCGGGCTTCGGGCCGCTGGGGATATGAGCAAAATAAAGCTCGGCTAACCTTCTTATCTCTTGCGGGTCCACATCCCCAACGATCGCAATCGTGAGATTGCTCAGGCCGTAGTATTTTTTGAAAAAGGCCTCGGCTTCGCCGCGGGTTATGGTTCGCACATCACTCATGTGTCCTATTACGGGCTCGCCGTAGGGATGCGCTTTATAGGCGATGGCTTGGAACTCCTCCCGCAAACGCCCGTATGGCGAATTCTCCATCATCCGCCGCTCCTCCATCACCACGTCCCTTTCCTTGTAGAATTCCCGCAGCACCGGATTGAGGAACCGCTCCGACTCCAGCGACATCCAAAGTTCCACTTTATTCGAGGGCAAACTAACGATATACTGGGTGGCATCCCGACTGGTATAGGCATTGAAACCCACGCTGCCTGCTTGTGTTAGCACTTCTTCATACTCGTCATGAACCAAATATTTTTGGGCCTGCTCTTGCGCTTCCTTGAATTGCTTCTGCAGCTCTTCCAGCCGCGTTTTATCCGCCCCGTTGCCCTTTCTTCGCTCTGCCTTCATCGCCAAAAACGCTTCGTCCATCTTGGCCATAGCCCTGGCTTCGGCCTCGTAGTCCCTGGTGCCAATGGTTTTGGTCCCCTTGAATGCCATGTGCTCAAACAAATGGGCCAAACCGGTGATTCCCTTGACCTCATCTACTGCTCCAACATCGGCGTAGGTGTGGAATGAAACCACCGGTGCTTCGTGCCGCTCCAGAACCAGGAACTTGAGCCCGTTGTCCAATGTAAATTCTGTCATCCGCTTTTCGAATTCAGCTAAATCCTGAGCTTCGGCTAAAGTTGGAGCCACCACGGCCATAGCAAAAAACAGCAGCATACAGTTAAAAACGCCACAAAATCTTCGCATCGCATGCTTCATAGGTCTTTCTCCTGTGTTATTCTTGTTCTTTCGCATTTTAGCGGAAAGGGCGGTAAAGAAATAAGGTTTTTTATCAAGCAGCAGGTAATTTTTGCAAAGTGCTGCTACCGAAAATTCGCTCCTTCTTTATTTACAAACACTCATAGCAAAATAAACAACTGCCATTCTATCCTAATTTACAGCTTTTTAACAAGGGAAACCAGCAAAAACGCCGATATCAACCTCAAACTGTGCCACTTTTGCTGACGGGAAACACTCTAACCAAAACCATCAACCCTATGCCATTCTTGCTGACGTCAGACAGTTCAAATCCTATCACCCCGATTTTCAGGTTGTGTTAGAAGTGCTTCTGAAGGCGGGGCTTGCGGAAGATGATGGAGGAAATTGGGTCTCTTCCTTTCTTGCTTTTTATCATTTTTGTGCGCCAGTGTCTGTTCAGTGTCTATATAGTTTTCTATCTTGCTGTTCTGCAGTGTTTGATCCGTAGCCTGTTTTTGCCCCCGCCATACTTTAGCGGATAGTTATAGCAAATAGCGGATACGCTAAACGCTCCGCGACTGCAAGCAAACGGGTGGTTTCTAACTTAGTATGTCCAAGATAAAACTTAACCACATTGGCGGGCAATCTGCCAGCCCAATTCTGTGCACAGCTTGGGTGGGGTGGTGGTGAAAACTGATTCCAATTGACAAATGTTCGTGAAAGAGGGTGGATTTGGGTGGCTGATTCGGGTATTATGATGATTAGACAACTGAAGGCATTTTACCTGACCTCTGCTGTCCAGTGTCTTTCCGGAAAGCCCAGTGATATGGCCAGGTAAAGGTCGGCAAATATCGAGTAATAATCGGCTAACCTTGATTATGAAGCGAACGAAGAAGAAATCCAGGGCAGTGGACAATGTGGGAGAGGGCAAGACGGCCATACTCGGCATATCTGCGTTCTATCACGATTCAGCAGCGGCGCTGGTGGTTGACGGTCAGATCGTGGCGGCCGCGCAGGAGGAGCGGTTTACTCGCCGAAAGCACGACCAGCGGTTTCCGGAACACGCCATCAAGTACTGTCTGGCCGAGGCGAATCTTGAGCCGGCTGACGTAGATTACGTTGGGTTTTACGATAAGCCATTACTGAAATTTGAGCGTCTGCACGAGACATTCCTGGCGTATGCGCCGTGGGGTTTTCGGGGGTTTGCAAATGCAGTCCCTGTCTGGGTGAACCAGAAGCTGCACCTGCCGCGTCAAATCCGCCGTGGACTCGGCGGCGCGTATCGCAGACGCATCGTATTTACCGAGCATCACGAGTCACACGCAGCGAGTGCGTTTTTCCCGTCGCCGTTCGACGAAGCAGCGATTCTTACGCTGGATGGCGTGGGCGAGTGGGCGACGGCCAGCTACGGCACGGGGCGGGGCAATCGTATCGAACTGACGCACGAACTACACTTTCCCCACTCGCTGGGTTTGCTTTACTCATCGTTCACCTACTTCTGCGGCTTTAAGGTCAACAGTGACGAATACAAGCTGATGGGACTGGCGCCGTATGGCGAGCCGAAGTACGCAGAACTAATCCTCGAGAAGCTGATCGATATGAAAGAGGATGGCTCGATGCAGATGGATATGTCGTACTTTAACTATTGCAAGGGTCTGACGATGACGTCACGGAAGTTTAAGCGGCTGTTTGGCGGGCCGCCGCGCCAGCCCGGGGCCCCAATCACACAACGCGAGATGGACATAGCCGCGTCAGTCCAGCACGTAACCGAAGAGATGATGCTTCGCGCGGTGCGTCACGTACACGCAAAGACGGGGATGAAGCATTTATGTCTGGCCGGCGGTGTGGCGCTGAATTGTGTGGCCAACGGGCGTCTGCTGCGCGAGGGGCCTTTTGATGATATCTGGATTCAGCCGGCGGCCAGTGACGCTGGCGGGGCACTGGGAGCAGCCCTGCTGATCTGGTACCAGCTGCTGGATAACCCTCGCAGGGCCATTGCGAAAGACAGTCAGCATGGCTCGCTGCTGGGAGGCTCCCACAGTGATGGCGAAATCCGCACGTTTCTCGAAACCACCAATGCTAATTATGAGTACATCGGAAACAGCGAGGTCCTTTGCGAGCGGGTCGCCGACGATATCGCTAATGGCAAGGTCGTCGGGTGGTTCCAGGGACGGATGGAGTTCGGCCCTCGGGCCCTGGGCTGCCGCAGTATCCTCGGCGACGCACGCAAAAGCGATTTGCAGACGGTAATCAACACGAAAGTAAAGTTCCGCGAGGATTTTCGCCCTTTTGCGCCGGCTGTGCTGAGAGAATACGCCCACGAGTACTTCAGCATAGCGGCTGACCAGGAGAGCCCATATATGCTGCTTGTTGCCCCTGTACAGCAAAGCAAGCGGCTTGCGGTGCCGCCCAATGCCAAAGGTATCGATAAGCTCAAGCAACGGCGCTCCCAGATTCCCGCTGTCACGCACGTGGACTATTCGGCCCGAATTCAGACTGTCGACGCTCAGCGTCACGGGCTGTTCCATAAGCTGCTGGAGACATTCTATCGTAAGACTGGCTGTCCTGTCGTAATCAACACCAGCTTTAATTTGAATTCGGACCCGATAGTCCGCTCGCCCCAGGATGCGTACGAAACCTTTATGGCGTCGGACATCGACACGCTTTGCATGGGGCATTTTATGCTGACCAAATCCGCCCAGCCATCATATGTGTTTAGTTCGGTTGCAGATGAGCCCCGCCCCTCCAAGGGGCTGGACGAGCGCGACGAAGTCTTAGTCGAGCTGTTATGCAGCCCCTGTCACGGAGCTAAGCTGACCTTCGACGACGGAAAGGCCGTTTGTACTAAATGCGGACAGGTTTTCAGGAGGGAAAATGGCACCTGGTTGATGTTCTGGCCGCACTACAGCTTGAACGATACCGCCGACGTTACTGAGAAAGTCAAGGCATTTTACGAAGAGAACCCGTTTCCCAACTACGATGGTCACGATACGTTGCGCTCGTTGATAGAAAAGGCCCGGCGGAGTGGTCTGCCGCCAGCGCTGGACCGCGCGATTCCATACAACAGCACGGTGTTGGAAGTGGGCTGCGGCACGGGGCAATTGGCCAGTTTTCTTGGCATTTCCTGCCGGCGTGTTATCGGCACCGACATCTGCCTTAACTCGCTGCGTCTCGGCGAGCAGTTCCGCGCAGAACACAAGCTCGACCGCGTCCGGTTCATGCAGATGAATCTGTTCCGCCCGTGCTTCAAGCCGAAGCAGTTCGACGTAATCCTCTGTTGCGGCGTGCTGCACCACACATCGAACCCATTCGGTGGGTTTCAGACGCTGCTGCCATTACTAAAACCCGGCGGGCATATCGTGCTCGGGATGTACAATCGTTATGGGCGGCTGCTGACGGAGCTGCGCCGTCAGTTGTTTCGCCTCACCGGCGGCCGTGCCAAATGGCTCGACTCCATCTTGCGCAGCGGTTTGCATAGCGAAGCCCAGAGACAGGCATGGTTCACGGACCAATATTGTCACCCTCACGAATCGAAGCACACGGTCGGCGAGATGCTTCAGTGGTTTAACCGTACCGGCATTGAGTTTGTGCGCTGTGTTTTGTCAACGAGGTCGGCGGGGCCGTTGCTGGATGGCGGTAACCTGTTCGAGCCTAAAGCACCCGGCACCGCGCTGGAGCGCTTTTTGGTGCAGGTCCGGGAGGTAGTTACCGGCAGCCGCGAGGGCGGTTTCTTTCTGATGATTGGGCGAAGGCCCAGCGTGAGCGCGACGGCGGAAGCTGCCAGCGGCAGCGTAAAGGAGTCAGTATGAATCCCGCCCCTCCGAGGGGCTGGATGAATACGTGGTGTACTGCTAAGGTGATGTTATAATCATCAGCAATTTGGAAAATGTCAATTTTTAAGGTGCGTATATAAGAACTTATTTCGGCGTTTACGACAAAGCGTACTGTTATGGCACTAATCCAAAGAAATTGTGAACCGACACATCGTGAATTGCGGATATTCGGCTTGCTGCTTGTCCTATTCCTTGGCCTCGTTGGCGTAGTTGCGCTGTGGCGGGGTCGATTATGGATGATCGCGACCGTCTGCTGGGCCATAGCGTTACTGCTGGCAATAGTGTACTATTCCATCCCGTCCGTAAGACGGCCGATGTATATGGTGTGGATGGCCGTGATGTACCCAATCGGATTGGCTATCACATATCTGCTGCTGGCCGTTGTTTATTATGGGTGGATCACGCCTATTGGCCTGGTGATGCGACTATTTGGGTATGACCCGATGCGACGCCGAATGAACCGACAGGCCAAGTCGTACTGGATACCGCGAAAGCCAAGTAAGGATGTTAACCGATACTTCAGACAATACTGACCAGGGGGTTGTGTAATGACAGATAAACGCGATACCAAGCCATCCGACGTTGGTGAGCAGTTTGCCCGGCAGGCCAAGCGGGCCCCGGTAAGACTGCTGAATGAGTACTGGCACTTTTTGTGGCACAGCAAGAAGTGGTACATGATACCGACCATCGTGTTGCTGTTGCTGCTTGGGTTACTGGTGGGGCTGTCCGCGTCAGGATTGATGCCGTTCATTTATGCAATCTGGTAACCCCCGTGGCTTCTGTCGAAGACAGAAACGGGGGTCAGCCGAGCGAAACGATAAGCCAATGAGACGAGGCAATCATAACAGGGTCGCTGAACAACGAGGCGTTAGTGTGAACCCCGCCCCTCCGAGGGGCTGGGTGAAGCTGCCGGTGTGGAAAAAGCTGCTGTTTACGGTGATCACGATTGCAGCGTTGTTTTTGGCGGTTGAAATGGTGCTTGTGGTGGTCGGCGTGCGCCCGGTGCTGTACGACGAAGATCCATACGTCGGGTTCTCGTCTTATATTCCTCTTTTCGTTGAGGAGACCGGGCCGGACGGCAAGACAGCCATGGTAACAGCGAAGAACAAACTGGAGTTTTTCAACCACCAGCGATTTGCAAGGAATAAACCTACCGGCACATACCGCATTTTTTGCATGGGCGGCTCGACAACGTTCGGTCGACCCTACGGAGACAGAACATCTTTCTGCGGCTGGCTGCGAGCGATGTTGCCCAGGGCTGACCCATCTCGCCAGTGGGAACTGATTAACGCCGGCGGTGTCAGCTATGCCAGCTACCGCGTGGCGGCGTTGATGGAGGGGTTGGTCCGCTACGAACCGGACCTATTCATCATATACTCGGGCCACAATGAGTTCCTCGAGCGCCGGACGTACAGTCGGATTATCAATACGCCCGGCGCGGTGCGCGGTTTAGGGGCAATTATGAGCCGAACACGCATCTACGCAGTGGTCAAGCAAGCCGTTGATATGCTGGGCAGGCAATCTGGGGGAACGACCGGCAAACGTGCCCATCTGCCCGGTGAGGTTGAGACGATATTAGAAAATTCCCTCGGGCCGGAAGGGTATCATCGCGACGGCGAATTGTGGAAACAAGTGCTCAACCACTATCGCTATAACCTGACACGCATGGTCGATATTGCGCAGTCTGTCGGGGCGGAAGTCATTCTGGTTACGCCCGCGTCGAACCTGCGGCACTGCTGGCCGTTCAAGAGCGAACACCGTGCCGGGCTTAGTGATGCTGACCGCAAATACTGGCAAACGCTGTTCAATCACGCCAGCGAGGCCTATGCGGCGGGCCAGTGGGACGAAGCGCTGACAGCGATCGATAAAGCGGCAAGGGTCGACGATCGCTACGCCCACCTGCACTACCTGCGTGGGTACGTGTTGTGGGAGCTGAAGCGTTATGATGAGGCAAAAACGGCCTTCATCTGGGCGCTGGATGAAGATGTTTGCCCGCTGCGAGCACTGACAGAAATGCTGGATATCATCCTCGAGGTCGCTGAGGAGCGGAACGTGCCCGTGGTCGATTTTGCTACCTTGCTGGAGCGGCAATCGGAACACGCCACACCAGGCGAAAACCTGTTCCTCGACCACGTGCACCCAACCATCGAAGGCAATCGTCAGCTTGCGCTGGCACTGTTGGAGGCGATGAACAAGCATGGCATCGTGCATTTGGCAAGTACCTGGGGCGACGCTGAGCTCAAACGGGTGACGCAAGACGTCGAAGACCGTCTCGACCCGAAGGCCCACGGCATTGCGCTGCGTAATCTGTCGCGGCTGTTCAGGTGGGCAGGTAAGTATGAAGAGGGATACAAGCTGGGGTTGCGCGCCGCGCAGATGGTTCCCACTGATTCAGAGGCGCATTTCCAAATTGGCGCCAATGCCCTGGAAGTGGGCCGTATCGACGAGGCGATTAGCCACTTTCGTCAGGCGCTACAGATTGAGCCCGACTATGCCCACGCGCACTGCGGCCTGGGTGTGGCGCTTCAATCACAGGGCAAGCTTGACGAGGCGATTAGCCACTATCGTCAGGCCTTGCAAATCAAGCCCGACTACACCGAAGCGTATAGCAATTTGGGTAATTTGCTGGCAGGGCAGGGTAGATTGGACGAGGCGATTAACCACTATTATCAGGCACTACAGACTAACCCCAACTATGCCCACGCGCACTGCAACCTGGGCATTGCAATGTCAGCAAAGGGTAAATTGGACGAGGCGGTCAGCCACTTTCGTCAGGCACTGCGGTTCAAGCTTGACTACACCGAAGCGCACAGCAACCTGGGTAATGCGCTGGCAACGCAGGGTCGATTGGAAGAAGCAACCGAGCACTATCGTCAGGCACTACAGATCGAGCCCGACTATGTTCACGCGCACTACAACCTCGGTTCGTTACTTCAATCACAGGGCAAGCTTGATGAGGCGGTCAGCCACTATCGCCAGGCCCTGCAGGTCGAGCCCGATTATGTCTACGCGCACTGCGGCTTGGGCGTGGTGCTTCAATCACAGGGCAAGCTTGACGAGGCGATAAGCCACTTTCGTCAGGCTCTGCAGGTCGAGCCCGACTGGCCGAGGCCGCTGAACGAGATGGCGCGGATTTTGGCAACGCACCCAGACCCAAAGGTTCAGGATGCGAGTGAGGCAGTTCGTTTTGCTGAGCGTGCGGCCGAGTTAACGAAATATCAAAACGCCTCTATCCTTGACACGTTGGCAGCGGCATACGCGGCGGCGGGCCAATTCGACCGGGCCGTGACCACCACACAGGTGGCAATCACGTTGGCCTCTGCCGCTCAGGCTGACGAACTGGTCAATCAGCTCCGCAAGCAACTGGAACTCTACAGGCAAGCAAAATTCTAACAGGCTGTCAATCTTTATGGATTGGCCCCGAAGTGAAATTTATAGTTATCTGGAGTATCAATGCCAATCCGCACTCCGCTTTCGCGAGTTTGAAGTTCAAGAATCTTTTCTTCGTTTGAATATAGGACATATCTTGCACCCTGGTCTTGGGGGGCATTGAGGAGTTCATTGAATAATGACCTTGCGAATAATGTAGGATGCCCTCTTTGGCTATTGAAGACAGGAATTATGATTGGACTGTTTGTTTCTTTGAATTTGTTAATAATTTTATTAACGACCTCTTTAGTAATAAAGGGGGCGTCTACCAGACAGACAAGTATTGCTTCGGTCTCTTCCGGGGTATCCATAATTGCAGTGACCAAAGATGACAACTGTCCTTTTTGGTAATTTTCATTTATGACAATGTTTGTTCCGGATAAATCAACCGATTTTTTTATAGTTTCGGCCTCTGCTCCAAGAACAACGGTGATTCTGTCCAGCACAGAGAGTTTAAGCACCGAGATAATTTGGTCTAAAAATGTTTTATCTTTTTTAAATCTTAACAGGGGCTTTAACTTTCCCATTCTCTTTGACTGGCCGGCAGCTAATATTATTGCATTTATCATAAACCTTCTGCTTTCCAATTATTCGAAGAAGCTATTGTCATGTGTTTTGTTTCGGGTGTGTGTCCCGAGTCTTCTTATTTTACGAGTTCGCATACTATGCTGAAAGCAATTTCCTGCGGCGTAAGTGCTCCGTTTGAATCCGCCTTCGCCAAGGCTTCGGAGGACAAGCTGGCGGACAAGATTGGGTTTGATTGGGTTTGTATTGGGTTTGTATTCAGCAAGCGTAAAATTAGATATATTTTCATATTCCTTTGTTAAGAAAGATGTTACGTTCATTTGGTCATTTAGCAAATTGGCTTTGTTTGGGTTTGTATTGGGTTTGTTTTTCCCGTATTCACTAAGTGTCTTATTTTCATAATCCTTTGTTAATACCTTATTTACGTTCATTTGACTTTTTCGGAAATTGGGTTTGTTTTGCATAAAACAACCAGAATGGTTGAAATCCGAAATCCTAATATCGAAATCCGAAACAATATCAAA
>JAUWAY010000015.1 GCA_030601845.1 Phycisphaerae bacterium
CCAGAATGGTTGAAATCCGAAATCCTAATATCTAAATCCGAAACAATATCAAAATCTAAATGATCCAAATTCAAAACTTTGCCTATCTTGCCAAACGATGATTTTTGGCGTGTATCATCTTGTATAGCGTATGGCGTATAGCGTATAGCGTATAGAACACACATAAAGCACCATTAATTAAGGAATAAATTTGACTTGGCCTGCTGGCTCTATGTCCTTGCCACGCTGTGGCTTACGACGTGCGGTTCTCCGCTATATCCGGCGCCCCCCACAGGGAAAGGGGCAAGCTACGGGCGGTTTATGTTAGCCTGCTGGCTAATATTTGCGTATTATAACATATTATCTAACAAAAGTCAAAGGAAAACGTCCAAAAAAGCACTTTTTTTGGCCGCTCTCTGGATGTTGTTTCAATTAAGTTGGAGTATTTTGTAAATAACAGCCTTAATTCTTTCGATCCATCCGAAGTCAGCAAAAATATCAACCAGTATTACAACAATAAGACCACCGATAATAGCAATAATAACAGAACCAATAACATGTGATGTTTTCTTGAATATCCAGCCAATTATCTTCTTAAATAGACAAGCAATTTTAGCTTTCTTTTTTTTGTCTTTAGCAGGAGGAATATCTTGCCCTGTTTCTGCTGGCTTTTCGTCAAGGTCAGCTTTCACATTCTCAAGAGCGTCTTTGATATTAGCGGTTCTCTCTTCACAGCTGTTGACATCCGCTATAGAATTGTACCAGTTAATACTACCCCATAATTTCTCAGCCCATTCATTATCGCAAGAGCTACAAAGTTTTTGGCACTGTGGCTTTGTCCGTACATTATCGTGAATAACTGCAAGCACAATATATTCACAAATAAGGTTCTCGGCATTATCAGGCTCTTTCGGCTCTTTCGGAACCCTTGGAGTTGCAACTATACTGTTATAAAAGGGACTGCCATAGTAACGCATAATCCAAGCATCAGGATCGAATGGTAATGGCGGTCTCCAGAAAGCTCGATAAATGGTTCTCGGTTGTGCGGGAATCTCGATTAAATAATCCTCTTCCAATTCCCACCCTTGTTCCCACTTTTCCTTACTAATTGGTGGCTTCGCAGCATTTTCATCATAGAATAATTGGTTTTTAACCGCTTCATTTTTGCACTGCTGTAGAGCTTGAAGGAATTTCTCTCTCATTTCTCGAAAAGCTTCAATGGATTTAAGAAATTGAGCTTTCTTCGCATCATTGCGAATTATGTCTTCTGTTTCGCTTGCTATCTTACAAAGAAAGTTTTCCATCGTATTCCCGTCTTTGCTTGGCTGAATAATCTATTCGCTCAGCCATTATGATCCTTTATTTTGGCCTGTATTGTACGTTTCAATGGCCTAAAAAGCAATAATTTTCAACCGTTTGGCTCTTATTTACCTTGTATTCTTGGACAAGGATTGATAAAATTGCATCAACAACTAAATATCGAAGTTCACTGAACTTTTGGTGTTTCAGTCAAAACCGTCAGTTTTAAAACCCCAAAACGCAGAAGCTCAGTGCCCCAGCTATGGGGCGCTGCTTGCGTGTTTGGGGTGGGCTCTGACGGGCCTTGACTGAGCATGATGTCGCGGTGCCCTTTTCATTGCGCCGCAAAAAGCCACTACTTTTTTGAGAGGAGAGAAAATGAAAAAAACAGTAATGTTTGTAATAATAGTGGTCGGACAGTGCTTCAGTGTGCCGGAAAGTAATGCTCAAGTTGTCTTTAGTGGAGGAGGAACATTTTATATTGATTATGAAATTAACGATAATGTTCTTGTTCGTTCTGATTATGGTTTAACTACCGTTAATGTTGTCGCTGGGGGCCGAATCACTGAGTATATGCGTGCTATTGAAAATGGCCGTATCAATGTTTTAGATGGTGAAGTTGTCGGTGTTTTATATGCCACGAGCGGCCCTGTGACAGTATCAGGAGGTATTCTTAAAAGTAGATTATACAACCGCAACTATGTTGAAGTATCAGGGGGAATCGTTCAAGGTGTGCTTGAATCCTATAGCCATTACACAGCAATTGTTTCAGGGGGAGAACTTAGGAATGGTGTGCTTGCTTATAATGAGAGCTACGCCAGCATATCAGGTGGACAAATTTTAAAAGTGCGAGCTTACGATGACAGTCAAGTTGTTATCGAAGGAGGAGTTTTTACAGACAGTTGGGATGAAATAATAGCTACACATAACGGTGTTATAACTATATCAGGTACTGGATTCAATTACGATTATGGAGAGATTCCTGTTAGCTCGGGGACATTAACTGGCACGCTCGACAGTGGTGAACAAATAAATAATAATTTCAAAATCGTTCATTATGGAGAGGGCTATGACGGTGCAGCTATTGTGCTTGTGCCAACGAAAGGCACACTATCTATTGACACTTTACCGGTAAAGGGTGAGGTATTTGTGAATGATACGAGTTGGGGCATTGCACCACAAAGCCAAGAGGTCGAGATTGGTGAATATACAGTCAGCTTTGGGGGTATTGAAGGATACATCACGCCGAATAATCAACAGGCCGTAGTCCAAAAAGATACAACTACCTACATAACAGGGACATATATTCTTTATGGTGACTTTGTGCTTGATGGAAATGTGATTTTTAAGGACTTTGCTGTACTCGCATTGGCTTGGCAGAGCCGCTGGGGCGATGACAATTGGAATCAAGCTTGCGATATCTCTGACCCAAATGATGATGTTATTGATTACAGCGACCTCTCTGTTTTCACCGGAAATTGGCTTACAGGTTGGTAATAAGCCGAACCAGCCACGCTCTTGCTGCTCGGCCTGGGTGCGGTGATGTTGAGAAGGAAACGCTATTAAGCCAGCTCTCAGAATCTCCCAAAATAGCTCTCAGAGGGGTTTTACGCTCGCAGCCCTTTTTTTAGTTTTCCGTCCGGTCCAATAGACCTGCGGTAAAACCGCAGGCTAAATATAGATTGCCGATTTTCGTATCTCGCATAGGGCTCTTCAGACAGATGCGTCAATTATTCGAAGAAGCTATTGTCATATGATTTGCTTGGGGTGCAGCCCCGAGTCTTCTTATTTTTACAAGTTCGCAGACTATGCTTAGAGCAATTTCTTCAGGGGTAACTGCGCCTATTGAAATACCTATGGGGGAATAAACCCTCCGTAATGAATCTTGCGGAATTCCCTTTTTGTTGAGTCTTTTTAGAATAGTTAACGTTTTTCTTTTGCTGCCGACCATTCCGATATATTTTGCATCTGTCCCGACAGCTTTTTCAAGGACTATTTCATCGGATTTATGTCCCTTTGTAACAATAACAATATATGAATTTTTGTTGATGTCAATTTTGTCGAAAATACTTTCAAAGTTTTCAACGATGATATTGTCTGCATCCGGGAATCTCTTTTTATTTGCAAATTCCGCTCTCTCATCACATACAGTCACTCGAAAATTTAAAGATTTTGCGTATCTTGAAATATAGTAGGATAAATGTCCTGCACCGAAAATGAAAACCATCGGTTGTTCGGAAATAGTTTCTATGAAAATTTGCACTCCATTCTCTAATGTTTTCTTTTCAGGTTGTTCTTTATCAACCACTCTTTTTATGGATTCAATAATTTCGAGGGAAAAATTGATATTAGCAGAGGCATCGAGCTGGTCGATGTTTTTCAGAAAGATTTTTTCAGGTGGCTTTTTAGGAGAAATAATTGAAATAAGTGCACCCTTGCCTCCCTTCTCGATAACGGTTGAAAGTTCTTTGAATAACGGCAGAGTTTTTTTATCAAAGGTTTCAATAAGAAGCTCTATCGAGCCACCGCATATTCCTTTTTCGTCGTCTTCGGTATCATCGAGGTTAAATCTGGAGACCTGGTTTTCAGTCTTTGGCAGGATATTTTTAGCTATGTTAATTATTTCAGCTTCAATTAACCCACCCCCCACGGTGCTAATAGTTTGGCCGTTTTCGCCCCAGACAAGCATCTTATAACCAACTTTTCCAGGAGTTGAACCCGTTGTGGATATTACCGTTATCAGGGCAATATTTTCGCCTGTGCTGAGAACCAGCGCCGCTTTTTTGTATATTTCAAGGTCATTCATAGTTTAAGAACGATTATTTTAATCAAGATTTAAGCTTTTGAAAGGGTAACTCTTTTTCCCACAAATATCTTTAAAACGCAACATTTATTTCGTATATTGTTCCACAGCTATTGTTTAAGTTAGATTTCTGTCTTGTGTTGTTTACAAGTAATTGTATAACAAAATCTATAGCAAGAGGTTGCGTGATCTTGAATATAAAGCTGTTTACATCGGCGAATTGAATATTTGCCGGTAATCTTAGCTGAAAGGGAGGTCAATATGAGGGAAAACGTTTCTTTCAAACTCAATGATAAATCCATAAGCTTGACCGTAGATAGCGAGCGAATGCTTTTGTGGGTTTTACGCAGCGACCTGGGTCTTACGGGGACCAAATACGGGTGCGGAGAGGGTTTATGTGGTGCCTGCACTGTTCTCGTGGACAAAAGGGCCGTCCGGTCATGTAGAATTGCTGTAAGAGATGTTAAAGCCAAAGAGGTTCTTACTATTGAAGGATTAGCCAAAAACGGAAAACTCCATCCGATTCAGGAGGCATTCGTGAAAGCAGATGCCCTTCAATGCGGTTTTTGCACACCGGGTATGATTCTCGATGCTTATAGCTTGTTATCAGAAAATCCTCAGCCTACCCTGGCAGAAATCATTCAGAACATGGATTATAACTTATGTCGGTGTGGAGCGCACACTCGTATCATCCAAGCCATCCAGTCCGCAGCCAATGAAATGAAAGGAGTTGAGCAGAGATGAAGGAAGATGAATATACAGACATTGACTTTAGTGATATAACCACTAGTTCTCATCTTAGCCGTCGGGAATTTTTGAAGAGCCTGGGCGGCGGAATCATAGTCTTTTTCACCGTGGGAGATTCCTCGCTATTGGAGGCGCAAAGACGCCGCAGAGAATATCCCGAAGATTTTAATGCGTATCTTAGAATTGGTCAGGATGGCCGGGTTGCCTGCTTCACAGGCAAAATTGAGATGGGCCAAGGAGTCATAACTTCCTTAGCACAAATGTTGGCCGATGAAATTGATGTAGCCTTAGAATCGGTTGATATGGTTATGGGAGACACATCTGTTTGTCCGTGGGACAGGGGTACTTTCGGTTCTCTGACCACCCGTTTCTTTGGGCCCCCTCTTAGAGCGGCGGCAGCAGAAGCCAGGGCGGTTCTAAAAGAGTTAGCAGCCGAATATCTCCAAATACCTTCAGGCCGGCTGATAACAAAGGATGGGGTAATATTCGATAAAAATCGGAGAGAAAAGCAGGTCACCTATGCCCAACTGGCTAAGGGGAAAATAATTGAAAGGCACGCAAAAGAAAAACCTGCCTTAAAGACTGTATCTGAATTTAATATTATTGGTAAACCCGCTTTACGCCGGGATGCTTTAGAGAAAGTTACCGGTAAGGCAAAGTATGCGGGGGACATCCGCTTGCCCGGTATGTTATATGCAAGGATTTTAAGACCTCCTGCTCACGGCGCTAAATTAAAGAACATTGACACATCTGCAGTTGAAAAGATGGAAGGTGTTCGATTAGTCCGGGACGGTGATTTGATCGCTGTGCTGCACAAAAATCCCGATGAGGCGGAAGATGCCCTGGCAAAAATCAAGGCCCAATTTGATGTGCCGGAAGCGCAAGTTGACGATGAGAATATTTTTGAGCATTTACTTAATAACGCCCCGAGAGGGAAAGTAGCAGACCGTGGAGGTGATATCGCCAGTGGGGAAAAACTTGCTGACGCGGCGGTCGAAGAAACTTACTTGAACAGCTATGTCGCGCATGCCCCAATAGAGCCCCATACCGCTCTGGCAAAAATCGAAGGCAATAAAGCCACAGTCTGGGCATCAACTCAAACTCCTTTCCCGCTCAAGGACCAGATAACCGAGGTTCTGGGCTTTGCTTCCGAAAATGTCCGCGTTATCACTGGCTTTGTAGGAGGGGGATTTGGTGGAAAAAGCCGAAGTCTGCAGGCTGTAGAAGCAGTGAGGTTAGCAAAATTAACCGGAAAACCTGTCCAGGTTGCCTGGAGCCGTGCAGAAGAATTCTTTTACGATACCTTTCGACCTGCAGCAGTGGTTAAAATAAAATCGGGAATTACAAACTCAGGTAAAATTATTTTTTGGGATTATGGTGTTTATTTTGCAGGAGAAAGGGGTTCTCAGCTATTTTATGATGTGCCTCACCATCTCACGGCTACCTTTGGAGCCCGCAGGGGTGCCTCTCCCGATCCACATCCCTTCAGCACAGGTCCCTGGCGTGCGCCTGCCAACAACACCAATACCTTTGCCAGAGAATCGCAAATTGATATTATGGCTTCTAAAGCTGATATGGATCCTCTGGAATTTCGCCTGAGGAATCTGAAGGATGAGAGGATGCTAAGAGTTCTCAAAGCGGCAGGGGGGAAATTCGGTTGGGCCCCATCAAAAGCACCCAGCGGTCGTGGCTTCGGTATAGCCTGCGGTATTGATTCGGGCAGCTATGTAGCCATCATGGCTGAAGTCGAGGTAGATAAGAAAAAAGGGCATGTGCAGGTTAAGCGTGTAGTATGTGCTCAGGACATGGGCCTGGTGATTAATCCTGAGGGGGCTAAATTGCAGGTGGAAGGTTGCGTCACAATGGGATTAGGTTATGCGCTGACCGAAGAAGTCCATTTCAAAGGTGGAAGAATTCTCGACTTGAACTTCAATACGTATGAACTACCTCGTTTCTCGTGGGTGCCGAAAATCGAAACAGTGCTGATAAAGGCAGAAGACAGTCCTGCCCAGGGAGGTGGGGAACCGCCGATTATTTGCATGGGTGGTGTTATTGCCAACGCTATTTATGATGCAGTAGGTGTTAGATTGTTCCAACTGCCGATGACCCCGGAACGGGTAAAAGAAGCGGTGGCAAGCCGTGCTCGCTCGGCAGTTCTAACAACATAGGGGAGATATTCCATAGCAGAACCGGAGAGTTTGCTGCGGAGTGCCTGGATGCCTGTCTTCTTGAAGTAGAATATTCACTATAATTATTGTCTTTTTCGGAAAAAAAACTTGCAAATTCTTCACTGCAAAGGTAAAATACTACTAAGTTGAAAAATTAAAGCATAAATTTATTATGTGTGGTTTTTCTTCTTGTTTTAAGCAGGTGCGGTGATATTGAGAAGAAACGCTGAGTGGTCTCTCAAATGAAGTACGCTGTCCGTGTATTGACTGGTTAGGAAGGTGATGAAAAAGGAGTCTCTTCTGCCATGACATCACGGACAGCTCTTTTCTGCTCTCATGAAATCTATTTTTATGCAAAGGACTCAAATGCTGAGAAAAAACAGCCCGACAGTTGTCTTGCTCCAAATACTTGCTATTTGTGTACCTCTTTGTGCTCAGCATCGTCCGGGCCATACTACACGCTTTGGACAATTTGAAAGCAACGCCAAGTATACAGCGAGGAATGCTATCGACACCCGGGTGATGAGCACGTTGCGCAAGCAGGGCATCGAGCCCGCGAACCTGTGTTCCGACGGGGTCTTTATCCGGCGTGTGTATCTTGATGTGATCGGCACGTTGCCTGAGCCGCAGGTGGTTCGTAAATTCTTGCAGGACAGCAGTCCCCGCAAGCGTGCGGTGCTCATTCACGCCCTTTTGAAGCGGGATGAGTTTGCCGACTATTGGTCGCTGAAGTGGTGCGATCTGCTGCGGGTCAAGGCGGAGTTTCCCATCAATCTGTGGCCCAATGCGGTGCAGGCATATCATCGCTGGATTCACGATTGCCTGGTGGAAAATATGCCTTACGATAGATTTGCCCGCGAGCTGTTGACCTCGAGCGGCAGCAATTTTCGCGTGCCGCAGGTTAATTTCTATCGTGCGATTCAAGGCCGGGAACCCTCCGCCATCGCAGGGGCGGTGGCCCTGACTTTTATGGGGGTGCGCCTGGAAGAATGGCCGGAATCCCGCCGTTCCGGCATGGAGGCTTTTTTCTCGCGCGTGGCGTACAAGAATACGGCCGAATGGAAAGAAGAAATCGTTTATCTGAATTCTGCTAAGACCGAACCTTTGAATGCCGTTCTGCCGAATGGCGTCGCTGTGCAGATCCAGCCGGGCAAGGAACCCCGCGAGGTCTTTGCCGATTGGTTGACCGCTCCGGAAAACCCGTGGTTCGCGCGCAATATCGTGAATCGCATCTGGGCCTGGCTGCTGGGCCGCGGAATCATCCACGAACCGGATGACATCCGGCCGGATAATCCTGCCGTCCATCCCCAGCTCCTGACCTATCTGGAAAAGGAGCTGGTGAAAGCCAACTACGACCTGCGGCATATTTACCGCCTGATTCTCAATTCCCGCACCTACCAGCAGTCCTCGATCCCGCGCAGCGACCATCCTGACGCTGAGGCCCTGTTCGCGTATTATCCGGTGCGTCAGCTCGACGCGGAGGTGCTGGTCGATGCCTTGTGTTGGATTTCCGGAACACGGGAGAGCTATTCAAGTGCCATTCCGGAACCTTTCACCTTCATTCCGGAAGAAAATCGGTCCATTAAGCTGGCGGACGGCAGCATCACCAGTCAGTTCCTCGAAATGTTCGGGCGCCCGGCTCGCGATACAGGCCTGGAATCCGAACGCAACAATCAACCCACGGACGCACAGCGGTTGCACCTGCTGAATTCAACCCATGTTCAAAACAAGATCGAACGCAGCTGGCGGTTGCGCGGATTGGTCAACACTGCCAAGGGGAACCGTCGCACGCTGGTTAGCACGATCTATGTGACAATTCTGTCACGCTATCCAACACAGGACGAACTGGCTGCTGCGCAAAAATACTTTCAAACCAAGGGAATGAATCTCAGACAGGCCGCGAACGATCTGGTCTGGGCGTTAATCAATACTAAGGAATTTCTATACCGGCATTAAACTGGTAAGGATGTCGCCCATGCGGACATCCAAAAAAGTAAGGAACCGGTCTTATGAGCAAGCAAAAAACCAATTCTCCGAACTTTATGACTCGGCGTGAAGCGTTAAAACGGGGACTTCTTGGGACGGCCGGATTGGCACTGATTGGTCCTTTCAGCCGCCAGGCACGGCCCGCGCCTTTAAGTCCCAGGGCCAGGTCGGTCATACAGATCTGGATGTGGGGCGGCCCGTCCCATCTGGACACCTTCGATCCCAAGCCGGACGCGGGCTACGACTATTGCGGCTCTTTAGACAAGGCGATCCCCACCAATGTGGACGGCATCCAAATCGGCGAACTGCTGCCGCTGCTGGCACAGCAGGCCGACAAGTATTCCATCATCCGCAGCATGACCCACGGCATTAACGCGCATGAAACGGCATCCTATATGGTGCAGACCGGGCGTACACCCGGCCGACTGGTCTATCCCTGTGTTGGGGCAGTCGTGTCGCTGTTCAAGGGATATGAGCATGGTTATAAAGGGCTTGTCCCGCCGTATATTGTGTTGACCCAGCCTCAGGGGCGTTTTTCCGAAGCAGGTTTTCTGGGGCAGCGATACAAACCGTTCGCCACCGGCGGTGACCCCAATCAGACCCCCTTCGTGGTGGAAGGAATCGTCGCAAAAGGCATTACCGATAATCGCCAACGCGGCCGACGCAAGCTGCTCCATACTCTCGATTCGCTCGGCAAGGCCATGCCTGAAAACCCTAACTTTGAACGACTCGACCGCTGCGAGGAAAATGCCTACGGCATGATATTTGGCGAGGCCCGGAAGCTGTTCGACCTGTCGGAGGAAAAAGACGAAATCCGGGAACAGTACGGCCGTAACACGTTTGGCCAATCCTGCCTGATGGCGCGCCGGCTGGTCGAACACGGCGTGCCCTACATCACCATCAATTACAAGGGGTGGGACACCCACAAACAGCACTTCGAAACCATGCGCCGCAAGCTGCCGGAAATGGACCGGGGCATAGCCACGCTGTTACAGGACCTGACCGACCGTGGTCTGCTCGACAGCACGATCATATGGTGGAGCGGCGAGTTTGGGCGAGGCCCGAAAATCCAGTGGGACCCGCCCTGGAACGGCGGCCGGTCGCACTACGGCAAATGCTTCTCCGCTGTGGTTGCCGGCGGAGGGTTCAAGGGCGGTCATGTCATCGGGGCCTCGAACGAAAAGGGCATGGAAGTGACGGAGCGTCCCGTGTATCCGCAAGACTTAATCGGCAGCATGTACGAGCTGCTGGGCATCGACCCAGATGGCCCGATGCCCAACCCAAGGAATTTGCAGGTTAAGGTTATGCCATCAACAAAGGAAGGCGGCGGCCGCCTTAGAGAGATTATGTAAGCCCAAGGAGTAGAAAAATGTCACATATCCGAATACTGTTGTTTGCCGTGTTACTTCTCTGCGTTACGATTGCCTGGGGTCAGACGACTATAAATGAGCCGCATATCGGTTACCTTTATCCTGCCGGCGGCCAGAAAGGCACCGTTGTTCAGATTATTGCCGGCGGACAGTTCCTTAGAGGTGCAACTAACGTGTACATCTCTGGTGAAGGCGTCAGCGCTAGAGTCGTTCAGTACATCAGACCCATCAGAAATTTGCAGAAAGAACAGCGCCAGTTACTACAAAAGCGTCTGAAGGAAGTGCGGGACATGCGATACGCCGAGTTGAGCGGGAAAAGCCGCAGTGGTAGCATGCCCTCTAAGAAAGAACTCCCAACAAAGGTCGTGGAGAATAAAGACGCTACCAAGACGGAAGAAGTGAAACTGCCGGACCACCAGTTATTATACGACATGGATAATAAAAGCCTTCGAGAGTTGGCCCATATTACGAGTGTTCTCTTCTTTCCCAGGAACAAGCAACAGCTCAACCGGCAGCTTGCCGAATCGGTGCTGATTGAAATAACCATTGATTCCGATGCGGCGCCTGGTAACCGGGAACTCCGGCTCGCAAGCAGGACAGGCCTTACTAATCCCATGGTCTTCCAGGTGGGACTGTCTCCGGAAATTCGTGAACTGGAGCCCAACAACCGGAAAGCTTATCAAGAACTGCCCAACGTGCCGAAGACGATCAAACTACCGAAGGAAAAGCCCCTCGAACTGCCCGTGCTGCTTAATGGACAAATCATGCCTGGGGACGTCGATCGTTTCCGCTTCCGTGCGCAGCAGGGACAAAAACTTGTGATAGAGGCCCATGCCCGGAGCCTGATCCCATATCTGGCCGATGCCGTCCCCGGCTGGTTTCAGGCCACGCTGGCCCTCTACGATGACAGGGGCAACGAAGTGGCCTTCGCGGACGATTACCGTTTCAATCCCGACCCGGTTCTCTTCTACCAGATTCCCATAGATGGCGAATACGAGCTGGAGATCCGCGATTCCATCTACCGCGGACGGGAGGATTTTGTCTACCGCATTGCCGTGGGCGAACAACCCTTCATCACGCAGACGTTCCCCCTGGGCGGTAAGGCGGGCGTCAAAACCGTCGCCTCTATCAAGGGCTGGAACCTTCCCAGGACCCGGTTGCCGTTGGATACCCGACCCGGCGATGACGGCATCCGTCAGACGGCCTACCATAAAGGGAAACAGCCTTCCAATGCCATTCTGTATGCCGTGGATACACTGCCTGAGTGCAATGAAACCGAATCCAACGACACCACAAAGGACGCGCAACAAATAGACCTGCCGAGGATTATCAACGGCCGCATCGACCGGCCCAACGATGTCGATGTATTCCAGTTTAAGGGTCGCGCCGGCGATGAAGTGGTGGCCGAAGTCTATAGTCGCCGGTTGAATTCTCCGCTGGACTCACTCCTGCGGTTGACTGATGCATCGGGTAACGTACTGAAATGGAACGACGATTACGTGATTAAGGATGGTCACCTGCATAGGGATATGATGGGATTGGTTACGCACCACGCCGATTCGTATCTACTGGCCGAGTTGCCGAAGAATGGAACTTACTATGTGCATCTGGCCGATGCGCAGCATCACGGAGGCGAGGCATATGGCTATCGCCTGCGCGTGGCCCCTAAGGGGGGCGATTTCGCGCTCCGAGTTGTACCATCCAGCATCAGCGTGCGCATCGGGGGCATCGTTCCGGTCTGCGTACACGCATTGAGGAAAGATGGGTTCGACGGTGAGATCGAAGTGGTGTTGAAAGATGCGCCTGCCGGTTTCGCGCTCAACGGCGGGCGGATTCCTGCCGGATGCGATCGCATCCGTATGACCCTGACGGCGCCCCCTAAGGCGCCTGATAAGCCGGTTGCCTTGCAGCTGGAAGGCCGCGCCCGGATTGGCGGGCAAACGGTCAGCCATCCGGCTGTTCCCGCAGATGATGTGATGCAGGCATATCTTTACCGACATCTGGTGCCGTCGCAGGAACTGATGGTTGTTGTCCAAAAATCCAAATGGCGTGTTCCCCCCGTTGAAATCGCCGGTCGCAGCCCCGTCCGGATTCCCGCGGGCGGTACAGCCCAGGTACGGATTAAAACCCGGAAAAGATCGGTACTTAAGGAAATCCAGCTGGAACTCAATGAACCGCCTGAAGGAGTAAGCCTTCACGATGTGAAAGTTACGCCCGAAGGCCTGGCATTCCGGCTGAAGGCCGATCAGGATACCATCAAAAGCGGTTTCGTGGACAACCTGATTGTTGAGGCCTTCAGGGAGTTTACACCCAAACAGCAAGAAGGCAAACCGGCCCCTCAGAAACAGCGCTATTCGATGGGGGTTTTCCCTGCCATCCCCATTGAAATCGTGCAGCGATAAGCATTTCAGAAACGCCGGGGCTGTTGAAAGAGTGTAGGTTTGACCCCGTAAGACTTCCCTAGAAGTGAGAACGGCCACTATTTCAAAGAGTTTCTCGGAACTCTCTTCGCCGCCGCGGACCTTGTCGTATTCGATGGTAATGAGCTTGCCACCGGTTTCGCGCAGACCCCGGGCTCAAGAGTGCGGATTCAGCGTAGTGCGAGGGAAGAGGCCAATAAGGAGTTTTGATTTGACAAGAATGGGCTTTTTTTGTTATTCTATAGTTTGAAAACGGTACCGAATACGGGATACGGCCCCAGGGTCAATTAGAACAGAAATGCAAATGTGAGCAAGGGTGGCAAAAGGGCGAATAAGAGAAATGGAGAATATTATGAATCCCGTTAGAAATTCCAATAGTAGTAAGAATAAAAATATGAGAAAAGAACCATATATTTCTAACGGGATGAATCGACGTGAATTTTTGAAAACTCTCTGTCTTTCCGGCCTGTCGACCGCAGGCGGGGCAGCACTGGGATTTCCATCTGTAGTAAGTGGCAGGGCCAAAGGACAGAAAAAACCGAATATCATTTTCATCATAACCGACCAGCAGCATGCGGGCATGATGAGTTGTGCGGGTAACCCATATCTGAAGACCCCCGCGATGGACAGACTGGCCGCATCGGGCATTCGCTTTGAGATGGCCTACACGGCGAACCCCGTTTGTCTACCCGCGCGGTTCAGTTTCTTCACCGGCCGCATGCCCAGTGCAGTGGGAATCGGACAAAACGGGGATGGCAAGAAGGGTGTCCCCAAAGAGATCGCCGCCCAGGCAATGGGCTGGCTGTTCAGGGACGTGGGATACGAAACCGTATATGGTGGAAAGGTTCACCTGCCGAAGGGCATGAAACTGGACGACATCGGGTTCAGGAACCTCACCGGGGATCCGCGAGAGAAACTCGCCGATGCCTGTGTGCAGTTCATCAAGCAGCCTCACGAGAAGCCATTCCTCATGGTCGCTTCGTTCATCAATCCTCACGACATCTGTTACATGGCCATCAACGACCATCACCGCTCTCAAGGACAGCCGCTTGTTGACAGCGTCGCGTCGAAGATATGCGAGGGCCTGCTTGATGAACCGAGGAAAAACCTTAAAGAGTTCGTCGATAAGTATTGCCCGCCGTTGCCCCACAACCACGATGTGCCCGAGCTCGAACCGGAGTGCATTACAGAGAAGTACCTGAAGGAGCGCATGTTCAGATGGTATGCCCGCGAGAAGTGGTCACCGGAGATATGGCGGCTCCACCGATGGGCCTACTGCCGCCTGACCGAAATGGTCGATGCGAAGGTTGGCAAGGTGCTCGACTCCGTCCGCGATGCGGACATCGAAGACAACACGCTCATCGTCTTCACCAGCGACCACGGCGACCACGACTCGGCCCACCGCCTGGAGCACAAATCGCTCCTCTACGAAGAAGCCGCCCGCATCCCATTCATTATGAGCTACAAGGGTGTCGTCGGCGCTGATGCTGTGGACAACACACATCTGGTCTCCAATGGCCTGGACCTTTTGCCCACACTTTGCGACTATGCCGGCATTACCCCGCCCAAAGATATCCCTGGCACGAGTATTCGGCCCCTGGCCGAGGGCAAACCAGTACCCTCTTGGCGTGACCACCTGGTCGTTGAGAGCCAGAACGGCCGGATGGTCCGCACGGAGCGCTTCAAATACAACGTCTACGACTCCGGCCGCCAACGTGAGCAACTTATCGACCTGCAAAACGATCCCGGCGAGATGAAGAACCTGGTCTATGATGCCAAGACAAAGGGGGTTCTCGAGCAGCACAGGGCGCTCCTTGCGAAATGGGTGGAGCGAGCCGGGGACGAGATCGGAAAGGAATACATCGTCCAGGAGGCGAGTGTGGAATGAGACCAAGGCCGAACTGACCCGGCTGAGAGAACAGCTCGGCGATACGGAATAGAAGTGATATATCGGAACAGATGGATTTGCGCGAGCAATACTTAAAAGTGCATGGAGAATACAAATGAATCCCGTTAGAAATTCCAATAGTGATAAGAATAAAAATATGGGACAAGAACCAGATATTTCTAACGGGATGAACCGTCGTGATTTTTTGAAGAAATCTATAGCGGTTGGGGCAGGGGGGTTTGTGTTATCGAACCAGGCCTTAGAAGTCCATATCGGTGTCAAGCGGCCCAATATCATCTTTATTATATCGGACGAGCACAACGCGGGGGTGCTGGGCTGCTCTGGCAACGACATTGTCCACACGCCGCATCTGGACGAGCTGGCCCGGCGGGGCGTTACCTTCGAGAGCTGCTACTGCAATTCGCCATTGTGCGTCCCCTCGCGTCTGTCGTTCACGTCGGGTAAATACATCTCGCGGGTGGGCGCCTGGAACAACAATTGCTGGCTGCCGAGTGAGGATTACCCATCGCTGCCGCGTATCCTAAACGCGGTCGGCTATGAGTCGTTCCTCTGCGGCAAGATGCACTACGACCGCACCCGCCGCTACGGGTTCACGGAAATCGGCGGCAATATGAACAACGGCTACAAGAAGGGAACGGGAAGCCGCCGGGCAGCAGACAACCTCACTCCCAGGGAAGGGATGAGTAGTCGCTTCGACAATTTTCACACGGGGGATGATTCCGGTGTTATGACTCACGACCGAAACGTGACAGCGGGGACGATAGATTTTCTGAAGAATCGCAAGGCCTCCGATAGGCCGTTTTTCTTGATAGCCGGCTACGTTGCCCCGCATTTTCCTCTAATTGTGCCTGAGGAGTACTGGCAGCTGTATGAAGGCAAGGTGCCGATGCCCGTGATTCCCGCCGGGCATCTCGAATCGCAGGTCCTGAACTGGCAACATCTCCGCATCGGCTTTAACGTCGAGGATGCGCCTGACGATATCGTGCAGAAAGGCCGTGAACTCTATTACGGCCTGACACAGTGGGTGGACGAAGAGATAGGCAAGGTCCTGAAGACCCTGGAGGACAGCGAAGTGGCCGACAGTACGGTCGTGATTTATACCACCGACCATGGCGAGAACATAGGCGAGCACGGGCTGTGGTGGAAGAACTGCATGTACGAGCACGCCAGCCGCGTGCCGCTGATTGTCAGTTGGCCCGCGCGCTGGAAGGGCAGCCAGCGACGAACGAAGGCGTGCTCTCTGGTGGATGTGGTACAGACAATCGCTGAACTTGGCGGGGCCAAGGTACCCTACGACTGGAACGGCGACTCAATGGTTGAGTGGCTGGATAACCCTGAGAGCGGGTGGAAGGACTGGGCTGTGAGCGAATACTACGCCCACAACATCGCCTCCGGCAATGCAATGCTGCGCATGGGCAAGTACAAGTATGTGTACCACACCCCGGCTGATGAGCAGCACCTGGCCGAGCGGGAACTGTATGACCTGAGCGAGGACCCGGGTGAGTTCAACAACCTGGCCGGTAACCCGGAGCACAGCGACCGGATCGCTGCAATGCACACCTTTCTGGCGAATGAACTCGGCGAGAATCCGGATGAAACCGAGCAGCGCTGCCGTGCTGACTACGCCACCGGGTACTCGCGTGACTAAAATAATGAAAATAGTAACAACAGCAAAAGGAAAGGCAAAAAAACAGGAAAAGAAATGGAAAGAACGGAAAAGAGAGATGAGAAGTTATTATGAATCGACGTGATTTTTTGAAGAGGTGTGCAGCGGTCGGAGCAGGAGGATTTGTGCTGTCGAATCAGGCTTTGGAAGTTCGTGTCGGCTCTAAGCATCCCAATATCCTTTATATTATGTCTGACGACCATTCCACCAGCGCAATAAAATGCTACGGCAGTATTTTGGCGGTGGTGATAGAGACGCCGAACATCGACCGCATTAGGCGCGAAGGTATGCGGCTGAACAACTGCTTCTGCACCAATTCCATCTGTACACCCAGCCGGGCAACCATCCTGACGGGCCAGTACAGCCATGTAAACGGAGTTACAACTCTGGGTAAGACGCTGGACAGGGACCGTCAGAATGTTGCCAAGCTTCTCCAGCAGGCCGGCTATCAGACCGCCGTAGTTGGCAAGTGGCATCTCAAGAGTGAGCCGAGCGGTTTTGATTATTACAATGTGCTACCCGGTCAGGGCAAGTATGGCGTACTTAACACCGTCGAGTTGAAGGAAAAGGGGAACCCCTGGGGGACTAAAAAAGAGTATGAAGGTTATGTCACGGATATTATTGCCGACATCAGCCTGCAGTGGCTGAGGAACCGTGACAAAAATAAGCCATTTTTCCTGATGTGTCATAACAAGGCGCCGCACGGTCTGTGGGAGTACAATCCGAAGTACGAGCATCTTTACGAGGGCGTTGAATTCCCGGAGCCGATGAGTCTCTGGGAGGACAAGAGCCATCGGTGCGAAGCGTCGAGGGACGCGGGGAGAGACATTCTGCAATTGTGCAGCCGGATGGAAGACCCAACCTGGCCGACAGGGCAGCTTGACACAACGGGTATGGACGACACCCAGAAGAAAAAGGCGGCCTATCAGAAGTATCTGCACGACTATATGCGTTGTATAGCTTCTGTTGACGAGAACGTGGGCCGGCTGCTCGACTACCTCGATGATGAGGGTCTGAGCAACGACACTGTGGTCATATATACCTCCGACCAGGGAATGTTCCTCGGCGAACACGACTATTACGACAAGCGATGGATATTTGAGGACTCGCTGCGCATGCCGTTCTTGGTGCGGTATTCCAGTGAAATCAGGGCCGGCTCTGTCAACAACGACATCATCAACAATGCCGACTTTGCGCCGACTTTTCTCGATTACGCCGGCGTTTCCACGCCATCGGATATGCAAGGCAGCAGCTTCCGCACCAACCTGGCGGGTAAGACACCTGCGGGCTGGCGCAGGTCCATGTACTACCGTTACTGGATGGGCACCAGCGAGGTGCCGGTCCATTACGGGGTACGGACAAAGCGCTACAAGTTGATTTATTACTATGGGTTGCCGTCGGGGTGGGAGCTGTACGACCTGCAGAACGACCCTCTGGAGATGAACAACGTTTACAACGAGCCAAGCTACACAGGTGTGGTGAGTGAAATGAAGGCCGAACTGAGCCGGCTGAGGGAGCACCTCGGCGATACGGAATAGAACTAATATGCTGAGCTGATGAATTGGCAAGTATTACTTAAAGGTGTGTGAGGATAATAAAAATGAACAGACGTGATTTTTTGAAGAAATGTATAGCGGTCGGAGCAGGAGGATTTGTACTGTCGAATCGGGCTTTAGAGCTCAGTATTAGTGCAAAGCATCCCAACATTGTTTTTATCTTTATCGACGATATGGGCTGGACCGGGACGAGTTATATGGGGAGCGGCTATTACGAGACACCGAGGGTTGATGCCCTTTCCAGGGAGGGGATGGTCTTTACAAGTGCTTACGCATCTGCTCCGAATTGCTCTCCGACCCGGGCGTGTTTGCTTTCCGGCCAGTACGGCCCGCGTCATGGGAAATATACGAACAGCAGCCCCTCGCGCAAGCCGAGCCTGGAAAGACTGATACCGATTGAGAACAAGAATTACCTCCCGCCGGAGATAGTGACCATTGCCGAGGCGTTGAAGCCGGCCGGGTACGCGACGGCGTGTGTCGGGAAATGGCATCTTGGTACCAAAGACGAATACCTGCCTCATTCACAGGGTTTTGACTACGTCGTAAGCAGGGATGAGATACCCGCAGAACCCGATGTCGATCCGAAGCGTATCGATGCCTTTACGGACAGGGCGATTGGTTTTATGGAGTCCAGTGTGAATAAAAACAGGCCTTTCTTCCTTTATATGTCACATCATACCGTTCATGGGCCTGTGGAGGCAACGGAGGAGAAGATTGCCGAGTACGAGGGCAAGGAACCGTGGGACGGGCACACTGACCCAAACTACGCTGCGATGACGGAGCACACCGATGATGGTGTTGGTCGGCTGCTCGATAAGATTGATGAGCTGGGGATTAGAGACAATACGGTGGTCGTCTTTTATTCCGACAACGGCGGTCCCCACGGTTTAACCTCGAACTATCCGCTGCGTGGTGCAAAGGGGATGCTTTATGAGGGCGGCATTCGCGTCCCGATGACCATCCGGTGGCCCGGGGTCGTAAGGCCCGGCACGAGATGCGATGAGCTGGTAACCAGTGTGGATTTTTACCCGACGCTTCTTGAGATGACAAGCGCACCGAAACCGACCGGTCATATTCTCGATGGCCTTAGCATTGTGCCACTTTTGAAAGGCGCCAAGAAGCTCAATCGCCAGGCAATTTTCTGGCACTTCCCGGCATATCTGCAGGGCACAGACGCCACCGGCGCAAGAGACACTGATTTCAGGACAAAACCTGTCGGTGCGATTCGAAAGGGCAACTGGAAGCTGCTTCAGTACTTCGAAGAACTTGAGTTTGGTGATGGTCCCTTACCTCAGTTAGAGCTTTACGATCTGGAAAATGACCTGGACGAAAGCAATAACCTGGCCGATGCGATGCCAGAGAAAAGAGATGAACTGCTCGCAGAGCTTGTTGCGTGGCGTCAGTCCGTGAATGCTCCGGTTCCGACCGAGCACAACCCGGCCTATACCGGATAACTTCGGTGGACAGGTCGAATCGGCAAGGTTGAAGAAAGGAAAGGAGAGTTAGAAAAAAGGGAAAAGCGGATAAGAGAAATGGAGCATATTATGAATCCCGTTAGAAATTCCAATAGTAGTAAGAATAAAAATATGAGAAAAGAACCATATATTTCTAACGGGATGAATCGTCGTGATTTTTTGAAGAGATGTGGGGCAGTCGCAGCGGGAGGATTTGTGCTGTCGAATCGGGCTTTTGAAGTTCGGCTCGGAGCCAAATATCCGAATGTTCTTTTTGTCTTCTCGGATGCCCATCGCGCCCGCACGCTTGGCTGCTACGGTGACGAGCAGATGATGTCGCCCAACTTCGACAAATTCGCCGGCGAGGGAATGCAGTTCAATAACTGCGTTTCGAACGCCCCTCTCTGCGTGCCGATGCGAATTTCGAATATGACAGGGCTGCTTGGGTGCAAGACGGGCGTTTACCTCAATGGCCACGCCGACAGATTTGACTATGGAAAACACAAGATAGTTGGCAGGACATTTAAAGAGGCAGGCTATGTTTGCGGATACATCGGCAAGTGGCACATGGGCTATGTCAATACCGTTCCTGGTGACCCCAGGCGTTTCGGCTTCGATGATTTTTGGCGTGTCACCGGCAATGAAAACGGCACCGGCAATCATGAGTATTTCGATTGGTCGGTTTGGACGGGCAAGGACAGCCAGCTCCAGCGAACAGGCTTCAGGCCTGATGGAATGGTCGAATTTGCCGAAGAGTTTCTAACTATCAATAAAGACAAACGGTTCTGCCTGTATCTGGCTTTTGGTCCGCCTCACGGGCCGCTAACACCTGACGCCAAAAACGATCATTATCAAGGTTACGTCCCCCCGCCGAACGTGCCCGAAGAGAGCAGGGAAACCGCCTCGGACAAGCTGGCAAGATACGCCGGCCTGATTGAAGGTCTGGATGATGCGTTCGGCAACCTGATGAATATCCTAAAAAAACTCGGTCTCGAAAAAGACACCATCGTCGTCTACACTTCCGACCACGGCAGCATGCAGAAATCTCACAACCTGGGTGCCAAAAGTAAGCCCTACGACGAATCACTACGGGTTCCGTTCCTGATTCGCTGGCCCGGAAGAATCAAGGCCGGAGCAGAAATTGATATGCCGTTCAGCGTGGTCGATTTCTTCCCCACGATGGCGGGCCTTGCCGGACTTGAGGTACCGAAGAACCTTAGTGGAAAGGACTTCTCCGACCTCATACTGGGCAGGGATGGTGCACAACAGCAGGAAGCGGTTTACCTGACAATGCACTCCTCTGATGTTGTTCCTGCTCCGGGCTGGCGTGGTATAAAGACCAGCCGATACACCTACGTCAGAACGGTAAATGGGCCGTGGCTATTGTTTGATGATACAAACGACCCGTACCAGATGAATAACCTTGTTCAGACAGAGCCGGCCCTTGTAGCCAAATTCGACGACATGACTATCGCCCTTATGCAAAAGCATGGAGACCACTGGTAAGCTATTGCTACAAAGAGAGAGGCCATTAAAAGAACAAGTAGATGGAAGAGGAAAGAGAAAGAACAGGTGGGAAAAAGGCCGAATAAGAGAAATGGAGAATATTATGAACAGACGAGATTTTTTGAAGAAATGTGCAGTAGTTGGAGCAGGAGGATTCTTGCTGTCGAATCAGGCTTTAGAAGTTCGTATTAGGAGCGGCAAGCAACCCAATGTGCTTTTTATCGCGATTGATGATTTGAATGACTGGATAGGCTGTCTGGGCGGTCATCCGGACGCGAAGACGCCAAACCTTGACAGGCTTGCGGCCAGGGGGGTGCTTTTTACCAGCGCACACTGCGCAGCGCCGGCGTGCAATCCTTCAAGGGCGGCTCTGATGACGGGCATCCTGCCTTCAACTTCCGGGGTCTACAAAAACCCAGACCCCTGGCGAGAAATCATGCCCGACGTTATAACTTTGAACCAGCATTTCAGAGCTAACGGCTATAAGGCTGTAGGCCGCGGAAAAATATATCACGGCAGTCAGCCCGATACCGGTCCGGGTGCGTGGGACGAGTATATTCCGAAGGGCTCAGACCCGCCGGCTCTTACATCTCATCCGCGTTACGCCAATCCTACCAGCAATATTGAATGGGGCCCCGTCGATGGCACGGAGCAGGATATGGACGACTATAAGGTTGCCATCTGGACCGCCGAGCAGCTCCAGCAAAAACACGACAAACCTTTCTTCCTGGCGTGCGGCTTCTTCAAGCCTCACCTCAAATGGTGTGTGCCCCAGGAATATTTCGACATGTTCCTACCGGAGAACGTGACACTGCCTAACATTGATGAAAATGACCTCGATGATGTCCCGCCCGAGGGTGTAAAAATGGCAAAGCCCGCAACGCACGAGACGATTACCAGTCAAAACGCCTGGCGAGATGGCGTCGCCGCCTATCTTGCCTGCGGAGCCTTTACTGATAAACAGGTTGGTCGCGTCCTCGATGCTCTCGATAAAAGCCCCTATTGTGACAATACCATCATAGTGCTCTGGAGCGACCACGGCTGGCACCTCGGCGAGAAACTCCACTGGAAAAAATTCGCCCTCTGGGAAGAGGCAACACATAACCTTCTGATGTTCGTTGTTCCCGGTCTGACCCGTCCGGGTGGAAGATGCAATCAGCCGGTGGGTCTCATTGATATCTATCCGACTCTTATAAAGCTGTGCGGCTTAAGCCCAAGGGAAGGACTCGAAGGAGGAAGCCTTATGCCCTTCCTCAAAGAACCAGGCGCAACCTGGGAAAGGCCGGCACTGACAACACACGGTCAACTGAATCACTCGCTCCGCACAAAACGCTGGCGATACATCCGCTATATCGAGGGGACCGAAGAACTCTACGACCACAACAATGACGAGCTGGAGTGGACCAATCTACTTTGGCCGGAAGAGCCGGACCTGGAGCATCGCGAGGTCGCGGACGAACTGGCAAAATGGCTGCCAAAGATAAATTATTAATAACCTCTAGTCTTGGAGAGGGAATAGGAGACTATTATGAATAGACGTGAATTTTTGAAGAAATGTACGGCAGTGGCAGCAGGTGGGGTTGTGCTGTCGAATCGGGCTCTGGAAGTCCGTGTGGGCCCCAAGCATCCCAACGTACTCTTCTTTGCCGTCGACGACCTGAACGACTGGATCAGTCCAATGGGCGGCCACCCGGATACGATAACGCCTAATTTTGAAAAGCTTGCCGCTCGCTCGGTATTGTTCATGAGCGCACATTCGGCGGCCCCGGTCTGCAACCCCTCGCGCTGCAGCCTGATGACAGGGATACTGCCATCGACTTCAGGCGTCTATAGCAACAAGGATCGGTGGCGAGATTTCCTGCCCGATGCAAAAACTATCCCCATGTATTTCATGGAGCATGGCTACCATGCCATCGGCAGAGGAAAAATATATCACGGCCCATACCCGGACACTCACCCGAATGCGTGGGATGAATATATTCCCAAAGGCCCTGATCTGCCCGCACAGACCGGCCACCCCCGTTACGGCGAGGCCAGCAATTTTACCTGGGGACCCATCATCGGGACCGAAGAGGATATGGATGACTACAAGGTCGCAAGCTGGACCATAGAAAAACTCCAGCAGGACCATGACAAACCATTCTTTATTGCATGCGGATTGTATAAGCCGCACATAAAGTGGCACGTGCCCGAAAAATATTTCGATATGTATCCGCCCGAAAGTGTCACGCTTCCCACGGTGAACCTGAATGACCTGGACGACATCCCCCCCATAGGAGTTGAGATCGCCGCACCCAACGGAAAATACGGCGACGTGATGGCGGCGGGCGCCTGGGCAGATACGGTAGCGGCGTACCTGGCAAATATCTCTTTTACTGACACCCAGCTTGGACGAGTCCTGGATGCCCTCGATAAAAGCAAATACAGGGATAATACAATTATTGTTCTCTGGGGCGATCATGGCTGGCACCTCGGGGAAAAACTGCACTATGCAAAATGGACCCCCTGGGAAGAAGCGACAAAAGCGCCGCTGTTTTTCTCTGTTCCAGGTATGACCAGGCCCGGCGGAAGATGCTACAGGCCGGTAAGCTTTATGGACATCTACCCGACCCTCATAGAGCTTTGCTTACTGCCGCCCAAGGAAGATAACCAAGGCAGAAGCTTTGTTAAATTGCTAAAAAATCCTGACGCCGAATGGAACTACCCTGCACTTTCGACGCGTAACCGTAATAACCACGCCCTGCGAAACCAGCGCTGGCGATACATCCGTTATAGCGATGGAACAGAAGAACTCTACGACCACAACAATGACGAGCTGGAGTGGACGAATCTGCTCTGGCCCGAACATCCTGACCCGGAGCATCGCAAGGTCGCGGACGAACTGGCAAAATGGCTGCCGAAGATAAATTATTAACAATTCTGCAGCTCTGGTAAGACAAATGGAGAATGCTATGAATCCCGTTAGAAATTCCAATAGTGGTAAGAATAAAAATATGAGACAAGAACCAGATATTTCTAACGGGATGAATCGCCGTGATTTTTTGAAGAAATGTGCGGCAGTTGGGGCAGGAGGATTTGTGCTGTCGAACCGGGCTTTGGAAGTCAGCATCGGTGCCAGGCGACCCAATTTCATCTTCTTCCTGGCCGACGACATGGGCTGGATGGATGCCACCTACAATGGCGGTGACATCCCAACACCTAATCTGGACCTGCTGGCCCGGGAAGGGGCGGTCCTCGACCAATTTTATGTTCAGCCGGTCTGTACTCCTACGCGCGGCTGCCTGATGACGGGGCGCTATCCGTTCAAGACCGACACCCTTGTCCGCTACGCGGCCACTCACGCAGGCGGTATGATGATAGACGAGCGGACCCTTGCCGATGCCCTCAGGCAGGCCGGCTACTGGACTGTTATGCTCGGAAAATGGCACCTTGGTCAGTGGGAGTCCGAATACCTTCCTGTTGCTCGGGGATTCGACCATCACTACGGTCATTACAGTGCGCTGATAGATTACTTCACTCACTACCGAGATGAAGTGCTGGACTGGCATCGCAATGGGAGACCCGTGATAGAGGACGGCTACTCAACATATCTGCTCGCTGATGAATTTGAAAGACTTTTAGATGGCTACGATGGCTCGAAGCCCTTCTTCTTTTATATACCTTTTAATGCTGTGCACGGACCCAAGCAGGCCCCTCAGGAGGTGGTCGACAAATACATACAGCTTGGTCACAGTGACCCGAAGCTTGCCGCTTGCGTAGAGTGCATGGATATCGCGATTGGACGAATGGTAAAAGCTGTTCAGCAGCATGGCCTCAGGGACAATACGCTGGTCGCTTTCTGCAGTGATAATGGAGGTACGAAGTCCCGTGGCAATGGACAGCTGAAGGGCTGGAAAAGTGCCTATCACGAAGGGGGCATCCGCGTTCTTGCCTTGATGAGCTGGCCCGGAAAAATAAAAGCGGGCACGGTTGTCACCGAGCCGCTTCACATCGTGGATATATATCCGACGTTTGTGAAGTTAGCCGGTGGTTCTCTGCAGCAGCCTCTCCCTCTGGACGGGATAGACGCCTGGGCGACTATCGCCAAAGCAGCGCCGACGCCGCACGATGAAATAGTTCACGGGCCTGAGACGATAAGAAAAGGCGACTGGAAGCTTATCCAGGGTCACGCCGAATACTACAACTGGAAAGCCGAAGTAACGCAGCTTTATAACATCGCGCAGGACCCTTACGAGCAGAATAATCTTGTCGACCAGCACCCTGAGATAGTGGCCGAGCTTGACGCAAGGCTTGCCTATCATGCTACGCAGGCAAGGACCCCTCCGGAGCGCCAGAAAATTCCGAACTTCCCCGTGCCGGTTTATGGCGAGGACGAGCAGGATATGATATGAGCAGCGAATTTAACCGTCGAGATTTTTTGAAGAGATGTGCAGCAGTCGGAGTGGGCGGATTTATGCTGTCGAATCGAACTTTAGAAGTCCGTGTCGGTGGCAAGCGTCCCAACATAATTCTGTGTATGTGCGACGACCTTGGCTGGGGCGACCCCGGCTACAACGGGCATCCTGTACTCAAAACGGCCAGTCTTGATGAGATGGCTGCGAGCGGGATTCGGTTCGACCGGTTTTACTCCGGCGCTCCGGTATGCTCGCCGACGCGCGGCGGCGCTATGACTGGTCGCCATCCCTACCGCTACGGTATCTTCAGCGCCAATAAAGGCCATATGAAGGAGCAGGAGATTACCCTGGCAGAAGTGCTTAAGACGCTGGGTTACACCACCGGCCACTTTGGCAAGTGGCATTTGGGGACGCTTACGACGGAGATTAAGGACAGCAACCGTGGCGGTCCGGGCTCTGAAGAGCATTATTCTCCGCCGTGGGACAATGGTTTCGACGTGTGCTACTCGACCGAGGCGAAGGTGCCGACGTGGGACCCAATGAAGGAGCCGGGGACGGATGATTTCTACGGCACCTATTACTGGAAAGAGGACGGCACATACGTTTCGCCGGAGAGCCCGGAACTGGCCGGCGATGATTCCCGCATCATTATGGACCAGGCGATTCCGTTTATTCGAAATGCGGTTAAGAAAGGGAAAAACTTTCTGGCTGTGGTGTGGTTCCATACACCTCATAAACCCGTGGTTGCCGGGCCGAAGTATCTGGAGATATACGCCGGTCAATCTGAAGCGGAGCGTCATTACTACGGCTGTGTTACGGCTATGGACGAGCAGGTAGGTCGGCTGCGTAAGGAACTGCGTAACCTTGGTATAGCGGAGGACACGATGTTGTGGTTTTGCAGTGACAACGGGCCTTCGGGATGTAACCCTGGTTCGGCTGGGCCTTTCCGCGGGTGCAAGGGCAGTCTCTGGGAAGGCGGCGTTCGTGTGCCGGGGATACTTATCTGGCCGGCCAAGATTAAGAAACCGCGAGTAGTCCAGATGGCGTGCAGTACTTCTGATTACTTCCCGACGGTAATGGATGTCCTTGGCTTCAAGATGAAGGGCCAGCCCGAGCCGATTGACGGCATCAGTCTGCTGCCGCTTATCGAGGGTAAAATGACATCGAGAGCTGTTCCCATTGGTTTTGAACACAAGAACCAGCTATTACTCACAGACAACCGTTATAAACTCATCAGCACGGATAGTGGCGTTACGTACGAGCTCTATGACCTTATAGATGACCCGGGCGAGAAGAAGGATATTGCCTCGTCGAATCCGCAAATCCTCGATGCGATGAAGACGGTTCTGGAGCAGTGGCGTGCCTCGTGCGCGAACAGTCTGGCCGGCAATGATTACATCTGATAAATGCCCGGGTTTTTAATCCGGACCTGATTGTGCTGCAGACAACTTCGCCGCTGCAAATTTCCATTTGCGGGGACGTTGAAAAACACACCGATACGTCTGGCAGCTACTTGACAGTACGCTTGTGAACAGGTAAAAACAAGGCGGATTTGGTTAAAGTAGCTGTAAATGAATTATGGAACTGATATTGGGTTTGGGAGTGAAATATTATGATTGCGATACTCGGAGCTAAAACTATAGGCGGGGTGAGCAATGTGGGGCGGTTTGCAAGGTTTGTCTGGCAGACGATGATTACGTCTGCGCGGTGCTGTGCCAGGACCGGTACATATCCGTTGATCTGGACACAAATGAATATCATCGGTGTTCGCAGTGTGCCTGTTATAATGATAACCGGCGCGTTTGTTGGAATGACATTGGCGATTCAGGCATACGACCAATTAGCGGGTATGGGCCTGGAAGAGCATCTGGGTGTTTTGATTAACATTTCGGTTGTCAAGGAATTAGGACCTGTGCTTGCGGCGGTGATGTTAGCGGGGCGTATAGGGGGGGCTTTGACCGCTGAGCTGGGCACAATGAATGTTACCGAACAGATTGACGCGGTCAGGAGTATGGGCACCGACCCGATACGATATTTGGTGGTGCCGCGGGTTCTGGCGTGCCTGCTGCTTACGCCGGCTTTAATTATCTATGCGGATTTGTTAGGTATTTTAGGAGGGTATTTCATAAGTGTTATTCAGCTTGGAATTAACAGCAGGGCGTATTGGAACTTTAGCGCCTCGGGCGTCGAGCTGTGGGATGTGTCTATCGGAGTTATAAAGGGTTTTTTCTTTGGAGCAGCTATTGCGGTTATTAGCTGTTATAAGGGCTTTACATGTAAAGAGGGTGCCCACGGTGTAGGACAGGCCTGCACGGAGGCGTTTGTAGCAAGTTTTATTTCCATATTGGCTCTGAATTTTGCGCTTGGGGTGATTACTAAAGCGATTTACAATACCTTTTGGCCGCTCAGGGGTCTGGTTTGATAATAGCGTATAGCGTTTAGCGTTTAGCGTATAGAAGAGAGCAGAAAGTGAAAAAGGACAATGAGAAAAACGACACGCCGGTTGGTGACGGTGACGGTATAATTGTCCTTAAGAACCTTACGAAGAAGTTCGGCGATAATATCGTTCTGGACAATATTTCTCTGGCGATAGAGAAGGGCAAGACCACGGTAGTGATCGGGCCGAGCGGGTGCGGCAAGACTGTTTTGATAAAACATTTTATTGGACTGCTGCGGCCGAGTTCGGGCGAGGTTTATTTTAAGAAGCGGCGAATCGATAATCTGCCCGAAAATGAATTAAACAAAATACGTACCTATTACGGTTTTCTTTTCCAGGCAGGAGCATTGTTCGACAGTCTTAGCGTTGCCGGAAATATAATGTTTCCCATCAGGCAGCACTACAAGATAACCGATTGGACAGAGGTTGAGGAGATTGTAAAGGCCAAACTGGCTATGGTAGGTCTTGACGGTTATCAACACTTTTATCCGGCAAGTCTTTCAGGTGGTCAGAAAAAAAGGGTGGCACTGGCAAGGGCTATCGCTTTAAATCCGGAAGTAATTTTATATGATGAGCCGACTACGGGGCTGGACCCGATTCGCGCCGATATTATCAACGAGCTTATCTTGAAGCTGCAAAGGGAACTTGGCGAGACGACTGTCGTGGTTACGCACGATATGACAAGCGCCTACAAGATAGCCGACCGTATCATTATGCTGCATAACGGCAAGATTATTGCCGACGGCGATGCCGACCATATTCGCAATCATCCTCATCCCACCGTTCAACAGTTCATCAACGGTCAGGTTAGTGAAGACGACCTTGCAGTTCTACGGGCAAGGGGAACTATCACCCAGGCCCAGTTCCTGCCTCGTGATTTTAAGGGATAGCAGAAGCGATGCACGAGAAGCCGGAGAAAGTCTCGGCCGATTTGGCCAAAGTTATCCGGGGAGATGTTTTTGCTGATATACTGCACAGGGCTGCCTACAGCACTGATGCCAGCATTTACAGAATAGTTCCCGTCTGTGTTGTTGCGCCGCGTGACATTAGAGACGTGGTTGCTGTCGTCAAATACGCCGGCAGTTGTGGCATACCGGTGGTTGCTCGTGGGGCAGGGAGCGGGCTGGCCGGTGAGTCGCTGTGCAGCGGCATAGTTCTTGATATGACCCGGTATATGAACAGGATTGTTAGTGTGGGAGATGATGGGAGGGTAGCGGTTTGTGAGCCCGGTGTGGTATTGGACGATTTAAATGGTTGCTTGGCTGGGTATGGCAGAAAAATCGGACCGGACCCATCGAGCAGTAACCGGGCAACGGTAGCCGGCTGTGTTGCCAATAATGCTACCGGTGCCCATTCACTCCAATATGGTTATATTGCAGACTACGTGGAAAGTATCGAAGCGGTTTTGGCAGACGGCAGTGTGGCTCAGTTCAAGAATAATTTTGACCCTGGGCGGGCGGATGAGACAAAAGTTGCTTCAATTGCGGGAGGGTGTAAATCTATCCTTTTAGATAAGCAAGCGGTTATCAACAAGGCACTGCCCAAAACCAGGCGGAATAGAAGCGGCTATTGCATAGCAGGCGTGTGTCATAACGGCAGGATTGATTTGGCCCGCCTCTTAGTAGGTTCGGAAGGGACGCTGGTTATTTTTACGAAAATCACACTTAAAACTGTTACGGTGCCGGAGGCAAAAGGGCTATTGCAGCTTGAGTTTGATTCTCTTGAGAAGATGGCACGGGCTGTGCCAATTATCGTTGACAGCGGCGTATCGGCGTGTGAGCTGATGGATAAGCCATTGATTGCTCTGGCATTTGAGGCGCTGCCTGAATATCGAGATATTTTGCCAGCCGGTGCCGCTGCGGTTCTTCTGGTTGAGCACACCGGCGAAACGCAGAAGCAAGTAAGAGAAAAAATAAATAAAACCGATTCGGCGGTTGGAGAGATGGCATGCGGGCGGAGGATTGTTTTTGACCCGCAGCGGCAGGAGCATTTGTGGAAATTGCGCAAAGATGCCGGGCCACTGCTTTATAGAAAAAAGGGCAAGAAACACCCTGCGGAATTTATGGAGGATACTTCTGTTGAGAACAGCCGGCTCGGCGAGTACATTTCAGGCCTGCAGGATATTGGGAAGCGGTATGATATTGCGATGTCTTTTTTTGGTCACGCCGGTGATGGTCTGCTCCATTTGCGCCCGTATCTGGATTTGAGCGACCCGGCTGAAGTAGACAAGATGCGGGCAGTGGCAAATGAGGTTTTCTCACTTGCCTGGTCGCTGGGGGGGACGGTCAGCGGCGAGCACGCCGATGGGTTGGTAAGAGCGGCGTTTATAAGACGGCAATATGGCGATGAATACTACGAATTGCTCTGCAAAATCAAGAACTTATTCGACCCGGATGGTTTGATGAATCCCGGTAAAATCATCAACAGCGATTCCGATGTTATGGTTAAGAACTTAAGGGCCGAGCATAAGTTTTTGCCGGAAAGACTTAAAACGGATTTGCTTTTTGAAAAAGATGAGTTCCGCTTCGAGCTTGAGCAATGCTACGGCTGCGGGCTTTGCCGAAGCCGCGAGCCTGATTTGCGGATGTGTCCGGTGTTTCGTGCGCTGGGCGAGGAGTTGGGCAGCTCTCGGGCCAAAGCCAATATACTTGGCTTCTGGGCAACAGGGCAACTGGATGAAAGGGATTTTGAGTCAGACGAGTTTAGAAAATTTCTGGATTTGTGCATTAACTGCAAGGCCTGCTTGCTGCAATGTCCGGCGGGGGTTGATATTTGTAAGCTGATTGGTGTAGCACGAGCTGAATATGTCAAGCGCAGCGGCTCGACGCGTGCGGAGTCGCTTCTAAGTCGTAATCGCTATCTCAGTATGCTGGGTAGTGTTTTTTGGCCTGTTTCAAATTTTGTAATGCAGTTGCGAGTTTTTAAGTGGTTGCTTGAAAAAGTTGCCGGGCTTGACCGACGCAGAGATATGCCTGATTTTAAGCGCAGGTCATTTTTGGCGGCTGGTCGCAAATATTTGGCAACGCAAGCGCCGATAGAGGCGCCGATCGATAAAGTTGCATATTTTGTGGATACGTACGCTAATTATAACGACCACGAATTGGGATTTGCTGTTCTTGAGGTTTTGCGGACAAACGGGATTGAAGTGATTTTGCCGAAACAGAGGCCTGCACCGCTGCCGGCTGTTTGTTATGGCGATGTCAAGACCGCCCGCAGGGATTTGTCGTTTAACGTCAAACATCTGGCCAGGGCGGTTCGCGCCGGTTTCAAGATAGTTTGTTCTGAGCCCAGTGCCGCACTGTGTTTGCAGCGGGAATTGAGATACTTCGTTTCAGGTGAAGATGCAAAGCTCGTATCGGAAAATACGTGTGAATTGATGAATTATCTATTTGGCCTCCTGTCGCAGGGCAAATTGAAGCCTGCTAAGAATCCGATATCAGGCAGCTTCGCTTATCATTGTCCCTGTCATTTGTTAGCTATTGGCGGTAATGGGGCGAGTATAAAGCTGTTGCAGGAGCTTTGCGGTATTAAGGTTATTGACCTTAAAGCCGGCTGTTGCGGCCTTGCCGGAACGTTCGGCATTAGTAAGAAAAATTACGAACTCTCCTCGCAGATAGCTGCAAGATTAAAAGAAGCACTTAACTCGTCTCCGACGGGATGTGTTTTGACTGAATGCGCCGCCTGCAAGATGCAGATAGAGCATATCAGCGATAAGATAGTAAGGCATCCGATAAAAATTTTGGCGCAAGCTTATCGAGATTGATTCAGGGCTCTGTTGAGGTCGTCGATGATGTCCTGAGTGTCTTCAATACCGACGGCCAGCCGAAAAAGGGTGTCGGTAATTCCCAGCTCGTAGCGCTGCTTTCTGGTATAATCATAGTAGCTCACCAATGCGGGATGCGTTATCAGTGTTTCGACACCTCCTAAGCTCGGTCCAATATAGCACAGCTTCAGAGCATCGAGGAATCGCTTTGATGTGTTGATATTTCCTTTTATTTCAAATGTAACGACGCCGCTACCGCCTTTCATTTGTTCTTTTGCTATTTTATAGTGACGGTGACTTTTCAGGAAAGGATAATAGACTTTTTTAACGCGTGGGTGTCTTTCAAGAAATTGTGCTACCTTTAATCCGGCTTCATTCTGCTTTGCTACCCTTAAGGGAAATGTTTTGAGTCCTCGCAGGAGAAGATAGCAGCAATGAGGGTCGATAGTTCCGCCCATTGATTTGTGTAGATTTCGTATCTTGTCAACCAGCTCTTTTCTTCCAAGCACAGCACCGGCTAAGATATCATTGTGGCCTCCAAGATACTTCGTACAACTATGCAGGACAAGGTCAATGCCAAACTCAAGGGGCCTCTGGTTAAACGGCGTGCTGAAAGTGCTGTCTATGAGCGTTAGAAGCTTGTACCTGCTTGCTATCTTCTTGAGTTTGACAAGGTCAAAGATATTCAAATAGGGATTGGTTGGTGATTCGGAAAATATGAAGCGGGTATTCTTTCTTATTGCTTTCTCCAGAGCGCTGTATTTCCCAAATGGGACAATGGTACAGCCGATACCGAATTGTTTCAGATATGACCTGCAAAATTCGAGTGTCTTTTTATAGCTGTCGTCGGTGATGACAATATGGTCGCCTGATTGAACTAAAGTAAGAATGGTCGTGGTTATAGCACTCATTCCGGAGGAGAAAACAACGCAGTCTTCAGCCCCTTCAAGGTTGGCGAGGCGCCTTTCAGCGATTTGTGCGGTAGGATTGCCATACCTGCCATATTCAAAATGTTCCTTTCCCTTTTTGGTGTAGTCCTCGATGTGCTTGCTATTTTTGAATGTAAATGTAGAAGTTTGAATAATAGGTGTTGTCAGTGAATCGGCGTATTTTCTCCTGGGCTCACCGGCATGTATCGATCTTGTAGATAAGGATTTATCGCCGCTTTTGGCTTTGCTTTTGGGAGATGATTTAGCCATAATGTATCCATTCCTCAATAATAAATAGGGATTATGGTGGACATTTTGCACATATTGAGCGAAAGAGGGTGGTGCTTAAGTAACGGTCGCCGCGGTCGGGAAGGATTACGACGATTGTGCCGGAAGTCATCTTCTCTGCTACACGTAAAGCCCCTGCAACTGCTGCACCACTTGACATTCCAACGAAAATTCCTTCCTTGGCGGCAAGGGCGCGTGTTGTTTCAAAGGCCTCGTCATCATCAATAGTAATCTTTTCATCTAACATCTGGGGATTATAAATCTTAGGCACAATGGACTCTTTCATATTTTTGAGTCCCTGTATCGTATGTCCTTCCGGTGGCTCAATGCCGACGATTCGGACTTGCGGTTTTTTCTCTTTGAAATACTTGTATATACCCATCAGTGTTCCAGTTGTTCCCATGCCGGCAACGAATACATCAATCTGGCCCTTAGTTTGGGAAAAGATTTCTGGCCCGGTTGTTTCGTAATGAGCGAGGACATTATTCTCATTCTCGAATTGATTGGGCATATAATGCTTGTCTGATTCAGCGTCGAGAAGCTGATGTGCTCTTCTAATAGCACCATCGGTGCCTTCTTTTGCAGGGGTGAGCACAACCTCGGCGTTCAGGGCTTCGAGAATATGCTGTCTTTCTGTACTGACACATTCCGGCATACAAAGTTTGACTCGATATCCTTTTGCAGCTCCAATCATTGCCAGGGCGATTCCGGTGTTTCCTGATGTCGGTTCAAGTATAATTTTGCCTTTGGTAAGTTGGCCGGTTTCCTCCGCTTTTTTTACCATCCAATAAGCAGGGCGGTCTTTAACGGAGCCTCCAGGATTGACCGCTTCAAGTTTTCCGAAAATTCTTACTCCTGGTCTTTTTTTATTTAGGTTATTCAGTTCTACAAGTGGTGTATTTCCAATGGCAGATAATACGCTCATAACAGGTTACCTCCAGAGATTACGCTTAATTTGTTTATATCACAAGCAAACTGGTTCGGATAACTTGTAAAATTGATTTTACTTTATCTATTCTATACATTAAATTGGAGAATGTAAATTGCATTTAGGGGGAAATAAGATGGAATTGAAAGAAGAAAATCTTAAACAGGCGGTTTTGTGGGATGGCGTGGAGGATAAGAAGGTTCGCTGTAAGCTGTGCAACTGGCGGTGTTTGATTGATGAGGGTAAGCTCGGTCGGTGTTGTGTGCGCAAGAATATAGACGGCGTGTTGTATTCGCTAAATTACGACAAAGTATGCTCGGCTAATCCTGACCCGATTGAGAAAAAGCCGTTATTTCATTTTCAGCCGGGGTCGCGCAGCTTTTCTATCGCCACGATGGGTTGTAATTTTCGTTGTGAGTTTTGTCAGAACTGGCAGATAAGCCAGGCGGCCATCGAAGACGGCCGAATTAATGGAGAACCAATAGCTCCTGAGCGGATTGTCGAGGCGGCTGTTTGCGGCGGGTGCAAGAGTATCGCTTATACTTATACCGAGCCGACCATTTTTATGGAGCTGTGCAATGATTGCGGGCGACTGGCAAAACAACGCGGTCTGACGAACGTCTTTGTTAGTAATGGATATATGACGATTGAGGCGATTGATTTTGCCGCCGATTGGCTCAATGGAATAAATGTTGACCTAAAATCTTTTAGTAAGGATTATTATAAAAGGTTATGCATGGCACGTCTGCAGCCGGTGCTTGATACGATTAGCTATATCGCGAAGGAAACCGACATCTGGCTTGAAGTTACCACGTTAGTAGTTCCGGACAAAAACGATTCCGACGATGAGTTGAAGGCGTTGGCTGATTTTATTGTTACCAAAGCCGGCCCTGATGTCCCCTGGCATATCAGCCGATTCCACCCGCAGTACAAGTATCTGGATTCGGTACCCACGCCAATCGAGACACTGGAGCGGGCCGAGACAATCGGCAAAGCTGCAGGGCTGCACTATGTTTACCTCGGCAATGTGCCAGGGTCAAAATCTGAGAGCACTTTTTGTTATCAATGCGGCCGATTGTTAATTGAACGTGTCGGCTATCATATATCAGCCAAGCATATAAAAAACTCCTGTTGTCCGGACTGCGGAGTAAAGATTGCCGGCTTTGAACTTTGACGCTATCGCCCCTGACCTCGCCCTCGGCGATGTCTGCCTGGGCCGCCTGGTCCTCGGCGAAAGCGGTGGGGGGGTTCACCGGCAGCGGCAATGGCATCAAGTTCAATGATACCACCTTCGATTTTCAGTGCCTTTGCATTGACCAGGGCGTCGGCAATCTTTTTGTGGGCCGATTCGAGGATTCTGCCGAATGTCTGGCGGGAAATGTTCATCTTCTCGGCAGCCTGTTCTTGATACAGGCCACCGAGGTCGGCCAGCCGGATCGCTTCAAGCTCATCAACGGTTAAGCAGACGTGCTGCAAGACTGAGAGGGGGATACCCCTGGGTTTATAGAAGTTTGCCTGTGGCAGGCAGCCAACGCGTCTGCAATGTCTGGGTCTTGGCATATCAAATGTCCTGTTTTGCCTGGGGCGGCCTCAATGGTCGCAGATATTTTCACCGGTTTGCAATTGGCCGGCTAAGTATTGCAGGACCAACTCCTGCGGTGCATTATCCATCGCACCAACGACGACGTCAATATCGTGTTCTGCGAATAATTGCTGAGCCCTTCGGCCCATTCCGGCGGCAATTATCAGCTCGACATGCAACCCTGCGAGCCATCTTGGCAAAACGCCCGGCTCGTGGGCCGGCGGGTCCACCAGCTCGCAGCCTTTGATTTCCTTGTTGTCGGCGTCAACATCAATAATGGCAAACTGCTGGCAATGACCAAAGTGTGCCGAAAGTTTGCCGTCTGTTACTGGCATTGCAATTCTCACTTCTTTGTCTCCTTTTTGATTCTATAGCGGCTTTAGTGTGTCCAGTATTGTTTCCCACAGGGACATTATCTGCTCTCCAAGGCCGTCGCTTGAGTATTCCACAATACTCTTGCCTGCAATTTGGGCTTTGGTTACTATGGTATCGTAGGCAACATTGCCGGCCACTTTCAAACCTCTTTCGCCGGCTCTTTTTTCAATCACTTTTGCAATCTTCATATTGATATCGTATTTGTTGATACAAACTGCGGTTGGAATCTTGAAATGCTCAGTTAGCTCAACGACCCGGTCAAGGTCGTGTTGGCCTGAGAGGGTCGGTTCGGTAACAACCAACACTAAATCAGCTCCGGCGATAGATGCAATCACCGGACAGCCGATACCGGGTGAGCCATCCACGATAATCAGGTCTTTATTCTGCTCGGCTGCAATTCGTTTTGCTTCTTTACGAATCAAGCTGACCAGCTTACCGCTGTTTTCTTGTGCCGGCCCGAGCCGGGCGTGCAGCATTGGTCCGAAGCGAGTATCTGATATGAACCATTGGCCGTTAATGGCATCTTTGAACTCTATCGCATCAACCGGACAAAATTCCACGCATACTTTGCATCCCTCGCACGCGATGGAATCGACCGTATAAGTTTTTCCAACCACATCGTTGGCCGGGCCGTTGAATACAGCGGCGTCAAAGTTGCACACCTCCTCGCATCTGCCGCAGCCGATACATTTTGTCGTAATAATGGAAGCTAATTTCCCGCCGCTAAAATCGCGTGTTTGTTTTATATCCGGCTCCAATACCAGGTGCAAATCTGCGGCGTCAACATCACAATCAGCCAGTACCGCGTCCTTTGCAAGTGCTGCAAACGATGCAACAATGCTCGTCTTTCCCGTGCCGCCCTTGCCACTTATGACAACTACCTCTTTCAACTGTCTCCTTCCCTCATATTTATTCCTTCTTTGTTCCTTTTATAACGTATAGGCTCGCTACATTAGAATCCCGGCTTTGGAATATTTCGGCACCCTTAATCCCTAAAAAATATTCCGATTGAACAAAAAAATACTTTGCAATTGTCCCTTCAATTTCTCGCAAGTCTGCATGCTTAATCCTGTTCACATAGGAGGCCGGATTGCCGGTTTTTTCTTTGAAAAACTCGGACTCCGGATTAAGCAGCATAGCCAGAAGCTTGCCGCCCGATTTGAGGACGCGAGCGGTCTGTTTAATAGCTTGCTTATATTTTTCAATAAACTGCAAAGAAGCAACGTAAATAACCGCATCAAAACTGCCATCCGCGAAGTCCATACTTTCTGCCGAGCCCACTATAGTTCTTATACTGTCCGGTGTCTGCTCTAAGGCCTCTTTAGAAATATCCAGACCGGTAACGTTGAAACCGTATTCGCTTAAACCTGCCTCTATGATCGCCGGCCCGCAGCCAACACTTAAAACGTCTTTAGTCCCTTTTAATTCCTGCAAAATATAATCCAGCTCGGCTTTGAAAACATTCTTCCAAATTTCTGTTTTGCAGGATTGTAAATACTTTTCCATACCAGCCAACCTTGTTATTCAGTCCCCAGTTTCACCGGGTTTTTAATTTAGCCGAAAAACTTTTCACGCCACCACAGAAAGTGTCCCCAGAGGTTATCAAGTTTATATTTGTCATCTTCCGGAACGCCCTCCCAGGACTTGATTTCCTCTAACAGCATATCGCAAGGCTTGTCTTCTGCCAGAAGTTCATACGCGCATTTAATCAGCAGGAATTTCTTATGCGCATCGCTGTCATTCGGATTATGGTCCGGGTGATACTTCAACGCCGCTCGCCTATATGCTTTTTTCAGAGCTTCTTTGCTCGCACCTTCCTGGACGCCGAGGATTTTGCATGCCGCACGACGAGCTTGCAGGTCACGAGTTATTCTTTCTCCGAATTCGTAATCGTCTTTTATCATCAATCCCTGCCTTTACGCTCTTTATATATTCGTATAATTCTGAAAATTCCTTCCCATATTCACTTAATACATCCACAATCATTCTGCCGGATGAGTACGCCTCGGCAATGCGTCGGTCGTCCGGCAACTTCAAACAGATGTTTATGTTTTCAGCTTCGCAATATTTTTCTACCTTATCGTTGCCGATTCCATAGCGGTTAATAATAACAGCAAAAGGTAGATTCATTTCCCTGAGCAATCCTACAGCCAGCTTCAAATCATTTAAGCCAAATGGTGTCGGCTCGGTAACAAGCAAAACAAAATCTGCACTCTTTACTGCCTCAACTACCGGACAGGATGTCCCCGGCGGGACATCAATTATTGTTAGGTGCTTTTCCTTTATATGGTTTTTCACTTCTTTTATCAGTGCCGGCGTTCGCACGTAACCGATACGCAACCTGCCGTGGATAAAATCGACGTCACCGGCTTTGCCATGCTCGATATCTCCAATCTCAAGCTGCTTTGCTTTGATTGCATCAGCCGGGCAAACCCGCATACAGCCGCCGCAGGAATGGCAAAGCTGCTCAAAGGTCAACACACTTTCTTTGATGCAGAGTATAGCGCTGTACTGGCAAATTTCGCCGCATTTGCCGCAACCGGTACATTTCTCCAAGTCAACCTGCGGTACAGCTACGGTAACCTTGTGGCTGGCGGCTATTTGCGGCTTTAAGAAAATGTGGCCATTCGGCTCCTCAACATCGCAGTCAAGGTATTGAACCTTCTGTCCCAGGTGAGCAACGTAATGAGCAAGATTGGTAGCAATTGTCGTCTTGCCTGTACCACCTTTGCCGCTGGCAACAGCAATAACGAAACCATGCAGCATCTTACTTACCTGTCCATACCGAAATGCGATTGCACGTTTGGGCCGGTGGCCTCGGTCAGCTTGCCGCTTTTGAAAAGCTCAACTGCTTCTGCGACCGTTCCTGTCACCTGGGTGTACAATTTCACGCCGGCAGTACTTAAGGTGCGTTGGGCATTCGGCCCACAGTTGCCTGTCAGCACGGCCTCGGCACCACCATCGATGACCACCTTGGCCGAACTGATGCCGGCACCACCGGCCGCAGCAACACTTTCGTTTTCAATCACACTAAGTTCCATTGTTTCGGTGTCAACAATGATAAAACAAGCCGCTCTTCCAAACCGCGGGTCAACCCCGGATTCCAACGTTCTTCCGGTTGATGTAACTGCAATTTTCATAATTCATCCTTTCTAAGAAAATGGGCACGTGCCCGTAGGGCAGGAACCACTGTCCTTTGACGTTGAGCTGCCGGCCTGCCCAACAGAGAAACCTGAGAACAATTTCTGCATATCCGAACTTTTACACCGTTCGCAAACGTGCTTGTGAGTACTGCTGCTTTTTTCCAGGAATTCCATTACATGCCCGCACTTTTTACACTTGTACTCAAATATCGGCATTGCTATATCTCCTTCTCATAGCATAGAGCAGAGGCGCAGTCCCGACGAGCCGGGATTGTCAATCTCGAAACTGGCGTTGACTTTTACTGCTTTTTGCTTTCCGCTTCGAGCTGCTCCATACGCTTCTTGATTTCACCAAGGGCATCCTGGAAATACTCAGCCTGTTGTTTTAGTCCGTCAAGTTCCTGCTCCGGTGCCATTGCCGGAGCGAGTGGTGCACCGTAGGGAGCATACGGGTTCACCGCCCCGCCCCAGGCAGGCATGCCGTATCCAGCTCCGGCCCAACCGAAGCCACGTCCAAATCCTCGCCCGCGACCGCCGCCTCGGCCCCAGCCCCAGTAACCGCGTCCACCAACCGGGTTCATATAACCGGGTACCGGATAGCCGGCGCAGTATCCTGCAACTCTTCCTGTCATTGGTCCCATACCGGCAGGACCTGTTCCATCTCCACGTGGCATAGTTATGCTCCTTTCAAATTAAAAAAATTATTCTCTTGTCATTATCGTGCCGCACTCGGGACAACTCTGTTTGTTACACGGTGCTCCGACGATGTGCGGCACTTTTTTACCACATTTCGGGCAAACACAATTACCTCCCGGCCCTGCGGCAAATGGGCCGCCCATTCGGCCCCTACCTTGGCCCTGACCTCGCCCCATACCTCGACCACCACCGCGCCCCTGGCCGGCCGGTCCTGTTCCATCTCCTCTTGGCATAATATCCATCCTTTCTGCAATTAAATGCTAATTTGAATCTACTACCAAGCTCGCCTGCCTCTGCCGCGACCACGGCCCCGACCGAAACCTCGGCCAAAACCAAAGCCTCTGCGAAGCCACGGATTGGTCCAGCCACCATAAGGCACACCATAGCCGTACAAACCTGCACCGTAGGGACCAAAAGCCGGTGCACTGGGAGGGTAATAACCGACTCCTCGGATAGCAGGATTCATATATCCCGGCACCGGGAAACCTGCACAGAAACCAGCGGCTCTTCCAGTCATCGGACCCATACCGGCTGGACCTGTTCCATCTCCAAATGGCATATTAATCATCTCCTTTCTTGGGGTTTCAAAATTCTCACTTATTTGACCAACGGGCACACTTTGCAATCCCGCAAAACCTTTTATCTGGCCCGTGTTTTCTTTTGAAGTTGTCAAAACGCAAAACCCGAGCCCTCGCCCTGTCATCGGCCCTTGACCTAATGGCCCTGTACCATCAAATCCTGGCATCTATTTGGTCTCCTTAACTAAATCAAGAATATTATTAAATGCTTCACTCTTTCTCAAAATCATTTCGCTGACTTCGCAGCGTAAGTCCCTGGCAATAACCGGACATTTGGCCCTTAAAATAAAGAATATATTTTTATTAACGTCACTTATGGTTTCATAATTGCCCTGGCCCTTGCTAATAACCAAATCCGCTTCGTCGAATCGACGATGAAACGCCTCCGAACAGGTCTCAAGAATGGTGCCCGGCGCATCCGAGCCATTGTCGATAACGTTTACCACTTCGGTTAGGCCTGTCGTCTTGGCGTCTTCCATTGTCGCATCATTTATAATAGGTTTTGCCTTGACAACAAAAGTTATGTCTTTACAGGGCAGTTGTTCAATCAGCAGCTGGTCAAAGACAATTTCGCCGGCATTATCTCCAAGATAAAGAATATCCTTTGCCCGGGCTGTTGCCTTCCTGAACTCTTGGACAGTTTCCGTATCCAGTGGGTCTGTCAGTGACTTAGTTATGTTTTTTTCAACCTGGGATTCCGTCAGTCCGGTTTTGACGCCCAAATCAATAATATTACCTGCAATGGCTAATCGAACGGCTGTCTCGAACGGCTCGGCAGAAGTTTCCACACGCTCTTTCAATTCAGGATACATCTTCAGGGCCAGCTTGTTAAATCGCTGCTTTGCTTGTCGGTAAGGGTCTTGAACGCCGGTTAATTCACGAATAAGGCGATGTATCTTTTGCGCCATAGCCGGCGGACTCTGACGCAAATCCATCTTGCAGGCCAGGCAGAGAACCTCACGTATAACCTGCTCGATAGTGTTCTCGTCGTCTGTCGTTAGTCTGACCGAATCAAGCGCCTGGCGCACAAAGCACGGAATGCAGTCAAAATAAGTTCTCATAGATAATCGGTTCTCCCTGTTTTCATTTAAGGTTTTTAACAATCGCTTTACTTACTCTACGTATATTATGGGCATATGCTCATAACAAGTCCAGTAAAATTTTGGAAAAAATCGGTTTTTTTTCGGCTTCCAGGTTTTTTGCCAGATTCAGAAGGTTCTTCATGAGCAGGAAAAATGCGTGCAATCAGTGAAAATTTGGCTAAAATGGGCGAAATTCCTTGATTTTGGGCTCAATATCGGCTGCGGTGAGCAAAATAGTGTTTCCGGTCGCTTAGCGGGAGATAATTGTGAAGATAATCGCAGATGCAAATATTCCATTCGTGGCCGAATGCTTTTCTTCCATTGGTGAGGTTGAGGTTTTTCCTGCTCGTGAGATTGCGCCAGCGGTTGTTGCCGATGCGGATATTCTATTGGTTCGCAGTGTAACGGCGGTAGGTGCGGATTTGTTGGCTGAAAGTTCAGTCCGTTTCGTGGCTACTGCCACCATTGGCCTTGAACATATAGATATTGAATATCTTACGCGACACAATATCGGTTTTGCTTCAGCGCCGGGCTCGAATGCCAATTCCGTAGCCGATTACATCGTTGCCGCTCTGCTTAATATCGCCAGGGAGCATAATCTTAACCTGGCCGGCAAATCGATAGGCATTGTAGGTGTAGGCAATGTCGGCAGCAGGGTGGCTGAGAAAGCTGCGGCATTAGGTATGAGGGTTTGCTTGAACGACCCGCCTTTGCATAGACAAACCGGTGACTCGAAATACTTGCCTTTGGAAAAACTTCTTGATTGCGATTTTATAACACTTCATACGCCATTAACTTTTGCTGGGTTAGACAAGACGTTTCATTTAGCTGACGAGAAGTTTTTCAGAACACTTAAAACCGGGTGTATGTTCCTTAATACTGCGCGAGGTGGAGTGGTTGACACCGGCGCTTTGAAAGTAGCTATAAGATCGGAGAAATTGAAAGCTGTCGTGCTCGATGTCTGGGAAAACGAGCCGAATATCGATATGGAGCTTCTGGAAATGGTTGATATTGCAACGCCGCACATCGCCGGTTATTCGCTGGACGGCAAGGTCGCAGGTATGATTATGATATACAACTCGGCCTGTAAGTATTTTGGATTTAGCGCCAAATTCGATATCGACTCGTTCTTGCCTGAGCCGGCGGTGCCGCAGTTGAAAATAAATCCGCAGGCTGCCCGCGAGCAGGATGTGCTGTTGAGCGCTGTCGAGAAGGTTTACAATATTAAAGATGATGACTTCCAGCTCAGAGAGATTCTAAATGAGCCGGCAGAAAAGAGGGGGGAATTATTTGACCGGCTGCGCAAAGAATACGGAGTCCGAAGGGAATTTCAGAATACGCGGATACTTTTAGAGACCCCTTGTAAATCTCTTGCTGAGAAGCTGGTAGGTATTGGGTTTGAAGTAACAGATGGTAAAAAATCGCGATAAGAATATAGTTGAATGGCCGAAAGGTCGGCTGGATTTTTCGGCGGGCTGTCTTGTGATGGGGGTGTTGAATGTCACGCCGGACTCCTTCAGCGATGGCGGTCAGTTCCTCGATACTGATAAGGCCATTGAACACGGTTTGCAAATGGCTGCTGATGGTGCTGCGATAATAGATGTGGGGGCCGAATCGACTCGGCCCGGTACAAAATCTGTATCGGCTGATGAACAAATAGAACGGGCGATTCCGGTCATAAAGGTGCTTGCCAAAAAGGTAGATGTGCCGGTTAGCATTGATACTTATAACATCAAAGTTGCAAAAGCAGCTTTAGAAGCAGGGGCGACAATGCTCAACGATATTACCGCTTTGAGTGACAAGCGGATGGGGGAATTGGTCGCCGAGCGGCAGGTGCCGGTTGTTTTGATGCATATGCAGGGGGAGCCGCAAACGATGCAAATTGAACCAAAGTATGATGATGTAGTCAGTGAAGTGCTTCAGTTTCTTCTGGAGCGGGCAAAACGAGCGGAGCAATTTGGCATTGACAAAGGTATGATTTTTATCGACCCCGGCATTGGATTTGGCAAGACGTTAGAGCACAATCTGGAGCTTTTGAGAAATATTGATAAATTTGTTGCTGCCGGCTACCGCGTACTGATCGGCACAAGTCGCAAAAGTTTTATAGGCCAACTCACCGGCAAAGAAAAACCAGCCGACCGAATATTCGGCACCGCCGCCACGGTTGCCTTATGTGCGGCAGCCGGCGTATCAATCGTCCGCGTCCACGATGTAGCTGAGATGGTCGATGTAGTAAAAGTAGCCAATACTATCTGTGCAGTGATATAGCTGGTTGGGCGATGCATCAAGCTGATATCAGACCATTATAAACTGCAGGAGCAAGTAGAATATTAGTAGCCCGAGGGGAATCAACCGCCATGTCGGCTCATGGCGAATCTCAGATGCGATCCAGAATAAAAAACTCAAAATCGCAGCGCTAATGCCGAAATAGTAAAAAATCGATCCTTTGCGTAAAAGTTCATCACGCTCTATTTTTACCTGTATCTTATCAGCTTCCGACATGCTCAATGACTTGGCAAGGAGGTAAGTAGACTTGCTGAGGTAGGATTTTGAGACAGAATCAGTGCACAAAGCACAAAGAATTAAGAGCAAGGAGAGTATAAAGTATTTTCTCTTACCCATCGCACACACCTATTCGGTTTTTAGGGCGATTTTTAGTGCTTCGTTTGTATTTTTGACGAAGTGCTGTTCTCTTTTTCTGCGAAATATGAGCTGCGGGTAAATGGTGAAGAAATGACCCAGGAAAAACCCAGTTCAATTGCTTTTCGTTTCCACCAGTCGAATTTCGCTGGCGTGACAAATTCTGCAACTTCGAGCGAATCTTTTGATGGTTTTAGATATTGGCCGATCGTTATTCTGTCACAGCCGACGTTTCGCAAATCTTCTAATACCTCCTCAACCTCCGCGTCAGTCTCTCCCAACCCGAGCATAATTGAGGACTTGGTCTGGACGCCATCGTAGCTTTCTTTGGTTGTTTTGAGCAGGTTTAGGGAGCGTTGATAGTTTCCGCCGGCTCTGGCAATCGGGTACAGAGATGGAACCGTTTCGATATTATGGGCGAATACGAAAGGTAAGGCATCGGCTAAAATTTTTACGGCCTGGGCCTGGCAGCCGCGGAAATCAGGCGTTAGTATTTCAAATTTCACCCCGTTAGAAATCTTCTTTCTTCTCGCCATATTTTTGTCACTCTGGCAGTTTCTAACGGGGTTCATATCCGGGCAAGTGTTTCTTACCTTGTTAATGCAGTCGCGGAAATGGCTGGCTCCTCCATCCGGCAAATCATCACGGTTGACACTGGTGATTACCAGGTATTTCAATCCCAATTGTTTGGCCATTTCAGCTAAACGCGGCGGCTCGGTTGGGTCCGGCGGTGCAGGTTTGCCATAAGCTACAGAACAAAACTTGCAATTTCGCGTACAGACGTTACCTAAAATCAAAACTGTTGCCGTCCCTCTTGCCCAGCATTCGCCACGATTGGGGCAGTTGGCATTAGCGCATATTGTCTCCAGGCCCAGAGAGCTTAATATGTTTTCGGTACGGTTGTAAGTCTCGCCGGCCGGCAAAGGCCTGCGCAACCACGACGGCAACCTTCGTCGCTCGTCACCCGTGACTCGTGACTCGTACATTGCAAAATCCAAAACTCGAATATCGAAATCCGAAACAAATACGTTATTAAATCCTAAATTCTAATATCTAAATCCTAAACAAATTCAAAATTCAAATTACCAAAATTCAAAATAATTTTTTAGCCCCCGCTGCTTCGCGTTTGCGAAGCAAACCGGCGGGGGTAAGCGTTTTTGTTTTGAAAATTTGGATTTTGGTCATTTGATATTGTTTAGGATTTAGGATTTAGTGCTTCGTGCTTTTCATTTTTTCGCTTCCCGAAAAATGGCTTATAAGCAGCTTGGTTAATTTTTGTTTGACCGAGCTCATTGGATGGTGTCTGCCGGTCTCTTTCAGTACCGAGCTCATCTCTATCTCATCCAGGCCGCACGGTATTATAAAATCGAAGATGTTCAGGTCATTTTGTATGTTTATCGCCATACCGTGATAAGTTACAAATCGCGATACGCGCACGCCGATAGAAGCGATCTTTCTCGTGCCGACCCATAGGCCGGGGAAACCTTTTCGCCTTTCGCTTCTTACCCCTAATTGCTCCAGCAGTTCTGCGCCCATTGCTTCTAGGTTTCTGATATATTCGCTGATACCAAGGCCCAAATCCTGCAAATTCAAAATCGGATAAAAGACCAACTGGCCCGGGTTGTGCGCCGTTGTGCCGCCGCCCCTGCGAATATCAACCACGTCGATATGCCGTTTTGCCAAAGTGTTGCGACTGGCCAGCAGCTTGTTGGCGCTTTGCCGGGCACCGAGAGTAATGACAGCGGGGTGCTCAACGATTAAAACGGTATCTGGTATTTCGCCCCGGTGTCTTTCTTGGCGCAATTGGTGCTGTAGTTGCAGAACCTTTCGGTAATCAGCGAACCCGCAATCACAAATTCGCAAAGGACAGCTTTTAGTTTTTTCAGCCACTGTCAACATTAGGATTTCTGTTTTCTATACTCTTGGTGGGTTGTGTACGCTCAGGCCAAAGGCATCTTCGGCGGACTCCTTGAGCACCTCCGAAACGGTTGGATGCGGAAAGCTTACTTCGGTGATTTTCTCTGTGCTGCCCAAAAGTGCTCTCGCTGCCGCAATTAATTCAGTTACCACAGCGCCGACCATAGTAACCCCTATAATCCTGTTCGTTGAGTTGTCCCTTACAACCCTTATCTCGCCGACGGTTTCATTGTGTGCTGCGCTTCGGCCGTTGGCTTTGAAGAATGAGCGCCCAATAGTGACATCGAGCCCTTGGTCTTTGCACATCTTTTTGCTTTTGCCGACCGATGCGATTTCCGGGAATGTATAGACGGCCCGGGGTATAAGCGAGTAGTCAGCTATTTTTTCATCGCCGCCCGTAGCGTTGGCCGCCGCCACTTCGGCCTCGGCGAAGGCCCCGTGGGCTAAATAGGTCGTACCCACAACATCGCCGATTGCATAGACTCCCGGGATATTGGTCTCCATTTTTTGATTGACTGCGATTGCATCGCCGGACATTTCCAGACTCAGTGCTTCGATTGTTTCTTTATCGACAATCGGCCTTCGGCCAACCGATACTAAGACCTTTTCTGCCTCGATTGTCCTGCCGCTCTCCAAAACCACTTTTGCCTGCCCATCGGTTTCATCGACCGAGGCAACTTTCTGATTCGTCAGAGCGTCAATACCAAGTTTTTTCAATTCGCGCTCTACCAGCCGGCCGACCCACTCATCTTCCATGGGAATCAATTGCGAAAGCGCTTCTACGATGGTGACCTTGCTTCCTACCGCGGCATAAATACAGGCCAATTCACAGCCGATTGCTCCGCCGCCTACGATTACCATTTGATTGGGTATTTGCTCCAGTTCAAGGGCCTCTTTACTGCTGATAACACACCGGCCGTCAAACGGTACGGTCGAAAGCTGGATTGGCTCTGAACCCGTTGCCAGGATTATTTTGTCCGCCTGGATTTCCATTGGTGCAGTGTCTGTTTCGATTTTGATTTTATTTGGTGCGGTTACTATGCCAAGACCATCAAATATCTTTATCTTGTTGGCCTGAATCAACCCTGTGAGGCCTTTGCGAAAGCCACCTACTATAGCGTCCTTTCTGGCCTGCATTTTGGGCCAGTTTGGAGTAGCTGAAGCGATGTCAACTCCCATTACTGCTGCGTGTTTTGCCATCAGTAATGTATGCGCCGATGCAAGCAATGCCTTTGAGGGGATACATCCGCAATTTAGGCAGGTGCCTCCGATAATGCCTTTTTCAACGACCGCTACTGATGTGCCTCTTTGTGCACATCTGATAGCAGCGGCGTAACCGCCAGGCCCACTGCCGATTACTGCAGCATCAAATTTCTCCACCATAATTTTGACCTCGTATATTGTGTTACGCATACACGTCACGCATTAAACACTGAGGAAAACAGCAATATAGCATAAAGATGGGGGAAAGGGAACTCAAGGTTTTGTTTTAGCGCAAAATTGAACAGAATCGAACGCAAAAATATCCTATAACGGCGGTTGTAGAGCCCTTTACTTCAAGCCGGACGCTCTAAAACTCAACTGACTCCTCTTGACCACCAGCGTATCCACTACCCTGTTATCAATGTCCACCACCTGGTAAGTAATCTCTGGGGCCGCCTTGGCCATATCAAATATCAGCAGTCCGAACATAGGTGGAAAAAATATATCGGTGTCAATTCGTGTTAATTTATGTCATAGGTATTCGTGGCCAAAATTCCTCCGTGTTATCTGTAAAACCTGTGCCCGCGAAGCTTGTCCTCAACTCCCATCTGGGAGCGGGAACCCAGCCGCCCTTCGTCCTTCGTCCCTCATCCATCGTCTCTCCCCCCTCATCCAACCTCGGCGTCATGCCAAAGTATGAGCAATACTGCTTGCCACGATTGAAACGTTTTATATCATCGGTATAAGCCAATACCGCCTCAGTCGTGCGAGGTCCAACACCGGAGATACTCATCAGCAAAAAACCACCAGGATGCGAATCAAGGTACCGGTCAAGATATTTAGTGACACGCTTAAGCTGATTCTCCAGCAGCTCAAGCTCACCGAGCATATCAGCTAAGCTCATACGCCAGAGCTGTTCCCTTGCGATATCGAGTTCTTCGGCAAGCTGATGCATCCATAGCCTATTGGCCATCTTCCACCAACTGCCTCCTACAGCCGGCTTGCTAAAACCATTTGCCTTCAAAAGCGCCCTCGTACGATTCTTAACCTTAGTTACCTTGTTTACTATCTTCCTGCGATGTTGAATAGTTACCCTCCATTGACGAACCTCTTTGCTCGGGATGTGCACCTTTGGAATTTCGCCAATGCTCAAAAGAATCGCCTGTTTGCGAGCATCTATTCGGTCGTTCTTCTTTGCTGTGCGGTATATCCAGGTCATCTTGGTCGGATTGGAGACAGTGATATCGTCCACAAAGTCAATCAATGAATCCCGCCCCTCCGAGGGGCGGGATGAATCATACCTGTAGCCAGCTTCACCACCTATCTCGAAGGTCAGGTGCAGCTTTTCGCCATCTTGTCGTAGTTTTTGAAGAAATTTTTTCATTTGCCCAATGTCCGTTTTTAGCGTCGTGTACTTATCTTTTTTGCTTTTTTGCACGACACACGCGACTGTTTTCTTGCTGTCAATGTCGAATCCGATATACTTATCCATTGTGAGCCTCCTGTAAAAAAGGTTATTGGGGCGTTTCAACGACCACGTAAAACTTTGGGCCGTTTAACGAGCCCGTATCATAACCTATACGGGAGGCTCCGGTTTCATAGTTTATCTGTGAAGGACCCCGCCTTGCGGGAACCCAAATCCGTGGTTAACCTTAGAGCTATGAAAAAAGCGAGTATCATCAGCATCGGCAATGAGATTTTAAGCGGCCAGACGGTAGATACCAACGCTTCATATCTAAGTGAGAAATTGCTTTCAATCGGCATAGCCGTTGTCAGCTCCTACACTATCGCCGATGAGATAGATTCGATTGTACGCTCTTTGAGTTTGGCAGGCAGTGATGCCGAGCTGGTTCTGGTAACCGGCGGGCTGGGCCCGACCGATGACGATTTGACCCGCCAGGCATTCGCAAAATACCTTGGCACCGAACTGCAATTGGACAACGAGCTTCTCCAAAAGATACAGATTTTTTTCACAAGCCGAAATTTGCAAATGCCCGAAAAAACTAAGATTCAGGCATACATACCAGCCGGTGCAAAGGCACTTGCGAACAACCTTGGTACTGCTCCCGGCATTATGGCCGAAGTAAAAGACAAGTTGCTTATCGCTTTGCCCGGCGTCCCATCGGAAATGAAGCAAATGTTCGAAGAATCGGTTCTGCCGGAGTTGCAGCGATTTGCCGGTGGACAGGCTGTGGTAATACGAAAACTAAAGTGCTTCGGAACGGGTGAATCAAACATAGCCGAATTACTCGGCTCCCTCATGCAGCGAGGCAGAAATCCCCTTATAAACTGTACGGCCTTATGTGGTATAATTACCTTGACAATCACCGCCACCGCAAAGGACAAAGATAAGGCACAACAAATGGCCGAAAAAGACCAAAAATCCTTACGTAATAGGCTCGGAGAGCTGGTTTATGGCGCGGGAGAGCAGACTTTAGCCGAAGTAGTGGGCCAAAAATTAGCCCAACAGAAAAAGACTATCGCTGTAGCTGAATCCTGCACAGGCGGCTATTTAGCCAAGCTGCTCACTGATATCCCCGGAGCAAGCAGGTATTTCACACACGGCTGGATTACTTACAGCAACAACGCTAAAACCTCCGAGCTTGGCGTGCCAGCCGATTTGATTGAAAAACACGGCTCCGTCAGCGAACCCGTCGCCAACGCTATGGCCCAGGGTGCCAGAAAAAGGGCCGGAACCGACTTCGCCATCGCTATTACCGGCATAGCCGGTCCGGCCGGCGCAACTGAACAAAAACCCGTCGGCCTGGTATATATTAGTGTAGATTCCGATAATAGCTGCCAGACTAAACGCTTTATTTTTCCCCACGACAGAGATTCCATACGACTTCAAGCAGCACAAACCGCCCTGAATATGCTCCGATTAAAATTGCATATTTGTTAAAAATGTCCATTTGACTAACTGATTTAATAATGGTATAATAAATCTTACCAGGATTAACAAATTACGGGTGCGAATATGGCAACAAAACGCAAACGTTTAGGTGAAATACTCTACAAAGCTGGGCTCGTAGAAAAGCAGGCCCTCATCGATGCCATTAAGGCTGCCAAAACCAATAATAAACGGCTCGGTCAGGTATTGCTCGAACTGGGCCTCGTCGACGAAGAAGCTCTAACCAAGGCAATCGCAAAGCAATTTGGGTTGAAATACATGAACTTGGATCAAACCACCATCGAGCCCGACGCAATGAGACTTGTCCCCCAGGACATTATAAGAAAGCACAATATCCTGCCGCTCGGTATGAATAACGGCAGGTTGAAATTGATTATCAGCGACCCGTTAGACTTGGATGCAATGGACATGATTCGCTTTCGCCTGAATGCAGAATTGGACTGCTGCCTGGCAAACCCTTCAAAAATCCGTTCATACATCCAGGACTCGCTCGATCAGGAAAAAAAGGAAGAAGACGACCGGCTCAAACATAGTATTGACGCAACTGCTGCCGAACTTGCCGAGGCCGGCCACGAGTTACAGGCAGAAGTCCTCCGCGCCGAAGTCGCAGGTGATGACGGGCCCGTCGTCAGACTCGTAAATCTCATAATAGATACTGCATACTACATGCGGGCCAGCGATATACACGTCGAACCAATGGCTGACAGGGTGCGAATAAGATACCGCGTCGATGGCGTCTGTTTGGAGAAGGACAACATTCCAAAGAATATGCAGTCACCGTTGACTACACGCCTGAAAATCCTATCCGGTATGGATATTGCCGAAAAAAGATTGCCCCAAGACGGTCGAATCAAGCGTACGATTGGAGGCCAGAACATCGATTTTCGTGTTTCCGCTCTGCCAGGAACCCACGGAGAAAGTATAGTATTGCGAATCCTGCGACCAGATGCCGTCAACATCGGTATCCAATCACTCGGTTTTGAACAGGATAACTACGAACAATTTCAACGAATAATCAAAAGGCCAAATGGAATCTTTCTGGTTACAGGACCTACAGGTAGCGGTAAAACCACAACCCTGTATGCAGCCCTGCAGGAGCTTAACAAGCCGGACAAGAAAATTATTACCGCAGAGGACCCCGTCGAATACAACTTCGATGGTATGAATCAGTGCCAGGTCAGAGAAGAGATCGATTTGACTTTTGACAAGATTTTGCGATCAATGCTCAGGCAGGCTCCTAACGTTATACTCATCGGTGAAATTCGAGACGGCGTCGTTGCAGATATCGCAATTCAGGCGGCCCTTACCGGACACCTCGTTTTCAGCACCTTGCATACCAATGATGCACCCAGCGCGATTACACGTCTGATAGATATGGGCGTCAAGCCCTTCCTCGTAGCCAGCTCAATACAAGCCATTATGGCACAGAGACTTATCAGAGTTATTTGTAGTAACTGCAAGGTAATTGATGAAAATCCAGACCCATACCACCTACGTTTGCTCGATATTACACCTAAAGATATCAAAAAACACCCAATCTACAAAGGTGCCGGTTGTAGCCAATGCCAGGACACCGGCTACAAAGGCCGAATCGCTATTTTTGAAATGGTGGAACTCAACAGCGAGTTAAGAGAATTGGCCTTCGCAAAGGCGCCTACTACCGAATTGAGAAAAGCAGCCCGGGCAAGCGGAATGAGACCACTCAGAGACGACGGCAAAATCAAAATATTCAAAGGAACAACCACGCCGGCTGAAATCACGAGAATAACCCAGACTGAAGGCGTGCTAATAGATTAAATAAAATATAGCTATTAAGGATTCTCAAATGACAACTGTTAATATGGACAGACTACTGCAGGCCTGCGTCTCACAAGGGGCATCAGATATACATCTTGTTACTGGCCGACCACCCGTATTGCGAGTAGACGGCCGGCTCAGGTCCCTCGAAACAAAAGTGCTTGAACCTGATGATACGGTCGCTTTAATGAAAAGCATCACACCTGAACGAAATCAACAGGAGCTTCAGGAAGAGGGTGGAACCGACTTCGGCTTCGCCTTTGGAGATGCAGGAAGGTTTCGCGTCTCTGTCTTTAAACAAAAAGGTAATATCACGGTGGTCTTACGTCTTATCCCATCAAAATTATTGACCTTTGAGCAAATAGGACTGCCCAAGATTTGCGCCGCCTTGTGCCGCAGGCCGAGAGGAATGTTCTTGGTTACAGGACCAACCGGATGTGGAAAAACGACAACACTGGCCTGTATGGTAAACTATATTAACGAAAACTTTGACCGCCATATTATAACCATTGAGGAGCCGATAGAATACTATCACCAGCATAAGAAATCTATCATCAACCAACGGGAAGTCGGTGTTGATGTTCCGAGCTTTGGCGAGGCGTTAAGACGAATTTTAAGAATGGACCCGGATGTCATCTTGGTCGGTGAATTGCGAGACCTCGAAACTATCGAATCAGCCATTAGAGCCGCTGAAACCGGCCATCTCGTCTTTAGCACCGTTCATACAACAAGCGCCGCAGGAACCATTACCAGAATGATTGACGTCTTTCCCGTAAACCAGCAGGAGCAGATTCGCATTCAGTTAAGCAGCAATTTGATAGCCGTTCTCAGTCAGGCCCTTTGTCCTTTAGCCACCGGCAAGGGAAGAATCGCCGCCTATGAGTTTATGGTTGTAACTCCCGCCATCGCCAATCTTATCCGCGAAAACAAAACCTATCGAATCGATTCCAGCATCCAGACAGGTAAAAAGTTGGGAATGCAGCTTCTCGATGAGCATCTTTGGAAGCTCTATGATGCCGGCAAAATCACTATGGATGAAATGCTCGAAAAATCCCGCCAGCCCGGCGACCTCCAGGATAAAGCCGCTGCCAAGTTAACTGCCCTGAGGGGAGTAAAGGGAAAAGCAGCGGCAAAGGAATTGGAGGACATAGGACCAATCCTAAGAACATAATTAACGCCTTCTTGTCGACTTCACTTCATCATTCGAAACCTGTCCTCGACCTGCGTCTTTTTAAACTAATTCTAAATTCTCCATTCTCATTTCTAAATTCCCGATTCTTCCCGCCTGTCCGCATCCCCACGAACGCAGGGACCCAGAACCTGCAATTTCTGGCGGGGATTTCTCTCTGCGAAAAATTATCTTCCTTGAGCAATTTCCTTTGCAGAATCCTAAATTATGGGTATAATCTTTTCAAAAGGAGCTTTATAAAGGATGGAATCGCGTGTAATACAATTAACAGAAGCTGCTCACAAATACGGCAATCTTAATATACGGACGTGTGGTAGAGATTTCTTCCCACCGGATGCCTTTGGTGGCCCATCCAGAAAAGGGGGCCTCGGCGTTCCAATCACCCTGAAAGTAGAGGGTTTGCCTAATCCCATAGAAACCGATATTCCTAAAGACAAGACAGGAAAACCGCGTTGGATTTTCAGAAAAAGAAAATGGGTACAGGATTTTGTCCGCTGTCACAAACTTCGTCCACGCGACTCAGTCACGATTTATCGCCTTGATAAAAGGACATACGAGGTCAGCCCTAACAATAACCGCCCCCAAGTCAGTGAAAAAGGACATACAAGTAAAGTGGGGAGATTCCAGAAAAGTAGCTCCGCTGCACCGGTACATGCTCCTGCAAACATCCGTCGCAGTCAACCTCGCAATAATCTGAACAATTGGCTCAATACCATCCAGTGCACAGACTGCGTAAAGGCAATGAAACAGCTACCGCCCAATTGCATTGATCTCGTGGTTACATCTCCTCCCTATGATGCTATTAGGAAATACCAGGGGTTCGCATATGACTTGCACGCTACCGGAGAGGAGATTTTCAGAATTCTAAAGGATGGCGGAATTGCAGTAATGGTTATCCAAGACCAAACGAGGAATTTCGCCAAAACTCTTACATCGTTTAGAACTGTCGTTGACTGGTGTGATAATATCGGATTCCGCCTTTTTGAAACGGTCATATATAGAAAGCATGGAACCGAAGGGGCATGGTGGGTAAATCGTTTCAGAGTTGATCACGAGTATATGCCTATCTTCATGAAGGGTTCAAGACCGCAATACTTTAATAAAGAGCCCCTAAAAGTACCATCAAAGCATGGTGGCAAAGTAATGACTGGAAGCGGGAATAGAAGGACAGATGGTAAAACCACAAAAATAGTGACCCGCCGAATCAATAAAACCAAGTGTAGGGGAACAGTGTGGAACTATCTAATGGCTGGGGATAAAAATCCATTAAAAAGGAAACATCCTGCAGTATTTCCTGACCAGATTCCCTACGACTTCATCCAGTGTTTTTGCCCGCCGAATGGAATTGTCTTGGACCCATTTATGGGGAGTGGTTCTACCGCTGTCGGTGCGAAAAAACTTAAAAGAAATTACATCGGTTTCGACATATCTGAAGAATACTGCAAACTTGCGGAAGAACGCATCAAGATAACTCACACTCCTCTATTCAGCTAGCATTCCGTAATCCTATCTGGTTCTTCAAGTGTGTACTCGATATTTGTATTTTCAGTCATTGCCCAAGACAAGGGATTCCGTCGGACCATATCTTGAAAATTTTGACCGTTGACTCTAAGCTCATCTTGCTTGAAACTTCGCTTTGTGAATCTATACAAATCCATATTGGTCCATGCCCAACTATCTTGCTTATAATCCCACGCGGTAAGCTCTTCTAACAATTTTATAAATTGCTCAACCCTTCTCACAGCATCCTGGTCGATTCCGTAAGTATCACCTGTGGCAGCAATATTGCAAGGGGATCCATCTGTATCAGAGACCCTTAACAAATCACCACGTTCGCCCCTTATGCTAATTTTGTCTCTCTTCCTGAAAAACTCATTCATAGCTTGCATCAAACCGAAAACCGAATATCTCTCATTTCCAAAAACAATATATAGAGAACTTCCTTTCTCATTTGCACGAAGGTACTGCAACCAGTTCAGTACGTTCTCAGGATATTTAAAAAGAACCTGATATACGCCATCAGTGAAAAGTAAGGCGCAAATTGCTGATGGTGGAATTTCTACTTTTATTCTCGAACCCAAAATGCCAATCAAAAGATGTATTGTTGCTAATGGGTATTTTAACCTAAATGTGTGAAGACCGTCATGGCTCCTCATATTATTTGTTTGGATGCAGTTGTCAAAGTTGTCCCAGCTTTCAGGTATCTTATTGCTGTTGTAAAGAACTATATGATGTCCAACACTTCGAATATTCTTTCTAAAGATTTCTGTGTCAAGAAATACACACTCCGTGGCAGAAATTCCATTTTGCAGAAGCATAAGTTTACCATTGTCATAGAAACCTTTAATTTGCCAGTCAAGAAAGTGAGACATAAACAGCCCACAAAGGAGACCATCGCTATCCGGACTGAGAATACACTTCTGGTTCTTTTCAACTATCCAAGGGAATTTCTTTATGATTTCCCCGTAGTCGATTCTTTCGTCTTTACCTTCTAATAATTCTTGAATCTTTGCCATATCACTTTATGAAAAAGGTAATATCTTTTTTGTATAACTTTGCAAATTGTGACAATTGTATTACATCAACTCGATATTGACCTGATTCGATTTTAGAAATGAAGGATTGGCCCACATGCAAACGTTCTGCAACCTGTTTTTGCGTAAGATTTGCCTGCTCTCGTGCCTCTCGAAGACGCTCAACAAGATATTCGTGTTCCTGAGAATAGATAGTTTTGCGCATACTCATCGCCGGAATAATAACTCTACAGGGCCAATATTCCAAATTGGAATATTAAGCTGTATGAAAGAAAAGTATGTAGATAGATGTGACTCTTACAAAACCCCCCGGAAAACTACGCTCACCCACCTATTTTGCAGACTCAATCAACTTTTTCAACAGGCCATCTTCGATCTTTAAAGTCTTGCCAAAATAGCTGCCAAATATTATACTGTCGCTATATTAAAATTTATTTGGAGATAGAAAAATGGCAAAAAGAAAAGAAACCGTAACAAGAGTCATCGATGGCGACACTTTCCGTACCAGTTCTCGCAAGCATTCTGTTAGACTGGCAAACGTCGACGCTCCTGAAAAAGGCAGAAAAGGGGGAGCTAAAGCTACAAAACAACTCAAAAGCCTGATACAAGGCAAAAAAGTTGAAGTCAACACTGTAGCCCGAGATACCTATGGAAGAGCAGTTGCCAAGGTTAAGCGCGGCAGAATAGATGTAAATAAAGCCATGGCAAAAAGCACAAAAAAATAATATCTCTGATTCTCTCAACTTGTGCTTGCCCTTTTGGCTGCGTTCATCCAACTCAAGGACAATATGCAAACTTCTTCACTCAAGGCTGAATTTGACAACTTCTTTGCCAGTATGAGCCAATATACGGATTTCTTGATTAAAATTATTAAAACCACAAAAATTGAAATACCTCCACAGGAAAAGAGAGAAATCTTACCAAAGCTTCTGCCAGCCGAAAAAAAACAAATTCACGAGGCTTTTGTGTTAAAAATTTGCGCCACCTGGGAGATTTTAGCAGAAAATGTATTCGTTGAATGCCTATTGCGTGATACATCAAAGTATAAGGAACGACAAGGCATTACACTTCCCCGTAGGAAACTGACCACAAATATATGTAAAGGTCTTATTTCCGGCCTTCGTTACTTTGATTGTGGAAATATATCGAGCCTCAAAGGTAAAGCAAGAAAGTTTTTGGTCGAGCGTTGCAATCCATTTAAAAAAGTTCCACGTGATGTAAGCAGGAAAATCAATGAATTTTATTTAATAAGGAATTATATAGCCCATCGTAGCGATGCTTCAAAACAATCTCTTAAGCGAATGTATAGACAGACCTACAAGATGAGGTTTCGTAAACCTGGCGATTTTTTCTTCGATACAGTCGAATTTATCGAATTTGGCGAACGTGGAAAAGAAATTCGCTTCGCAAACTACAGCAAAGCTTTTGAGAAAGCAGCCGATGAAATGGCTACATTTCTCAAAATTCGATAGTTCTTGTGCTTTTCGTTTTACAATCCCTATTTACTAAACTTAACGACAACTCTCTCGCACTAAGCTCATCCCCGAGAAGCGCCGCCTTCTGGGCCAAGAACAGGGGACCCAGAAATCGCTAGCCCACCAAAAGCGTGCTGGTGAGGCACCACTCACAAACCATACACTACCCAAAATTTTCTAATCCGTCAAATCAAAAACAGCCCCCCCGGCCTCCACTAACGACATACGACATACAACATACGCAATACGAAACAAACCCCCCAATTCCCGTCAAACCTTATCCCTGCGAAGCTTGTCCTCGAGCGAAGCAAAGGAATCAATAATCAATTTTAAACGCCCATAAATTCCGACAAAGAGAAGCCAAAATTTGTATCTTCTTGCAGTTCCACCTTAACTCAAAACTCAACATTCAAAATGCTCTGTAGAAACCTTTAATTTGATAACGTTATTTTAGCGTTTGATAAGCTCATTTTGAAAAGTAAATAGAGAATCATCAAGTTGTAGGTCAAGACTCGAACCAGACATTCGCTTTCGCGAGATTGCTCATCCCGAGC
>JAUWAY010000016.1 GCA_030601845.1 Phycisphaerae bacterium
AAGTCCGATTCGACAGCAGAAGTCCTCCTGCTCCGACTGCCGCAAACTTCTTCAAAAAATCACGTCGATTCATAAAAATTCCCCTTTCATCTATTCGAACAACGCTTCTGCAAAATACAAAACTTCCAGTAGTTTACCAAACACCAAAAACAACGTCAACGGCCTCGGATGGATTTCGCCAGCTCCGCTCGATTCGCAAATTGGTTGTACTTCAAAGCATTTTCTCTTACACGAGGCAAATACCACAAAGAATTCCGCCGAGAAACAAAGCTGCGGATTTATCCCTCCTATTATAACAGATGTAAAACGACTGTGGATTTTTTAAGGGCTCGTCCTTCGTAGTAGTCCGTTCTCCGCAGCTGCTCTGCTGCGAAGGATGAATACTACGGAGAATGGACAGGATTTTCTCCGGCTACTTGCCTCATTGTTTAGCAGCGTCTGATAGTCTAGCAATGTTGCACTAAGCTGTCCAAATCTTTGCTCTTTTACGGAGCTTTTCACAGTGGAGCAGAGACAAATGTTATTTTGACAGGTTCGTTTTCTCCTGTAAATTGCAGAACGAGTATGCCTTTTGCAAAGCCAGTATGCGATTGTAGCCTATCAATGTTAACAATCAGTTGATCCTCGTTGTCTATCAGGTTTTTAAATGATGAAAGTTCCAGCCCACTACCGTCGAACTTGTAGTTGAGTAAGATGGCTTTAGTACCATCATATTTTTTAACCGATAGTTTATATTCGTATTTATCGGCAGTTACAAGCACTACTGTAGGTGATACTTTGATTGCCGGCGATTCAATTGCCTTAACAGAAGCATGTGTGTCCAAAAGCTCTTTCGCTTTCAATGCTGAAGCGACAAGGGCGTCTTCTTTGGCTGGCGCTGTAACTGCAACATCAGTCATAATCGCAGAGCATGGATCAACTATAGCTTCTTGAGCTTGGTTTGCATCATTGATTTTGTATCGGACATTGACTATATTATCATAAACAATAGTCCCGGCTGGGAATGCAAAATCAAGCAGCTCCTCAGCAATAGGTTCGTTTACCGTTACCCTTTCAACCTCATAAACCGCTCCGTAATTTACTCTTGGGTCGAACCAGGAATACCGGTAAGGAATCCAGAGTCTATGCCCAACTTGATGAAAATCACTGCATTTATATTTTAGCAGCAGAGTACCATCATATTTCAAAAATTCTTTTTCTACCGGGATAAAGCTTTTTGAGGGGTCAATATATAGCGTAATCAAGGGACCCTTTGGACTACTACCCATTTTGACCTTCATGATATAACATTTGTTTTTTTCGTCACGGGTAACCACAGCTTCATCAAGATTCATATACTCCCAGGGCCACCCGGAAAAATCCCACATAGCAGTATAAATGGTATAAAAAGGTTGGTCTTTTTCCAAAGATTCTAAAGATGTGCCAGACCTAACATACCCTCGAGGTGTTCGGTTATCTGGCGCTTCAACCAGTCGCTTGGCGTAGCTCGGCGTGATCGCACAAGTTGTTATAATGGTTGGTGTATAGTCTTCGCGTGGGATTGTATCCGGATATGAAGTTTCAACGGTCCTGCTGAAGCTTTTGTCCCTTGTCCAATGCGATACGATATCTCTTGTTGATTTAAGTTTTGGCTCGGCCTTGTTGTTAGGATCATATTGGTAAGATGTGGCCATCATTTTTGCATCGATGGTATTGTATTGTTCGCGTGAAGCCTTCATTAACAGAACAAGTTGCTCAGGTGTGAGATTCGCCTCTGCAAGCGCAATCACAGGAAGAACGAAGGCAACAGCTATGATAACTAAAATTCGAGAAGATAAGTATGTTTTCATCTTACGATCTCCTATCTTAAAACACCAATTGATTACTTTAAAGCCTTTTATATTATATGGTATATTTATATTCTTTAAATTGTCAAGCAAAATTTCAATTGTGACATTGTGTAATCGTGATACCACAATCACCATAAGTGGGAGGACAAACTCCACAGTAGTAAGCTGACCGCCAAAGAGTATCCTCGCAAAGCCCGGTTAGCATTCTTTTAGGGGAGCAATCACGCGGTGTATCATACTCACAATCGGGCAATGAACCCGGTATCTTACACTCTTCCTCATCGGTCTTGTCGTCACAATAATACTCGGCTACAGGACAGTCATCGGAGCTCGTACATGTCGGATTAGTCCGGCAATTTGGACCTACATTTTTACAATCATCAGGGCAGCCACCTCGCAGGAACAATTGTATATCTAATGACAAGTGGCTCTCACCGGTAAGGTCAGCACCAGCCCATGCATCGTAGCCGGTTTCCAACCAGTTTGCAGCAATCTGCAGCAAATCATTGAAGCCTAAAAGTTGCGATACTGGCGCATCTGAGGTGCCTTTGCTAATTCCATCTATCAGGATAGAAGTTCCATCCCATCTTGTTTGCAGGTTATCATCCGCTTCAAAAGAAGATAACTCAAAAACCTTTGGTTCTTCAGCTCCATCCAGCATAACCGCTTTACCTGAGCCGGTTGGAATACATAGAACAAAGTGACCAAGTTGTTCGCCTTTTATTGGAGCTATGTATTGAATAAACGGCCTATCGATTGTACTTATCTTCTCGGGATCCAGCTTCACTGCATGTGCAGAAATCCCACTGGTTTTAAGCGCCTGGACTATCTCATAGATACTAATAGAGCCTTTCCTTTCAATTTGCATCTCTTTGACAATAACATCCATCGGCTTGGCTAATCCATAATGATATAAAGTATGCCAGACAACATAAGCGCCGCAGTATTTATCTCCGAACCAATGATAGCAATCGGCTAACAAATGGTAAGCGTGTTGGGTAATAGTAGAAGCCGGGAACTCTGTTATTATTCTTTCAAATACTATTATTGCTTTTCCGAAATAGTCTTTTGCTTGCTCATACCGCCCTTCGTTTTGGTTCCGGAAAGCCTCGCTATAATACTCTTCTGCAATCTGGAATATGGCATCAGGCAAATCCGGGTGGTCATTAAAATCGAAAATTAAGGTATCGATTGCCACCTGAGCGCTGGGGTCATCTCCCATGCCAATATACGACCTTGCCAGGAGCGCCTGCGACTCTACCGCATATTTAGATGCAGGCCAGCGGTCCAGAACGTATCGGTAGAGCTGGCGGGCCTCTTCATATTGTCTTGACCAGCGATAGTGATCTGCTACCTTGTTAACCGCTTTTGCTATCTGCTTATGTTCGGAAAAATTGGTAAGCAATTTTTCAATAGCAGCGGCAGCATTGGGGTCATCTCCCAGGCCAATATACGACATTGCCAGGCGCGCCTGCGACCATACCGCATGTTTAAATGCAGGCCAGCAGTCCAGAACGTATCGGTAGAGCTGGCGGGCCTCTTCATATTGTCTTGACCAGCGATAGTGATCTGCTATGTTGTTAACCGCTCTTGCTATCTGCTTATGTTCGGAAAAATTGGTAAGCAATTTTTCAATAGCAGCGGCAGCATTGGGGTCATCTCCCGACTTGATAAGGGACAAGATATTTATCTCTGCCATCTCCATTTCTGACCATATCGCGTACTCATCATCAGGCCAATGGTCTATAACGTATTGATAAAGCTCACAGGCCTTTTCGTATCTTTTTAACATCCCATATTCACGTGCTACGTTGTAAACCGCTCTTGCTATCTGCTTATGTTCGGAAAAATTGGTAAGCAATTTTTCAATAGCAGCGGCAGCATTGGGGTCATCTCCGAGCCGAATATTTGAAGCTGCCAGGCTCTTTTGTGACCACATCGCGTAATCGGCATCAGGCCAGTTGTCAACAACGTATTGATAAAACCGGCGAGCCAGCTCGTATTTTCCTGACCAGCGATAGTGATCTGCTACCTTATTGACCGCTTTTGCTATGTCCTTATGCATGTAAAAATCTGCAAGCAATTTCTGGAGAGCTGCGTCCGCCTGGGGCTGATTGTCCTGTTTGATATACAGGATAGTAAGCTGCTTCTGTGCTTCAAGGGCATCGTTAGAGTCCGGGAAATCTGTTACGATTTGCTGATAAATTGCCTCAGCCTGTTCGTAACTTCTGTCTTTCATATACGTCTCTGCCTGCTGAAGCTGAGCCGGTGCATCCGCAAAACATTCCGATGCCATCTGGCACAACACAAACAAAACCGATGATAATAAAACAACTTTCTTAACTATTACTCTGACCTCCTAACTAATGCGAAACTAAGCGCATACCTTTTGCCTTTGCTGACTTTGTTTCTGGACAGTAAGACTCGTTTGAAAATGGCCTGGTTTTAATATGCAATTAACCATAATTTTCCGCTCGCAAACCACTTTTCAGCTACCAACATTATGCCCCCCCCCCCGCAGCGGATGTCAAGAGGTAAAATCACAAAAAACCCAAAAATTTTTGTTAATTTGTGCAGTTTCGCTTTCTGCGGGCCAGACCAAAAACCCCCTATTCCCCCCAAATTAACAAAATGTTGATTTTGAAAAAGTGCCCAATTTTTACACAAAACGTCCCCTTTTTTCGCAATTTTTCTCTATTTTTTGCAAATTTTCGCAATTTTGTCGCTACTTTTCGCAATTTTTCGCTACTTTTCTCATTTTTTCTCTACTTTTCGCTACTTTTCACCACTTTTTTCCTACCTGTTTTACCCAACCTCTACAACCCAACTACCCAGCCCCCATTTTTACCCCAAAAATCCGTGTAATCCGCGAAATCCGTGGTTAAATTTTGCCAATTTTATCAAATTTCGGATAATTTCAGTTCTAAATTTTGTTCTTCTCATTCTTAAAAACTTGTGCATTTGATGTGAGATTGTTTCGTTAAATCTTGCCTTTCAGCAGTTCCTGCAATCGTTCAAGCTGGCCGGCTTTCATATGGTAGCTATGCTCGGCGTCCGGGAATTGCCCGGCCTGCACCTGCTTACTGTAGTCGTTAATGGCCTCAATTGTGGCGTCGGCCAAATTGCCGTAACTTTTTGCAAATTTTGGACTTAACCCCTGCGTCAGCCCCAAAATATCAGGCGCAATCAATATCTGCCCGTCACAGCCGGGCCCTGAACCACAGCCGATTACCGGCACCTCACAGCGTTTGGTGATAATCTCAGCCACCTCGGCAGCGGCTCCTTCTATTAACAATGAAGCGGCACCGGCCTGGAGCATTTGCTCGGCAAGTGCTATCAGCTCTAAAGCCATCTCTGCGGTGGTGGCTTCGGCCTTGAATCGGCCCATCTTCCTGATGGTCTGCGGCCTTATGCCAATATGGGCCATAACAGCCATACCTGCATCGCTAACTGCTTTTATTACATCGAGATACGCACCGCTTGCTTCGATTTTTATTATTTGTGCACCGGCCTGGGCAACGAATCGACCGGCGTTTTTGACCGCCTCGCTCAGCCCAACCTGATAGGACAGAAACGGCATATCAGCCACCAGGCATACATTTGGAGCACCCCGCCTGACCGCAGCGGTTATGGTAACCATAAAATCCATCGTGGCCGGCAGCGTCGAATCAAAGCCCAGCACAATCTGAGCAGCCGAATCGCCCACTAATATCATCTGTACATCGGTCCCGGATAGAAGTTTTGCTGTGGTATAGTCGTAGCAACTAACGGCAACTATCTTGCGATTCTGACGCTTGGCTGTCACCAAATCGGCAATTGTAATTTTGGCATCCATATCAGTCTTTCTGAAAAACAATAAGAAAAAAGAAATAACAACTTTTTAGTTAAGATATGAGAACAAAATTAATTTATCAAGCGTAAAATATTACGGTTTTTGGGCTGAATTTGGCATTCTTCAAAGAACAAAAAAAAAATTTGAAATTTTCACAATTAAAAGCTTGATTCCTGGTAACAAAAAGTGTAAGTTTCTTTTAGAGATTTTTTAAAGAAATTCTCACTGCTTGTTCGATTAATTATAAGGAGGAGAATTAAATCAGATAAAAGGAGTTTATCGAGAGCAATTATATTGCTTTTCATCACCCTCCTCCGAAGCCAGATTCTGTTGTTTGGAATCTGGCTTTTTTAGGGGCGCGCTTATTAAAATAGGCAATAACAGGAATGTTGCTAATGTTAAGATAGAAAACAAGGGGAGAGAGGGACACTTTGGGGGAGCATTTTCGAAGAAATCCGCAGGTTCATATTGCGTTACATGGTATCTATTGCGTGATGCGAAACGGGGATTTGATTTGTTGGCCACCGAGGACGCAGAGGGCACAGAGATATAGTTAATTGGTTAATTGGTTAATGATGCAAGAGAGCACAAGTCACAAGCGCATAAGGGAAAAGGCGGAGGACGGATGAGGGACGACAGACGATGGATGAGGGACGAGAGAGGATGGAGGCTGGGGGGGGCAAATTCACTTCGGGAAAAAAGCCATAAAAGGGGAGATTTTGGTTGCTTTTGGGCTGGTAGTGTATATAATTATAAATGATGCTGAGGAGGCATATTCAGGGGATATTTATGTCATCAAAGGATTGATTCAAAAATAAATATCCAGCGACGAGCAGATATGTGCGCAGTAGAAAAAATTTATTTTAAGTGGAGATAAACATTATGAAGGCGAGGACAAAGGGCATAATTATATTTGCTATCGGCACGAACATTAACAGGCCGAGCGCCCAGCAGTACCCCGCCTTGGAAAAAATCCTGCAGTAGGCCCATACCATTAAATAAAATGGTTACTATCAGGCTGATTAAGATAAGAAACAGCATAAAGATTCCGGCGAACACAGGGACTGCCCTTGGGACGTGTTCAAGAACGATTCCAGTTTCCATATTTTCCCCTTTCAATTGGTTTTAAAATTTTGGTTAATGAGCAGCGTTGCTGCAAATACCAGGTGTACGGTATAGCGAACAACGTTTAGCATTTTCTACTTTTGCCTTTCTATTTTTTGTCGCGTGCCTGCCTTTCTTTTGACAGCGTTTCTTTTAGCTTTTTGCTTTATCTTTTGGCGAATCGGGGACATTGGTCTTTGGCAGCCACTTTGCCAGTTACATCTTAACACCAGGGTAAAGTTATGCGTAAAGACCTAAAAGCCCTGCGCAATTCTAATGAGTAATATATTAGCCGTCAAATCTTATTTTTGCAGGTAGTGTGATGTTCGGCGGATATTCCAGCGGAAATTATCATGGTTGACACAGCCGGTTTTGCATAATATATTCTATCGGCGCTGGTTGATGTCTTTTTCTTCCGGTGGTTTGTAAATTACGTGAATTTTTGTATTTTTCGTGGGATTGAGTAAGGAGAAAGAATATGGGCGAGCAAACAAGAAGGGAATTTTTGAGGAGGATAGGTGTTGCGGCGTCGGGGGCGACGTTTTCGCTATTGCCGAGCTGTGCCGGTATTGGCCAAGCGATTGGGTCAGAGAGAAAACGGCCGAACATCATCTATATTATGTCCGACGACCATGCCTCGCACGCCTTGAGCTGTTACGGCAGCAGGATTAACAGGACGCCGAACCTCGACCGGCTGGCCAAAGAGGGCATGCTGTTCAACAATTGCTTCTGTACCAACAGCATTTGCGCGCCGTGCCGGGCGGTGGTTCTTACCGGCAGATACAACCACCTCAATGGTGTCATCGATAACCGGGTGGAATTCGACGGTAGTCAGCAGACCTTCCCCAAGCTACTTCAAAGAGCCGGTTACGAGACCGCAATGGTCGGTAAGTGGCACCTCAAGAGCGCTCCGACCGGCTTTGACTACTGGAACGTCCTGATTGGCCAAGGTCCCTACTACAACCCGCCAATGATTGAGAACGACAACAAGGTCAAGTACACCGGATATACCACCGACATCATAACCGACCTTGCCCTGAAGTGGCTCAAAGAACGCAAGAGCGAGGGCCCCTTCTGCCTGATGTACCAGCACAAGGCGCCGCACCGCAACTGGCAGCCGGGCCCCAATTACCTTAATATGTACGATGGCGTTAAAATGCCTGAGCCGGATACTCTGTTTGACGACTACACCGGCCGGGGCGCCGCCGCGAGGGAACAGGATATGAGCATCGAGAAAACGATGAACGACAGCGACCTGAAGCTCAAGGCCCCCGGCAACCTCACAGCTGAGCAGAAGAAGCTGTGGGATGCGGCGTACAATCCTAAGAATGAGGCCTTCCGCAAGGCCAATCTGAAAGGCAAGAAGCTAATCCGCTGGAAGTACCAGCGTTATATCAAGGACTACCTGCGGTGCATCGCTTCGGTTGATGATAATGTTGGCCGGCTTCTGGATTATCTCGACAAAGCCGGTCTGGCGGAGAATACCATCGTAATATATACCTCCGACCAGGGCTTTTACTTAGGCGACCATGGCTGGTTCGACAAGCGGTTTATTTATGAGGAGTCCTTGCGGATGCCGCTGCTGGTGCGTTACCCGAAGGAGATAAAGGCCGGCTCAGTCAGCGATGATATAGTTTTGAACCTGGATTTTGCTCCGACGTTTCTTGACTTTTCCGGTGTCGCCAAGCCGGCTGATATGCAAGGGGCCAGTTTGCGGCCGGTCCTAACAGGCAACACGCCGAAGGACTGGCGCGAGTCGATGTACTACCACTATTACGAATATCCGGCTGTGCATAGTGTAAAACGCCACTATGGTGTGCGGACCCGGCGTTACAAGCTCATTCACTTCTACTACGACATTGATGAGTGGGAACTGTACGACCTGGAGAAAGACCCGAATGAGCTGAACAATGTTTACGATGACACGGCATACGCCGGTGTCGTCAAGGAGCTCAGGCGAGAACTGAAGCGTTTGCGGAAGCAATACGGCGACTCTGAGGAACTATCGCAAAAGTTCCTGAATGAGCACCTGAAGAGACGCCGTCCACAACCTAAAGCAGGGCAAAAGAAATAGCAGTCCAGGCTACGGCTCAGCTTTCGCCGAGACGAGTAATCCTCAAAGCTCGGCTGGAAGTCTTTGCCGATTATATTGTCCAGCACCGGAGTTTTAGCATTCTTCTACATACTCGTGTATCCGCAGGTAGCCGGGTAAAAGAATTGGGGTGATTTTGCAATCCTTGCAGGCCCAGTGGAATAAAATCTTCTGAACTTCAGGTTCGAGGTTGTTTTTGGCATAGGGGTGCTGTATATATTCATCCACACAGCAGGGCGGAAAGCCAAACAAAAAACCCTCGAACCGCACCGTCGCAGCAGATTTGTCAATTGGCTTATCACCAAAGCGTTTTTCGTAGAGTTGAATGTATCCGGCCGATACGCTGAAGATAGCTTCGGTTACTTGTTTGCCGGTTTTGACAGTACGTGTGATTTGCTCTGTAAGTAAGCCCAGTTGCTGCAGCAATTTGAGTTCATTGTGATCGAGAGGTTTTTCCCATCTGCTCAAGGGCTTTAGCCCTTCGCAGGTAAGAGCCGCAAGGTATGCCAATTCAAAATCGATTGTTTTCAGCGCCTTGATGCACTGTTTGATTTCCTGCGAGTCAAAATCCAAATCCGCTTCCCTCTAATCCTGACCCGGCTCAGTGCTACCTAGCCATTTGTCAGCGAATTTGCCGAAGTCTGCAAAATCGACTTTGCAGTCCTTATTTAAGTCGGCGGGCAGGTACAGCGTGCCTAAATCGCCGCACTGCCGGGGCATTTCGAGAACTTTTAGCAACAGTGGTATATCAATTCTACCTTTCCCGTGGACATCACCGGCATAGCTGAAGGAGCCGTGTTCCATGTAATGCATAGCGATAAGGGGACAATCGATACTTAAACCGAGTTGTGGATTGACAATCCCCGCTGGCCCCATGTTTACCGTTGCACCACATATATCGCAGGTTTCAAGGCCATATTGCCATCCGCACCATTTATATGTTTCACCTGGTAAGGCATCCTCCTGCCATGGCAACTCATTGATATCAGCACCGCAGCGTTTGGCCAATTCGATACCGTCGGGGCTAAGGTTCTTATTCTGGTCAGAATCGTACAGGTCGAAGCCTGCTTTGAGTTCCTCGCTATCAGTTAAAAGGTCGCCATCAAGGTCATTGCCGTCCACCGGCAATTGATGCTCGTTGGGGTCGTAGGGATACTGAAGCTCCAGAACCCTTAGCAATCGCGCGATTTCTGCTCTGCCGCTATTTGTGCTGCCGGAAAAACTGAAAGAGCCGTGTTCCATGTAATGCACCGACATAAACGGCAGAAAATTGTAGAAAGGATCCCCTTGGGGATAACTCAAGCCCAATTTGGGATTGACAATCTCCACGCCCCCCATATTCATAATCTCGTCGCAAATATCGCACGTCTCGAGACCCCAAAAATAGTGTTCTACTTTAAATGTTTCGGTTGGGACGGGGTCACTATACTCCCATACCGGCAATTGATTGATGATACTTGCGCAGCGTTTAGCTAACTCAACACCATCAGGGATTTCGTTGCGGTTCTGGTCGCCGTTGAACACACGATAGCCGATGGCAAATTCTTCAGTGTTAGCAAGCAAATCGGCGTCCATGTCTTGACTGACCGGCAGCTCGTGCGGGTCAGGAGTGTATGCAAGAGCTTTGTGCAGACCAACAGTTCCCAACGTCAATGCAGCAGTTGTGCCGGCAACTATTGCTTTTTGTTTGAATTTATTTTTATTTCGTTTTTTGGCATTTCTTTGATATGCTCTTCTTAATCTTCTCATTTTTTTTTCTCTCCCAACGAAAGTATGGTGAGCAGTTAGCACCCTAATAGGATGCTACCAAATGATTTGGGTTTTGTCCAGAAGTTCTGCCAGCACTTTTTATGCAAAGGAACTTTTGAATTTTTCGCAAAAATGACGGATTTTGGGTTGGGGAGGTCATTTTGGTGTCATAAATACGGAATTTTGCGCGGGTAAGTGGAAAGTAAATATCGTTTTTTGTCGATAAAACTCATACTGAACAAAAATATTCGGCCGATAATTGAATGAACATCGGCTTTATTTGCAGGATATAGAAAATAGGGGAGTCCGAGGCCAAAAGGCCGGATTTGGCCGGTTTTAAGGGATTGACAAGTCGGCTGGTTGTGGTATAATATTGTTAAGCTGATTGAGTTTTTATTATTTTTATTGAGGTGAAAGATGTTTGAGCGTTTTACAGACCGAGCACGAAAGGTTATGGCGCTGGCCAACCAGGAAGCACAGCGATTTAACCACGAATACATAGGGACCGAGCATATCCTGCTGGGCCTGGTTAAAGAAGGCAGCGGGGTGGGGGCTACGGTTCTAAAGAACCTTGATGTTGATATAAAGAAGCTTCGACTTGAGGTGGAAAAGCTGGTCAAGAGCGGGCCTGATATGGTTACGATGGGCAAACTGCCCCAGACGCCACGAGCCAAGAAGGTTATCGAATACGCAATCGAAGAGGCCCGGTCGCTTAACCATAATTACGTGGGAACAGAACATATCCTGTTGGGTCTGCTGCGTGAGAGCGAAGGGATAGCAGCCCAGGTTCTTATGAATCTGGGTTTGAAGCTGGAAGATGTGCGTCAGGAGGTCTTAAATTTGCTTGGAGCCGGCGTGGAGGGTGGCCTTGGTGCTCTTGGAATGAAGATGGGTCCGGCGGTAGGCCGTAAGCCGAAAAGCAAGACTCCGGCACTGGACAGCTTTGGCAGAGACCTGACGCAATTGGCAGCTGATGACGAGCTTGACCCGGTAATCGGCAGAAAGACCGAGATTGAGCGATTGGTGCAGATACTCTGCAGGCGCACGAAAAACAATCCGGTTCTTCTGGGCGAAGCAGGAGTCGGCAAAACCGCAATTGTCGAGGGTCTAAGCCAGCAGATAATCCATAAGCAGGTTCCTGAACTGCTTAAAGACAAGCGCATTGTGGTCTTAGACCTGGCAATGATGGTTGCGGGGACAAAATATCGCGGGCAATTCGAGGAGCGCATAAAGGCAGTTATTAACGAGGTTAGAAGAGCTAAAAGTGTCGTGCTATTTATTGATGAGCTGCATACACTGGTGGGAGCCGGTGGAGCTGAGGGTGCTATAGATGCATCAAACGTGTTGAAGCCGGCTCTCGCCAGAGGAGAGGTGCAGTGTATCGGGGCTACTACATTAGATGAGTATAGAAAGTATATCGAAAAAGACGGTGCCCTCGAAAGACGGTTCCAGACGATAATTGTTGAGCCGCCTACAAAGGACGAGACGGTAGAAATACTCAGGGGATTACAAGATAGATACGAGGCACACCACAAGGTGCACTTCACTGACGAGGCGCTTTTCCAGGCGGTAGAACTGTCAACAAGATACATCACCGGACGGTGCCTGCCCGATAAGGCAATTGATGTGGTAGATGAGTCGGGAGCGAGAGTGAGACTGAAGAATATGACTCCTCCGCTGGATTTGACCAAGACGGAAGAAAAGATAGAAAAACTGCAAAAGGAAAAAGATGAGGCGGTAAAAGCGGCAGACTACGAACGTGCTGCGAAACTTAGAGACCAGGCACAGCAGCTTTTAGACGAGAAGACACAACTACAGAAGAAATGGTACGAGGAGAATAAGGAAGCAACGGGCGTAGTTGATGCCGAAATTATTGCAGAGGTCGTCAGCAAGATGACGGGTGTTCCATTGACACGGCTGGAGAAGAAGGAAACCCAGCGGCTTCTGGAACTTGAAGCAGAGCTGCACAAACGGGTTGTTTCGCAGGATGAGGCGATCAATGCAGTTGCTAAAGCGGTAAGACGGAGCAGAAGTGGCTTGAAAGACCCGAATCGGCCTATGGGCTGCTTTATATTCTTAGGTCCCAGCGGTGTGGGGAAAACACTGCTGGCAAGAGCGCTGGCGGAGTTTATGTTCGGGGACCAAAACGCGCTCGTCCAACTCGATATGAGTGAGTTTATGGAAAAACACAATGTCAGCAGATTGGTAGGAGCACCTCCAGGGTACGTAGGGTATGAGGAAGGTGGACAATTGACCGAAAGAATAAGACGAAGACCTTACGCTGTGCTGCTGCTTGATGAAATTGAAAAAGCTCACCCGGATGTTTATAACATGCTGCTGCAAATTATGGACGAGGGGAGACTGACCGACAGCTTCGGGCGACACGTCGACTTTAAGAACATCGTTCTTATTATGACCAGCAATATCGGTGCTGACCTGATTAAGAGTCAAGCCGGGTTTGGGTTTGCAAAGAAGAGCTCTGAGGCGAATTATGAGAAAATGAAGGAAATACTTGAAAAGGAAGTGGAGCGGCACTTCAGGCCGGAATTTCTTAATCGCGTTGACGATACGATAGTTTTCAAGGCACTAACCAGAGAAGATTTGCAAACTATCGTCGATTACGAGCTTGCGAAGGTGTTCAAACGGCTGACCGAGCACGGTTTGAGACTGGAGCTTAGTGAGCAGGCCAAGGAATTTCTCATCGACAAAGGTTACAATCCTGAATTTGGGGCCAGGCCCTTGCGAAGGGCAATCGAGCACTATATAGAAGACCCACTTTCAGAAGCTATGCTGCGAGGTGAATTCAAAGGTAAGAACCTTATAAAGATCGACGCCCGCGACGAGGAGCATATGAAAATTGAGGGCCTCAAGGCACCTGAAGTCAGAAGTCAGAAATCAGATGTCAGAAGTCAGAAGTCAGAACCCCGCGAGGTGGGGGTTGCAGAACAAGAATAGCCCCACCCCTCGGCCTGCTCCTCGGAGGGGCTGGTCCCGGAAGAAGGGGGGGTGAAAAATTAATCTCATTGTTTGAGCATTTCGATTTCTGCAGGGCTTTGCTGTCCGGCTAAAAGTGATTTAAATTCATATTCGGGCAGGTACTCTACTCGGCCGTCCAGCCGAAGCACGACAAAGCCGTCGCCCAGCAGTGAAGAAGGATAATTCTTTTCGGTGTAAGCTAAAATCTCCTCTGGCCCTGATTCAGGGCCGATCCATAGTGCTCTATACTGGAGGTCACCCAGCCGAACCCACCCTTGTAAATTCTCTTTAACGTTATCGATATAAGATTTAGGAGGCACTGCCCTATGGGCTTGTCGGTACCGCAGGACGATTTGGCCGAGTTGTTCCATTGCCCGCATTGCTTCTGAGCGGTTGACCCAATCCTTAAAGTTAATCATTGCTGCGATAGCAATTGCTGTAACAGCCATTACAGCTATAAATTCTATCACGATGGCCTTTTGTCGTTTGTTCATAGCTGGTTAATTGGTTAATTGGTTAAATGGTTAATTGGCCGCCACTTACCAATTAACCACTCACTACTCACCAGTTATTTTTACTTTGCCCCCGTGTCTTCTTGTCGAAGACAAGAATGGGGGCGGGCCCCGCCCCTGTGGCAGGGGTCGGGGCGGGCGTCTTGAACGTGTAATCGTCCTTCTGCGAACAGTCTTATGGCCTGCGGATATGCGATACATTCCTCTAAAAAAACTCTTGCGGCGAGGGTCTCCGGGCTGTCTGCGTCTTTAACTTCACAGGCCCGCTGAACAATTATTGGGCCTTTATCATATTCGTTTGTACAAAAATGCACTGTGCAGCCGGTTATTTTGCAGCCGGCTGCGAGAACCGCCTCGTGTACGTGATGCCCCCAGCAACCCCTCCCGCCGAAGCTTGCCCCGTTAGAAAGGGGCGATTCTTTGCATCCGTGCCTTCTAACGCATTTTTCGCATACCTCCCTTCTAACGGGGCTTGGCAATAGAGCCGGATGTATGTTCATCACGCGGTTTTCGTATCGAGGGGGTATTTTCCACAGGCAGAGCCAGCCGCCCTGGACGACGAGGTCAACATTTGCAGCGACGAGTTCATCTTCGATGCATTTGCTGAATTGCACAAGGTCCGGATGGTCCTTTTTGCGGATGATTTTTACGTCCAGTCCGGCTTTTTTTGCTTTTTCGACGCCGGCTACCGTTGAGCGTGAGCTGATTACGACTGCGACTTTGGCATTTAGCCGGCCCTTATTTATATATTCGAGAATGTTCATCAACGTTGTGCCGCCGCCGCTGATAAGCACGCCAAGACGAATCCCGCCCCTCGGTGGGGCGGGACGAATCGGCCTGTCGTATCTGGATGCTCGATGCTCGTCTCTCGTCCCTCGTCCTTGTTCTGTCTTCTGTCCTCTGTCCTCTGTCTTCACGATAACGTCCTGTTCGAGATTTAAGGCCTGATTTACGAGCTTGTCGGCTTCTTTGTTTTGCTCTCTGGTAATGTGTTGAACCTTCCAGTTTTCGAATTCACCGAGTAGATGACACACCTGGCGGAAAAGAGGCCTGATTTGCTCGCTCTTTACCTTGTACCGGCCATTGACCTGTCTGACGAGCAGTTCACTGTCACTGAAAATCGTTAGCTGTTTAGTGCCAATTTGCTTTGCGGCCTCGAGGGCCTTCACGATACCGGTGTATTCGGCCACATTGTTCGTCGTCTGGCCGAGGAAAAAGGCTTCCGCCTTCAATTTAGTTCCAGCGTGGTCGGTTAAGATAAATGCTGCGGCGGCCGGGCCCGGGTTGCCTCGGCTGCCACCATCTATGTAAACGGTTATTCGCTCTATTTTGTTAATCCTGTCTAAGTAGGGGCGACCCTGTGTGGTCGCCCTGATGTAGGGCGAGTCCCATTCGCGAAAAAATGCGAATGGAGTCCCGGGCAATCACATGGGATTGCCCCTATTGCTTTCAAGAACAAGTATTCGTGTGCAGTTAGGACAGCGAATTATATCATCTTTTGTCAAGAGCAAATTTACGGACTCGGCGGTGATACCCATAAAGCAGCCACCACAGCTATAGGCCTCTGTTTTTCCTTCCTGCTGCTCAATCACCACTACAGCCTGGCCATCGTATGTTTCAGCGACGCGTTTGAAGATTTGCAGCACCTCAGCTGGTATGGCCTGCGCAAGCTGATTCCATTCGACCTGGATTTGTTCGATTTCGGCCTCATACTTGGTTGCCAGAGACTCGGCTTCTTTTCGGGTCTGCTCGAGCTTTTGTTTCTCCTGGTCTATCTGGTTTTGTATTTCCTGGCACTCGGCCTCGTCGGCCTCAATATCCTTCATCAGCTCCAATATTTGATTCTCGGTCTTGGAATTATCGGCTTTAGTTGTATTAAGGTGGGTGAGAACTGCGGCATATTCTTTGTTTGTTTTTGCGGCGTTGAGGCAAGCCCTTAACTTGGCTATTGTTTCATCTTTGGTCTTGAGTTCCAATTCCAGCCGGTCGGACTGAACCTTTGTCAGTTGAATCTCTTCGGTTTTGGCTTCGAGGGCGCTTTGGAGGCTTCTGACCCGATTTTCCTGGATAATGACATTTCTTCGTTGTCTTGTAAGTTTCGCTTTGACCGCTCGCAGGCGATTCTCAATGCTTTGGAGTTTTACCAACCCATTCAATACAGGTCCCATTTATGCTCCTTTGTGCTGCGGGTTAGAATCGTCAAACCTATTATGTTCATTTATATCTGAACCTGCAACAAAAATTTTTCTACTTTTTATTTGCTGGTAGCTGATGGTATAATTGCTGGGGACCCTGTTTTGCGACTTATTGGGGAGCTCTCGCAAAATAGGAACCCTGTGCTATGAAAGAGCTGCTAAGAAAACTTATTCAAGCTGATACAACCCCCCAGAAGGGTGAATTAGCTGCGGCCCAGATAATTTCTGACGAGCTTAGCCGGTCAGGGATAGACTCGGCGATAGATAGGTGGGGCCAAAACAGGGCAAATCTTATTGCCCGGGTAACATCGCCCGGGCGCAAGGGGGCGATTTTATTTGTCTGCCATCTTGATGTTGTTCCGCCGGGCGAGGCGAAGTGGGAATATGCCCCCTTTGCGGGGGTTGAAAGCGGCGGCAAAATCTACGGCAGGGGCTCAACTGATATGAAGGGAGGAATTACTGCGGCGGTTACTGCCCTCAGGCAGATTGTCGAGTCCGGCGTGAAGTTACAGGGCGATATTGTTCTTTTTGCCGCTGCAGGAGAAGAGACTGATAGCTGCGGGGCGAAGAGATTTGTTCGCGACTGTGGTGAGCAATTGCCGGAGCTTGCCGGCGTGGTTATCCCTGAGCCGACGGATTTTGAGATTGTTACCGCCCATCGCGGATTGTTGTGGCTTAAAGTTACGACCAAAGGCAAAGCCGCTCATGGCTCGACGCCGCATTTAGGGGTAAATGCGATAACGTCGATGAGAGCTCTGTTAGGTGAACTGGAAAATTATAAAATTCGATTCGAGCCACACAAGCTGCTGGGCGAGTGCTCTATGAGTATAAATACAATACAGGGCGGTAAGGCAATTAATGTTGTTCCAGATAAGTGCGATATCGGGATAGACATCCGCACGGTGCCGAGTCAAAATCATCAGGATATTATTGACGATTTCCAGGAAATTTTTGCAAAATTGAAATCGAAGAATTCTCAATTTGATGCGGAGGTTTCCATTGTGCGAAGCGTCGGCGCATTAGAAACCGATTCGAGCTGCGATTTTGTAAAGGATTTTTGCTCTGCTGTCGGAATTAGTAAAACCAGGGCGGTCGGTTTTACCACGGATGGGCCTCATTTTGCACCTTTGGGTGCGCCGGTGGTTATCTTTGGGCCGGGCAAGTCGCACCTCTGCCATAAGCCGAACGAATACATTGACATCGACGACGTAGAAAAGGCAGTCGAGTATTATAAAAACATCATTTTGAAATTCCTGAGTTGACCTGGCATGATTAGATACGGAAGAACCAATAAAATTGAGCCTGATAAGAAAACAATCGAGCACCTTGAGAAAGCAAGTTCAGATTTAACCAAGCCACATCTAATAGAATTCTTCTTATATTTCCCATCTGAGCACACTGCTTTCTCTGCAGCAGCCGAGATAGCTAATCATGGCTTTGAGGTTCAGGTCAAACCAGGGTCAGAAGGTTTAGACTGGCTATGTTTCGCTACCAAGCTGATGTTTCCTGAACTCGACGCTTTGGTATGTATTCGTTCAAAATTTGAAGCTATAGCACAGCGATTTGGTGGTGAATATGATGGATGGGGTACAGCAGCGGTTGAATAGGTTAGAAATAGAGGAAGTAAGATGGACAATCAAGACTTTGGTGGGGACAAAAAACTGCCGATGAAAACACTGTTAGCCAAATACGAAAGAAAGCTTATCGACAAGAATGTGTCAAAGTTCCCCGGCTGGCTCCAGGGTTACCACTTAACGTTAATGACTATTCCATTGTCGGCAGGAATAATCATATTTGGATATCTTGCGAAAAATAATTTCTCCTGGCTCTGGCTGTCATCATTAATGTTATTCTTGCAGTGGTTTACGGATTCCTTCGATGGGGCTTTAGGCAGATTCAGAGATACCGGCATTCCCAAGTGGGGGTATTTCATGGACCACTTTTTAGACTTTGTATTTATGAGCTCGATATTCATCGGTTATTCATTTTTAGTTGAAGGTACAAATAAACAAATTGTTTTTATGCTTATCCCGGTCTTCGGCTGTTTTATGGTAAGTTCGTATTTGGCGTTTGGAGCGACCAACGAATTTAAGATAACGTATTTATGGGCCGGGCCGACCGAAATCAGAATCTGGTTTGTCATACTGAATTGTTTAATTATAAAGCTCGGCACCGGATGGATTGAGAAACTGCTGATTTACATCCTTGTGTTATCTGTCGTTTTCTTATGTATAGTTGTGTACAGAACGCAAAAATATATCTGGAACATAGATATGGAGGACAAATCAAAAATTCAGCTTTAGCGTATGTTCGGAATCGGTCGATTATTATAGCATGTCTTATATTGAAGCTATTTTAGCATTGTTTGCAATTGTTGACCCGATAGGCAATATCCCTATATTTCTCGATATTGCCGAGCACACGCCCAACGGTCAGAGTCAAAAGGCCTTCAACACCGCTGTTACTGTCGGCGTGGTTATCCTTTTGGTCTTTTCATTTGCCGGCAACTGGGTTCTGGAGCGTGTCTTTCATATTCAGTTGGCTGATTTGCAATTAGCCGGCGGTATATTGCTGCTGATTATCGCCATCGACCATCTGATATTCGGGGTGCTGCGCCGGTCGGTGGCGGTTAAGGGCACATTCAGCGCTTATGAGATTGGCACTGTGCCGCTGGCCAGTCCAATTCTTGCAGGGCCCGGTGCTATGGTAACCAGTCTGACAACGCTGGAGAGCTCCGGACCGGCAAAAGCAGTAGTCGCAATTGCGGCGGTCTTCGGCTTGCTCTGGCTTATAATGCGGTTCATCCAGCCGATACACAGGTTCCTCGGCAAAATGGTTTGCACGGTATTTTCAAAAGTGATGTGCCTGTTTATAGCTTCTATCGGCGTACATATGATAATGTCAGGCCTGCAGTATTATTTCACCACCGGCAAATGACACATTGCCTCGATACTTGATGCTCGTCTCTCGTCCCTCCTGGCGGCGAACTCAGAATGACAACGGTGCCGAGTAACAGTTTTGTTAGAGGCATTTAGAATTTGAATTTGTCTTTAAAGACGGTTTTGAAATCGTAGACATCGTTGAAATCGTCGATTGAATCGTTTGGCTGGGCGCTCATCCATTTGTGTTTTATTAAAGTATAGACGATTTCGCCGAAATCGCGGGTGGTTTTGACGCCCCCGGTATTGAGTACTAACATTGCCAGCCGGCCCCATTTTTTAAGAGCCAACCTTCTGAGCCCCTCGCAAAGTGCCTGGCCGCTGACGTGGAGTGGCTCGGTGACGACTTTTTTTACGGTGTAACCGAGGCCTTCATAGACGAACTTTACCATCCGGGGGCTGTAATGGCCATTTTCTCTGGCGATTTTTTCGAGATTTTTCTTCATTGTAGTTAGTAGTTCATAGTTGGTAGTTTGTAGTTTTTGGGCTATGAACTCACAATTCCGACTAAATCAACTCACTCTCTGTCCGGGCTTGACTCCGACATCGGCCGTGAGCATAAAGATATCTTTTCCGCCGGTTCCTGCTGCCAGAATCATACCTTCGCTGAGGCCAAACTTCATCTTTCTGGGCTTCAGATTGGCAAAATAGATTACGATTTTGCCGACCAGCTCATCGGGTTTGTAGGCCTGGGCTATGGCGGCTAAGACGCTTTTTTTCAGGCCGCCCACATCCAGTTGCAGTCGCAGCAGTTTATCGGCACCCTCAACGGCTTCGGCCTTTATAACTCTGGCGATTCGCAGGTCAATCTTTTCAAAATCCTCAATCGAACATTCCGGCTTGATTGGCTCAGCAGGTCCTGTGGTGACCGGCTCGGCGCTCTGAGTTTCTTTACTTTCTTCTATCATTGCATTCACCTGTTCCTTATCAATTCTTTCAACCAATCTGGCAAATTCGTTTATCCTGTGATTTTCCAACACTGTTTCGACGTCGGCGAATTTTAGTTTATCAACATTAAGGAATTTTTCGGTCTTCCCGGCATATTTTGGCAGGATGGGTTTTAAGTAAATCGTCAGGATACGCACGGCATTTATTATGGTCGTTAAAGTGGTTCGGGTTTTTTCCAAATCAGTTTTTACCGTTACCCAGGGTTGATTCTGCTCGACATATCGGTTTGCCTCGTCGGCCAGAGCGGTAATCGTTCGGACGACGGCGGCGTAATTGAGATTCTCGTAGTTCTGGATGATTTGGTCCTTTGCGGCGGCAAGCTTATTTACCAATTTAGTGCCCTTCTCATCCAACCGGCCGATTTGTGCATCGAGTTTTTTTGCCAGCATTGGGCCTGAGCGAGAGGCCAGGTTTGCAAATTTGCCGACCAGATTGGAATTTGCCTTGTTTATGAAATCATCTACGCTCAAATCTATATCTTCGATACCACCGGTGAGCTTGCTTGCGTAGTAGTATCGTAAGTATTCAGGATTCAGGTGTTTTAAATAGGTGCTCGCCTTTATGAAGGTTCCTCGTGATTTGCTCATTTTTTCGCCGTTTACGGTCAAGAAGCCGTGGACAAAGAGCTTATCGGCGGTTTTGAAACCGGCCCCGATTAGCATTGCCGGCCAGAAAAGTGCGTGGAAGTACATAATGTCTTTGCCGATGAAATGGTAAAGCTCGTATTCGTCGCTGCTGGTTCCCCCCGCAAGGCGGGTTTCCGGCCAGAGCTTGTCAAAATCGAGATTGTTTTTGTCGCAGTAGTTTTTGGCCGAGGCCATATATCCGATGGGCGCATCCAGCCAGACGTAGAAGAATTTATTCTCCTCTCCCGGTATTTTGAAGCCGAAATAGGGTCCGTTGCGGGATATATCCCAATCCTTCAGGCCGGTCTTGAACCATTCGTTGAGTTTGTTTGCCACCGATTTTTGCGTATATCCGGCGGCGATAAGGTCCTTTAATCGTTTATCGAAATCAGCCAGTTTGAAAAAATAGTGCTCCGATGTTTGCAGGGTCGGTTTTTCCCGACAGGTTGCACAATAGGGATTAATCAGCTCGGTTGGCTGATGAGTACCACTACAGACTTCGCAGGAATCGCCGTACTGGTCCTCGGCCTTGCACCGCGGGCAGGTGCCACGGATGTATCTATCGGGCAGGGACATCTTGCAATTTTCGCAGTAGGCCTGTTTGACGTTTCGTTTAACGATTGAGCCGGCTTCGTTTAGCCGGTTGAAAATCAGCTCACTGAATTGTCTGTTTTCGTCCGAATGGGTGGTGTAATAATTATCGAACTCGACGTAAAAGTCGTCGAAGTCTGCTTTATGCTCTTTATGCATGCCCTTGATTAGCTCTTCGGGGCTTATGCCAGCGGCACGGGCGCTTATCATAATGGCGGTGCCGTGAGTGTCATCGGCGCAAAAATACAGACACTGATTGCCGCACATCTTCTGGAATCGGACCCAAATATCGGTTTGCAGATATTCGACGAGGTGCCCTATGTGTATAGGGCCATTTGCGTAGGGCAATGCCGAGGTTACAACTATCCTGCGAGGCATAGTTTCCTTACCGATTACTGCTCTTTATTTTCCGGGACATCATTTTGCGTTTCTTCTGCAGGGCCTTCAAACACACTGTTTTCTGTGTCTGGGGACCCGGCAAAATCGGAGCCGTCCTTGTTGTCCTGGGTTTTACTATTTGATGGGCTGTCTTGTTTTTTCTTTTTGTCTTCCGGCGGACAGATTACCTCAAGCTCCTCAAGCGGAACAGCGGTTTTCGCAGCACCATCGTGTTCGACCACAACAAGCTGAGTCAATATTTGGGTATCGACCACTTTGCCCTGGCCGTATTTCGTTTTTACGATGGTGTTCTTTTTGGGCAGGCGTTCTTTAAGCTCGGTGTAAGTTTTGTCTTCATACCGCAGGCAACACTTCAATCTGCCGCAGTAGCCGGATATCTTGGAAGGGTCGAGGGTTGCCTTTTGCATTTTGGCCATTCGCATATTAACCGGCTTTAAGACCTTCAGGAATCTTTTGCAGCAGCATTCTTGCCCGCAGCTTTCGACATCGGCAAGTAGTTTTGCCTCGTCGCGCGAGCCGATCTGGCGCATTTCGATTCTTGTCTGGTATTCTGCTGCCAGTTTTTTGACCAGTTCGCGGAAGTCTACCCTGCCATCGGACATAAAGTAGAAGATGATGCGTTCGCCGCCAAATACGTGTTCTGCGTCCACTATTTTCATTGTTAGGTCTAGTTCTTTGATGAAGCGTTTGCAACATTCGAGCTCTTCTTTAGTAATTTTGCGTAGGTGCCTTTCTTCGCTTATATCGTCGGCGGTTGCGTACCGGACGAATCTGCCGGCCGGGTCGAAGGAGTAATCAATCTTGCTATCGTCGAAATATTTTTTGATTTGATCCTGGCTTAGTTTAAATTGCCCCGCCTTGTAAGGGCAGAGCTGGCCTACGAGCCGGCCCAATTCAAGACCTCTTTTGGTTTTTACCACAACCCGGCTTGGCAGTTTGGGTATTTGGGTTTCGTTGTGCTCGAACCAGCCGAGGGTATCCATTCGGCTGTATCGAACCAACATGTATTTCTTCTTTTTTGCCTGCTTGGGCTTTGTCGCTGTTGATTCTGCCATTTCAATTACCTATTTTACATCCAACAGGCAATTTTTGCAAGAAGATTTAGATTGCTTTTCTGCACGCTTTTTGCTAAAATTATAGTAGTATTATGTGGGAGGAGTACCAGCATTAATACACACTAAAATTACTACGAACTCTTTATATGAGAGGATTGGCGAATTTTCGCAAGAACTAAAAATAAAAAGTGGTTCGCAATGCTCGTGCTACGTAGCGAACTACTTCGCAGAGTAGCATTAGTACTTATCTTCTGTTGTTTGGCGTTCTCGGTGCCAACTCAGGCCGGTACCGCCTGGCTGGAAAGGCAAAAGCTTCTTGCCTCAGACGGCGCTGCCGAAGACCGCTTTGGCCAGCCTGTTTCTATCAGCGGCGATTATGCCATCGTGGGGGCTCCTTACGATGATGACAACGGGCCCGAGTCCGGCTCGGCTTATATATTCAAGTGGAATGGCACGAGCTGGGTCGAGCAGCAAAAACTCCTTCCCTCGGATGGTGCTGCCGACGACTACTTTGGCGCCTCCGTTTCTATCAGCGGAGATTTTGCAATCGTGGGGGCGCCTTTTGATAATGACAATGGAGTCCGCTCCGGCTCGGCTTATATATTCAAGTGGGATGGGACAAGCTGGAGCCAGCAGCAAAAGCTACTCGCCTCCGATGGTAATGCCAACGACTGGTTTGGCGGGTCTGTTTCTATCAACGGAGATTTGGCAATCGTGGCGGCGCATGGTGATGAAGACAATGGAATCTACTCCGGCTCGGCTTATATATTCAAGGCCGATGGGACAAGCTGGATAGAGCAGGCGAAGCTGCTCGCCTCGGATGGCGCTGCCTACGACTGCTTTGGCCATTCTGTTTCTATCAGCGGCGATTTCGCAATCGTGGGGGTGGATAGTGATGATAACAATGGATTAGTAGACTGCGGCTCAGTTTATATATTCACGCCTAATGATATCGACCCTAACAACTGGGACCAGCAGGTCAAGCTTCTCGCCTCGGATAGCGCAGCGGGCGACTACTTTGGCCTTTCTGTTTCTATCAACGGCAATTTCGCAATCGCGGGGGCGCCTTGGGAGGATGACAATGGAGTCCGCGCCGGCTCGGCTTATATATTCAAGGCCGATGGGACAAGCTGGATTCAGCAGCAAAAGCTTCTCGCCTCGGATGGCGCTGCGCACGACAACTTTGGCATCTCTGTTTCTATCAGCGGCGATTTCGCAATCGTGGGTGCATATCACGATGATGACGATGGATACAGCTCCGGCTCGGCTTATATATTCAAGTGGAATGGGACGAACTGGAGCCAGCAGGCCAAGCTTCTCGCCTCGGACGGTGCTGCCAGAGACAAGTTTGGCGTCTCAGTTTCTATCAGCGGTGATTTAGCAATCGTTGGGGCGTATTGGGATGATGACAATGGAGACAGCTCCGGCTCGGCGTATATATTCATCCCTTGTGCCGATTGGCTTACTGCTGACTTGAATAGCGATTGCCTTGTAGATTTCTATGACTTCGGCATTTTTGCCGCGCAATGGCTCAAGTGTGGCGATCCGTGCGATCCCAATTGCCAGCCGTAGCGTGCAACGATGGACGATAGACGATGGACGATGGATGAGTGGTGAGATTTAGCAATAGCTGCTCGAAAACAAGCTTTTCGTTGACATTAGATTCGAGCCAGCGGATTGCTTTGTAGGCATCGGCGATTTTTTCCGCCAACCGCTCGGCGTCGAAACGACCAGCCAGCTTTTCTATTTGCTCTTCTTGGTCGAAATTGACGATGCTTTCCGTCTCTGCAAGGCGGGTCATCATTGCATCGTGCAGGGCCGATATGATTATCTGCAAGAGCGTTTTTGCCGCCCTGCGGTTGATGTCGGTTTTACTGGTGGTTTTGTCAACCTCGGCCCAGGCCTCGGCGATTTTTTTCCTTTCATCCAAAAGCCAACCGGCTAACTGCAGAGCATCGGCAAATTCGTAGGTTGAAAGAGAGCTAACCAATTTCCTTTTGGTTTCATAAAGATTTGTACCGGCAAGTTCAAGCTGGGCCCACTGGCAGGGGGGTCCTAAACTGCCCTGGGCCAGGCGAGCGAAGTATTGGGCCTGCTTTTGCTTTATACCCATCTCTTTCAGCTTTTCGATTATTTTTTCCTCGGCTATTGGGCCGAATCGGATTATCTGGCATCGTGATTTGGTGGTCGGCAAAAGTTTTTCCAGCCGGGTGCACAGCAGAATGATACAGCAGTATTCGGGCGGTTCCTCCAGGACTTTTAACAGACAGTTCTGCGAGGCGGTGTTTAGCTTTTCGGCCTCGCTGGCGACAAAGATTTTCCTGTCCGACAGGGTCGGCCTGGTCGATACTTTGTCGATTAGAAACTCTCGAATGACATCTATCGGCAAATCGACGGGCGTCTTTCTGCCTTTATTATCTTTGGTGAATTGTATCAACTCTTTATAAACCGTATTGAAATCGGGATGTGAGTCGGCTTCGAACAATCGGCAGGATTGGCATAGCCCGCAGCTATCGGCGAATTCGGCGGAGTCGGTTTTTTCCTTCTTTTCTACAACGGGATTTTTACAAAGCAGCAGCTTAGACCATTCGCGGGCGGTCTTGAATTTGCCGACGCCTTCGGCGCCGGCAAAGATATATGCGTGCGGGACCTTGCCTGCCGCTAAAGCCCGCTGCAGAACCGCAATTGCTCTATCCTGACAGAAAATCTCTTTCAGTGACATCTATGTAAAACTTGCCCCCGTTATTACTTGCAATATCTTTTTATGAACTGTTTCAATATCATCGGAGGCATCGACGAGACGGAAGTTTTCCTGCTGGCTGGCCAGTATCCGAAATCCTTCGCGGACCTTCTGGTGGTAGCCATCGCCTTTTTGCTCCATCCTGTCAAGGTTTCGGTTCAATCTACGTGAGCTGGTTTCTAAATCGACATCGAGAATGATGGTCAAGTTGGACCAGGGCCTTTCGAGAGAGCCCGTCGCAATCTTTATGACCTTATCCATTCCGAAGCCGCCGGCGTGGCCCTGGTAGGCGCAGGTGCTTGAGAGCCACCTGTCGAGAATGACGCATTTATTCTCCTTTAAGGCCAGAGCTATCTTTTCCTGCCAGAGTTGAACTTTTGCCGCCATATACAGCATAACTTCTGTTGCCGTGCCCATCGCAATATGTTCAGGGTTTAACAGGATTTGCCGAACCTTCTCGCCGATGGCGGTAGCGCCGGGGTCGCGGAAAGTTACGACGTCTACGCCCTTTTCTTTAAGCCATTTAGTCAAAAGTTTTGTTTGCGTAGTTTTTCCGCAGCCGTCCGGCCCATCTAAAACCATAAACTTGCCTGAAAATTTGTTTCTCAAAATTTATTCCTTCAAATCTCTGTTTGATTATTTGCGCAAGTCTTCGAAATCTAAAGAACTCGGTTGGTTATCATATACCAAATGCAGAGAAGCTACAAATCTTACTGCCATTACTGCTATAATTAAACCAATAAAGCACGTTGTAATAGAGGTAACAATTCTAAAAATGAGCTGTGGCCTTGTTGTTGTGCCATAGAGTGTTCGTGAGAACATCCAGAGGTAAGGAAATACCATCTGAAAACAGAACAATACGATTAATCCCCCGGCATCCCGAAGCCTGCACTTTTTGAGGAACTTGAAGCTTTCGAAAGCACGACAATCAAGAACTATTACTAATGCAGGTAGGAGTAGTATGAATTTCATCAGAATAATGTTAATTACTAAAACTAACAAGGAGATATTATGGAGAATATCTGTTTCTCCAGGTGCAGTTGGCTTGCCAACTAAACGAGTACTCAGCAACGTTAATGTCAAAAGAGGTATCAAATACAGTAAACCTAAGACAATCATTCTCCAGAAAAAAGGCAGGCCTGTTCGTAACAAAACCGCAATAGTCTGTCGTTTTTGTCCTTCTAAATAGACCGTCCGAAGAAAACCAGAACGAAGCATTGTTCTTATAACCATTAAGGCAAGCTGAAAGCAAGCGGCGAGAGCCGTTAAACTCAGTGCTGAATCATGTTTTAGTTTTGTAAGTAGCTTACTCAAAAATGGCAACAAGATAGTAAGGCCAATGATAAGAGCTACTTCTGGCCAGCGGGCTTTTAGGATTGTTAGTGTTTTTTTGATTTCGGTCATCTTATCTTGCGAGTTGGAAATTATCTTCACCTACAAGTTGTCGCATTTTTCTGCAGAAGTCGAGGTTGGGGTTGACGGAAAGCTGCCTGTCGGCGGTTGCATAGACTCGGCCTTTGGTGGTTCTTACGGCGACGTAAATAGGACTGCTGCCTCGATGGCTCTGGCAGATACTTTTTATCGACGCTATCTTTTCTTTGGTAACATCTTTTGCATCCAATCTTATCCTTACTTTGGCAGCTAATTTTTCTGTTACTTCGTCCAGCGTTATCAGCTCCACAGCTAAGATGTTAGGTTTTTCTCTTCTGTAATCGACTTTGCCCTTTACAAAAACGACCGTATCCTGGACTAATGCTCCGCTGAATCTATTGAGCACATCGGGGAACATCACCACTTCGACAGAACCCTGCAAATCTTCGAGTGTAAAGACGGCCATTTTTGAGCCGGCATTTCGACCGGTCTTTGTCAAATTGAATCTTATTTTTGCTATCATTCCGCCAATTACGACTTGCCGGCTCTGGTTGGCATCTGCTAATTGCGAGGTGTCGAGTGTGGAATAGAGGTTTATCGTCTCGGCGTGATGGCTTAACGGGTTGCTGGTTACATAGAAGCCGAGGACCTGTTTTTCGTAGGTGAGCATTTGCGGCTCCGGCCAGGGCGGGACATTGGGCAGGCGTTTATGGTCCTGTGAATAATCGCTTTCTCCTGCCGTTTGGCCGAAGAAGTTCATCTGGCCTTTTTGTCTGTCGGCCTGGAGCTCTGAGCCGATTTGCATTGCCACCTCAAGCCCGGCCATCATTTGGGCGCGGTTTCCGCCAAGCCGGTCGAAGGCGCCGGCTTTTATGAGGGCTTCGAGAACCTGTTTATTGGCGGCTCTTAAATCGACATTTTCGCAGAAATGGAACAAACTCTGGAATCGACCGATATTATTTCGTGCTACGATGATTTGTTCGACGGCCTTTTCGCCGATACCCTTAACGGCGGCCAGGCCGAAACGTATTACGCCTTTCTTGCCTTCACCGGCCTCTTCGTCCCTGTACAGCGGCGTGAAATCAACTCCGCTTTCGTTAATATCCGGGGCCAAAACCTCGATACCCATTTCGGCGCATTCAGCGATGTAGTTAACGACCTTGTCGGTATTATCCATTTCATAGGTCAGAAGTGCAGCCATATATTCGACAGGCCAATAGGTTTTCATATATGCGGTCTGGTATGCAATCAAGGCATATCGCGTTGAATGGCTTTTGTTGAAGCCATAGCCGGCGAAACGCTCGATAAGTTCGAAAATCTGCCCGGCCTGGTGACCGGTTAGGCCCTTCTCGACGCAGCCCGCTACAAACCTTTCCCTTTCCCTGGCGATAGTTCTGGCTCTCTTTTTACTTATTGCCTTGATGAGGGTATAGGCCTCGCGCAGCGGTATATCGCCGAGGCGGTTGCAAATCCGCATCACCTGTTCCTGATAGACCATAATGCCGTAGGTTTCGTCGAGGATTTCTTTCATAATTGGGTGTGGCAAGGTCCATTTTGCGCCATGTTTTCGGTCGATGTAATCGGGGATTAAAATCATAGGGCCCGGCCGAAAGAGTGCGTTTGCGGCAATGAGGTCCTCAATCCGGTCGGGCTTCATTTTCATCAGTAAATCCTGCATACCGCCGGACTCGAATTGAAAAATCCCTTTTGTTTTGCCGCTCGAGAACAATTCAAAGACTTTGGGGTCATTAAGATCGATTTTTTCCAGGTTGATTTCCTGGTCGTGAATACTTTTGACCAGTTGGCGGGCCCGCTGCAATACGCTGAGGGTTTTCAGGCCCAGGAAGTCCATTTTTAACAGGCCGACTTTTTCAACGATAGGGCCTTCGTACTGAGTTATGACATCCTCGGAGCCGGGCGCTTTATAGAGGGGCAGAAAATCAGTCAGCGGCTCATCGGCAATGACAACGCCGGCAGCGTGTACCGATGCGTGACGGGCAAGGCCTTCGAGTTTTTTGCAGATGTCAATTACTTTTCTGGTCTGCTCACTCTGTTCGTAGGCTTGTTTGAGTTGTGGCTCGGTCTTCAGGGCCCTATCGATGGTCATATCAAGAGAGAAGGGGACAAGCTTGGCCAATCTGTCGGCCTCCGGTAACGGCACGCCGAGCACTCTGCAGATGTCGCGAATAGCCGCGCGGGCCTTCATTGTTCCGAAGGTTATGATTTGTGCAACGTGGCCGTATTTCCGGCGGACATAGTCGATGATTTTTGCCCGCCCGGCCTGGCAAATATCAATATCAACATCCGGCATCTCGTTACGCTGCGGGTCCATAAAACGCTCGAAGAGCAGGTCGTATCGAATAGGGTCAACATCGCACAATCCGAGGCAGTATCCGACGACTGTCCCTACCGCGCTGCCTCTGGCGCCTGCGGGTATATTATTTTTGTGTGCGTAATCGCAGAAGTCCCAGACGATAAGAAAATAACTTGCAAAGCCCTTTGATTCGATTACGTCCAGCTCTCTGTCGAGTCTTTCCTTTATCTCGCCGGCGATTTTGCCGTATCGCTGCTTTGCCCCCTCGTAGCAGAGTTTGGTTAGAAACTCTTCGGGCGTTGAACCATCGGACGGCCTAAAACGGGGGGCGTGACGCCTCTTTAAGTCAAGCTCAATATTACATCGCCGGGCAATAGCCAGTGTGTTATCACAGGCCTCGGGTGTCTCGGCAAAGAGCTGTCGCATCTGCTCCGGGCTTTTCAGATACACATCTTCTGGATAAATCATTCTGCCGGGGTCATCGGCATTCTTGCCGGTGCTTATACAGCACAGGCAATTGTGCGCTTCGTGGTCGTCTTCTTCTAAAAAGTGCACATCATTTGTTGCGACCAGTCCCAGCCCCATCTTTTTGGCAAGATTTATCAATGCCTCACGAATTTGTCGTGACTGGTGGCTCGTGCCTCGTGCCTCGTAATTCCTTGTTCCTGGCTCGCGATTTCTGTCGCCTGATTCGAGCGACGGGTCACGGGTCACGAGAGACGAATCATCTTCGTGGTTTTGGATTTCGATGAAGAACCTGTCGGGGCCGAAAATTTTGAGGTAACTTTCTGCCGCAGCGACGGCTCGGCTTTCATCGCCGTTGGCCAACAGCGTGGCAATCTCGCCTTTGAGACATCCTGAAGTGGCAATCAAGCCTTCGTTTAGCTCGGCGAGGATGTCCTTATCAATTCTTGGGCGATAGTAAAACCCTTCGGTGTAGCCGGCGCTGGCCAGCTTTAGCAGATTGCGGTAGCCGGTATTGTTTTCAGCCAAAAGTATCAAATGATATGCGGCATCGGAAATTGAGCTTTTTTGCCTATCAAATCTGCTGCGCGGGGCGACGTATGCTTCAATGCCGAGGATTGGCTTGATGTGGGCGGCTGTTGCCTTTGTATAGAATTCGACGGCACCGAACATATTTCCGTGGTCGGTAACAGCCACGGAATCCATTTTCAATTGTTTGCAACGTTTGAGCAATTCGTCGAAGCGGATTGCGCCATCGAGCAGTGAATACTGGCTGTGCAAGTGAAGATGTGTAAATCCTTTGTTCGCCATAAGTTAAATTCTTCCTTAAGAATGTTGTTTCCATTGCTATGATAGGAGTTGCGTTTTGCTGTGTCAAGGATGTAACTTTTGGGGGCTATTATGAGCGTCAAAAACCTTGTGTGGTCGCTGTTGACCGACTTGCGATAGATATTATTTTTGCTGGAATACGAACATTTTTTGCCAGGTTCGGTATAGATTTATACACGCTTTTTTGCTATACTATGTAGAGCATACTCCAGGGCTGGGAGTTTCTCGCTTTCTCCTCTCCCTCCGCGTCTCCCGGCCCTGTCTTTTTTATGCGCAAATCCGGGCTTATTTATCGGATATTGGCGAAGCTTTATTGTTTCTGGTTTTCCTTTTTGATGTGCGAATTTCCTAAACTCCGGTATGATTTATTCAATATCTTCCACCTGTGATTTTGCTTTAATACCGCCGGGTGGTGGTTTTGGCGGGGTGGTGGTAGTTGACGAAAAAGTACCGCAGGGCGTCGATGGGGTGGTCGTACAGACCGTCTTTTAAGGGTAGTTCGCCGGCTGCTGCAGCACTGCCGGATTCGGGATAATGATAACATCGCATCGCCTCTATCAGCCGCTGACACCTCGGCGAGATTATAAGAGTGCTGCTGCCGTCACCGCAGCGAATCGCCCGGCGGATAAGCTCGATGCCCTCCAGGATGCCGCTGCGGCGGTATTGTGTCACTATCCCCAGCGTCCGCAGTTCCCGAATGACACTTGTGCCGGTAATATCATTTACGCTGGCCCCGGCTGGGTCGCAGAAGGTGGCAGCTATCCGCTCCTCAGGAGCCGGCGTTCGGCTCTTTAGCTCGGCTGCATGCACGTCAATAGTAGCACGACTTCGGACATACTCATCTATCACCTGCACAACGCCGTCGTTGTCAACCTGAATCCACAGGCACACAAAGGGATTAACAAATCCAAAATCAAGCGTGCGGTACAACGGCAGATTCGGGTCGTAGTCGACCGGCTGAACATGCCTGTCCGTGTCGAACTCGTCAAAGACCACATTCTCCAGCGAAGGTCTTTTGCAGAGCATCTCGGCTTCCCAGCCGGCTCTGCTTGCCCGCCGCCTCTGCGTTATGCAATCGTCAATTTTCAGATAACCATTTGCCCGCCTGGCTTTGCCCTGGCAATCTTCCCATAAGGGACACTGCGAGCAGCTCCGGTCCATGCATTTCTCAATTACCTCCCACAGGCACCACTTAAAAACCGGCGTGCCGAATTTCTCCGCCGATGAAACTATTTTGTGCATTAAGCCATAAGGCCGATGCATCGTGCTTATCATCTCCATCGCCGCCACGATACCTGATGTGCTGTGGGTGGTGAACTTCGCCGCTGCAAAAACATCTTCGTCGAAAAGCTCGACCTCATCGCAGCGTAGTTTCTGGATATGCTGACCGCGAACGCTCATCGGTGATTGCGTCAGGACTTCGACGGCTGAGCCGTTTACAAAGCTGCACTTGCTCTTGCGAACCGGCCCCGCCAGGAACTTTTCGAAGCCGCTGTGCAAAAAACCGGTCAGGTATTCGTACATCCTGCCGGACTGTTCGCCTGAGCCGCCGAGGATTCGCACCTGGCAATTCGGCTTAAAGACGCAGTCGACAAGCGTAGCGACCGCAGCAAGCTCGGTCTTGCCGCCGGTGCGGTTGGCCCAGATTATTGCATCGGCATTGGTGCGCCTCTCGGCAGAAAAGTCGGCTGAGAAACTGTGCCACAGATAGTCCATCGGACTGTTGTGTTCTGGACAGATTTTCTTATCAGGAATATCGATACCTAAAAAGACCTTGACGTAGTTTTTAAGGTCCCGCTTCTGTTTAGGCCGGGTGCGCCGTAAGCTCTCGTAAACGGAGACTGCCTTTTCAATGTTACTACAAGATTCTGGAAAAGTTACTTTTGCCATAGCTATTACCCCCTGATTCTGAATTTTATTTAGAAGTTAGCTGTTGTTCTGGTATGGCTACTGTACTACCAGGTGCCATTCGATGCCGGGCTGCAAGTGTATGGTGATGCCTTCATGCAATTGTTTGCCTGTGTATGTTGATTTCGAATCCGACGTTAGGTCGTCAACGGTGTAGTGTTTTCGGCCTTCGACGGTGAACCATTCCGGGAACTGGTTTATGCGGGGCCAGTCAAGCGGCATCTTCATAATCGTTTTATGACGCGGCGTGTCAAAAAGGATTTTTCCTTGCCAGTTGTTTTCGACGCAGATACTGATTTTGAGAACATTACCATTTTGAACGGCGCCGATGACGACATCCTCTCGCCAGGGTCTGATAGTCAGGCCTTTTGTTTTCCACAGGCAATACATAATGGTCGTCCTGGCGAAGTTGCCGTCGCCGTGCCAGCCTTCGATGACACCGTCACTGCTTTGTATGTTCCACATCATCCTTATTTCGCTGTCCAGCCACTGTGCGACGGAGCCAGTAGGTTCACGATTATAAAGGTTGATGGCGCTTTCGATAGAGTCGGCATAGTCGTCGGAGCCACCCCATTTATAGTTTGGGTGGCTGTAGTATTTATTGAGGTTGCCAAGGGCTTTTAGGACTGCCTGACGGTATGCTTCGGTTCTGTCGATAAGATAGACTGTGTAATATCCGTTGTAGGTATAGCCCCACGTATCACAGAGGCCCTTATCATGTTCGCCGGTTTTGGGATTGATGGTGTTGTAAAAAAGGCCGTGCTCGTTTCGCCCGATTTCCAGAATGCGGTCGAGCATTTCGTGAATGGGTTTTTGGTAGGCCCGCTTTTTCTCTGGTCTTGCAAAGTGAACCGTAGCATACAGCTCACACAGCCCTGATACAATTTCACAGCCGTGATCCCGAAGTCTGAGTTTTGTTTCATCGTGTGTGGGGTGATGTTGCCCCAACAGGTAATAATCCCCCAGGCGGACAGCCCATTGCAGGTATTTCTTTTCGCCGGTCATCCAGTAGATACGCGAAAGCGTCTGTAGCATCTCACCGTTGACTTCCTGGCTGTGTGAGACGATTTTTCCGTATTTGGTTTCAATGGGGGCGTACTTCCACATATCGTCGAGGATGCCGACCATCCGCTTTGACCAGGGGCTTGGGCCAAGCCATTCGGTCAGCGGCAGAAGACCGTCTTTGATATATTCCGATGACCCGAAGATGATCCGGCCTATATCGGGCTCTGCATCACGGAAGTTTTGTTTGGAGAAAGAGTATGTATCGGGCATATCGCCAATGCGGCAGGTAAGTTTGGTTTCGGTGTGAAGCATATCGAGCATTCGGCCGGCCAAAAGAGCACGGTCTATGATAGCTGCGGTGAGCACCATAAAAGGGTAGTTGTCTGCGGCGCTATCCTTGGCGTTCCAGATGTCCTTGTCTTTGCCGAGATTCTTGGGGATAAGTCCGGTCTTTGGGTCGGCTTGTCGGAGCCAGCCTTTGACGAAGTTTTGGCAGCGAACAAATCCCTCATTGGCAAGGTGTGCGTTCTCGGCAGCCTGCTTGAAGTCTTCGTCCTCCGTTGTGCCGAGCTTGCCGACGCCGCGATTTACCAGTTCCTTCAACTCTTCCACGTGGTTCTGGTAGACGCCGCGAGGGGGTTCGTTCGGCAAGCCTAGTGCCTGCCACGAGGCCAGCAACACTGCGGCTAACACCATACTCAAAATACGTATTTTCTTTTTCATTATTGTCGTCATCTCCTGAATTTTTGACTACAAGCTGTTCAATTTAACGGGGTGTTTCTGCGGGTTCCCCAAACACATCATTTGGCGTTTGGGGGCCCCTGCCAGGGCACGGCGCCGGCTTCGATAATATGGTTCCGCAGGGCGGTAAAGAGCTCCTGGTACATCTTGTGCTTTTCGCCGAGGGGACGCTGCTCGGCCGGGTCGTCGGCGAGGTTGTAAAGCTCCAACGGCTCGAACGGACTGTTCTGCACCAATTTCCAGTCGCCGTAACGCACGGCATAGTAGGCCCGGCCGCCGTAACGGCCGCCTTCGCGGCGCACCCAGAAAAGAAATCGGTCTTCTTGCGGCTGTGGTTTTCCAAGCAGCGTCGGCAGGATGCTCCGGCCGTCAATCTTGTGAGTAAAGTCCGCGCCGGCTGCGTGGCAAATAATCGGGAACAAATCCATCGTCAGCGCGATGCAGTCGCTGTGTGAGCCGGGCTTTATCCTGCCAGGCCAGACCGCGCACATCGGCACACGGATACCGCCCTCGTACATATCCTGCTTGCCGCCTCGCAGCGCGGCGTTGTTCGCCCCGACCCTGAGCTGACCGCCGTTGTCGCTGGTGAAGATGACCAGCGTGTTCTCGCCGACACCTGACTCTTTTAGTGCCGCCATCACCCTGCCGATACCCTCGTCAAGGTGCTCGATTAGCGCCACAAGTTTCGCACGTTCTTCGCTGATACCCTTCTCGCGCCTTTTGACCCGCTCAAACCAGTCTGTGGGTGGCTGGATAGGCGTGTGCGGGGCGTTGTAGGCAAGATACAAAAAGAACGGCTGCTTACCTTTAGCACGCTTGTGGATGTACTCGATAGACCACTGCGTAAATAGCTCGGTGGCGTGGCCTTTCGGGTATATCCGCTCGCCGTTGAGTCGCATATAGTTGTAACCGTGGCGAAGATGGGTGTAGTAGTCATCCATCATGTCACCGAGGAAGCCGTGGAAGTGGTCGAAGCCCCGTTCGTTCGGCCTGTTCGGTGACTCCAGCCCAAGGTGCCATTTCCCAACAATTGCCGTGTGGTAACTGGCGCGCTTGAGCAGCACCGGAAGCAGCACCGCCTGCGGAGCCAGATAGCCCCAGTTGTTTGTCAGGTGTGTGCGTATCACCCCGGGCACGCCGACAAGGTCAGGGTATCTGCCTGTCAAAAGCGAGGCACGCGTCGGCGAGCATACCGGGCAGTTTGCGTAGAAGTTGTCGAACCGCATACCTGTCGTAATGAGCCGGTCGGTGTTCGGCGTCTTAAGGTCCTTGGCCCCGTAGCTCGAAAGGTCCCCGTAACCTAAATCGTCAACCAGAATCAGAACGATGTTACACCTGCCGCCCGGTCTCTTCTGGCCGGCAAGTGACCAGCTTGGCATCACCAGCGATGCCGCACCGAGGCCTGTGACCTTTAGAAAGTAACGACGTGCGTATTTGGATGTAGTCATATTTTTTCCTCCTTGTTAATGTCGGATATGTTGATTTCTATAGGTTTTCACTACCACACAACTTCCGGAGACTTCGCAAGACAAGCGAGTCAGAATTCAAAGACCACACAGGCATTTATCTGAAAATTCGGCACTTCCACCCGAAAGCCATTCTGCGTCTTCTTGAAGGTCAGATTCTTCTGGCCCAGCGCATCAAATACTTTCTTTGGAGCGCCACGTTTCGCCGAAATTGTGATTGACACCCCTCGACAGGGCGGTGGAGGTGTTCCTTCATTGAGTTTGGGATTCGGCTCGCGGGTCGACCGGAACCAGCCCCACGTATTAGCAAGGCATATCGTCAGGCGTCTGGCTTTGGGATTGTCGAAGCAGACGGCGTGCATCGCTTCAGGGCCGCTGATGCGTATGGCAAGCGTCTTTGTATGCCGATGGACTTGTTCCTTCAACCCCGCAACCAACTTGGCCTTGTTCTTTTTGCTGTCCCATCCTGCTCGGGGATTCAGCCGCAAAACGGCGCCGCCGGAATGTTCGAAGTGCGCCACGGCCGCTCGCTGCGAGTCGTCAAGTTCGTCCGGCCAGGGAAGAACCAGCAATTGTGTCTCCGGCGATGGCCCTTGCGTCAGGGCCCGGTCGTTAATAGTTGTCCAGGGCAGGTGTTCTTCTTTGAGCGCCTGGAGGGCACCGAAAACCGGAGCGAAGAACTCCTGCCACATTTTATCGTCGTCACCCAGCCGGGCGTTGCGCGTTTGCTCGCTGATGTGCAGCGCAGCCCAGCCGATAGGCCTGGCGTATGCCAGGTAAGGGGAAGTCTTTCGGCCCATCTCAAAGCAAGAGCCGAAGAGCTTGCGACTTTTCAGGCCGTCGATTTGGGGCTCGCGAATTGGGATGCTCATCGCCGCCACGCAGCCGTAGGTAACGGCGGCAGCAGCCGAATAAAGCGCTGTCTGCTCACTGCGGATATGCGGAATCCACATCAAAGGCGGTCGTCCGAACGAGCCGTCCCGGACAATCGACCAGCCCAGCGCCAACTGGTCGTCATAAGCAGGCGCGGCGAAATCCAAAGCTATCTTCTGGCCTTTTTTATTTCTTTTTATCTGCTGTTTTCGCATTGAATTCCAGCCAAAGGGCTTGTGAAATTCCGTCCCCGATGTCTCGGATATCGCCAGCAGGCGCTCATCGATGTGCGCCCATTCAAACATCGGGTATCGGGAACTTTTTATCGAGAAAACGACGTCAGGATAGGCCGCGTGGACCGCTTCGCGCCACTGCTGGAAAGTGCGGACCATCGTGCGGTTAACGAAATCGACCGCTTCCAGATATGCCGGCGAACCAATCGGGGCCGAAACATCCATCTCGTGTCCGGCCTCTTCTCGAAACGCCTTCTTGCAATATTTGCAGGTGCAGATGTCGGGCATATGCCACGAGTCGAAGTAGATGCCGTCGAGGCCTCGCTCGGCTAATTCCAGCAGACGGGTCTGAATAAATTGCCGATACGGCGAATTCATACACAGCACGAAGACATCGGTCGGTTTGCCCCGAACTTCGAGCGTCGGCGAGCCGTCAGGGCCTCGGCAAATCCAGTCCGGGTGCTGCTTCTGCATCGCCGCGTCGCACATGTGGCGAAAGTAGCCGATAACCTTCATGTCCTGGCCGTGCACAGCCCGGACAATCTCGGCGGCAAAATCATGCCCGCCAATCAGCGGGTGTGTCTCACCGACCTTGCTTGGCCACCAGGCGCCTTCTTCACGATTCAGGAATATCCGCGTCAGAACATCGGCGCCAAGCGAGCGGATGACCTTCGCGTGGGCCTCGGCTGTCATACGCAGCGCCAACTCGATGCCGTGTTCGCTGTGCGCCTGCACACGCGTGCCCTCGAACCACGCCGGCAGCGTGTATGTCTCGGCTTCCCTGAGCCAGTCCGCCGGCATAGAGTCGCTTCTGCACAGATGTGGATGAAGTTTTAACATTATGGCTTTTACAAGCGATGTCATTGAATAGGGAGCGGTTTCCGGCAGGGTCTCCTTCGGATATTCATACCAGCTTTGAACAATATATCGGGTCGGTCTGCCGTTTGCCCTGGTGTAGGCATCAACCATTTTCAATGTCCGCTCATAAAACTCCTTATCAGATGTTTTGCCCCCTTTGCTTGAATTGACAATTAGATTAAATTCGAGATTCCTGGACCGACTGAATTCTTCGTAAGTGCGTATCCGCTTAATCCAATCGATTTTAGACGGGTCTTTCAGGTGCCTGGGCCGAATCTCGCCGATGGCATATTCATAGGGATTGTCAACTGTAACGCCTTCAAGTTGCAGACCGGCCGAGTCTAATTTATCGAGCACGACTCTTGCAACCTTGTCATAGTCTCCCCAGCCCAGCCCGGCCCTGGTGTAGGAAACATCCCCCTTGTAACCCCAATTGGGAAAGTTGGTCAGCAGGAAGAACCTGATTTCGGAATATCGCTTTTTTACCGCCCGTATGTAATCTACAAGTTCGTCCGCACATCGTTCAGCTGATGTGAATTTTTTCTGCTCGTCTTTTCCCCAGCCGGAATGGCCAAGGAGCCGTCGCACAGGCCCGTCCAGGTCCAAATAGTCAATCTTACCACCCGCCTGATACCATTTTTCCAGCTTTGCCAGTTCCGTCTCTGCGGACTTTTCGCCGGCCTGGTCTTGCCAATCGTGGTTCAGTGTCCCTCCGCATTCAACGGTAACCTTAAAATCGTTTTCTTTGACGACCGAAACCAGCTGAGAAAGTTTCTCAGCTGGTGCCTGATTAATAACACCAATGTAAAGTTTGATGCCGGTCAGTCGCTTCCGCACAAAACTCCAGTCTTTGCTGCGACTCAGTAAATCGAAAGTACTTTTACTGTTGACGCACATCCAAATCTCGGGGTCTTTTAACTTGCTGCGGATTTGCTGAGCTTCCATTGAGGATTTTTGTTTAACATTAGAAGATACGGTTGTGCTCGTATTTTCTCCGCCGAGGGTTGACGCCACAGCTAACATACAAAAAAGCCCTATACCCAGAATGCATTTTGCCTTGCTCACGTTTTCCCCTGTTCCACTTGTTATATACATTTCGGTTCAGACGTCTCGATTGCTCTGTCCCGCCGATTTCTTTCTTTATGCATTATTATAGTTTTTGACCTGTTCCGTTCAACCGTTTTTTACCACGCCGTCAGCATTAAAGCTGCCACTGGATTACCAACCGAGCATAAGTCGTCCCTCACCCGTCATCTCTCGTCTTTCGTTTTTATCTGGCATCGGGAATCGGGCATCGGGAATCGGGTATCGAGCATCGAAATTTTCTTTTCGTTTTTTTTTGTCCCCCGTGAAAATTGAGTTATACTTTATATAGAGAAGCTGATGGCTTCGCGAGGTTGGTAGTAAATGCAGCCTTGCATTATTGTACAAGGGAGACAGGCCGGACAAATAGCGAACGAAATAAAGTGGGCCCTTGTTTCCCTTTTTTTGCGCCTAATTTTCCACATATCTGACCGCTTTTAATCATAAGAGAAAGACTTATCAAAGTTACATCTTATTAAACTTTCGTTTCATTAGTGAATTCTTATTATACTTTTTGACCAAAAACTATAATAAGCAGTCAAACCGCCCCGCTGAGGTTCAAAAATACGCGGTTTAGCCATCGTTTTTTTCCTCCGCTAGGGCTGCTAATAATCTGCTGGCGGTGGCAGGTGAAACCTGCTGGGCCTGTGGCTCGTCCCTCATCCCTCGTTCCTCATCCTTCGTTCCCATCGAGCATCGAGAATCGAGCGTCGAGTTAATAATATCAAGGCAGGCTTTACGCGCGGTCTCTGGTTTGTCAGATTCAGTAAGGGCCACCAGCTTGGCCGCCGCTACCGCTGAGTATCGTGCTATGATGAGTTCGCTTTGAAATCTCGCCGAAGCCAGCCGACGCGAAAACTCAGACACAAACAGCTCCTCGGCCAGCCACCTGTTGTAAACAGCACTGCTTACCTTGTGCTTTCTTAAAACAGCACCCTCATCGAGCTCGCCACTGAACAGATCATCAAGAACCTCAAGCTGCCTCTTACGCAAATATCGTTTTCTCGCCATTAATAACTACCCCCTGAATTTCTCTTCGACTGGTTAATAAAGCTTTCGGCTATCACGACAAGAGCAGCCACTTTACTCTCGGCTCTTGTCATTTTGCAATCGGGCTGCTCGGCCAGCAGCAACGCCTGCTCAACAACTTGCTGCTGCACATCGTTTACAAAGAACACCATCGGATTTGCAAGGCACCGTTCGGTTATCTTTGCCGGCCCAATCGGTCTTTTTAGATTGGCCAATCGTTCAATCTGCCTTTTTGTTTGCGGCAGCAGTTTTGCAAGCTCGGCAGGCTGCATCCTCTTATTCAGCCGCTTTAACAGCGCCAATTTCCTGCCCAGCTCGTCCCGCCCGCCAAGCCGGTTAAGCGTAGCAAGCAGAATATCGGCCTGCTCATCGTCGATGTCCCATACTATGCAATCCGCCTTTTCGTAGCCCAGCTTGGCCAACGCCCGCCAGCGATGATAGCCATTGATTATCTGAAAGCAGCCCTTTTGTTCCTCTGTGCCTTTGTGCCTTTGTTCCTCTGTGCCTCTGTATGTCCGAACTACCAACGGCTCGTATCGACCGGACATCTCAATGTTACGAACCAGCTTGGCAAAATTGGACCGGCTCATCCGGTTCGGATTGCCCGGATGAGCAACCAGCTTATCAATTGCTATCGACTTAATGGAATTTGTCATATTCCTTTTCCTTGCTCAACGAGTATCGAGAATCGAGTATCGAGACTTCGGGATTAAACCATATATAGTAAACGGGTCTTTCGGTCAGCTTGCTCAATATGTATCTTGTCCGCTCCAGCCCCGCCGGCATATCACGCCTTTTGCCGTAGCTTTGCAGAAACCTTTGAATTTGATGCTCAATGAATTCACCTTCTTCTCCCTGCAGTTGTTCAAGCTTTAGCTGAACCTTCTTCGGGTCGATGAGCTGCTGCTTTTCAATGCCGACCAGACTAAGCGCTTCTATCAGCTGAACGCATCGGGCTGGCATCTTCGCCGAAAAAGCGGTCATCCCCGCTTTCTCAAAGAACGGATTGACCAGCCCCATCACCGCCATCGCCTCAATTACAGGGACGCCCATCTCCGGCATCGTATCACGCACTAATCGGCTCGCTAAACCCAGACCCCGAAACCTCGGCTCAATTATGACCCTGCCGATACAGCGGATGTTCTTGTTGATAAGCGCTAATCGTGTCACCCTGTCGAAGCCGGTAAAGCAATTAGCCGTGGCGATATTGCGAAGCTCTAAACCCGGACTCGGCATTGTATAGACGATAACCCCAATGGTCTTTATGCCGGAACAGCCGGCAACATAACCTTTCGGCTTTATGGCAAAAATCGCCGCATAAGGTCCCAACCGACTGTCACGATAGTGATAATGCCCAAGCTCCCTGTAGTCGTCGAGACAGCCGAGAACAATCTGCACCTTTTTACTGATACTACAGCTTTTCAATTTTTAATTCTCAATTCTTTATAGACAACTTCGGTCGGGCCGGATAACTCCTTGACGACCAGCACGTCCGGCGCCAGGTCAAGCAGAATATCTTCGTGACTTCCCGCCAGGATAAATGTCACGCCGGTTTTTTTGGCGAATTTGTGGATGTTGTATGCGATCACCGCCGCGGTAATCCGGTCTAATCCGCAGCAGAATTCGTCTGCAAAGATGTATTTCTTTTGCGCTGCCATTGCCATTGCCAGACGAAACCGCCACTTTTGCCCATCGCTTAGATTTGCCGGCTGATTGAGAACACAGAACACATCGCCTAATCCGGCGGTACTGAGCAGCCGCAGCCCGCCCAATACATCGCCCTCAATACAGTCAATAGTTGTTTTGTCCGCGGGCAGTTGCACTTCGTTGAGGTTGATCCTGTCCAAGGCCGGAATGCATTTTTCCAATTCTCTTAATAGCACGCTTTTTCCTGCTCCGGAAGGCCCCGTGATATACACAATGTTACCTGCATTGATTTCAACGGTGCAGTTGTGGCTGACGGTTCTTTCGGCCAGCCGCTCGACCGTCAGGCCGAACATCCTGCATACCTGTGAGACCTTCTCGGTAATTTTGCCACGCCAGGGGTAGCTTTTTGAAACACTGAAAGTCGGCATAGTTGATTAGTTAATTAGTCAAATAATTACCACTCACTGCTCACTACCCACCGTCGTAACGAGCTGTTGAATTTTTTTCAGAATTTCACGAACGCGGTAGTAGGTGGTGCGCCGTTTGTTCGCGACTTTTTTCATCGATAAGCCAAGCAGAAAGTAATCCTTTGCGATGGCCATCTCACGCCTGGTAAATTTGTCGCGGTTCCTCAGACAGGTTATATATTCACCGTCTATGAGTCGTTTTGTAATTTTATGTATTCTCCGCGCGATGTTTGCCTCGTTGACCCCCGCCAGCCGGGCCATCTGCCGAAAGCTATTGTCGTTCTTAAAATACATTGTCATCAAGAGCTTGTCTTTGCCGGTCAGCAGGTTCACTCTGCCGCGCAACAGGTCGATTCTGTCGCGATACTTGTTCTTGATTTTCAAAGTGCCTTGTGGAATGTTTTTGTGAATTGTCTGCATAAGCAGTCCCCCTTCCCTGGTTAAATTGCCATTGCCAAGGATGATTCTGTTTAATTGTCCGCCCCGTTAGAAGTCCGGACTGAAGCTGCGCTGCTCCGACTTGCCCCGTCAGAGTTCCGCATCGAGGATGCGGCAGTCGCCCGCGGCGACTTACTTCTAACAGGGCTTGCCGATTCACTCCTAACGGGGTCCGCCCCATTTCAGGTTTGCTGTTTTTTCTCCTCTTGGCCATTATAAAGACCAAGGGGCAAAGACTAAAGACCGGTTTTGCATCTTGGGTTTGTGGTCTTGACTCTTGAGTCTGTGGTTTTGACTCTTGGGTTTGTAGTCCTGAAAGCTGTTTTTGGCTAAAAAAACCGGTAATTTCGGCTTTAACACCCCAATTTATTAGATATTTACTTAACATAAGGTGTATTTTAACAAAAAACAAAACAAAGTCAAGCCTTTTTTAGTGTTTTTTTAAATTTTTTTTGTAAAGTTTGCTATTTATTAAACTTTTCTTCCCTCAAATTGGCCTGCACGGCTCGAAATGGGATATTTTCTTGCAGAGGTTGAGGTTTTCGAGTAATGGTAGGGAAATGTGTAAGGTGCTCTCGATGACTTCGGCGAGACCTCGACGAGCTCGGTCGAGTCGCTCAGTCGAGCCGCTGGATACTCGTCGAGAATCCAGTCTCGGCAAGGCCAGTCTCGGCTTGGCCGAGCCAAGACGGGCCGAGCCTTGACGGGCGAGTATCGAGAATCGAGTATCGAGCGGTGTTACTTACGGAGGTGCAAAAATGAACGATATAGGCGACAGATTTCAACAGCAGACAAAGTACGATCCCCGCAGTATGCCGCAGCGAGGCCTTGTTCGGGCATCCTTGTACAAGGAATACCCCGAAGCCCCAAAGGTTGAGCTTGTGGCCTTTGAGCCGACAAGTCCAATGAGTCTGGACCGCACTCTGAGGCACAGAAAGAGCATTCGCAACTTTCAGCAAGGCCCGCTCAGCAAAGGCCGGCTGTCTTACCTGCTCTGGGCATCGACCGGCATACAGCGAACCGAGGCGGGCTATGAGTTTCGCACCGCCCCCTCTGCCGGTGCCCTTTATCCGATAGAGACCTACCTTATTGTCAATAACGTAAGGGGCCTCGACAAAGGGCTGTATCATTACGCTATCAGGGGCCATTATCTCGAGCAGTTAAAGCAGGGCGACTTCAGTGCCGCTATTGCTGCCGCCGCACTGGGCCAGTCGATGTGTGCCGGGGCCGCCGTAGTGTTTATATGGACCGCCGTTTTCGCACGCTGCAAGTGGAAATATGGCCAGCGGGCGTATAGATATATTTACCTTGACGCCGGCCACATCGCCGAAAACCTGGCCTTAGCTGCTGTGAGCTTAAATCTCGGTAGTTGTGAAATCGGCGCCCTTTACGATGACCGGGTAAATTCGCTCCTGGATATCGACGGCACCGCCGAAAGCGTAATCTGTATGGCTGTGGTAGGGGCCCCCGCATAAATGCAAGTGCCTAAAGTGAACTAAAGTGCCTAAAGTGAGCTAAAGTGAGCTAAAATTAAAGAAGCTCGTTTGCTCGTGCTACGTAGCGAAGCTTCCAGCCTTCGTAGCCATAGATACTACGGCGGAGTAGGCACTTCGCAGAGTAGCATTGGTGTCGAAGCTGGTATCGAAGCTGGAAACTGGAGGCCGGATGCTTGAAAAAACGAGCTTCGAGCCTCTACGACGAGCTTCGATACGAGCATCCACAACCTTAAACGAGAATCGCAGACATTTTAGGCATTTTAGGCACTATAACTTCCTATCTCCTTGTACAGTAATATCTTACGTAAATTACCGCGTTCTCATTTTTCTGTTCCTTTCTCATTGGCTAAAAGCGGCCAAAAACGCAGGGACCTGCGAACAAAAATCGGAATTTTTAAAAAAATTTTAAGTCCTTTGATAATAATAGCTTAATCCTGTTAATCCTGTCAAAAATCACCCCAAAATTCGGCCAAAAGCGCAGGTAGCTCTAATTATAGAGAGATGTTTTTTTTGCGACTCGCAAAGGGACTCCGCCGAAGTCGCCGACGTGCCAAAGCCACTATGGCGACGGCACGCGGCTTCGACCCTCTCGCGAAGGCGGATCGCAAAAGCAGGTATCGTAAATTCAGGAGAACTTATAATGGCTACCGGGTTTCTACTAATAACAATTACTCATATACCCATATACCCATTTACACATCCTTTTATGCAAAACAAACCCAATTTGCTAAATACCCAAATGAACGTAAATAAAGTATTAACAAAGGATTATGAAAATGTACGCCTTCACAGACGCGGAAAAAACAAACCCAATTCAAACCCGATCAAACCCAATTCCCCCAGCGCGATACGCAATACGCAATACGCGATACGAAATACAAACCCAAACAAAGCCAATTTCCTTGAGGACAAAATGAATACAACCTTCTTTCTCACAAAGGATTAAGAAAATAAAATTGCCTTCAGCCAAAAAACGCCCAAAAACGTCAAAAAATAGCAAGAAACGCTAAAAAATGGCTAAAAATTTTAAATTCTGGCAATTTAGGCATTGACATTTGGTAGAGAAATAGGTAAAATGGAGAAAATAAAAAAAACAAAAAAAATAGGGGATTTTGTCAATTTAGGTGTTGACATTTCATAAGCGTTTGGGTAAAATGGCAAAAGTGGTGAAAAATAAAAAACAAAAAAAAGTTAAATTTGGTAATTTAGCTATTGACATAGCGCAGGAAAACTGGTACAATTCGTTAATTGATGAGGCGAATAAACGCTTAGCCCCGTTTCATTAGCGGGCAAGGATTTATTTGTTCGGCACCAATTTTTGGTGCCGGGCCAAAAGTGAGGAGAGTGAAGAGGAGAGTGAAAGTGAGGAGCGATGGAAAGACGGGATGTTATCTTTTCCGCAAATCCCCACTTTCGAGACGTTAGATAAATGCAACTAAGGGACCAGAAGCGGCGAATAGCTGATGGTCGAAATAATGCAATGGAGGAGATGCCAATGCAATAAGATAAAACGGACTGCCTGATTCATCCTTCGCAGCAGCGCTGCTGCGGGGAATGGAAAGGAAATGATTGTTAGCTGCGAATGATTCGCAGCAGAGAAGAAAAGACAAAGGAAGTTGTGAATTGATTGTTAGAGTTGTTGAGACGGGCAAAATTGGTGAAGGTCATTCGTACTGGTTGTACGAATTTGTAAATTTTTTTGATGCCTGTCGGAAACAACAGATGTTTTGGCGTTTAGCCAAGATACTGAATGATGTTAAGTGTTAGAAGTTTGAAAAGGAGGAGTGTTATGTATAAAAAGTTGATTTTTTTGATTTCTTTTGTGTTAATACTGGGCCTGGCCGGTAACGTGCTCGGTGGAACAGTAAAGTGGGACAATGGGGCCTGGGTCGACAACCTCTGGAGAACGGCAGAAAACTGGGATGGTGACACCCTTCCCACCTCTGACGACGACGTCGAGATTGGGCTGGCAAACCCATCTGGCTCTCTTATCGATGACGATACTACTGCATTGACTAGGAAGCTAAACGTTGGTACAGATGATGGCCCTGGCGACCTGAGGATGACCGGTGGTACTCTTGATACCAGCCACGATTTCCACGTGGGCGACAAAGATGCCGGCGAATTTCGTCTGGAGGGCGGCACCGTAACGGTTGGTAATAGCGCTAAAAAATTCGAGGTGGGCGAGGATGCGGTCGGCACATTTATTATGTCTGCTGGCTCCCTAACGGTTACTCACGACTTCACTATCGCTGACGATACCGACAGCGGCGGCAGCTCAATGACGCTCACGGGCGGTACTGTTACTGCCAACAAAAAGTTTAAAGTGGGCGACAAAGCGGTCGGCACACTTACTATGTCTGATGGCTCCATAACGCTTACTGGTACTGAAGACATGTATATCGCTGACCAGGACGGCAGCAGCGGCAGCGTGATGACGATGACGGGCGGTACTATTACGATTGGTACGCTTGGCGACGGGAAGAGTGAGTTAAAAGTGGGCGACGAAGCGCGCGGCACACTTAATATGTCTGGTGGCTCCATAACGATTGGTGACGACCTGATTATCGCTGACAATGAAGACAGCGGCGGCAGCTCAGTAACGCTCACGGGCGGTACTATTACTGTCGGCAAAAAGGTGAAAGTGGCCGACAAAAAAGGCGAGGACGCCGCAATTACTATAGATGGTGGCACCTTAACGGCTGGTGACTACATGAAAGTGGGCAACAAGGCGGCCGGCACATTTCTTATGGAGGATGGCACCGTAACGCTTGCTGGTAAGTTGGTCGTTGGTGACAGTTCCGACTCCGATGGCAGCTCAATGACGATGAAGGCCGGTTCTATTACGACCGGAGGGTCCTTTAAGGTCGGCAACAAGTCGTCCGCCAGTTTCGATATGCAGGGCGGAACGATAGCTATCGGCCCCGACGTCGGTGAAGGAAAGGATAAAGCCGTGACCATCGGCGACGAGAGTGGCGGCGCCGGCACCATGATTATGTCGGACGGCTACATCGATATCAGTGGAGGCCTGAACATCGGCGACGACGGCGCCACCGGTGACCTTACTATGTCGGGCGGCACCATAGATGTCGGACCCGGAATCGGGGACGATCCAACCAAAAGCATGAACATCGGCAGAGACACCGGCACCGGCACCGTTACTATGTCAGGCGGTACCATAAATATTTCCGACTCCCTGAATGTCGGCAAGACACCTGAGGGCGACAGCCCTGGTATAGGTACTCTGACAATGACCAGCGGGCTGATTGTGGCTGATGCCAACATCAATATCGGCCTGGACGGCTCTACAGGTAACGTGTTCCTGAGCGGTGATGCTGTTCTTATGGGCGACGCGTTGTTCATAGGAGCCAGCAGCAACTTCCTGGATATGGCCGGCCCCGAAACTGCTATGCTGATACTTGCCGGCGATGACCTGGCGGAGGTTATCGCCTTTATCAACGCCGGCTTGATTACCGTCAACGGCTTCGTGGTAACTGACGAGTGGCCCGGCTGGAAAATGGACTTCAACATCCGCAATATCGGTATGACCACTGTAACAGTGCCTGAGCCAGCTACAATAGCTCTGCTTGGTCTCGGTGGACTGGTTCTGCTTCGTAGAAAGAGACGCTAACTGTGGTCCGGTATTAAACACAGAATGTGCATCAATTCGGCCCCCGTGCTTTCTTGCGAAAGCAAGAACGGGGGCCGGTTGTTTTTAAACTCGATGCTCGATGCCCGATACCCGATGCCCGAAAAAAAAGTTTGCATTTGACTGTCGGCCGGTTATATTAAACTACTCACTTTGAGTAATCGCGTGCCTGGGCGAGAAGGCACGAGCAATGGGAGACGGAAAATGCAAGGAAGCAAACCTTCGGTAGCGGTAATCGGCGGCACCTATATCGATATGGCGATAAGGTGCGGCCAGTTCCCTTCTGCCGGCCAGAGTGTTACCGGCTCGCACCTTTCATACACACCTACCGGCCCCGGGCCAAATCAGGCCGCCCAGGCTGCCCTGTGCGGCTGCGAAGTCCATCTGCTCAGCAAGGTCGGCAGCGACCCATTTGGGGAAATGGTAAGGGCAAGCCTGGCAGAGCTGGCCGTCAACACCGACTACGTCTACACTGCCGAGGCCAAGAATACCGGCATTATTGTAACGCTGGTTAATGCCGAAGGCGAAAACGCCGCCTGTTACTATACCGGCGCCAATAGCGCCTTACGCCCGCAGGACATCGATGCCGCTGAGCAGATTATCTCCGGCGCCGATGTCTGCCTGATTCACGGCCGGTTGCCGCAGCAGGCAATCGTAACTGCAATTCGTGCCGCAGAGGTGCACTGCACGAAGGTCATTCTAAACCCCGCAAGACCGATAGAGTCCGGCCATGCAGGCAGCAACAAGCATAGTGATTTACCTATCGAGTATTTCTCGGTCAATATCCTGATACCGAATCTTTACGAGGCCGCCGACATCACCGACCAGTCCGATGCCAACATCCGAACCGCCAAGCTCATCGGCTCCGACCTGGTCGCTCGCGGCGTGGATTCAGCGGTCATAACGATGGGTAAGCGCGGCTGTATGGTTGTCGACAGAGCCGGCGCAGACCACATTCCGGCTTTTGAGGTCGAGCTTGTCGACCAGACCGGCAGAGGCGATGCCTTTGCCGGGGCGTTGGCCGCCTATTGCGCCGTTAAGGACGATGTAAGGGAAGGGGTCAAATTCGCCTGCGCCGCGGGGGCCCTGGCCTGCACGAAGTTCGGCTCGATTGAGGCCCTGCCCACAAAGGCAGAGATTATCGAGCTGCTGCAAAAAGAGGATACCGAGTAATGCAAGTGAACTAAAGTTTAGAGTGCCTAAAGTGCCTAAAATGTTTGCGACTCTCGTTTAAGGTTGTGGATGCTCGTATCGACGCTCGTCATAGAAGCTTGAAGCTCGTTTTTTTTCGAGCATCCAGCCTCCGGTTTCCAGCTTCGATACCAGTTTCGACAACGACAAACGAGCTTCCACAGCAAGAGCAAACTTTAGTTCACTTTAGTCACTTTAGCTCACTTTAGACACTTTAATTCTGCGTTTTCGCAGCAATGTTAGGCTGCCAAGCCCAAGGATGAAAACCGTAGCCGGTTCAGGAATATTCGTAGCACCGTAAGCACTTACATCATCATCGTTGTAAAATTTCGCCGCTGCATATGAGACAATGTGCCCGCCAACCTGTGAGCTTAACGTTATAAAGTCGCTGTCCGAGAACGGCGCCGAGCCGGTAATCTGGAAGACGAAGCTGACGGTTTCCCCCGGGTTGATTACATTTGGTTGATTACCGTGGCCGCCTGTAAGGGACACGTCGAACCGGCCGAATCCACCGACAAGGAAACCATCCTCTGAAAAGCCCAGCTCCCATTCGTTAGTAACTGAGTCTTCAGGGCCGGTGGCGGTAGTCAGGGTTAATCCTTGCACATTGTCGGTAACATTGAAGTATATTTTGTTTATTTTGAATGCGGGGTCGCCGGCGTTCTCAGGTGTCAGATTGGTTACACCAAGCGCCAATGTGCTGCCGGCTACCGAAAAATCCAGTTCGGCATCCAGGTATTCCGCTAGGTAAGTAGGGTACTCATTGTCGTCACGGTCCGAGGAATACTGACTGAGTCGCAGTACCGTGCCTGCAACTGCTCCTGTATGTAATGCGAATAGAACCGCAATAACCAGTACTACCAAATTCGCTGAGCTTTTCATCTTAACCCCCCATTTCTTTAACACGGCCTATAGACTAATCGATTATTAAATTAGCTTTCGGTAACGATGCAAGTGATAATTATGTTTCCCCCATTTCAGTACGGTTTATTATACCCTGAGCCGTTCATCAAGTCAAGAACAATCCTTGCCGCAATCTCACAATCTTCAAGAAAATAGCAAAAATTCTTTGTCCGAAAAATATTGGAGCCAATCTTACACTTTCTGCGCGGTATTACCGGACCCAGGTTAAGCCCGTCCAACTTTTTACTCATGTTTTCTTATGGTCCATAGCATGCATATGCTTGACGGCTCTTAAAGAATATACCACCGCTGTAATCCCAGAATGGAATAAGATAAAAATCAAGGAGTAGATTAAAGTATTTAAAGAGTAAAGAGGAACTAGTAGTATGCCCACCAGAATGGGGATATTGTATAGATTTCTTCTACCAGCTATCCTTCTGAATTTCCTTTCAAAACCTCCGCTATCATCTAAACTTCTATCCATCGCCCTTCTAAATTGGTCGTACACATGCCTGTAAAATGCTATAAAAAGGATTATAAAAATACAAAGAACTAATGGAGCATTACTTCCTGTTGAACGAAAGAGGAACCAGGATAGGGCTATAAACCATGAAAATTCGAATAATAGGTCGAAGGAATGTTCCAATGAGCCTAATTTGCTAATCTTTAATTTCACTCTTGCTAATTTGCCATCCAAACCATCAGCTATTCCTACGACAAAAGTTAAAATTGAGGCAGGCAGTAGATAACCAAAAAAGAACAAGGCTGTTACCGTATAGGCCAATATATTTACTATGATGGTTAATTGATTGGGTGTAATATTAAAATTTGAAATAAAAGCTACCAATTTATTTTCTATTGGCCTATGAATATAATAAGCAAGAGCATCAGACGGATTTTTGCTGGCGTTTTCAATTATCATTTCCCTGGCTTTTATCAAATCTTTTTCCGTATCAACATCTATCCACCAGGGCTTAATTTCCTTCCTCATCTTTGATGCGTAACTTTCAATCTGAGTAATGTCAAAAACTTGCGCATCTCTGTTCTCAGCAGCTTTAGCGATTGCCTGTGCAAGCTCAGTCTTGTCTTCTTTAACTGCTTCTTCAATATAAGAAAATATTTTGGGTGAGCACAAGAAGATACCAGTATCTATGCAGTTTGATTTTTCTATATTTTTGCCGATATCTACAATCCTTCCTTCCTTCTCCAGAACCTCCGTATCTCCCGGCAGAGTTTTTCTTCTATCAACAGCTAAAACAACTGAGCTTGTTATATCGTAGTTGATAAGTTCTTTAAGAATACGCTCATCAAAAATATGGTCTGACATCAACAAAACAAAATTTTCATTTAAGAATTCTTTCGCTTTTAAGACAGAAACCCCATTCCCGCTTTGCCATTGGTCATTTACACAAGAGTTTATTTTTAAGTTTCTGCTCTGGCTGAATCTCTCTAAGAAATCTCTTACCTTTTGGCCGTTGTATCCGGTGACAACATAAAACTCTGTAAGTCCGCAACTTCGTGCGGTTAAAATTGTCCGTTCGATAAGGGACAGGCCCAGAAGCAAAACAAGGGGCTTTGAATCGCCCCTTGCTGCTAATCTGCTTCCTTTACCGGCGGCAAGTATCAGACATTTCACAATCTTAACCCTCGCATTTTGCCAGCAATGAATTCTTCTGTTACGTTATAAGCAACTTCATCCGATTCTTTTCCTTCTGCAATAAACTGCTCAACCATCCTGTAGGCCTGGTCATCGGTATACTGGCGGGGCGGATGCTTGCAGAAATATGCCGACGGGCCGTACAAAACACCGCCTTGACCTCTATCAAGGGCCAGCTTGCAGCACCTGATTGAGTCAATGGCTATACCTGCTGAGTTTGGCGAGTCTTCCACACTCAGCCGCAATTCCAGATTCATCGGCACATCGCCAAAGAGCTTGCCCTCCATCCTGATAAAACAGACCTTGTTGTCATCTTGCCAGGGGACATAATCGCTGGGACCGATATGGATGTCACGGTCGGCCAGTCTGTTAGCGGTAACTGACTGAACAGCCTCGGTTTTTGATATTTTCTTGGACGCGAGTCTGCTGCTTTTGTGCATATTGAGAAAATCAGTATTTCCGGCTGTGTTGAGCTGATAGGTTCTTTCTAACTTTACCCCTCTTTTATTGAATAAATCGGTCAACACTCTATGAGTAATTGTCGCACCAAGTTGGGCCTTAATGTCATCGCCTATTATTGGTATGTTCTTTTCTTCAAACTTTTTCGCCCATTCCGGGTTGCTTGCTATAAAAACGGGTATATTATTTATAAACGCCACTCGGGCCTCCAGAGCGCATTCGGCGTAGAACCTCGTAGCTTCCTCAGAACCAACAGGCAGATAATTTAACATTATTTCAGTTTCGGATTCCTTCAAGGCTCGGACGATATCTTCCTTCGTTGGTTCTTTTCTCTCACTCAGGACAAATGTGTAGTCATCTTCGTAATCCTTCATATGATCCGAAAACCCATCGAGAATTTTACCCATTTTCACCGTAATACCAGTTTGGGGCATATCTTTACAAAATACTGTAGTGCAGTTTGGCCTTTCGAATATAGCTTCGTTCACGTCCTTTCCGACTTTTCTTTTATCGATGTCGAAGGCAGCCACCACTTCAATATCATACGGTTTGTACCCATTGATGTCCCAGTGCATTAGCCCGATAGAATCTTCGCTATTTTTGTTTTTATAGTACTCAATACCTTGAAGTAATGAACTTGTGCAGTTACCCACACCAACAATCCCGATCTTGACTTTGTCCATAAGTAATTACCTCCTTTTCATTGTGTTTTGCAAATACCAGAATTTTACATAACTTGTTTATATCCACATTGCGTATATCCTGCCGGTATAGTCAGAAATCACCACAGAAAAACTACGGGGCAGTCACTTGCTTTCCTTTACCCTCCCCCAATTCCTGATATGCCGCATCAAAGTCGCCAGCTATGAGATAAACCCACAAAGTAAACAAAGTTTTCACGCCCGTCAAGGTAAAAACCCGTCAAATTACCCTATTTTTTTATCCTTCATATTTCGGCCAAAAGGGCACGTTTTGCCTTATAATTACAGCAAAACCGTGATATTTTGATTCTGGTGGAGACACCAATTTCGCTGGCGATATACATCTGCTCTCAGAAAATGCCCTCTGCTAATCGACAGCGAGGCCTTGCGTTACCGAAAATAAGCAAATTTTCTTCCAGATTTTAATTGACGCTGCGCCGAAGTGTTCTATGATTGTGTTTTTATGACAGCAATTTTATGTCGCTTGTATTTTGGAAAGGAGCTGATATGGAACGGATAAGTAATTGGGCAGATGATTATGGGCTGAAATTCAAACTTCCTCCCGAGTGGGTCCCGTGGCTAAAATGGGCACCGCCGGTTATTCTGGTCCTGTGGCTTTTGTCAGGGATATATATCGTCAGTCCTGATGAGCAGGGCGTTGTGAGGCGATTCGGCAAGGCGGTCAGAATAACAGAGCCCGGCCCGCATTACCGGCTGCCCTGGCCGATTGAAGAGGTCGATAAACCAAAGGTAAAGCAGGTAAGACGCATAGAAATTGGCTTCAGGACCATTGTTCAGGGCCCGCCGGCAAGGTATGCGTTCTATCCCCAGGAATCGTTGATGCTCACCGGCGATGAGCAGATAATCGATGCACAGATCATAGTCCAGTATCAAATAAAAGACCCAGCCGACTATCTTTTCAATGTGCGTGACTTAGAGGCGCCCCAGGGTGCGTTGAAAGATGCCGCCGAGGTCGCCTTAAGACAGGTCGTCGGACAAAGACCAATTGACGATGTCCTTATCGAGGAAAAACTCGAGGTTGAGATAGACATCCGCGAGTTTTTGCAGCGAATAATGGATGGCTATGACAGCGGCCTCCGAATAATCGAGGTCAAGCTTCAGACTGTCCGGCCGCCAAAAGAGGTTGCATCAGCATTTAGCGACGTGGTAAGCGCAAAGGAGGATAAGGAAAAATTAATCAAGGAAGCTGACGGCTATAAAGAGGACATCATCCCCAAGGCACGGGGACAAGCCAGGAGCATAATCCTGGCAGCAGAGGCCTATAAGGCCGAGAAGGTAGAGCGTGCCCACGGAGATACGGAGAAATTCTTAGCCGTACTCCAGGAGTATCAAAAAGCAAAAGATGTGACCCGAAAGCGGCTGTATCTGGAA
>JAUWAY010000022.1 GCA_030601845.1 Phycisphaerae bacterium
ATACAAACCCAAAACAAACCCAATCAAACCCAATCTTGTCCGCCATAGCCTTGGCGAAGGCGGATTCGAACGCGGCGCCTATGCTGCTCTGCGTAGTGCCTACTCCGCCGTAGTAGCTATGGCTACGAAGGCTGGAAGCAATGCTACGTAGCACCAGCAGTTCGAGATACAAAAGTCTTAGCTGGAAGAAGGATTGCAATAAATGGTATGTACGAATTAAGTATAAGGGCAGAAGTGTATATCTTGGTCGATATGAGAGCGAGATTGAAGCTGCCGTTGCTTATGACCGAAAGGCCGAGCAGCTTTTCGCCGAATTCGCGTATTTGAATTTTCCGGAGTTAGCCACAAAGGCCCAAAGTACCATTATGATTATTTTATTTTTTTTATTGAACTATTGTTGGCATCTTGGTATAATACCCGTCAGTAGGGCATATTCTCACGTCTCTCAAGAATATTCTCCTTAAAAAAACCGAGAGACACAATTTAGGGCCATTAACAGGCCGAAGGAGTACCATAGTGAGTACAGGTACAGTAAAATGGTTTAATGGGAAAAAAGGCTTTGGATTTATCAGCCCCGATGATGGCGGCGAGGATTTGTTCGTTCATCACTCGGAAATCAAGACGACTGGCTACGCCAATCTTGAGGAAGGCCAGAAGGTGGAGTTCGAGGTCGGAGAGGGCAAAAAAGGCCCCTGTGCGACCAACGTAATTCCTGGCTAATCCAAAGCAACACGCCGGAAAAACCAACGGGCTCCGCTCAAAGCGGAGCCCGTCTCATTTTCACCTCTAACCCATCAATTAGCCATTTAATCCAACGCTTGCTCCGCACGAAACCTGTCCAGAGTGTAATCGAAGGATAGGCCCCCGCCGCCTGCCCCCGCGTTTCTCTGGCAGGGGTAATTTGGTGCGGGGTCATTTCGCTACGACCGACGACGTGGAAATCTCAATTCGTCTATTAGCTATAGAACACAGTGGCGTCTAAGAAAATAAGGACTTTTCCGGACTTTGATAATCGAAGAATATAAGTTATATTTTACATAAGTGGGGGCGTTAACGTTATGAGGCAAAAAGGCAGACTGCGTGGCATTACATTTTTTCTGGCGATATGTGCAAGTGTTTTCTCTGTGTCCTTTTGCGTTCTTTTGATGGCTGGTGAGTATCAATCGGCACGCTACAACTTGGAGATACACAACCGGGAGTTCCAGGGTTGGGCAGCCTGCCAACAAACTAAGCCCACTTATTTTAAGGCCAATGCAGAGGCGGTGAGTTCCTGCCTAAAGAACTTAGACGAAGCACGAGGTAATTTCTGGGTGAAACTGCCAAAAGCACAATTGGCGGGGTTGTTCGTATTAGCAGGTTTAGGCAGTGCAACTGGGGGATACGTGGCTATCTGGCTTGTTGTCTGGTTTGGCGGTTTAGGTATTTACAGATTCATTAGATGGCTGGCGCTTTGTTTTCGGCGTCATTCCAAGCGCAAAGAGCCTTTAGCCCTGGGCGAAAAAATCCTGCACTGAGTGCTGCCGAGGTGTCAAAGGAACTGCACTTGGCCCATTTAGATATTGACCTTTGGACCGATCCTGTCGCGAATAAATCTAAGCACATCCGGCCGGCTGACAATCCCGACGACCTTGCCTTTTCTTGTTACCGGGACCCTTCTGAAAGCCACGGCCAACAGGCACCTGCAAATCTTCTCCATGCTCTCATCCTCATCGAAGTACACCGCTGGTTGTGTCATAAAATCTTCAACCCTCTCTTGCTTAGCGTCTTCTGGTCCATAGAACAGTCGCAATAAATCTTTCTCCGTAACAATCCCCACCAGCGTCATATCCTCCTCGACCACCGGGATACCCGCAATCTCGTTTCTCAGCAGAAGCTCTAACGCTTCTTCTACTGGCCTATCCCTGCTTACACTTACTACCTCTTTCGTCATAATGTCTTTTGCTTTTAGCATCTTGAACCCCCTTTGCCTAATCGCAAATCCGATTACCATTCAAAATCGATAAGCTCGCGTAAAGAGTCGATAATACCCAGCTCTGTCCCCCGCGATCCAAATTACCGATTATCCGCAAAATTTTCATTTCCTGCTCCTTTGAACTGGTATCTCCCTTCGACTTTGCTCAGGGTAAACTTGTCTCGTGGAGCGTATCTGGCTGTTAAAAGCACGAAATCCGAAGCACGAAACAAATTCAAAATGCGAATTTTCAAATGTTCACAAGCAAATAGCGGTGTGCGGAGCACACCCTACTTAATAGATTCTTCACTTTGTTCAGAATGACAAAAGGGCGATTCGAGGAGTTTTCCGCTCTTGGGTGTGGATCGCTTTCGCCAGATAAAATACCCGAAAAGAAATCAAATGTCAAAGGCAAAAAAGAAAAAAAATAACAGCGTAGAGCGTTTAGATTCCGCATCAAGTGCGGAGTGGTGCCTTATAGGCACGTAGGAGCATGAGGGGCACGGGTCACGAGATAGGCTTTGGGTTATTCTTTTTTTCGTAAGATTAGCTTGATAGAAACGAAAGGGATTAAGAAGAACAAGAAGCTAACTATTTTCATAAATGCCATTGCGTAATAATACATAAGGCCAAAATCGTGCCTGGTTATCTCGAACCATCTTGAATGAAAGCTGTAGGCCCAATCGGCTGCCAGCAGATAGAAAACAAACGAGAATAACAATAAACAGACAGACAGCACAAAACATCGAAGACAAACCCCTGCTACCGCATCCAACAGGTTATTCAGCTCATCTTTAGTCATAATTAAATATCTCCACTGCAATTTCCCATATATACGGATTCACGCTATTTTATGTTTTTGTTGTCGTCTTCGGTTTTGGTGGTCATGTCGCTGAGTTTGTCAAGACACAACCTTGACCATGTTTCGAGAGTGTCTCGGACCTGCTGAAGTTCGGCAGGTGTCATAAACGCCATCTGGGTGACCATCTGTTCTCGCTTGCTGACCTGCGATGAGTCCAGAATCCAGTGGTGTACAATTCCGAGGTGCACGCGCCCAACCTCGTTGGATTCATCATTGAGCAGGGCAACAATTTTATCAGAGTATTCTGTTTCTACGGATACTTCCTCCGCTACTTCACGTTCAACAGCGGCAAGGTAGGTTTCGTAGAAATCAGCATTGAATAAGGGCATGTCGTCACCGGGGTTTATATGGCCTCCTATGCCGATAGACCTATTCCCGACAAGTCGCGTCTCTCCGGCGCGCTTGCCTCGAACATAGCTGAGGTATTTGCCGTCATTACTCATAATCACATACGGAATGAGCTGCTTATAGGCGGGGTCGGCTTCGGCCTGTGACCTGGGCATGAAGCTGAGAACGCCGGGAGTGAACAGCTTGCGGAGATAGCGATCCACGTCCAATATAAGCCCCTGGAACATCCCTACCTGTTCAAGAACTTTTCGCTCGACAACCAGTACCTGTTCTTCCTGGGCCATGCAGTCACTCCTTGAGTATTTTTCGCCTTCCGTATCTGCCTACGGTTATGAGATTGCCTCGCTCGGCGGAGTTTACCCTGAGCAAAGCGAAGGGCCTCGCTCGCAATGACATTACTATCTGCTACACGCTATACGCTATACGCTATTTTTCTTATTCGGTATGATAAAGTGCTCGGGCACGGGAAATCCCGAACACAGAAGCAAAACCTCTTTTCCAACCTCTTCAATTACCGACTCTTTGTCAATATTTTCAACCACCTTGTTGATAAGAGTGCCAATTTGCTCGGCCTCTGGTTCTTTCATTCCACGAGTGGTAATTGCCGGCGTGCCCATACGGAGCCCGCTGGGGTTAGCTGGATGGGCCGGGTCGAAAGGCGTGGTGTTATAATTAGTAACAATTCTTGCCCTGTCCAATGCCTTTGCCAGCTTTTTGCCTGGGATGTTTTTATTTCGCAAATCAATCAGGATTAAATGATTGTCTGTTCCGCCTGATGAGAGGTTGAATCCGTATTCGAGCAGTTTTTCGGCCAGGGCTTTTGCGTTTTTGACTATCTGCTTTGCATAGGCGACGAACTCCGGCGTATCGGCCTCAGCCATTGCCACTGCGATGGCGGTCAGTGTGTGCATATGCGGACCGCCCTGGAGGCCTGGGAAGACAGCTTTGTCGACCTTTTCGGCGTGTTCTGCCTTACACAGCAGCATCCCGCCGCGAGGGCCTCGCAGTGTCTTATGCGTTGTGGTTGATACGATGTCGGCATAAGGCACAGGGCTTTTGTGTATTCCGGCTACAACAAGACCCGCGATGTGGGCTATATCGCTGACGTGGTATGCACCTACGTCTTTGGCTATTTGGCCGAATATCTCAAAGTCAATCTCTCTTGGATATGCGGTGGCGCCGGAGATGATGATTTTGGGTTTGTGCTTTTTTGCAAGCTCTTCAATCTGGTTAAAGTCGAGCCGGCCGGTATCGGGGTTGACTGTGTATTGGACGGAATTAAATATTCTGCTTGTGATGCTGACCTTCCAGCCGTGTGTGAGATGTCCGCCGTAGGGGAGAGAGAGGCCCATAATCGTATCTCCCGGTTTGACCAGGGCCAGATATGCGGCCAGGTTGGCGACCGAGCCGGAGTAGGGCTGGACGTTTGCGTGGTCGGCCTTGAATAACTTCTTCGCCCGCTCTTGGGCCATTTTTTCGATGAGGTCGGTTACCTGCTGGCCCTCGTAGTACCGTTTGTTAGGGTAACCCTCGGCGTATTTGTTGGTAAGACAGCTACCACTGGCCAACATTACCGCCCTGGATACATAGTTTTCAGAGGGAATAAGGCGAATTGAGCCGCTCTCGCGGGCCCTTTCCTGTCTTACCAGCTCGTAAATCTGCGGGTCATACTGCTCAAGAGCATTTACCATAATTAGTTTCTCCCTAAACTATTCGATTGGACAGGTGGACGTTTCAGTATTTAACCGCTTTGTAGCACAGCCCAACTTTTTATACAAGTATTTATTGACAAATTTGAATCGCAGATTACGATTACCGAATTGGAAATACGAGATACGAGAGTAAAACTTATGCCGGAAAAAGATGAACAGATGTTGGCTGAGGCGAGGGTGTTTTTTGAAAAAGCGCGAAAAGTAGCTCAGACAAACAACTTCGATTATGCCATTGACCTGTACCTTGAGGGGCTGCGGAGAGCTCCTGATGCCCTGATGGAGGGTCATATGCCGCTTCGTGAATTGGCTCTGCTTCGGCAGGCCGGAGGCGGTAAAAAGCCCTCAATGGTTGAAAAAGTGAAGCGCTTGCGTGCTAAAGCACCGCTTGAGCAGATGCTTAACGCCGAATACCTCTTTGCTAAGGAGCCCGACCATTTAGCGCATGGAGAGGCGATGCTGAGGGCTACTGCGGCAGGCGGCTACAAAAAGACAGCTAAATGGATTGCCGATTTGCTCTTCCAGGCAAATAATGCCGCTAAAAGACCGTCTTTCCATACATATATTCTATTAAAAGAGTCCTACAAAGCCATTGGTCAGTTCGACAGGGCAATTGCTGCCTGTCAGCATGCCGTCAAACTTAAGCCCGCGGACGGAGAACTGGCGGACGAGCTTAAGAACCTTACTGCCGAGTTGACTATGGCCAGAGGAAGATATGACCAGGAGGGCGATTTCAGGCAATCTATCAAGGACCGCGAGGCGCAGGCGAAACTTTACGCCCAGGACAGAGTTATCAAGACCGAGGACTATCGCCTCACAGCGGTTCGGCAGGCCAGAGATGAACTGGCCCAGGACCCAAATCTGCCCAAGAACATATTTAATTTGGCCAATGCTTTAGTCGATTTGCAAGACGACCATGCCGACAACGAGGCCATAGAGCTGCTCCAAAATGCCTATAGAACTAAAAACGATTTTAGCTTCCAGCAGCGGGCGGGCCAGATAAAAATAATGCAGCTAAGACGCAAATTAAGACAGACAAAGGGTGTTTTGGAGACCAACCCGGATGATGGGCAAGCCAAGGCCAGGGTCACGGAACTGTCGGCGCAATTCAACAGTACCGAATTAGAACACTACCGTCTCTGTGTGGAAAACTACCCGACCGACTTACAGGTCAAGTATGAGTTAGGCAATTGTTTGGTTCGCAATAAACAGTATGACGATGCTATACCTTTGTTCCAGGAGGCCCAGAAGGACCCGCGGCATAAGATTTCGGCGATGGATAAAATAGGCCTGTGTTTCTTTATGAAGGGCTGGTTCGCTGATGCAATCGATATTTTTACCCAGGCGATAGACTCATACGAGATAAAGGATGATAGTATCGCCAAGGAATTGCGGTACAATCTTGCCCGCTCGTACGAAGAGCAGGGTGAGAACGAAAAGGCGCTGGAGATTTTTCGCAAAATTGCTCAGCTTGATTTTGCCTTCAAGGATGTCCACCAGCGGGTAGATAAGTTGAGAGGAACCTAAAAGACAGAGGACGGAAGACAGACGAGGGATGATGGACGACAAAGCCGCTCTCTCGAGGGCCTCGGGACGGGCGACTGTTAGGGAGCGGATTGATATTAGGTTATTAGGTAATCGGAAAATCAGGTTGTAGGAGATTATAGTGGCGCATTCGTTATCAGCGAAAAAGAGAGTGAGACAAAACGCCAAAAGAAGGGCGGTTAATCGCGCACGTAAAAGCCAGGTAAAAACGCAAATTAAGCATTTTGAAACGGCTTTGAGCAGCGGTGATGTAGAAGCAGCGAGCGAGCAATATCGGCTCGTCGTAAAGAAACTGGACGAAACCGCTGCTACCAGCACAATGCACGAAAAAACAGCCGCACGAAAAAAATCACGCCTTTCCAAGCAGCTTAGCACTCTCAAGGCAAAAGAAGGATAGAACGTCGCCGGTGACCCGTGACCCGGGGTACGATTCACGAGATACGAAAGTTGAACCGAACCAGCGGCTGGATACGGCCCCCCACAGCTTCGCTTTGCGAAGCAAAGCGTGGGGGCCGGTGAGCTGATCATTAGCTGAGATTTTTGATCCTTCGATACTTCGACTTCGCTTAGTGCAGCCTACTTCGACAGCGCTCAGTATAAATACGCTCAGGACAGGCTTCGCGGGAATGACAATGAGAATATCGAATATCTCCGCTTGGGGACGCCTTACGGCGGAACAAGGAATGTCGAATGTCGAAGTAAACAATCCTCAAGATAAACTTGGGGGCTAAATATTTTTGCGCTGGTTGCGCGTTTGATTAACTACAGATAAATACAGTGCCCGGTCGATATAAAGACTGGGCGTTTTGTTTTTTTAGGCCTAAAGAATGTTAGACGTTTTCAAAGAAAGAATAATTAAATTCCTAAAGCACGCTGATTACACGCCGTTGAAACTTGCAAGACTGGCCAAGGCATTAGGCGTAAGTTCAGAATATTACCCGCAGTTCAAATTAGCGTTTGAAGAGCTTCGCCGGGCCGGACACGTGGTGATAGGTGCCGGCAATTTGGTTGCCCTTCCGCCGATGTCCGGGCGAGTTATAGGGACGTTCAGAGCAAACCCCAAAGGATTTGGCTTCGTTATACCTCTCGAAGCAAGCTCGCACGGCGACTTGTTTATACCGCCGAACGCAACAGCAGAGGCAATGACCGGTGACATCGTTGCTGCAAAAGTCAAAAGGAAAGGTAAACGTGCCGGACAGATGCGCTACAGCGGGAAAGTCATTGAGATTCTCAAAAGAGCACAAAACAGGTTCGTTGGAACTCTATTGAAACAGGGCGAAGGATGGATTGTCCAGCCGGACGGGACAGCTTTTACGGAGCCGATTAGTGTTGACGATGTGGCTGCAAAAGGGGCCAAACAGAGGGACAAAGTGGTTGTCGAAATACTTACTTATCCGACAGAAAAATACCTGGCGCGCGGCGTAATTATTGAGGTATTAGGCAAAGCAGGGCGGTATGAAAGCGAGATAAAATCCATAATTCGCCAGTATCATTTGCCGGACGAATTTGACGCCGATTGTATCGAGCAGGCACGTGACGCTGGCGTCCAATTCAATCCGGAGCAACCTGACACCCGAGACGACATTACCGATAAGGTAATTATTACGATAGACCCGCCGGATGCGAAAGATTTTGATGATGCAATAAGCTTAGAAAAGAATTCCGAAGGCAACTGGGTATTAGGCATCCACATTGCCGATGTTAGCCACTTTGTATCGCACGATTCACCGCTGGATGCCGAGGCAAAAGAGCGTGGCAACAGCGTTTATCTACCTGAGAAGACCATTCCGATGCTGCCGGAGATTTTAAGTAACGGCATATGCAGTCTGCAGCCCGGCCAGAAGCGGTTCGTTAAAAGTGTGTATTTGACTTACGACCAGCAGGGCAACGTATTATCTCGCAACTTTGCCAACGGCATTATGCGTTCGGCGCAGCGATTGACCTACCAACAAGCTGACCGGATATTGAAGGGCCATACCAAAGATGCCGGCCCTGGGGTTATTGAGCTGCTAAAGAATATGGAGGCGCTCAGCCGAATAATCGAGAGGCGACGAATCAAGAATGGGATGCTGCATCTGGATTTGCCGGAGACCGAATTGGTAATGGATAAATCCGGCCGGGTGGTGGATGCGCATCCCGCGGACGACAGCTATCCGCACACGATAATCGAGATGTTTATGGTCGAGGCCAATGAGGCGGTTGCCTCACTTTTAGATAGACTCGATGTCCCGCTTATGCGGCGGATTCATCCCGAGCCGGATAGTCTGAGTATGAAAAATCTGGCAAGGCTTGTGCGGGCTTTTGGATTCACCATGCCGAGGAATCCGGACCGCACTGCGATACAGGATTTATTGGCCGCCGTTAGAGGTGCTGACTGTTCCTTAGCGGTTAATTTGGCGGTCCTGCGAAGTTTCGAAAAAGCTCAGTATTCACCGCTTCACATCGGTCATTTCGCACTGGCTTCAAGTCACTATTGTCACTTTACCAGCCCTATCCGCCGGTATGCGGATTTACTTGTCCATCGCGTTTTGGAATACCACCTACAAAATCGTTTGGAGTCGGCCAAGCAGATTTCAGCCGAGCAGGATTTGGCCGAGATTGGAAAGCACATCACATTTACCGAGCAGCGAGCTGAAGACGCTGAAAATGAACTCAAAACAGTTTTGATTTTGCAAATGTTAAGCAAAAGAATTGGTGATGAACTTGACTGCGTCGCTACCGGTCTTGCGAGCTTTGGCGTGTTCGTGCAGTCGCGAAAATTCGGCATTGAAGGTCTTATCCGGATGGCCGAGCTGGGCGGCGACGTTTGGAAATACAACTTAAAGACCCAATGTATTGTCGGGCTGCGCTCGGGACACAGCGTTCATCTGGGCCAACCCATAAAAGTGCGCATAGTTTCGGTCAACATCGCAGCCCGCCAGCTAAATGTCACCCCCGCCGAACCGCTAATTAACACCGCAGGACAAAGAACGAAAAGCAAAACAACAAGGAAGTTTCAGAAAGGCCGAGCACTGAAACGGTCAAGAAGGAAAAGGTGAAAGCCGTATTTTGCTATTTTGGGTGGCTCATTGACTGCTTGACATTTCGCGGCGATTTTGCAATACTTGTTTCGTGGATCGTGGATAGTGAATCGTGGATAACGAATGAAAGTCAAAAGCTATAAAGAGTTAAATGTCTGGAAAAAGGGCATAGAAATTGTTGATTGCATATACGAAATTACAAAAAACTTCCCTCAAAAGGAATTATACGTACTTACTTCTCAAATGCAGAGGTCAGCAATTAGTATACCGTCTAACATTGCTGAGGGTTTTGCCAGAGGGCACACTGCTGAATACAGGCAATTTCTGTGTACAGCCTTAGGTTCATGTGCAGAACTTGATACGCAATTGACAATTGTCCATAGAAGAAATTATATTAGGCAGGCAGAAGTTCTGAACCTTCAAGAGGACTTGGACCACGAAAGCCGAATGATAATGAATCTTATAAAGAGTTTAAGTAAAAATGTAAAACCCTAATCACGAATCACGAGCCACGAACCACGAGTTTATGGAGTGAGAAATGAGAGCATCTGAGATGCGAAAAGGTCAGACCGTCAAGATTGACGGCAAACTGTATGCGATTGTAGATTTTCAGCACGTAAAACTTGGCAAAGGCGGAGCGGTCTATCAGACAAAACTTAAAAGCTTAACCGATGGCTCAATTCAAAATGTTCGCCTGCGCGCAGAGGAAACCGTCGAAGAGGCATATCTGGATAAAAGAACATACGAATATCTGTATTCAGCCGGAAGCGAACATATCCTGATGGATACTACAACCTACGACCAGATTACGCTCGATGATGATGCGTTCGGCGATGGGCAGAAATATCTCAAGCCGAATACTCGACTACAGGTCACTATGTACGAGGGCAAACCCATTGTGGTTACTCTGCCTAACACGGTGGATTTGCAGGTTACTGATACCCCGCCGGAGATTAAAGGTGCTACGGCAACAAGCCAAAACAAGCCGGCGACACTTGAAACCGGCCTGGTCGTGCAGGTGCCGCCTTTTATTAAAGTCGGTGATGTTGTCCGTGTCGATACGCGCACAGGAGAGTACGTCACCAGGGTGAAAGATGCGTGAATGAGTAAATGCGTGAATGAGTAAACGTATTTACGCATCAACGCATATACGAAATATGATGTTTGATAAAGTAAGCAAAATCCTGTTGAAGGTTTTCGGTTCTCGTAACGAGCGGTTAATAAAGGCGTATTCCGTAATCGACTGGCAGGCGGGGGAATTTGAGGAGCAGATAAAAAAGCTCGACGACGAGGCCCTTAAGGAAAAAACGGCCGAGTTCAAAGCCACACTAAAAGGCGGGGCCCGACCTGAAGATATCCTGCCCGAAGTCTTCGCTGTTGTTCGCGAAGCGGCAAGACGAAACGTCGATATGAGGCATTTCGACGTGCAGCTTATCGGCGGCAACGTCCTCTATGAGGGTAAAATTGCTGAAATGGTTACCGGCGAGGGTAAAACCTTAGTGGCAACATTAGCGGCGTACCTCGTTCACCTGACCGGAAGAAAGGTGCACATAGTTACCGTCAACGATTACTTAGCTAAGCGGGATGCAGAATGGATGGGGCCGATTTATCGCTCTTTGGGATTAACCGTAGGTGCCATCCAGGCGGATATGGATACGGCCGGTGACGAGCGAAAGAACCAATATGGCTGCGATATCACCTACGGTACAAACAACGAGTTCGGCTTCGATTATCTTCGCGACAATATGAAAATCTCACTTGAACAAATGGTGCAGGGTTCGCTGCAATATGCCATAGTCGACGAAGTCGATTCAATCCTGATTGATGAAGCGAGAACGCCTTTGATTATATCAGGCCCGGCCTTTGATGAGACAAGCAGATACAACAAAGCAGACCAGGTGGTAAGAAAGCTAATTACCCTGCAAAGTAGTTACGACCGGCTCAAAAGACAAATTGATTCTGCCCAGCGGACTTTAGCCAATGCACAGGGTGAATTAGCTGAGGCAAAAAGGGCCAACGACAACAAGCGAATTGAAGAGGCCCGGAAAGTAATCGAGAAAAGTCAGACGGAGCTCGAAACGGCGCAGGCCAGATTAGCTACCGCCACGCAATATTGTGAAGTTGAATACGATAGGAAACAGGTGCATCTTACCCACGAAGGAGTAGGAGCGGCCCAGGAGATAGCAGGTGTCGGCTCATTTTTCACCGGCTCAAATATGGAATGGCCACATCTGCTTGAGCAGAGTCTGCGGGCTCACGTCACTTTTGAAAAGGAAAAAGATTATGTCGTTATGGACGGCAAGGTCATTATCGTGGACGAATTTACCGGCCGACTGATGCACGGGCGACAGTGGTCCGATGGGCTGCATCAGGCGATCGAGGCAAAAGAAAATGTTACCGTAAAGGAAGAAACTCAAACGCTTGCCACCATCACGCTGCAAAATTTCTTCAAACTCTATGACCAGATAGCGGGAATGACCGGCACCGCCGCTACCGAGGCAGAAGAGTTTATGAATATCTACAAGCTCGATGTTGTAGTGATACCGACCAATGAGCCGTGCATCAGAGATAACCAGGATGATGTGATATATAAATCGATGCGCGAAAAGTTTAATGCGATAGTTGAGGAGATAAACGGCGTAAGCTTGACAGGTCGGCCCGTGCTTGTGGGCACGGTTAGCGTAGAAAAAAACGAAGCGCTTTCTGCAGCTCTGACAAAGAAATTCGGCCTCGAACATGAGATTCTCAACGCCAAGCACCATGAAAGAGAAGCTTCCATTGTAGCCAAAGCTGGCCAGCAGCACAGAGCCCGAGACGGCCAAATGCGAGGCAACGTAACCATCGCAACAAATATGGCAGGCAGGGGAACGGATATCGTTTTAGGGCCGGGCGTGGCTAAACTTGGCGGGCTGCACGTGCTGGGCACCGAACGACACGAGGCCAGAAGAATCGATAATCAGCTCCGAGGCCGAACCGGCAGACAGGGTGACGCCGGCTCAAGTCAGTTCTTCCTGAGCTTCGACGATGACCTTATGCGAATCTTCGCCCCGGAGTGGACCGTCAAGGCACTATCCTGGATCGGCTGGGAGGAAGGACAACCAATCGTACACAGGCGAATCAGCAAGGGCATCGAAAGGGCGCAAAAGAAAGTTGAAGAGCGAAACTTCGAGATACGTAAGAGCTTGCTCGAATATGATGAGGTAATGGACTACCAGCGAAAAATTTTCTATGGACGGCGGCGAAAGATCCTGACTGGTAAAGGCCTTAAAAATATTATCGAAGAGATGATTAGAAACACCATCGCAAAAAATTACGACACCATCCTCAACGAAAGCTATCCGGCCAACTGCATTACCGAATGGGCCAGAACCAATTTCGGTGTTGATTTAAGGCTGTCGGATATTGCCGGCATTAAGACAGCGGAGATAGAAAAACTAATCAAGAAGCAGGCAAAGGACGATGCCGCTAATGACATATCGCTTTCTCTGGGTGAGTATTTTGAAGACTACGAGGACCGGCGAACCTGGGATATTGCCGGTTTATCCAAGTGGGCTATGAGCAGTTTTCGTGTCAGCTTAAGCCCCGGCAAAATCAAAGAACAAGAGCCGGAGGAAATTGAAGAGCAATTGATTTCGGCCGCCGCTGAGCAAATCGACAAGAAGGATTGTTCACAATTAGCTGAATTTTTGAAGGATGATTTTGCCGTCCGCACATTTGCCGAGTGGGCACGAGCCAAATTCGACATAAAGCTGGGAATCGAACAGTTAAAAAGCGCCGGCGCCTCTCAAATCAGCCAGCTCCTCATTGAAAAAGCCGCAGCCAAATACAAACAAAGGGAAATTGAGTATCCCGTTGAGTTTGCGATGAGTATGGCTTATGGCCCGGAGGGTCCTAACGTATACGCATTCGAGGCGCTCGCCGACTGGGCGAACAAAAAATATGACGCCGGCCTTTCAATTGAGCAGATACAGAACACCAAACCACGTCTGCTGCACAAACAGCTGCTCGAATTAAGCGAGAGCTTTAACAACGGCGAATTACAGCGCCAGCTTGATAGTAAAATCGCCAAGCTAAACCCCGCCGAATTGGCGAACTGGGCTAATGAAAGATTTGACTCATCTTTAAACGAAGACGACCTCGCCGGCCCGGAACGCGAAGCCAGGCTCTCGCAGCTGGCAAGAGAGTTCCTGCGAGCCGAACTTAGCGACCTTGAAAAATATGTCCTGCTCCAAATATACGACGGCACCTGGAAAGACCATCTCTACTCGATGGACCATTTGAAAAGCAGCATTCATTTTCGCGCCTTTGCTGAAAAAGACCCAAAGACCGAGTACAAGCGTGAAGGCTTTAGAATGTTCAACGAGATGCTGGAAACCGTTGAGGACCGCGTTACAGATATTATCTTCAAGGTGCGGCTGGAGGCCGGCGCCAGGGCCAGGAGTGTCTGGACGGTAAGTCAAACGGCGCACGACGAGGTTGGCCAGTTTGCAATGGCCGAGCGTCAGCGAGCCGCAGCCCAAGCCCCGCAGGGCGAGCGGAAAGTAAAACAAATCAAGCTGGAACAACCCAAGGTCGGCCGAAATGAACCCTGCCCCTGCGGCAGCGGAAAAAAATACAAAAAATGCTGCGGAAAAAATTTATAGCGTTTAGCGGGTAGCGGATGGCCCGGATTTTTCAAAGCCACAGAGAGCACAGAGATAAAAGAGGATTCAGGAGTCAGAAGCCAGAATTCAGGAATCTCGTGAATTCCTTCGACCAGGCTCAGGATAAACTGTATCTTGTGGATTGCGCATTCGTATTATAGCATTGGGTGGGAAACTATCAACCGGGATTTGCCAAATAAGCCGCCAATTGAGGATGACGAAAAGCGGTGTACCATGGCGCCGGCTGTTTTCAGCGTACACTGTATGCATAAAGAAACTCGCCGTGGCGAATGTACAGTCTGCCGCCGCTGACCACGGGATGGGCCCAGCTGAGACCTTCTCCGCCTTCAGGAATCTTGAATGAGCTAATCAGTCTATAACTAATAGGAGTTGGCTGAACAAGTCCAACAACGCTATCTTTGCTTAACATGTACAGCATTCCATCAGCATACATGAGCGAACCTTTGCCGATGCCCTTATCTGCATACTTCTTCTCGCCGGTTTCCCAGTCCAGGCAGACCCACTTGGGCCCATTGTAGATACAACTTGATGCATAGATGTAACCATTGACTAACACGCCTCCGCCGTGGTGATTATCGAGTTCTTTTGAACGCCATATCTCTTCAACTGATGCTTTGCCGTCTTCAACATGGATCTTCCACTTGACCGAACCTGCCTTGATACTGCTGATAAATACATGGGCGTCGTGATAGATGGGAGTGAAGACATTCTCATCCGCATGCGAGACGTGTTTGACATGCCACAAAAGTTCGCCGGTGTCGGCATTTACACCTATCATCGCTTTAAGGGTAAGTGTGATGATAATTCGCAGTCCCTTGTACTCAGCGATAATCGGAGCGGCGTAACCCGCCAGCTCATTCGTGCTGGGTGCTTTCCAAACAACTGCTCCCGTATTCTTGTCCAGTGCAACCATGCAGGTTTGAGGTCCTCCCGGACAACATATCAGGTGTTCTCCATCGACTAACAACGATTCAGACAAGGCCCACCTGATATTCTTGCTCTGGAACTTATCGAGGATATTCAACTCCCAAATCTTCTTTCCCGTCTTGGCTTCCAGGCAGACCACATTGCCAAGGGCGCTTTCATGGTAGAGACGGTCCCCGTCGATGGTTGGCGTCCCACGAGTGCCGGGACGGTCTCCAGTCCAGGCTTTGCCGTTTCTTACTTGCCACAAAATCTTACCGTCCAGGTCTAAGGCAGTGATGACAGTATCTTTTTCGATATTACCTGCTGTGTATATCATTCCAGACGCAATCGATACGCTGGAATAACCATGTCCCAGCCCCTGGCTTCTCCAGAGTAGGTCAGGCCCTTCCTCTGGCCACTTCTTCAAAAGACCTTTTTCAGTAGAAATGTTGTCTCGGTTCGGCCCGTGAAATTGGGGCCAGAAGGGTTCTTGGTCAGCAGCGTATGATACACTTGTTATGATGAGGCCACCGATTAGCATGACAGAGATACATTTCCGGATTATGGCGAGTGACATGAACATCTGGACTACTCCTTTCCTTTCTGTCTGACATTTTCCATTTAAATGAGATTTCCCAAATAAGTCTCCGATTCCGGATACCGAAAACCGGCTTGGGTGGCCTCGATAAGCTCTATACTATCAAGTTCTTGATTTTTTACACGATGTTCTGTGGGAAATCCGGGTTTAATAGACGGCGTAACCCCGTGTCTAAGAAATACAGCCGGTTTTCAAAAAAAGAAAACATCGAGCAACACTTTGCTACCCGATGTTTTCCGGAGGGGAGAAAAACTTTTTCTGCGCTTTTTTGTTATCGGCAACGGCGATATAATAACTTTAATTGAAAAATCACGATTTTAGCTGTTTCTATAAGCTTTACGCTTTCGATACATAAAGGTTCGCTATTTTCCCCCGGTTTGCAGCCCCGGCTAATCAAGACTCATCGGCTCATGTTCCCTGCTGCCTCGGCGATAAATCGTAATTCCTTTACAGCCAAGCCGATAGGCCAGTTTATAGGCCTTATCGACAGCTGCGACCGTGGCCTTTTCGCTGAAATTTATCGTCTTGCTGACTGCTGCGTCGCAGTGCTGTTGAAAAGCCGCCTGCATCCGAATATGCCATTGCGGCTTGATATTGTAGGCGCATTTGAAGATTTTACGGATTTGGGCTGGGATTTCGGGCATTTTCTGGATACTGCCGCTTTTGGCTATTTGATTTTCCAATTTTTTGCAGTAAAAACCACCCTTTTCGGCTATTTGTTTGAAAACCGGGTTTATTTGCAGCATTTTTGTGCCATCGAGTACCTGGCGGACAAACACCAGCGAGTAGGCCGGCTCAATTCCGCAGGAGCAATCGGCAATGATGCTTATCGTACCTGTCGGGGCCACGCACGTAATAGAGGCATTGCGAATCTTCCTGTTCTTTTCGGTCCGCCAGATGCTGCTGTTCCAGTTCGGAAATGGCCCTCGCATATTGGCAAGCTCGCTGCTGGCATCGCGTGCCTTCTTATTGATAAATTCCATAATAGCAGCCCCGAATTCGATCCCCTCTCGTGAATCGTAGGGTATCCCAAGCAGAAACAAACAGTCCGCAAAGCCCATAACGCCCAGCCCTATTTTGCGATTGGCCTGCGCCAACCGGGCCGTGTCTATGACCGGATAATTGCACACATCAATTATATTGTCCAGAAATCGCACCGCCAATTTAACAGCATTGGCCAGGCCCGGCCAGTCTATATCCGCTTTGCCGTTGACCGACTTTACGAATTTGGCAAGATTGATACTGCCCAGCGTGCAGGCTTCGTAAGGCAGCAGTGGCTGCTCGCCGCACGGATTGGTCGCTTCTATTCGGCCTAATGAAGGAGTCGGATTGTCACGGTTGATTCGGTCGATAAAAGCTACGCCGGGCTCGCCGGTCGTATGGGCACACTTGATAATCATTTCCCAAACGTCGCTAACTGTGTAGAATTGCCCTGTTCGTCCAGAGCGGGGCGTTTCTTTGCCGGTTACTTTTTCTAAGTCGCCTATTGTGTAACGCCCAATATCAATCCCACGCGGCAGCAAATACCGTTGTTGAGTCCGAGGATTTTGAACTATGTGCAAAGACCCGCCCGCTGTGGCTAACTTTTTCATCCACGCATCGGTGATTTTTACGGAGATATTGAAGTTGGTAAAGGCCGTTAAGTTTTGTTTGGCGTGCATGAATTTTAGTATGTCCGGATGTTCGACGCTCATCATACCCATATTTGCGCCCCGGCGAAAAGCGCCTTGCTGAATTGCGTCGGTAGTCTCGGAGAAGACCCGCCAGAAACTTATTGGCCCTGATGTTGTCCCGCCGCTCGAAGCGACACGGTCGCCTGTAGGCCTTAATTTATCCAGGGAAAAACCCGTGCCGCCGCCGGCCTTTTGAATCAGGGCAGTCTGCTTAATCGTTTCAAATATACCTTCTATACTGTCCTCAATCGGCAGCACAAAGCAGGCGCTGAGCATGCCGTTGGGACGATTGGCGTTCATCAAGGCGGGGGAGTTGGGCAGAAATCCCAGCGAGGCCATTAAATCGTAATATCTTCTCGGCCATTTTCTGACTTCACTGCTACTGGCCCCGTATCTGGCTTCGGCCCCGGCTACCAACGACGCTACTCTGCTGAAAAGCTGGGCCGGCGTCTCAATGCAATTGCCCTGCTCGTCCTTGATTAGGTATCGGCTTTGCAGAACGGTCAGAGCATTTGCGCTAAGCTTCGGTACCTCACCGGGCGGCGGTTCTATATTGAACTCAGCCATAAAAAAACCAACTCTAAGAAACGAAAAGCTGCGGAACTTTAATTCAATAGTTTTTAGCTTTTAGCTTTCGGTTTTTAGCTTCTTCTAAGCCATTTGAATCGAAAGACCTCGCGAATTTTCTCGGTAAATCGGATTCCCAGACGCTGCGTGCTGGTTTTGAATTCGACTCGTTGCAAATCAGCCGCTGTTGGCTCAGGGGGCGATTTGCCGAATAACGACAGTAAAACACCCGCAAGCAAACCAAAAAATGATTTCATTTTTGGAGATTTCAAATTCAGATTACAAATTTCAATTTCTGACTTCTGACTTCTGACTTCTGGCTTCTGAATTGATGCCTGTCTAAAATTTCCGGCCCGTAATCATAATATCTCTGCACCGCCTCGATGCCCCCTTCTGCAGTGCTATTGGTTTTATAGTTGCCCTTTAGAAGCCAGGAGCTGACCTCGTCATCGTACTCAGCAGGGTAAATCAAAGCCACCACGAATTTATCATCACTATATTTAGCCAGATGCACCTTGGCTCGACACGGTGCAGCGCTCTTGATAGCCCAATTAACGAGCTGCTTGAAATCGCGCCTGGCAGTTTCGAGGTCGCGGCAGTAGAAGAACATTCCCGCTTCAAGCTGGAAGGTTTCCGCTCTGATACCTTTTAGTTCGAGTTTGCCGTCCGGATAGGCCTTGTGGATTTTATAGACCTTGCCGTCCTTGTATTTTTCGCTTTCCAGAAGCTCAGCCACTTCTTGGGCCGTAAAGCCCACACCCACGTGCTCGCCGAAGTCGAAGATATATAGGCCAATGTATTTCTCAGGTTTTTGTAATTTTGGCAATTTCATATTCTCATATTATAACCACGGATTATGCGGATTGCACGGAAAAATTTAGCCATAGAGGACACAGAGAATAAGGGGATTCAGAATGTAGAATTGAGAATACAGAATTAAAATGGGCTGTGGGTGTTGGCTTGCAGCCTTTTTCTGTTCCTATTTTCCTCGCCACGAAGACACCAGGACACCAAAAATCAGCATATTTGTTTTTTTTCTTGAGCTTTTTTATGGCCAATATTTAAGATTTGTTCGAAAACACCCTTTGCATCTTAAAACCAAATTTGATAGAATTTTGCTTTGTAGACGTTACTGAAGGGAAATATAATTGGCACATACGTGTTAAATGAAGACAGTAACCGACATAACGCAAAGATGTAAGAACATTCTTGCCAGTCACTATGGCCCCCAGCTTAAGGGTTTGATTCTCTATGGGTCTATGACTCGCGAGCAGGCAAGCACAGGCAGTGACATCGATTTGCTTGTTCTTTTGAGTAAGCCATTTGACTATTTTCATGAACTGCGTCAAATTGTCGACCTGCTCTATCCGGTACAACTCGACTCGGAACAGCTCATTTCCGCCAAGCCGGCAGCTTTGGATGAGTTTGAGCAGAGGGGCTCCCAGCTTTACCGAAATGTGAAAAGGGAAGGGCTATCTCTATGACGCACAAATTCGCCCAAGAAATAGCAGCGAACCTCCAGCGCGCTGAGGTATCTATTCGAGCCGCCAAGGAATTGATCTTGGGGGAGTATTACGATTTTGTTGCTTCACGAGCGTATTATGCGGTTTTCTATGCCGCCACAGCGCTGCTGCTTGGTGAAGAGTTAGACTTTAGCAAGCACAGCGGCGTGATAGCTTCCATACATCAGAGGTTCGTCAAAACAGGCAAACTGGACGAAAAATATGGTAAGGATTTGAACTGGCTTTTTGAATTGCGGGGCGTTGGTGACTACGGAGCTACAACCCACGTATCGCAGCAGGATGCAACAAGGGCCATTAGAGCAGCAGAAAATTTTCTGAGCGCCGCAAAATCGTTGATTCAGTAGGCAAGCAAGTAAACCGCTGTTTATCAGTTCGGCAACCAATGTTTTTCTACAAGGCTTGGTGCATCAACAATGAGCTGTATAAAAAGCGAAAGGAACAAAGAATGAAAAGGTTCTTTACCCTTGAATACTGGCAGGACGATAACTGGTTTGTCGGAAAATTGAAGGAAATTCCGGGAGTCTTCAGCCAGGGCAAAACCATAGAATAACTAAAGGAAAATATAATTGATGCGTATAATATGATGCTTCAGCTCGAAATTAAATATCAAAAATCAAGTAGCAAAATTGCAAATCAAAATTTAAAAAATTTGAGCCATTTTGCACTTTTATATGTCATTTTGATTTTTGCATTTTGATGTTTAATTTTTTTCGACACTATCAGCATATAAAGCACAGATTAGTTGCTAATCTTTAATCTCGCGAATTTTCGTTTGCCGACTTGCACTACCATACCTTCGGTCGGTGTAATTTGTTCATTAGGGTCGGAGATTTTACGGCCGTCGATGGTACAACCACTCTGCTTTATGATGCGCTTACCCTCTGCCCCACTCGAGACAAGGCCACATTGGAGCAGTAGTTTGCTGGCCATAATCGGTTCAGGAGGAATTTGTATTTCCGGGATTTCGTCAGGCAGTTGACCCTGGGCGAAGACTTTGTCGAATTCAGCCGCAGCAAGCTGAGCGGTTGCCTCGTTATAGAACGCAGCAACAATTGTTTTGCCGAGCAGAACCTTTGCTTTTTTTGGATGTGTTTTTTTAGGATTGACAAGTTCTTTTATTTCATCAGTAGGCAGGTCGGTTAAAAGCGTAAAGTAATTTTCCATCATATCGTCGGAGATACTCATAATCTTGCCGAACATATCGCCCGCCTGGTCGGTTACGCCGATATAATTGCCCTTGGATTTACTCATTTTCTCTTTGCCGTCCAGGCCGACGAGAATGGGCGTGGTAATCACAATCTGCGGCTTCTGGCCATACGCCCGCTGGATGTCCCGGCCGACAAGATTGTTGAACGTCTGGTCGGTGCCGCCTAATTCGACATCGCTTTTTATCATAACCGAATCATACCCCTGCATCAGCGGATACAGAAATTCGTGAACGCCAATGGGGTCACCTTTTTTGTGCCGCAATTCGAAAGTGTCCCTCTCTAACATCCGTGCCACGGTCATATTGCCTGTCAGTTTGATAATATCAGCCAATCTCAGTTCCGACAGCCATTCGCTGTTATAGCGGACTTCGAGTTTTTTTTCAGAAGTATCTAATATTTTGCCTGCCTGCTGGAAGTATGTTTTTGCATTTTCTTCGATTTGCTGTGGCGAGAGCATCGGCCTGGTCGTATTTTGACCGGAAGGGTCGCCGATTCGCGCGGTGTAGTCGCCTATGATAAGAACTGCCTTATGGCCGAGGTCCTGGAATTGCCGCATCTTTCTAAGTACTACCGTATGCCCGAGGTGAATATCGGCGCTGGTCGGGTCCAGGCCGAGTTTGATTCGCAACTGCCTGCCCGTCTTGGCCGAGTCAGCAAGTCTTTCAGACAGTTCATCCTCCGTGAAAATCTCCACTGTCCCCCGTTTTAGTAATCGCATTTGTTCTGCAATCTTTTGTGCCATAGATTTATTATAAAGGACAGGTGAACAACAAGCAACAATCAGCATTGACAGAACCACCGGAATTTCGCACAATTGTCTGCGTTTTCTCAAAACGGAATTTTATAAAAACCGCCTGAAAGGTAGTGATTATGGCAGATGCACTTTTAAGCCGACGTGATTTCGTGAAAATGGCGGGTCTTGGCACGGCATCGCTGGCCCTTCCGGGTTGCATGACCCTCTCTAAACCGCTTGCGGGCAAACGACCGCCCAATATACTGCTCATCGTCTCCGATGACCAGGGTTACAATGACCTTGGCTGCTACGGCAGCGGTGAGGTCAAGACGCCCAACCTGGACCGGCTGGCCGATGCAGGTGTCCGGCTGACCAGCTTCTACGTTACCTGGCCGGCCTGCACACCCTCGCGAGGCGGCCTGCTCACCGGCCGGTATCCGCAGCGTAACGGCACCTACGATATGTACCGAAACTATTTGGTCAATTACGACCACCGCTATACTCAAGACGAATATGCCGTATCGCCGGAGATGATTTTAGGGATGGACACTCGCGAGGTGCTGATACCCCGTGCGCTCAAACAGGCCGGCTACGCCAGCGGCATCTTCGGCAAGTGGGACCTCGGGCAACTGCACCGCTTTCTTCCACTGCAGCGCGGGTTCGACGAGTTTTACGGCTTCACCAACACCGGCGTCGACTACTGGACGCACGAACGCTACGGGATACACTCAATGCGGCGTGGAGACAAGCTGACCACAGAGGACAAAGGCACCTACACCACGGACCTTTTTCGGCGCGAGACGCTGCGCTTCATAACCAGGCACAAGGACCGTCCCTTCTTCTGCTATGTACCGTTTAACGCTCCGCACGGTGGCTCCAACCTCAAGCGTCCCGGGCCGCAGGCACCGGTCGAATACATCCGCAAGCACTACGGCGAGTATGACCCGAAAGACGCCGATACCAAAAGGGCCAAACGTATGCGATATATGGCCGCTATCACCTATATGGACGAGGCCATCGGCAGGATGCTGGAGCTGCTGGACGAGCTTGGCGTCGCAGAGAACACAATCGTAATCTTTTTCTCCGACAACGGCGGCGGCAGCGCTGCAGACAACGGCCCGCTGCGCGCCAACAAAGGCGATTTGTTCGAGGGCGGAGTCCGCGTGCCAGCCATCGTGCGCTGGCCTGGTGTAATTCCGGCCAGAACCGTCTGCAGCGAATTCCTGACCTCTATGGATATTTTCCCGATGCTCTGCAGCGCTGCAGGCATCCGCCCGCCCAAAGACGTCGTCCTCGACGGCTTTGATATGACTTCTGTCTTGGCCGGCAGGCAGAAATCACCTCGCAAAGAAATGTTCTGGCAGCGGCGCAGCGACAAGGCCGCCAGGGTAGGAAACTTTAAATGGGTCGAGTCGTCCGGCGGCTCGGGACTGTTCGACCTTTCCAATGATATCGGCGAACAAAACGACCTCTCAAAACAAAAGCCCGATGTGTTGCGAAGGGTCAAGGGGCGTTTTGCCGCGTGGAAGAGACTTATGGCCGAGGCCGAGCCGCGAAGGCCCTTCCGTGACTTTTAGTCGGCCGTTACGGGACGACTCGCTTGACCAAACAGATATTCGGACGCCGAGAGCTTTTTGAATCCCACGTAAAGTTCGTCTGGTTCCTGGAATTAAGTGCTTTGTATAATTGAGCCGATTGCTTCAGCAAGCTCATCGGGCTTTTGAGAACCTATAAGCAATCGCTTGCCGTTTTTTAATACGAGCTGCACACTTTTGTTGCCGCTTACGTTATACGCCTTGCCTCTTTTGCTCAAGCTATATCTAATGCCCCAGCCGCCGTATTCGAGGATGGGACGATACGTCCGTGCATAGTACTCGCCCAAATCTTCTGCTGTAAATTTTTTGTAGCGGAGGTGAATCGGGAAAAAACGTACATACAGACCGTCAGAGCGAACTTCCGTTTCCAGTTTCATTATTAAAAAAAGAACTGCAACCGCCATCGGCAAAATTATCATACTGACTACTGTAAGCAAAATAATAGGTAACAGCTCATCCGTGCCTTGTTTAGAGACCGCATCTCTTAATGCAAACCCGCTGAGCACAACTACAAAAACCATCGAAAAAACAAGTGACAGACGAAGCCACAAAGGGAATCTCTGTTCTTCACGAAATATCAAATCGTTTTCTTCAACCATTACTATCCTTTCAGTGTTGTGCTATGGCTTACATATTTTGCAGGGCCTTTTGCCGGCACCTATTGCTTCATTTTTGCTGTTGTAACTGATGAGATTTTCCGGAGAAATTCTCTTTGCCGAGCTGCAGTCGGGCCTGTGAAATACCTTGCTGTTCTTCGAGGCAACATAGTTGTGTTTAGCAACTGCCTGCCTGCCGGGCCGCTGTGGTGGCTCCTTCGGTGTTGTTACAGAAACGGTGTCACTTGTCTTAGGCTCGGTCGGCTGGATTCCGTGTGGATTGGCTGCCAGCCAGGCGTGAATAAACGCTTCAACCTGTTCCAGAACTAAATTCGTAACCGTCCCAGGCATACCCTGTACGGATACCACCTTCATTACCGGTCGCACTGCCCAGACGTCGGCCTTTATAGACCATGAAGAATCCTTCGCCAAATAAACTGCTCTGGCCAACGATGTTTGAATACCGAACACATACTGTTGCGAATCTTCGAGCCTGAGCATATCTATGTAAACTCGAAGTTCTCCTGTGTTTAAAATATTACCCGCGATTCCACGGATTGTTTGGATACCTGCTTTGTTGAGTTTGTTCTTTACCTTCTCTTCGAGCTCTTTCCAGAGTAAGTCTTTGCTGTTCGGCTCTGAATCGGGTGGAACAATAATGACATACAATTGCCCTATCCCGGCCAGTTCCGGGCGTGCTCTGCCAATCAATAAAGGCCGCATATCCTCGGAAGGGGACACTTCTATCTCGCCCAGAGCGGGAACGCATAAAATTCCAGTAACGACCGCCAAAATAAGATAGTACTTTCCCATTTTCATAATGTCCCTTCCTTTCCGCGCACTTGCTCCGGTTTATGCAATTTTACGCAATAAGCGCAAAGGCATCGCTGACATCCATACCTTCGCTGATACCCAGGGTCTGGGCCTTTTCGTTTGACTTTGTAACTTTTCGATTTGGAAAGCGCTCAAGCGTTCCGATAGGATTATCCGGTGTGCTCTCCACTATTGCGGCGGCGACACCGTAACGCTGGCAGGCATCGGCATCAATCGCAGGGCAGGCCAGAAAACCTTTGGCCCCGGCCGCCAGCAGAATATTAAACCCGGCCCATTTGACCTGCACACCCTCTACCGAACCGTTCGCCGTCCGATATGTCTTTGTATGCACTTCCATTATTCTCCTCTTTTGTCATTCCTCGTGCACTTCATAATTCGAAATTCCTTGTTCCGCCGTAAGGCGTCCCCAAGCGGAGATATTCGATATTCCTTGTGGTCATACTGGCTTGCCGAGCTGCCCCTCGATTTCCGACAGCTTCTCATCGAGCAGCTCCTTGCTCCGGGCCTCGATGTTTAGTCGTAGCAGCGGCTCGGTATTGCTCGGCCGACAATTAAACCACCACTGTTTATACCACACGGTAACGCCGTCAAAGTTGTCGATTTGGCCATCGCTATATCTTTTAGCAAGCTTATCCATCTTGGCCTGCTTATCATCTACCTCGAAGTTCACCTCACCGCTGCTGTAGTATCTCCGCAATGGCTTGACCAGCTTGCTTATCGGCACATTTGCTTCACTGACAATGTTCAATACGTGCACCAGCGTAATCATCCCTGAATCAGCATAGTAGTTGTCGCGATAATAGAAGTGTCCGGAAAGTTCGCCGCCGAATATAGCGTGCGAATCCCGCATCGCCTTCTTCATAAAAGCATGTCCCACCCGCTCGCGGCGCGGCGTTCCGCCGTTTTTAACAATCTCTTCGGCAACGACAAGACTGCTCCGTAAATCATAAACAACCGTCGACTTCGGCTCGGCCCCCAAAAAATACGGCACCATCAAAGCCGTCATCAAATCACAGCCGATAGTGGCACCTTTCTGGTCAACCATCATCAGCCTGTCGGCGTCACCGTCGAAGCAAACCCCGAATTCGCACTTTCTCCTTTTGACCGCCGACTTTACTTGGGCCAGGTTTTTTTCTACCAGGGGGTTCGGCTCGTGCTTGAATTTGCCGGTATGCTCGAAATTAAGACCGACTATTTCTATCGGTAAATCGCCAAAAATCGCCGGCACCATCTTCCCCGCCATCCCATTGGAAGCGTCAATAGCTATCTTCATTTCTCTTATATTCGGCTTGAGAAATTTCAGCACATGTTTTTTGTACTCAGCGGTCAAATCGTATTTCTCTACCGAGCCGCTAACTTTACCCTTGGTATGAAGCAATGCTGTTGCGATATGCTCTATCTCTTTTAACCCCGTATCGACACTGACCGGCTTGGCCCCCAGACCCGACACCTTAAAGCCGTTATACTTCGCCGGATTATGCGAAGCCGTTACCTGCACACCGCCGCAGGTGCCCAGATGATTGATGGCAAAGTACATCTGCGGCGTGTCAATCATCCCTATATCAATTACATTTGCCCCGGATGTATTCATTCCTTTCATAAGCGCCCGCGCCAGGGCCTCGCTGTGCGTTCTCATATCGCGACCGACGCACAGCGACTGTGCATTGGCCTGACCACGCTCGTAGCCGGTAAGAAGGGAGCGCAAAAATCGCGCTGCTGCATAACCGACTTTCCACGCATCCTCTTCATTGAGTTGGTCGGGATAAACGCCCCTTATATCGTATGCCTTGAAAATTGTAGCATCCATCTTGTAAACTCCCGTAGCTTTTAGCATTCAGCCCAAAAGCTAAAAGACAAAATACTGTTGAGCTCAAAATTCCACAGCTTTACGTTTTTCGTTTTACGCTTTTCACTTTTTACTATACACCGCTCCCACGAGGAATGTCAACAACAAATGAACTGCCGGGAAAGGGCACCTTTAATTGACAGTAAAAATTGTTGCATAGTGACTGGTACCGTCTGTAGCCAAAACCACGCTTAAAAACCAGGGTAGGAACTCACACTTTAGCGAGCCTGAACGCTATCTCGAAAACCATTTTTCGGTGCGCAAACATACCTTGACCAACATCAACATAACCGGCACTTCAATAAGCACGCCAACTACTGTAGCCAGAGCGGCTCCGGAGGATAGGCCAAACAACATCGTCGCTGTGGCTATCGCAACCTCGAAATGATTGGATGCACCTATCATCGCAGATGGGGCTGCGTCCCGGTATTGAAGTCTCAAAACCTTTGATAGCCCATAACCCAGCCAAAAGATGAGGTTGGTCTGGATGAATAGCGGTATCGCAATCCACAAAATCGTCAAAGGATTGGAAAGAATAGTTTCGCCCTTAAAAGAAAACAGAAGAACGAGGGTTATAAGAAGGGCAATAATTGTAATGGGCGTAAGGAAATGCAGGAATTTCTCCTTGAACCATTCTTCGCCTTTAGTAGAGATGATGAATTTTCGAGATAAGTAGCCTGCAACCAGTGGCAAGGCGACATATATAGCAATCGATAACAGTAATGCCTGCCAGGGTACAGGCAGCCTGCCGACACCCAGTAGAAATCCACCTAAAGGACCATAAAGAAACAACATCGTAAGAGAATTGATTGCCACCATTACCAGCGTGTGACCATCGTTGCCTTTGGCCAGATAACCCCATACAAGAACCATCGCTGTGCAGGGAGCAATCCCCAAAAGAATACAACCTGCAAGGTAACTGCGCCACAGCGGCACCTCCAGAACCTTCACTCCCTCGACCTCAATAACTTTTCCAACTCCATAGGTGGCACCAACCGGCAGGTCAAGTCCAAAAGGCATCCTCACATTGTCGACCATATCAGGCCCAATCAAACCATAGAACACCGTGCCGAGAAAAAACACCGATATCAAATACATAGTAAAGGGCTTGACTGCCCAATTGACAAAAAGGGTCAGTCCTACTGGTTTTATACTTTTACCCGCCTTTAGCACCTCGGCAAAATCGATTTTCACCATGATGGGATACATCATAAAGAACAGGCAAACAGCAATCGGGATTGATATGACCGGTGCCTGATTAACATAAATCGCCAGGCCATCAAGCCACCTGGCAAATCCCGGGCCAATCTTGCCCAAAATCATGCCACCCCCTATGCACAAAAACACCCACAAGGTAAGGTATTTTTCAAAAACACTAAGCCCCTTTGCGTTTTTCGTGGTATGTAGCTCTTCTTGCACTGTTTTATCCTCTGTCACTTATTCAGCTATGGTATAAGTTTTATGCACAATATTTGCCGGCTTTTTCCAATCCGTTCTCTACTCCACAGTAAAACTCACGGACTAAAGGGCACTGAGCAGCTTTTTGTTGTCCTTGAGCTGCTGCTTCAAACAGGCGGTTGTGCACGAGAAGAAATCGAGAATACAGGGTGCCTTAAGTTTGTAAATGACCTTGAGGCCTTCCTTCCGATACTCTAATATGCCGGCGGAAACCATAACAGAAAGATGCCGCGAGACATTCGACCTCTCAGAACCAATGTATTCAGCAATATCGCAGACGCATTGCTCACCGTCTTTTAGAAAATCGATAATTGCAATCCGCAAGGGATGTGCTATCGCCTTTGCAATCTCCGCCTGCTTTTCAAATATCAACTGCTTTTTCTTACTTAACATCATGCAACTCCAGTTAAATGATTATGTGATTATATACTCATATAGTAATATATAGTTCTGTTAAAAACGAATATTTTTTGAAAAATTTTTGCAGCTATTTCACGGTCCAGCGGAGTGTTACATATCTTTATGTAGTTTTTTTCATTGGGTTATGATAGGAAACCAAACAGTGAGCAGGTCTTTTTGCTTGATGACTGTTCGTTATTTCTCTAAACTTAAAGTATTACTTTTAGGAGACTTAAAAATGAGAAAGCTTATTTTTATAGTTATCTGTGCATATAGCTTGCCTCTGGCGTTTGCCCAGGATAAGCCGATTTCCAGATTCGAGAAGGTTGTCAACAAAATGGTCAAGGCCATCAATGAAAAAGATTACGCAGCTACCGGAGAAGATTTTGACCGGAATATGGAAGAATTCTTTCCGTTGGAGAAGAGAAAGCCATTTTTTGAAAACCTATCAGCTCAATATGGCAAAATCCGAAAATTTGATGAGCCACGACTGACTCCACCCAACCAGGCGATTTTTGCTGCGCACTGCGAGCATGGGAAGCTGGATATAAAGGTTTGGCTGGACGAGAAAGACAAGGTTATCGGGTTATTGTTCCTGCCGCATAAGCCGGATATACCCATTCCGGAAAAACACCAAACTAAACTATCTTTGCCTTTTAAAGGTAAATGGCTGGTTTTCTGGGGAGGCGATACCAAAGAGCTCAATCTACATCACGATGCTCCTAATCAGAAGTTTGCTTTTGATTTTCTTGGTGTTGGTGCTGATGGCAAAACCTGCAACGATAGCAGTAATACTAACGAAGATTACTACGCCTTTGGCAGAGAAATTTTAGCACCAGCCGATGGAGTTGTTACCGATGTCATCAATGGAGTCAGGGACAATGTACCTGGGTCTATGAACCCTTATTCAGCGTTGGGCAACGCTGTACTTATTCAGCATAGTGAGAATGAAGTATCGGTTCTCGCCCATTTGAAACTCGATAGTATAAAAGTAAAGGTCGGCGATAAGGTCAGGGCCGGACAGGTCATAGGGCTTTGCGGAAACTCGGGTAACTCCTCTGAGCCGCACCTGCATTACCACCTTCAGAATACACCAATAATACAGGATGGCACCGGAATAAAGTGCTATTTCCAGAAAGTAAACCTGATAAAGGACGGTAAAGACCAGCCCAAGGTCAATTATTCGCCGATAAAAAGGGACATCATCGCAGCCGAGTAGATATGTGTGAGTCGATAGCGAAGTTAATATTTTTTTCTAAACCTTGCGGCGGGGATATTTAAGAGTTTGCGATACTTTGCGATGGTTCGTCGGGCCAGATTTCCAATGCCCGCCGCTGCTAATTTATTGCGTATCCGGTCGTCACTCAAAGGTTTGGCTTTATCTTCGGCATCGATAATCTGCTGCAGTTCAGCCCTTATGGCTTCCCAACTATGGCCCTTGCCCGTGTCGTCTTCCATGCCGCCGCTAAAGAATTTCCGCAGCGGCAGTATCCCCCACGAGCACTGCACGTATTTGCCCGCAACAGCCCGAGAAACGGTAGCCAGATGAACCCCAACCTCATCTGCAACCTTTGACATCGGCAGCGGCTTAAGATGCAACCGGCCCTTCTCGAAAAACTCCATCTGGAATTTCACCACCGACCGCGCCACTTTAAGCAGCGTGTTCTTTCGCTGCTCTATCGCATCTATAATCCATTGAGCAGAGCGAATACTATTTTGCAAAAAATCTTTTGTTTTTTTACCGACCTTGGTGTCTTTGGCCATCTTTGCGTAGTAGCTACTCACTCGCAAGCTCGGTAAATTAGTATCGGCCAGTCGCACAGAATAGCCCCCTGAATCATCAGACGATTCCACTATCACATCGGCGGTAACAGGACGGTTTCGGTCCCGGCCTACCTGCAGCCCCGGAGAGGTGTCAAGCTTGGCTAAACGCTCAATCGCACGATTGATTGCTTCAATACTGCAATTCATCTTCCTGGCAATATCCGGCAGGCGATTCTCAAGCAGCTTATCCATATACTCAGCGACCAATTCGGCCTCAAAACTCATATCATCACCGCTCTGGGCCATCTGGATAAGCAGGCATTCCTTCAGGTCGCGGGCTCCGACGCCCGCCGGCTCTAACTTTTGCACAAGCTCCAGCGCCTCTCTCAAATCATCCAGTGTGAAATCAGCTCTATCCTTGTTGTGCAGCTGCTCCAGCCGAATGGTCAGATACCCCCTGTTGTCAATATAATCTATAATTATACTGCCGGCTTTTTTCACTGACCTGGCGGCCTCGACCAGTCCCCACTGCTCAACCAGGTGTTCGTGCAGCGACTGCGGCGGCGCAATGGTATTTTTTATCGCCTCAAGCTTCTTATCCGGCTCCTCACTTATGCTGCGGCGCCGGAAGGGACCCGCCTGGTTCATATAGTCTTCAAAACCATCGTCAAGACTATCAAGGCGTTCAAATTCTGCTGCCCTTTTGCCCTCTGCTGCAGCAACCAAATCTCGCTCATCAGTATCCTCCGGGGGCTGTTGCTGCTCGACAGAGTCGGTGTCTTCGGGATTTGACGGCTCATCTATTTCCAGGACAGGATTGCTGTTGAGCTCCTGTTCGATTCGCTCCTGAAGGGCAAGGATTGAAAGCTGGAGGATTTCCATCGATTGAATCATACGGGGAGCCAGCTTCATCCGCTGCTCCAGCCGCATCTGTCCTATCATCTCCAACATCATAGAATCACACCTCTTCCCATCGTGTGCCCCCCCCATTACGCAATACAACATACGCAATACGATGAAGCTCCCTGTATGTAAAATATATTCAATTGTCGACCTAAACGGATAAGCCGATTACAAAATTCTTTGCGCACTGTATTATATCATAAATGTGCTAAAAAGACTTCAGCAATATTGGAAATTTCAAAAATCTATAAAATGAGGCACTACTATCCCCTAAAGCTCTTGAAAATTCGTTACAATCGCACCTCAAACTCTCGTGTGCCGGCATCAGGCCAAGAGTCTGCCGGCGTGTTCTCTCTGTAAACGTAACGGGCCTGACAGGAAATTTCAGGCGATAAAAAATGCACAAAGAGACAAATTACTCTTGATTGCCTCTCGCTGAAAAGATAATTTAGCCACGGCATTTGAACACATAAGTCCGATACTTCGATAAGGAAAAAAAGGAGCAAATCTATTATGCAAACACTTAAACTCGGTTTTATCGGGGCTGGTTTTGTTGCTAAGTTTCACGCTGTGGCACTGAAGCTGGTGCGCGGGGCGGAGCTCGTGGGTGTCTATGCGCTCAAGGGCGCCGAAGAACTGGCCGCATTCGCAAGGGCAAACCAGCTTGGCCCCTGCAAGGTATATCCCAACGTGGCCGAACTCTGCAAAAACTGCGACGTGGTGGCGGTGCTTGCGCCCAACTTCGCCCGTGTAGAACTCGTCGAGCAAATCGTAGAGGCCGTCAAGGCCGGAGCAGAGCTCAAGGGCCTTATCTGTGAAAAACCTCTCGCCCGCACTGTCGCTGAGGCCAAACGTCTCGTTGAGCTCGCCAGCCAGGCCAGCCTCCCCACTGCCTACTTCGAGAACCAAATCCACATCAAGGCAATCAGCAAGGCCCTGGCGCAGCTTGCTCCGCTGCAAAAGTTAATGGGACCCATCGCTCTGGCACGAAGCGCCGAGGAGCATGCAGGGCCTCACGAGGGCTGGTTCTGGGACCCAACACGGCAGGGCGGCGGTGTCCTCTCCGATATGGGCTGCCATAGCATTGCCGTCTCGTGGTTCGTCCTCAACCCGCCCGGCAAACCGCCGACCTTTCTCGAACCGGTCTCGGTGAACGCCGAGACCTCCCTGCTAAAGTGGGGTCAGCCCAGGTACCGCCGGCAATTGCTCGACCGAATGGGCGTCGATTACGCCAAAACACCCGCTGAGGACTTCGCCACCGGCATCGTAACCTTTCGCAACCCCGAAACCAGCCAGCTCGTAAAGGCCCAGTTCACCAACTCCTGGATGTACGACAAGCAGGGCCTGCGCCTGCTCATAGATGGGCTCGGACCCGGCTACGCCTTCGAGCTCAACTCCCTGAGCTCTCCGCTTGAGGTCTTCATCGGCGACGAGGCAGCTGAAGCTGTAGCCGATGCTGAAGGCGCACTCGAAAAGGCAACCGCCTCACGTGGCCTGCTGACCATTCAGCCGAACGAAGCCGACCTCTATGGTTACGTCGATGAGCTTGCCGATGCCCGTAACGCCTTTCTCGCCGGCAAAGACGCCTTGCTGAACTGGCAGTACGGCCTCGAGATAACACGGCTCTGCCAGGCCGCCTACCTGTCCGCCGAGCGCCGCAAGACCATCGACCTCACCGACCCGGCCATTCAGCAGGAACTTAACTCGTACACCTCCCTCATCGCCCAGGGCAGAGGCGCTGAGGTCCTGTACAAATAAACTGGCGTCAACAGCAGTATAAGAAATGCGGCTGCTGTAACCGGTTGATATCTTTCAACCGTTGACCGGACAGTAGCCAAATAAGGGGTGAAAAATTACTCTAATTGCTGTCTGCCGATTATTGCATCGGTAAGCATCTTGCCGCTTGCATATTCGATTGTACTGCCGGTGGCAAGGCCCCTCGCCAGCCGGGTGATTTTTACCTTCGTGGGCTTGAGCAGCGAGCTTATATACAGGGCCGTGCCGTCGCCGGCTATGTTCGGATTGGTCGCCATTATCACTTCTTTAACTTCGCCCGTCCGCACCCTCTCAACGAGCTTATCAATAGTCAAATCGCTCGGCTCGACCCCTTCCAGCGGAGCGATGTGCCCGCCAAGAACATGATAGAGCCACTTGCAGGCCCCCGTTTTTTCCAGATTTACGACATCTTTCGGCTGCTCGACAACACAAATTATAGTTTTATCCCGCCGCTCGTCCGAGCAGATTTGACAAATCTTGCTCTCTGAGAGATTGTAACAGATTTCGCAGCGTTTAATCTTGCTTTTAACATCCCGGATTGCTTCGGCGAGCCGCATTGCTTCTGTCGGCTTAGCTTTTAGTATATAAAAAGCCAGCCGCTGCGCCGTCTTAGGCCCAACCCCCGGCAGCTTACCAAACTCCTCAATCAACCTGTTCAAACTTTCTGTATAAACATGACTCATAGCTCAAATCTGCTTTTTTGTCATTCCTGCGCAAGCAGGAATCCATCTTCTTTCTTTATTAATTCTTAAATCCGTGGTTACTTTTCTCTTTTCCAACAAGCGATTCTTTTAGTCTTCCTCGACTCCGGTTATTGTTGCGTCGAGGCCGATAATTACTGTTTTGACGGCGGGGTCGTTAATAATCTCGTTTGTCCTCCGGCTGCGGGTTTTGCCTCGTTGCTCGTTGCTCGTTGCTTGATTCTCGACTTTCGATTCTCGATGCTCGTTGCTCGTCTCTCGTCTCTCGTCTCTCGTCTCTCGTCCTTCGACCGCTCCCTCACGGTTGCGGCTCCGTTGTTTTATTTCGTCGGGTGGCAGCCTCAAAGGTTCGTTGGCTGCTTTATTTTTTATGCTTGTCGGCTGTTTTTTTTTAACTGTAGTGGCACCGCCTTGTAATTGCGAGAGGAGCTGGTCAACATTTGAGAAATGCTCGCTCAGGGCAAGTCTCAATAACAAAGCGTCTAAAAGTGCCCTGCCTGTATCGCTGTTTTTGACAGCCCATCGCAGTTTTTCCAGTGCGGTAATATTGTAAATAATTGCGGCAATATCGAATTTTTCAGCCAACTCGTCCGCCAGTTTTCGCTGTTCAGCCGTCAAAATTAAAAGTTCACTTTCGCCCCCTGCGGATTTTATTACCATCAGGTCGCGCATATAATCGGTAAGTGAATCGACAATCTGCACCTCGCTCAGGCCCGTACTAATTAAATCCTCTATGGCGGCAAGTGTTCCGCCTGCATCACTGTCACCGATTTTGGCAGCAAGATTATAGATTTTTTCACTGTTCGGGCGGCCGAGAAACTCCTCAAGCAGCCCAACCGTCAGCGGCTCGACCCCGGTGCTTATCAGCCGGTCCAGCAAGCTCAAGCCGTCTCTCATCGAGCCGTTTGCCATCTTTGCTAACGGCAAAATCAAATCATCCTCATATTTTATTTTTTCCTGCTCAAGTATGCTCTTGAGCTGGCCGGCGATAAGTTTCGCACTTATATTGCTGAAATCAAATCTCTGGCACCTTGATTGAATTGTTGCGATTACCTTGTTCGGCTCGGTGGTCGCGAAAATAAACTTGACGTGGCTGGGCGGCTCTTCCAGTATCTTCAAAAGCGCATTAAAAGCTGACGTACTTAGCATATGGACTTCGTCAATAATATAAATTTTGAACCTTGCCCGTGCAGGTCGATAAATTGCATTCTGGCGCAATTTGCGAACCTCTTCAACGCTATTGTTTGAAGCCCCGTCAATCTCGATAACATCGATATCTTCGCCGAGATTGACCGCCGTGCAGCTATCGCATTTGCAGCACGGCTCGACAGTCGGGGCATCGGCTGCAAGGCAATTGAGAGATTTTGCCAGCACCCGTGCCATTGTGGTTTTACCGACGCCGCGAGTGCCGGCAAACAGATAAGCATGTGCAACCCTGCCGGTCTTTATGGCGTTTTTGAGCGTCTGGGCAATAGGGTCCTGGCCGATAACATCGTCAAACCTCTGCGACCTGTATTTCCTTGCTAAAACTATATAACTCATTTGTAATTTATTATTTTCTATTTACTATTTTTAATTGTTTTTCTTGAAGAAACAAAAATAGATGTTAATTCTTTTGCCTCATTAAGTAATGGAGTAACTTGCTTTTCTTTGAGCAACTTTTCATCAATAATGAATTCCAGCCAAAAAGAACTCTCATCAACTTCTTCTATGACAATGCTCAGCTTAGAGACGAAACCTGCCCTTGACTGTGCGATGCAAGCTGCTCTGTAATTAGAACCAACAGAGGTGGAACAATCAGTTGTTTCCTAATATGGTTTCCAAAAGGTGTTTTGGGCAAGGCCAAGGCTAACTTTACGCACCTATGTGCAAACTGCTTTGTCTGCTTTTTTAGCTCCTCACGATCCATCCCACATCTCGCCAAATAATAAATAGTAAATCATAAATAGTAAATCGAAAGAAGGCCGGGTTTACCCACAGCACAGCCAAGCTACACGCTTATGGCTGCTCGGTTCCCCGCCTGACCAGATTCGCGGGCTCGGCCTGCATGGGACCCGGCCATAATAATTGATTCCGCCGTAGGCGGTTCTTCGATATTGACTATTTTCTGTTGATTATTTCTACGCTACGATATGCGGCATAGTATAGCAGAGGTGATGTTCATTTGCCACAAAAACATTTTAAATTGACAACTTCCCCTCGTGCAAACCACCGGGAATCGTAAAAAAACAAGTTGCATCGCTTGCAAAAATCTTAAATGGTGATATAATCGCTTGTTTTAGATACTAATGACCATTTGCCCTGTGAGATACGAGATATGAGCAATTACATAGTTTTGGTAAAACAGGTTCCCGACGTAACACAAATCACCGACAATGCGTTCGACCCCGAGACCGGAACACTCATACGAACCCGACTGGCCAGCGTCATCAACGAGTTGGACGCCCAGGCATTGGCTTTTGCAAACCAGATGAAACGGGACAGCGACGACAAGAACGGCGAAGTCATCTGCCTCACTATGGGGCCGCCGATGGCTGAAGAAGTGCTGCGATATGGCCTGGCACGATGCGCCGACAGAGTGGTGCTGCTTACTGACAGAGCTCTCGGCGGGGCTGACACCGTCGCAACGGCAAATCCTCTGGCTTTTGCCATTAGAAAAATAGTCAAAGAAATTTTCAAAAATAACAGCGACTATTACGTCGTTTGCGGTATGCAATCGGTCGATGGTGATACCGCTCAGGTACCTCCGCAAATCACCGAGGAGCTGGGTCTGGCCTGCATAGCTTATGTCACCGGCGCCGAATTCAGGAATGGCCGGTTTGAATTCACACGAATTATCAGCGGCGGAAGCCAGGTCGTTGCTGCTAAGGAACTGCCGGCCGTAATCACCGTCGCCAAATTCGAGTATCCGTTGTTTGCAACATTCGTGGCAACCAGAAGAGCAAACAAAGCTGAAATCATTCGCTGGGCCAGCGACGACATCAAAGCAACACACATTGGTGTAAAGGGTTCAAAGACCAGTGTAATACGTGTCTTCCCGCCGGGCAAAAGTACCAGAAAATGCCGGCAGGTCACCGATGCAAAATCATTGGCCGAACTGCTTGTTGAAAGCTTCAAGAGTGGCAACGGCGGCACTGACGACACCCCCCAGGCCCAGGCAGCTCGCTACACCTTGCCGGGCAGGCGGGCAGAAAACTTTGACAGAAGCTTCGAGGCAACAAAAAAGGAAATCGAAGATTACAAAATTTTAGCCGACACGGTCAAAAAGCTCGGAATCAGCAAGGTTAGCCGAATCGATGACGCGGTAAAAGAAAAGATTCTCGCTGCTGCAGGCGAGCATTTCCACAAAAGAGCGCTGGAAGATATGCTAAATGGCTTGCAGTTGACAGAACCCGGCTTCTCAGGCGAAGTTTGGGTCGTCGCCGAACACGGCGGAGGCGCAGTACATCCGGCAACATTCGAGCTTATTGGAAAGGCCCGCGAGCTTGCCGATTCCCTGGAGACAAAAGTAGGCGTATGTTTAGCCGGATTCAACGCCGAGCCTATGGCAAAAGATTTAATCGCCGCAGGGGCAGACGGCATCTACATCATCGATGATAAGCTGCTCGGCGAATTTGACCCGACTGCACATCGCAAAGCTGTCGCCGATGCAATAAGCACATACTGGCCGCAAATCGTCCTCTACGCCGCAACTCCACAGGGCAGAATGCTGGCGCCGATGGTCTCATACCGAGTCGGCTGTGGCCTGACCGCCGACTGCACCGGACTGGATATCAGAGATAGTTCCCGAAGAGGCCAGATTGCCATACTGTTGCAGACCCGCCCCGCTCTGGGAGGAAACGTTATGGCTACTATCTGCACAAAAAATTCAAAGTCCCAGATGGCTACCGCAAGACCGGGTGTGATGAAAAAACTGCCACCAGATAACTCAAGAAAAGGCAAAATCATCAAACACAAAGTTCGGCTTTGCGAAGCTGATACAGGGCTGGAAATCATAAAAACAGAATTAGGCACCGGCGATGTGAACTTCAATGCCGAGGTGATTATCAGCGGCGGCAAAGGAATGCAAAACCGAGACAACTACGAACGGCTCGTAGGTTTACTGTGTGAAGGTTTAAGTAAAAAGTTAGATACACAAGTTGAAAAAGGCGCTTCACGTGCTGCTGTCGAACAGGGCTTTGCTGAACGCGCCCATCAAGTCGGTCAAACCGGGACATCAGTCGCGCCGAAACTTTACATCGCTCTCGGAATATCCGGTGCCATTCAGCATATGATAGGCGTTGCAAACACCGAGACCATCATCGCTGTCAACAGCGACCCAAACGCACCCATACTCAAACAGTGCGATTATTATATTGTCGGAAGTGTCGAAGATACCGTACCCCAATTGGTTGCTGCATTGACAACTGAAAATTAAATATTGTTAAGTTAACTATCGAAAATTAAAGATAGTCAATAGTCAATGGAAAATAGTCAATGGGAAGTGACTGCAACAGAGTATCGGTTCTGATAGTTGGCGCAGGGCCGGCGGGCCTGGCAACTGCTATACAGCTAAAAACTATAAGGCCCCAGATTGACGTCTGTGTCATCGAAAAGTCATCCGACCTGGGAAATCACAATCTCTCCGGTGCGGTCTTGGAGGCCGAGCCTCTGCATACCCTGCTGGATTCGGCAGTGCCGGACTGGCGGGACAGTGACGCGGCGAAAGATGTGTTGGCAAAAAAGGTTAGTAAAGACAATGTGATGTTCTTTCTCGGAAGAAAACTGTCATTTAACATTTTCGTTGTAATCAAGCTTGCAAAGATGTTCGGCCTCGGCTTTGGCCAAATGATGCACGTGGGGGATTATTCTGTATCAATAAGTAAATTGACCAAATGGATGGGTCAGCTTGCAAAAGACCTTGGTGCAGAAGTACTGACCGGCTTTGCCGTTGAGGACATCATTCTTGATGAGTCGGCCAATATGGCAACCGCCGTCAAGCTTGTTGACCAGGGACTCGATAAAGAAGGCAATAAACAGCCAAATTTCGTCGAAGGAGAAATCATAAATGCTGATTTTGTGGTCCTTGCCGAGGGATGCGATGGGCTTCTGACCGAAAGATTCGTGGAAAAGGCAAATCTGCAAAGGCAAAGCCCTCCACTGTATTCGGTAGGCGTCAAAGAACTCATAAAGGTAACCAGCGAGCAATACGAAAAATTCGGCGATGGCCGCGTCGTTCACGCAATGGGTTATCCAATCTGGACGCCTGTCATTGGCCCGGGAATGTTCGGCGGCGGAATCATCTATCCGGGCGAAAAAGACCACATCGCCGTCGGTATGATAGTCGGTGCCGACTGGAAGTACTGCGACTTTAACCCGCAGGATGCACTGACGAATTTCAAAAATCACAGCTTCGTTAAAAAGTTTATTGACGGCGGCACCGTCGTGGAGGCGGGCGCAAAAATGATTCCAGAAGGCGGATACTACGCTATTCCGAGGAATCCTGCCACCAGTAGTATAGGTAAGGGCAACGTGATGATATTAGGTGACAGCGCCGGCTTTGTCAATATGCTAAAAATCAAAGGCCTCCACAACGCTATCGACTCAGGAATTCAAGCAGCAAAGGCAATTGCCGAAACTTTTGACAGGCCGGAACAAGCAGCATCAAAATATACTAACTTGATTGAGCAATCCAATGTCGCAAGGGAAATGACCTCAGCAATGAACTTCCGACAAACGATTGCAAAGTTCGGGCCATTGCAGGGAATGCCTCTGTCCGTCTTCGGCGGTCTGCTGCCGAAATTTAAGGTCGAAAATGACCACGAGGCAATGACAACCGCTCGATACAGGTATAAGAAAAATCACGAATTCGATAAAGACACCTTTACCGCAATGGCGGCAACCGAGCATCGTGAGGAACAGCTATCACATCTAACGATTCTGGACCCCGACATTTGCAAGACCAGATGCACGCCCGCGTTTAAGAGTCCCTGCATTACGTTCTGCCCGGCCGGGGTATATGAGACCGTTCACGAAGAAGTAAAACCGGCCAACCCATCCAATTGCCTGCACTGTAAAACCTGCCAGAGAAAATGCCCCTTCGACAACATCAGATGGACCGCCCCGGAAGGCACCGGCGGACCACACTACAGACGAATGTAAAGAACACGTATCAGGATACAAATTCAAAAATCCGCAATCCGCAATCCGGTATTCACCCTGAGTTACCACCCCCTCTATATAGGACTTATAAACTTGATGGGCCCTATAAAAAACACCACAGCACAAAATGTGTTGTGGGTATGTGTGAAAAGACAAATCTACATAAAAGTAACAATCTGATGAAACCGACAGCATAAGATACAACGATGACAGCCGGAGTGAGGATATGGAGTGGATTCCCATCTTGGCCGGCATAGTGCCGGATCGCAAAATGGGAGTCCGTAAACGAGTAGAGAGAGGATGAATTATGTTACTTCAATCAAGGCAGGCAAAAGTTTTTGCAGCACTGCTGGTTTCAATGACTGCAGGGATAATAATCTTAAAGGCGCTGGGTAATAATCCTCCCGCCGCTGGTGCATTTTGTCTTTCAAGCTATTACCGCCTCGAACCTGTCGAAAAAGCTGTCCTTTCTCGAGCCGACCGGTCCCCCGAACGCTGGAGCCGCATCGAGATTTACTATAGCGGCACCAAAGCCGGAAACATCGAACAGTTGGCCTCGTTGAGTGACCTGGCTAATCCTAACGATATCAACTGCCGCTTCTGTTTATGCAATGGCCTCGGCGGTCGTGACGGCCAAATACAACCAACAGAAAAATAGCAAAGACAATACCCAACCATAACAGGCCAAACCTGACACCGCGACGAGCAAGCTATCCGCATCTGCATTATAGCTGACAGAAAAACCACTCAACCCGGACGCGGTAATGTTGAAAAGAAAAACGCTGAATGTACCTCAAAATTGCCGAACGACAACAATAAAGTGCAAATAAGACGGTGTGCGAAATCTGAAACAGCTTTGTCGGCTGATTGCTTTGTTTATTACTGATGCTGGTGCTGCTTCTCGGGCTCGGGCTGGAGCTGCTCGGCGGGCAGCTTTTCGGCCTTTGGCTCTTTTTTGACCTTTACCTCCTTCTTGGCCTTTGCTTCTTTTTTGGCCTTTACCTCCTTTTTGACCTTTACCTCCTTTTCGACCTTTACCTCTTCTTCGGCCTTGGCCTCTTTCTCTTTCTCTCTCTTTTCACGTTGAATTGCGTCGTACACTTCCCTGCGATGAACCGGTATCTCTCTTGGAGCCGTTATACCCAGACGGACCTTATGTCCACGGATATCGACGATGATAATTTCGACATCATCGCCAATCATAATCGACTCATCTCTTTGTCTGCTCAAAACCAACATTTTCAACTCCTTTTATCGGCTGCCCCTATTATATTTTACGGCAAAATCAAATCACCTGTTCATTACAGCCGGTCGTCAAAGCTTCTTATACGTCGTTATTTCATAGCGTTAGTCTAAAAAACTTCTGACCGGCCGACAAATCTAACACAACTATATTTTCGGCCAATTCCGAGAGCGAAAACAATCATTTTTGTTTTTGTTTCGGCAACGAAAACCAATTATGGGACTCTGTGTGCATAACTGCTTAAAAATCCCGCACTTATGAGAGAGAGCAGACTTGAAGAAAGATGAGTCAAATTCACCGCCCACCCCATTTTTGCCTTTTTACTCTGTTATCTCGTGTTTTCGCCAATAATCATAACGCACAGCCAGCCAGTAGCCGCCAATCGAGCCAATTGTGCCGAAAGCAACCATTTGCACAGGCAGAATGCAAACAACTACATTGGAGAAAAAAAACCCAGGCCAGTTTTCAACAAGATGTTGTAATACATCCTGCTTGACGTAAAAAGTTATGGCAAAAGCAGTTACAAAAGCACTGGCAATCGCCGGCCAGATATAGCTGACATCGAGGAATTTCTTGACCACAAAACCAGCTGCTCCGAACGAAACCAATACAGCAAAAACTATCTGTCCAACGGCTGGCTGACCCACAACGGTTCTACCTAATTGGTTGTCAAATATTCGCACGTCCTGTGCAAATAGCCCGATAAGAAATTGAGCTGCTAAAACCGCCACGACCAACGCAAATAATCCTTTTAAGTAAATAGGTGATTCAGACTTAGAGTCCCCTTGACTTTCCTCCGCTTCGGGCTTGGCGACGATTTTCTGCCCAATCAACACCCCAAAAAATCCCGCAGCCACAACGGCCAGCCAGAAAATCGGCTCCCATCTAAGCGCCTCGAAAAGTGCCTGACGCTGGGCAAAAGTCGCATTTAGCTGACACAGAGAGGCCATATTGCCGCTGCGTACAGCCAGAATAGCTAAGCCCGATGGCGCCGCCAAAATCCCGATTTCTCGGCCGGAGGGCCACGCCAGAAAATAACCAATAAGCCCAGCCAAAAACGCAAGAACCGCCAGAGTTATTGCCCCGCCGTAACCTACACTACCGGCAACCACAGATACAACGCCGAACGGCTCTGCCGGCGACACCAATGGCCAGCTCAGAATACCTATCAAAATTATACCAACCAGAAACGTCGCCGTCAGCTTGGCTCTGGTAAGCCAGGAAAGTTCTGCGAAGAACCCTATCACTACGAGGGTGACTATCAGAGACACAGCGATCTTGAATATTAGCAGCCAGGACAATTCCAAAACTTAGCTCCCTTAATCACACCGCTGATACACTAACATTTAAATTATCAATAATCAATACTTGTCCTGCTTGTCCTCCGACGTGTCCGTCATAGCTGGTTCCTTCGTAGCCTTGGCGAAGAAGGATAGCGAAGACGGAAGCCTTGGCGAAGAAGGATAGCGAAGATGGAAGCATCCGCGAAGGAGAGAGCTTGCCGAAGGAATCAATTGGAAGGTTTACCCCCCGTTTTACCGCAGGTTTTGACCAATTTCGATGCAGCAGCCGTCGAACATCGCAAAATCCACGAAATTAACGACAGAATCCTGGTCAAGGTCAAGGCCGCTGCACCAATCCGGCTTGCCACAGTCCTGCTCAAGCCAGTGAGATGCCAAAAAACGAAAAAAAATTCCATTTTTCAGGTTTTTTCTTGACGCCTGCCGTGGGGAGGGTAATATGATAACTGAAAAGTGGTTTGCGAGCGGAAAATTATGGTTAATTCCATATCAAAAACCAGGTCATTTTCGAACAAGCCCTGCCATCCAAGAACAAAGTCGGCAAAGGCAAGCTCTATGCGCTTAGTTTCGCATTACTTAGGAGATTAG
>JAUWAY010000019.1 GCA_030601845.1 Phycisphaerae bacterium
ATACAAACCCAAAACAAACCCAATCAAACCCAATCTTGTCCGCCATAGCCTTGGCGAAGGCGGATTCGAACGCGGCGCCTATGCTGCTCTGCGTAGTGCCTACTCCGCCGTAGTAGCTATGGCTACGAAGGCTGGAAGCAACGCTACGTAGCACGAATAATCGGTGATTAGTGACTATTTAACCAATCTAACCATTTAAAAATATTCAATGTCAATGGCGTGTGGTAGTTTTTCCAGTGGACAGCCGGGGCATCTGGCTTTTGGTTTACCCCGCCCTTCGGAAGGGCGGGGTTTACAAAATTCTTTTCCCACTCTTACCAGTAATGCGTGATACTCATTGAAAAGCTGCGTATCCTGTGGCAGATTCGACTGGAATAAATCTCTTAGTTGTTCGTAATCGGCTCCCGGCTCGATGAGTCTGTGGCGGAAAGCAACCCGAGCGGTATAAGAATCCACGACGAAAACAGGCCTGTCGAAGGCGTAAAGCAAAATCGAATCGGCGGTTTCGGGGCCGATGCCCTTTATGGCTAAAAGTTCAGCCCTTAATTGGTCGGTATCAAGGTTGTCCAGATTTGTCAGCCGGCCGTTGTAATTGCTAAAGAGCCAGTTTATGAAATTCTTGAGCCGCTTCGCTTTTAGATGATAATAGCCGGCTGGACGGATAAGCTCAGAGAGCTGTGAGATGTCAAAATGATGGAGCTTTTCGGGAGTTAACAGGTCAGCGGATTTTAAATTTGCTATTGCTTTTTCGACATTGGCCCAGTTTGTATTCTGCGTAAGGATGGCACCTGTGATTATCTCGAATTGGGTCTGACCCGGCCACCAGTGTTGCGGGCCAAAGCGGTCGAAAAGCAGCTGATAAATCTCGGTCAACTGTTTACTTATCATAACGTCGATTATTGCTCCCAAAAGAGCCAGGCCCTTCGACTACGCTCAGGGTAAACTTTTGGCTATTGTAATTTTGGTTCACTTGAAGTAAACTCTGCAAAAATCCAGAAAAGTTACAAGAGAGAAAGACAGCCACAAAGATGAAGGATAAATACAAATACAGCACAAGTCAATTGTTTAACTTTACGCAGAATTCCTATCTTGAACGTACGTCTCGGCCGATTTACGCTATAGTTTTTCTGCTGCCGTTTATTCTTTTCTACGAGCTGGGAACGATTTTGATCAATACCGATGTGCTGAACCAATCGCAGGTTCGTGTGGTGGCGTTTGTGTGGCTGCAGAATTTGCTTGAATACCTGGCTCCCGGCAGCAAGTTGGCGTGGGTGGCGCCTCCTCTGGCGGTTGTGATTATTTTGATAGCGCTGCAATTAGCGTCAGGCAAACGCTGGAGCTTTGGGCTTGGTGATATTTGGCCGATGGCGGTTGAGTGTATTCTACTTGCAGTGCCATTGATTGTATTGAGTTTGTTTTTGAATCATCCGGCCGAACCCCAAGGTGATATCGGCCAGTTGGATAACAGTGCGATGCGAATACAGGCCGAACTGGTGCCGGGCTGCTCTGCGGCTATAGACAGTAGCTTATCGGGGGCTGTAGAGGCCGGCGGCAACAGTGGTGAGGTGAAAAGTGAATCTTTGCTGGCCAGTATCGTTACCGGTGTAGGCGCGGGGATTTATGAAGAACTTATTTTTCGATTGATTTTAATATGCCTCTTGATGCTGTTATTCCAGGATTTTCTGCGGCTTAGTCACAAGAACTCGATTATATTTGCAGTGCTTGTTTCCGCATCGCTGTTTAGTGCACACCACCATATAGTATATCTGGATGGACGATTCGGACAAACCGCTGTTTTTGACTGGGCGGAGTTTGTTTTTCGAACAATTGCGGGTGTTTATTTTGCCGTGCTTTTTGCGATCCGCGGCTTTGGGATTACTGCGGGCACCCACGCCTTTTACGATATTATTGCAACCATTATGAATGCGGTTTTTTTCAGCGGTGCAAATTAGCCGGAGTTGTTGCGTTTTCAAATTTTTTTGAAAAAACTTTGTTGTCGTTAGTCTTTTAGCTCACAGGGTTTGCAGAACAATCGTCCTATAAGTGCTGAAATTGGCCTTATCAATACTGATATTGCACTTGATAGAAGAGGTTTTTTTTTGTATAATGGCGTTAAAGTTAGAGGTTTACATCTTTTATATTTGGGGCTTTTATATTATGGGATGGCCACAAATCAATGTAACTATTGAGGAATTAACCTTCAGCCTTTTTCAGCGGCCCTTGCATCCTGAGCTTTTTCAGATTTATGCCAAGCGGCGATTGAGAACCGGCAAATATGAGGCTGATATCTGGGTTACGGGCTGTACGCACGTTGTTAGCGTCTATGCCAATGACGTGTGTCTGTCAGAGGTAGTAAGCTCGCCCGGCCAGATGCTGCCACAGCGAGGTTTGATTGAGCGTTTCCAATTCCGCGGCCCACGGTCTCACAAATGCACTTTGGGCCGAGGTGTAAGTTATATGACCGATTTTCAGATTGAGAAGATGAGTGCAAATCTGTATCGGCAGAGTTATACCGACCTTGAACGCTTTGCCCACAATCGCGGCGTGTTTGTCAAATTCCCCGAGCTGGAAATCGGGGGCCTGCAGCCGTTCTGCTATATTGACTACGAGGCAAGACGAACTGAATTGCATGTCCACACGTTTGCGGCCTATCCGGACCAGGTAACGATGATTAAGACCCAATCCCTGTTCGACTTTCGGTGAGATAAGAATAGTTAGACAAGCGAATGAGGAGTTGAACAGGTATATTAGCTGGTCTGTTGTTGTACTCTTTGCCTTAAAATATCCATCTTTTCGCGGATTTCCTCTGCCATTTTGCTGTTGGGGAAGTCGCGGGTAATCTCCTGGCCGGTCTGAAGGGCCTTTGCCCATTCCCTTTCGGAGACCGCGAGCTTGAATTGCACGCCGAGGTTGTGCAGTTTGGTCATGAAAACATCTCTTGCTGCTTCCTACAGGGCCAATCCTTCGTTGGGCGTCAGGTACAGGTCGAGCTCTCTTAGAATCTCCAGACTGCGGTCTGTGGCTTGGCGTTTTACGGCGTCGTCCCAGGCGGTAAGCAATATTTTTTTGCGTTCGGCCTTCTTATCGAGCAGCTTCTGGCGCATCGCTTTTGCCTTTTCGAAATCGGGATAAGCCCTGATTAGCCGTTCAATCTGGGCGCTGGCCTTGGCCCACTGGTAATTTTCGAAGAGCTTTTCGATATGGGTGAGACCATAGTTTACCCTTTCGGCATCGGTTGCGTCACGGTATTTGTCTGCCTGGGCACGCAGCTGCTCGGCCAGCTCTTTATATCCTTGGCGCTGGGCAATTTCATCAATTATTTTCTGCGTAGCATCAAAATCCTGCTGCTGAAGCTTATCAAGAACCGCTTCCCGTAGAGCCTGCCTGTCTGCATCGCCGAATACGATTGTTCTGGCTGTGTCGCTGAGGAGGGTATTTTGATTGATTTGCGCCAGCACATCACGGCTCTTTTCCAGATGCTCAGCTATCCGTTCGAGCCTTGCACCATTGTCGCCGAGCGTGTCAAGTATTTTAGATATCTTCGAGAGCATCGCTATAGCCGCAATCAAAAGTACCAGAGCTCCGAGGAGCCATATAATCTGCGGCATTCGGCCCTCTTCAGGTATCCGGAAGATGTTGGTAAAAAATGTGAGCAGGACCACAGCTATTAATGTTAGGTAAATAATGACGATGTGCCACTTAAATCGCCATAACAGTCTATTCTTTGCCGGGGCCATAACTTGCCTCTTTTCCCAGGAAAGTTTTTTTGCAACCAAACTCAATATATTATAACGTTAAAGGTTTGATTGTGTCAAGAATTGGAAAAAACCATAGCCGAAAAATGTGCTAATGCGGGTGAATCAATAAAAAATCTCTATTATTTAGCCAGCGTTTTTATAAAATGGGCATCGTTGTGACTAATCAGAGCTCTCTGAGCCGGTAATTAATGCTAATAGAAGGGCAAAAAACTTATGAAAACAAGAACTCTGAAAAGAGCTTTAATAGGTGTATTTGTCATTGGCGGCGGCATAGGGTATTTTATGTACCAGGCGATGCAGTCTTCCTGGGCATATTACTACTCAGTAGATGATTTTATTAGGCACGAATCAGCAGCCCAAAATTATTCTTTTCGGGTTGCCGGCCGGGTTAGGCTCGGCAGCGTCGAGCACGATTTACAGAAAATGCGTCTCACTTTCACGCTGGTCGGTGCGGAAACAGCTTTGCCCGTCAGCTATGAGGGGGTGGTTCCTGACAATTTCGCTGAGGATATAGAGGTGGTGGTGCAAGGCCAGTTGGCACCAAGCGGGGTTTTTCAGGCCAATATGCTTATGACTAAGTGTGAGTCGAAATACAGGGCAAAGGTAAAGTAAATTCAGATAGCGTATAGCGTTTAGCGTATCCGCTATTCGCTATAACTATCCGCTAATCTACAACTAAACTATGGCAGAATTAGGACACTTCGCCTTAATTCTTGGGCTCTTTGCAGCCGCTTATGCAGTGCTAATAGATATCTTAGGGGCCTGGCGGAAGGAAATTGGACTAATTGAAAGTGCACGAAATGCAACTACAGCATGCTGGTTTTGTCTTACCGTTGCCATATTGGTTCTTTCGGCTTTGCTGATTCGATGCGATTTCAGAGTTAACTATGTAGCTGAGCACACATCCAGAGCATTGCCGCTTCTGTATAGACTCAGTGCTTTATGGGCAGGTGCAGCAGGCTCTTTGCTGTTGTGGTTGTGGCTGCAAGTTGGTTTCGCCGTGATTGTCTTTAGCAAAACCGGCGAAAAGGAAAGGAATTTTGCCGCCGGCGCACGCGCTATCGCTAATTTTGTCTGTGTTTTCTTTTTAGTTATCTTAACCATAGATAATAGTCCGTTTGCCTTGTCCAGTCCTGTTCCTGCCGACGGGGCAGGGTTAAATCCTCTGCTGCAGCATCCTGCAATGGCCTTGCATCCGCCCACTCTGTTTATCGGTTACGCAGCCCTTGTGATTCCCTTTGCCTGGGCCTTTGCGACACTGAAAACCGACAAGAAGCCCCCGTTCTTGTCTTCGACAACAAGACACGGGGGGTATCCTCTTTTTGTTCAAGCTCGTAACTGGACATTGATTGCCTGGCTGTTTCTGACGGTCGGTATAGTCTTGGGTGCCTGGTGGGCTTATGAAGAGCTCGGCTGGGGTGGTTATTGGGCGTGGGACCCCGTTGAGAACTCTTCACTGCTGCCGTGGTTGACAGCCACGGCTTTGTTGCACTGCTTCAGGACATATAAACCTTCTACGGCAATCGCACGGTGGTTGACGGCTCTGGGGCTTATTACCTTCAGTTTGTGTATTTTCGGCACTTTTCTAACCAGATACGGGTTGGTCACGAGTGTCCATGCGTTTGGCGAGCCGGGCCTGGGGATTCTGTTTTTGGTTTTGCTTACTTCTATATGGGTTGCTGTGGCGATGCTGTTGTGGCGAAAATACAGGCATCGATCCATCGGATCACAGGTAATTGGCCGGCCTGGCATAAAATTTATCGGATTGTGCAACTCCCTGTTAGTCTTACTTGCATTCGTGATATTCGCAGGTACAATGTTGCCTTTTTTCAGCGGCCTCTTCACAGCTCAAATAATCACTCTTAAAAGTGATTATTTTACGAAAGTTACCACACCATTTGGGTTGGCGCTGCTGCTGCTGTTAGGTATATGCCCGTATTTTGTGCGGCACAACGTCAATAGAAACTGGCGTGTCTTTGGCACAGCGCTTTTTAGCGTAGCCGCAGTTGCAGGGTGGCTGTTGACAAAGAGCCTGGCAATACCGTGTTTTATTATTTGTGGATTTACAGCCATTAATCTTGCGGTTGATTTTTTCAGCCGTGATTCGGGGACAGAAAAAAGCAAGCAACCTGTCGGGCCGCGCAAAACTCTGCGCTGGTACGGCAGCAGAATCGCACACCTCAGCGTTGTGTTGATATTTGTTGGTATGGCGGGCTCCGGTGCGTACGAAACTGAAAAACAAGCTGCTTTAAGCCCCGGCCAGAGTATATCTGTAGGGAAGCTCAACATTAAGTTCGAAGGGCTTAAAGCAAATCATGGCCCCAACTTTACTGCAGTAACAGCGGATGTTACTGTGAGCAAAAATAAAAAGCTCGTTGCCAGACTAAATCCTTCACAGGCCTATTATTATAGCAGTGACAAGCAAACCAGTGAAGTTGATATTAAAAGAACTCTTGGCGGCGATATTTATGTTGCTCTTACCGCGGTGGACAAGAACAGCGGACTGGTGAATCTAAGAGTGCTTATAAAACCATTTATAAACTGGATTTGGATTGGCAGTGCCGGTTTGGTGCTCGGAGCCGGCCTTGTGTTAATTTCATTCTATAGGCGCAAGAGAATCGTATAATGATGCGCAGCGAGGACAGATAAATGAGCTACACAAAATGGATTCTGTTAGCCATATGCGTGGTGCTGATTGTTTGGCCCCTGCTCTCAGAGGCAAGCGATAAAACCGAGTAGAGGCAGAAAGGAAAACTACTTGAGACAAATTTCTTTGGCAATATTGGCAATAGTAGTAACATTCATTCATACATTGGTGTGCGGTCCCCAAACGCAAACTTTGGCGTTTGGGGAACCCCTGAGCGTTGCTGAGGACACACCTGTGGACGACGGGCAATTGATTTTAGCCATAGAGGTAATCAACGGTACCACTAACGGACATCCTGTGGTAGGGGACAGGGTTACCGTGGAAATATATGAACATAAAGGATTAGTTAATACCTTGCAGGGCAAGGTTGGAACCGATGGCAAAGCAGTATTTGAAAACGTACGCGCAGCGGACCATCTAATTGCTGTTGCTAATGTACTGCACGAAGGGATGAGGTTCAGCGGGCCTGCTGTTGCACTCAAACCAGGACAAGGGCAGGTAACCGCCCGTGTTGATGTTTTTGACGTCTCTTATGAAAACTCTAATCTATCTGTAAACACACATCATCTTATAATAAAGCAAAAGGGCAGCTCTCTTTTGTTAACAGAGTATATCCAACTTATCAATACTTCAGATTTGGCAATAAGCTCAAATGACAGAGACGACCAGGGCAGGGCGATTGTCTTAATGATACCTTTGCCAAAAGGATTTAAAAATTTCAGCAGTTCCAATTATCTTGTGCCTGAAGCGCTGGGCTTCACGCAAGAAGGCTTCTATGACACAATGGCTGTACCTCCGGGGGACCACCATATTATTTTCTCATATACTCTTGACATAAAGTCTGATACGGTGAATATCACAAAGGGCATTTCTTTGCCGACCGCCAACTTTATGCTTTTTTCACAATCGGCTCAAGAGGGTATACAAGGGCTGGGAGAACCGGATGGTCAGGTTGTTCTGGATGACGGGACCTTGGCTGGGTACTATAACCGAACCGACCTGCCCGCGGGAGCGGAAATTGGATTTGAGGTTGCCGGGCTCAGTACCAGTGCAGGGGACAGAGCCTCCTGGATAGTCCTGGCAGTGGTTTTCGGGACAATAACAATCCTGGCGGTTTTGAGACTGCTGCTTGGAAAAAACCGACTTGAAAATCGCACAGTTAGTCCTTAAATTGTAGTCCTTATGAGTAAGGCAGCACAAAATAATCACAGCGATGAGCCCGTAATAACTATTACTTCGGTAAGCAGAGCGTTTGGTTTAAGGCCGGTATTGAAAAATATTGACCTTCACATTGGCCGGGCTCAGGGGGTTTGTATATGTGGTGTTAACGGCGCAGGAAAAAGCACGTTGCTTCGCATAATTGCGGGCCTGTTAAAGCCTGCCCGGGGCTCAGTCAAACTTTGCGGACTCGACGTTAACTCAGAGCCTGAAAAAACCAGGTCGCAGCTTGGCGTAATACTACATAAAAGTATGATTTACCCTGACCTGACGATTTTCGAAAACCTGTTGTTTTTTGCTAAGCTCTACGGCGTTAAAGACGGCCATGCCCGAGTCAAAGAACTTCTTGAAAATATCGGGCTTTCGCCTTATCGCTATGACAGGGCCGGTGTGCTTTCCCGGGGGATGCTTCAACGTTTGGCCATAGCCCGCGCAATGGTACATCGCCCAACCGTCTTGCTTGCTGACGAACCCTTTACGGGCCTCGATGTAGAGGCCAGGCGACATTTTATCAGCGTCTTAGGCAAGTTTCGAGCCGACGGGGGCACATTCGTAATGACAACTCATGACGCCGCTATGGCGATTCGGTGTTGCGACCGAGTCGTGGTTCTGGATAAAAACCGCCTTATTTTTGACTGCGAGACCAGCCGGATTGACACCGACCGTTTCACGGAAAACTATCTATCCTACGCGAGGAACCAAGATTGAATTATTTCTGTGAGAGTCTGTGGGCGATATTCGTTAAAGATATCGTTACTGAGTTCAGGTCAAAACAGGTTCTGCCCACGATGGTAGTACTTGGAATGCTCATCGTGTGGGTACTGCGCATTGTTTCGCAAGCAGCATCGCCGAGCACCGCCGTCATAGGCCCGGCGGCCCTGTGGATAGCATTCTTGTTCTCCGGACTTCTGGCACAAGAGCGCTCGTTTGCCACCGAGGAGCAGGAAGACTGCATTGCCGGCTTGCTTCTGGCCCCCGTCGACCCAGGGACGATTTACATCGCAAAGCTGTTTGCAAATATAGTAATGTTGTGTGTTTTTGAGGTTGTGGTAGTGCCGGTGGCCTTTTTAACTTTTCAACTTAGTGTTGCCGGCAGATGGATTCAGTTCTTAACCGTCTTATTGTTGGGAAATATCGGGATATCCAGTGTTGGGACGTTGTTTTCTGCGATGGTGCAACTGTCGCGCGCACGCGGAGCGCTTTTGAGTGTGCTCGTTCTTGTGGTATTAATGCCGATGATGATACCAGCTACTTTTGCGTTACTTTTGCTGTTTGGGGCAGCTCCGGAAGCTCTTGCCGGCACCGCCACCCTGGCTTTTGTCGGCAATTTCAAAACGGCGGTTGGTTTCTTAATCGCATTTAATGCGGTCTATACCGTTGCCTGCTGGTTACTATTTGGCTTTGTGGTGCGGGAATAGGGGAAATAAAATGCGGCGAACTCTAATTTTGGTCACGTTTGCTCTATTATTAATCTCAATGTGGATAGCACTTACGGCCGGTCAGGTCACGCCGGTTAAACGGAACATTATTTACGTGCATGTCCCCAGCGCGATTTGCGCATTACTTTGTTTTGTACCATTGCTTGTTGCCGGAATTGGTTATCTCCGGACAAGTAAACCGGTATGGGATTATGTCGCTGCGGCGTCCGTGGAGGTGGGATTGGTATTTGCCACCATTCTGAATGCAACCGGCTCGATTTTCTCGCGCGCTGAGTGGAACATCTGGTGGACTCCCAGCCCCAGGCTGGTTAGCAGCGCCGTCCTGTGGTTCCTGTGTGTGGTTTACCTTATATTGCGAGCGAGTATACAGAGACACCTTCGAGCGCGCATCTGTGCCGTGTTTGGCATAATAGCTTTTCTTGACGTGCCGCTCGTCATTATCAGCGCCCGCTTCTTGCCCGATATGCACAGACCGAGTTTCAGCTTCGAGACTGCCTGGCAAACGGCGGCTTTGCTTTTGAGTATAGCTGCGACGATACTCTTGGCTGCGGTGTTGATTTGGCTAAAAACAGACCTCTTGAAAAACAAGGCCATCCTGGAAAAAGAATCTTTTCTTTAATGGAGACTGTTTTATGTTTTACCTTTGCCTTACATTTTCTTTCTTGTGGTTGATTAGTTTCATCTATCTATTTACCCTGGACCGGCAAATAAAAGACATGGCTAAAAGGCTGGACCAGCGGCAAACTCCTCTGGCGGCATCGCTTGCCCGCGGGAGCGGTTCGTTGGGGTCTGGCGATTGACCGACAAGGCCGCCTCTTGGTTGCGTTACAGGACGGGCGCGGCGTTTGAAATTGGCTTTGTTTGGGTTTGTATTTCGTATCGCGTATTGCGTATTGCGTATCGCGCTGGGGGAATTGGGTTTGATTGGGTTTGATTGGGTTTGAATTGGGTTTGAATTGGGTTTGTTTTTTCCGCGTCTGTGAAGGCGTACATTTTCATAATCCTTTGTTAATACTTTATTTACGTTCATTTGGGTATTTAGCAAATTGGCTTTGTTTTGCATAAAAGGATGTGTAAATGGGTATATGGGTAAATGAGTAATTGTTATTAGTAGAAACCCGGTAGCCATTATAAGTTCTCCTGAATTTACGATACCTGCTTTTGCGATCCGCCTTCGCGAGAGGGTCGAAGCCGCTTCGGCGGAGTCCCTTTGCGACTCGCAAAAAAACGTCCCTCTATAATTAGAGCTACCTGTGCTTTTGGCCGAATTTTGGGTGATTTTTGACAGGATTAACAGGATTAAGTTGTTATTATCAAAGGAGTTAAAATTTTTTAAAAATTCTGATTTTTGTTCGCAGATACCTGCGCTTTTGGTCGATTTTTTAGCCACATCCATGCTTCGCTCCTTAGGAGCTACGCAGGACAAGGAGAGCACAGAGTATATAAGTATATGCATATATACTTATGGAGTACTGTAATGAATTTAGTTGAGAAGGTGGGCTCTCACCTCCGCGGTCAGAAAGGCTTGTGCTTTCTTGTCTCTGGCTTGTCCTCTTCTCCTATTCTGCCTTTTCCGCGTCCTCCCAGTGGCGGGAATTGGCAATCTGCAGCGCCACCTTACGTACCGGCTCAGCAAGCGTATTATCAGCGTTCAGTTTATCTATCACTTCACTATAGAAGCCGGTTTCTTTATATAGCTCATCCACAACTTTCCGCGCGGCTTCAGCATTCCATCTCAGCTCATAACCACCGGCAGGTGTAGTGGATTCCCAGAGTTTTATAATGCTGTCGTAGATTCCTGCAGCAATGGTTTTGCCGTCCGGACTGAATGCTACTGGCGAGAACGCACCTCCATGCCCGCGGAGGGTCATCAGTTCTCTTCCGCTTGCTACATCCCACACCATGATATTCCCACCACCCGAGATGATCCGCTTACCGTCAGGGCTGAAAGTAACACTACCAACCATACTATTCGTCGGAAGGTTCATCAATTCGGTGCCGGTTACAGCATCCCAGAGCTTTACCGTTCTGCCCCAACCACTAGAGACGATTAGCTCCCCGTCCGGACTGAACGAAACAGACCCAACCGAGTGTTCGTGCCCACGGAGAGTCATTAATTCCGTGCCGGTTGCCACGTCCCACACCTTGATTGTTTTATCGTTACCGCCTGAGACGATACGTTTGCCGTCAGGGCTGAAAGCTACTGACTGAATCCAATCGCTATGCCCCCCAAGAGTCATCAATTCGCCCCCGGTTGCAGCATCCCAGAGCTTTAGCGTACTATCCACACCGCCGGAGACTATTCGCTTGCCGTCAGGGCTAAACGAAACGCCAATGACGACTTCTTTATGTCCGCGAAGTGTCATCAGTTCATTGCCGGTTACAGCGTCCCAGATTTTGATTGTTTTATCCTCACTGGATGAGACTATACGCTTGCCGTCCGGGCTGAATGCTACCGAGTAAACTCCCCCCTCACCGTGCCCAAGGAGGGTCATCAGTTCGGCGCCGGTTGCTGCGTCCCACAGCTTTACCGTTCCGTCCTCACTACCAGAGACAAGTCGCTTGCCGTCCGGGCTGAAGGCTATCGAACCGACAGCCTCTTCATGCCCGCTGAGTGTCACTACATCCCCCCTGATTGCAGCGTCCCAAACCTTGATAGTTTTATCCTCACTGCTTGAGACGATCCGCTTGCCATCCGGGCTGAATTCTACTGTCCAGACACGGCCCTCGTGCCCACGGAGTGTCATCAGTTCGGCGCCTGTTTCGGCATCCCATACCTTGATTGTGTTATCAAAACTTCCCGAGATGACGCGCTTGCCGTCAGGGCTGAAAGTCACTGACTTAACCCAATGGTTATGCCCAGCAAGAGTCAATACTTCCTCGCCGGTTGCCGCATCCCAGAGCTTTACCGTACTATCCACACCGCCGGAGACTATGCGCTTACCGTCAGGGCTGAATGCTACTGACAAGATCGGGCTCTCATGCCAACGGAGTGTCATCACTTCAGTGCCGCTTGCCGAGTCCCAGACCTTGATTGACTTATCCCAACCACCCGAGACGATTCGCTTACCATCCGGGCTGAAAGCAACCGAACGGATGGCTCTCTCATGCCCACGTAGCGTCATCAGTTCATTGCCCGTTGAAACATCCCACACCTTGATATCCATACCAGCCGAGATGATCCGCTTGGAGTCCGGGCTGAACGCTACTGACCAAACCGTGCTCTCATGCCCGCGGAGGGTCATCACTTCTGCGCCCGTCGCAGCATCCCACACCTTGATTGTTTTATCGCCACTGCCCGAAGCGATGCGTCTGCCATCCTGCCCAAACGCAACAGAAGTGACAGTAGCACCATGCCCATGTAGAGTCATCAATTCGGTGCCGGTGCCCGCGTCCCACACCTTGATCGTTTTGTCCTCACTACCCGAAGCGATACGCTTTCCATCCGGGCTGATTGCCATCCCATACACTCTATCTGTATGCCCACGGAGGGTCATGAGGGCCTTGTCCGCGATATGGTTAAGGCGATACCATTCCCACCCGCGAAGGTCGTTAGGACACGACTCTAACAGCTCACGAAGACGGCGGATATTCCCCTCGTGGTATTTCGCATCAGCCAGCGCAACGCCATGAACATAGGACAGACGTCGATATTCTTCGCCTCGTTCTTCCGCGACCTTTTCCGCCTGTTCAGCCAGCACTCGCATCCTCTCGGCCCGGATGTACATCACGGTGCTGACAATCAAACCCAGTACTATCACCGCTGCCACGAGCGCAACGGTCGCAACCGAGCCGGCGTGTTTCCGCACGAATTTTTTAACTCGATATACCGCTGTCTCAGGACCGGCTATCAAAGGAGCACCGCTTAAGTAGTTCTGAATATCATCCGCAAGTTCTGAGGCGGACCGATACCGGCGGGAACGGTCCTTGCGCATCGCCTTGAGCGGTATCCATTCAAGTTCTCTGTGCAGGCGCCTGGCCAGAGCTAAAACCTGCGTGTGCCGCCTTTCAGCAATTTCTTTAGCCTCTTCACCAAGGCTCGTCAGGCGAATGCTCGGGTGGGGCGGCTCCTCCTCCTGCAAAATCCTTTGAAGCTCAGCAAAACCTACCTTCTGCAACACTTCATGCTCAAAGGGCAGGGCACCCGCTAACAACTCGTAAAGTACTACGCCCAGCGAATAAATATCGGCACGAGTATCAATATCCTCGTTGCCCATGTCTGCCTGCTCAGGACTCATGTATTCGGGCGTGCCGAGTAACTGGCCCTGCCTCGTGTACAGTGTCCTCTCGGTCAGAGGTTGCGTGACGGCTTTAGCTATGCCGAAGTCGATAATTTTGGGCACCGGCCTGTCATCCTGGACAGAAACGAGTATGTTTGCCGGCTTGATGTCGCGGTGGATGATTCCTTTCTGGTGCGCGTGGTGAACCGCCTCGCAAACCCGCAGAAACAGCTTGAGTCGCTTTTCAACGCTGAGCTTATGCCGGTCGCAGTATTTGGTGATGGACATACCTTTGACGTATTCCATCACGAAGTAAGGCCGACCTGTCTCAGTTGTTCCTGCATCCAGGACCCGGGCGATATTGGAATGGTCTAATAGGGCCAATACCTGCCGTTCGGCCTCGAAGCGGGCAATGACCTGCTTTGTATCCATCCCGAGCTTAACTATCTTTAGCGCCACCTTGCGGCGGATAGGCTCTTGCTGTTCGGCTAAATAGACCAAACCCATGCCGCCTTCTCCGATAAGTTCCAGCAGCTTGTATCGACCAATTGTCGTGCCGGGGCCTTCGATGAGAGGACTCTCGAGGGTAACGTCGGCGTCGCCTTCCAGCCCCACCTTCATCAGACATCGGGGGCACAATCCTTCTGGCGCATTAGGCATCAACTCGGCTCCACACTGGGGACAATGATTTTCTTTAGCCATAATAACATCTCCTTGTCTGATATTAGTTGCCTCTACCTATTACTTGGGTAAAACGGCCAAAAGGTTACAAACAATCGACGTTTTTTTACCCATGATATGTTGCCACGGGCGTGCGGCAATGGTTTGAAACACAGTTCGCAACAACTCCATGCCCGAAAAGCTCAATAGGCCAGGGCGGCGAAGAGGTTCCGAATTTCTTCTTCAATCTCGCCCTCGGTGGCAACCGTCTGGGCGATTTCTTCCCGCAATAGTTCGCGGTAACGGCTCCGCAGGCGGTGCACGGCGACTTTCACTGCCCCTTCGGTCATGTCCAGTTCGGCGGCTACATCACGGTAAGGAATGGAATCTCTCTTTGCGGTCAGGTAAACTTTCAGGCGGTCAAAAAGCTTCTGTCTGTTTGTACTAACCGATTCGGCTTTCAGTTGGGCCATTGCTCTATCCAGCACGGTCAACGCCCAGGACTTCTCAAAAAGCTTCTCCGGGGACAGTTCGTGGGCTGGCTCGATGGCATACTGATTTTCAGCATTTTCAAAGTCGAGAGAGAGGATTGTCTGGCCTCCGCCGCGTTTTTGAGCTCGGGCGCGGTCGCGCTCATCTCCCACAAAGTGCTTCAGTGTGGCCAGCAGAAATGACCGAAATTTGCCCTGTTGCGGGTCAACCACGCGCAGGCCACGCTTTTCCAATAGGTAGGCGAAGAAGGCCTGCGTGTAATCCTCGGCCTGGTGTGTGTTATAGCCATGTCGTCGCAAATACGCATAAAGTGGAAACCAGTATGTTTGACACAGCGTACTGAGTGCCTCTTGGTAGTGCGAGGACGAGGGGCTACCCGCTGCCAAGACGATGCTCCAGTGTGTGGTCGCAAATCGACTGGCACCAGATGGAGTAGAACTTATGTGGGCATTGTCCGACATTTCCTGCTCGACCTTCTTTCAACAATAGCGCTGAGCATGTGTGATGTTAAAATACTATAGTTATCCAAAAAATGCAACTGCTTCACCTGAATCTTGTTCACTTTGCGCCTGTGCCCATAGGCTGGAAGTAGACAAGTGTCTAACCGCAGCAGGAGCTGGCCAGGATTCCAGTGTGTGACATACTAACAAATAGTTTTCGGGTCGTGAATCCGCTTTGACTTCTTTAATTGGATGCAGGTAAGGCTACGAGCAAATTCTAAATATCTGTTTTTTTATTGATTCACAAAAGCGGCTTGGCAGATTCCAACATGTGACTACATATTTATGAGTTAACATGTCATACGTTCAAGTTCTGTCACCTCAAGTTTGCGTAGCTCCCTTTAGGTTAAGAGTTTGTGAAGCCGTTGATGTAGCTTGTTTCTTGCCATTTTTGCCGTTTTGGGCAGCGCGCACGAAATGCGCACTGAAATCTTCGCCCAAAGCGGCAGTGCTGGCACCTCTTGCTTTGTCAATTAAGGAGTCTCTAATTCCAACATAATAGTTCATCGTCGCGTTAATATCTGCGTGTCCAGCCAACTCTTTTACTTCATGTGGCATCAATCCTTTTTCAAGCCATTCTGTGATGCAGGTACTCCGCAAATCGTGAAAAGTGCCGTCCTCGATACCAGCCTTCTTGAAAATCGTCCGCCAACTGCGGCCGAAGTTTCCATCAGGACACTTGCACACTTCGTACTTAAGTTCGCCTCTTGCTTTTAGGCTCATAAGATACCTATAGCGCCGAGGCGGCAAAAGCAGATATGGCTGACCCTCAGGAAGCTCCGTCTGGATGTCTATAAGCAATTGGGCTACTTTATCTACAAGGGGTAACTCTCGTATGTCTTTGTCTTTAACTACCCATCGCCAGGTATACTGAGTATCTTCCTTCGGCTGGACAATAACCTTGCCTCTTGCAAAATCGACATCGTTTAAGGTTAAGTTAAGTATCTCGCCTCTACAAAGAGTATTATCGGTCTTCTGGCTAAGACTTGGGGCGGACAAATCGTGGTAAAGTGCGGTTGTCTTTAAGTCGTCACAAGTGACTGTCGATACTGATTGTGGATTAGGCCAGCGGTATCTACATAAACAGAGTCATTATGGAAAAGCAGGATCCTATAATTTCGTTCCTTAGGGAAGAGAAGATTCTCGATGAGAAGGTTCTTCAGAGCGCCATCGACCGGCAGCAAAAGACCGGACAAAGTCTTATAAGCATACTTAAGAAGGAAAATCTTCTCGATGAGGACCAGCTCACCAGGGTTATTGCGACTTCCAACAAGATAGAGTTTGTAAATCTTTCACCCGAGATGGTTGATCCGATGATGGCCCACTTGGTGTCCTATGAGACAGCTAGTCAGCACAATGTGATTCCAGTAAAGAAAGAGGATAACCAACTATTGGTAGCGATGAGTTCTCCTTTGAATCTGTTCATTCGGGACCAGATCGAGATGAAGACCGGATATAAGGTTATTCCGGTTGCCGCCACGCCAAGTGCTATAAAACAGGCGATACATTATCACTTCAATGTAAGGAATGTGACGAAGCAGGCCGTAGTCTCGATGCGGTTGAAAGAAGGTCCCAGCGAGAGTACCCAGGATAATAAGGTTGAGCAGAAATCAATAAGGGTCGCCAATGCTCCTATTTCAAAGCTGGTTTCATCCATAATAAGCGGCGCCATCGATGCCCGGGCAAGCGATATACACATCGAGCCACAGGCCTCTGACGTGAGGGTGCGGTACCGTATAGACGGGATATTACGAGGAGCAATAGATGTGCCTTCATCAGCACAGCTAGAGATGATATCGCACATTAAGATTATGGCAGATATGGACATTTCTGAGCGAAGGATTCCTCAAGATGGTCATATGACTATGTGGCACAATGGCGCTGAGTATGACCTGAGAGTTTCATCCTTGCCGGCGGTAGGTGGAGAAAAGATAGTTATCAGAATTCTCGATAAGGATGTGAATAGGTGGTTGCTTGATACGGTTGTGACCTCGCCCGACGATAATCAAAAATTTCGGGAACTGGTTAGCAATCCCTATGGCATGTTGCTTCTGACTGGTCCCACCGGCAGTGGTAAGACGACCACTCTATATTCGGTGCTGCAATTGATAAACACTCCCGAAAGAAACATTGTTACCGTTGAGGACCCGGTTGAATACCGTCTGGACGGTATTACACAGCTGCAAGTCAAACCCATCGCGGGGGTGACGTTTGCGTCTGCATTGCGGAGCATAGTAAGGCAGGACCCTGATATCATACTGGTCGGCGAGATACGTGACCTTGAAACTGCAGAAATAGCTGTCAGTGCGGCTTTAACGGGCCACCTGGTGTTTAGCACGCTTCATACTAACGACGCAGCAGGCGCGATATCACGTTTGATCAACTTGGAGGTACCACCCTTTCTTGTTGCTTCGGCGGTTTTAGGGGCGGTTGCCCAAAGACTTATAAGGACGTGCTGTTCCAAGTGCAAGCAAGCCTATCAGCCATCTGAAGATGAACTAAAGTGGCTGTTTGGCAAATCTTATCCGGCTAAGAAGATAGAACTTTACCGGGGCACGGGATGTAACAGTTGTTATCATACCGGCTATCAGGGTCGAAAAAGTATTTACGAGATACTGTGCTTTTCCCCAGAAGTAAAGAGAATGGTCATCAACGGCAGCAGCGACGATGCGATTACACAACAGGCCGTCAAAGAGGGTATGAAAACCCTTAATAAAAGCGCGGTTGATGAAGTTCTCAACGGCGTAACAACAGTGGAGGAGCTGATGAGGGTTGTTGATGTGAGGGGCCAGTGATGGCGGTCTACGAGTACACGGCGAAAGACCAAGCCGGCAACAAGTTCTCCGGTATATACAACGACATTGACAATGTTGCCACGCTTCGCGAAGAGCTGGCCAAGACCGGTTTTACTCTCGTAAAAGCACACCCGGGGAAAAAGCCAGGCCGAAAACGTAAGAAAATAAAGCAATCGGAGGTGGTGGCTTTTGCCTATAAGTTTGCAGGCATGTATTCGGCAGGACTGTCAATCGTCAGATGCCTGGAGACTTTGGAGGAACAGACGGAAAATCAGGCCTTTAAGTATGTAATCACTGATATTAGGGAAAGTGTAGAAACCGGTTCAAGCCTCGCGAAGGCATTTGGGAAATACGCCAATCTATTCTCAGATTTTTTTCTGGGAATGCTTGAGGCCGGCGAGTCGGGGGGAAAATTGGCAGAAGCACTCGAAATGAGTGCTATATATTTGGAAAAGCAGACAGATCTAAAACGGAAGGTCAAATCGGCTTTTGCTTATCCGGTCGTGGTGAGCATCACGTGCTTTGTGGTTGTCGGTCTCCTTTTGGTTTTTGTCGTACCTGTCTTTTCGAAATTGTACAAACAGATGCATGTGCCATTGCCTGGTCCTACCCAAGCTCTTGTGGACTTAAGCTCTCTAATCAAAGACGGCTGGTGGTGGGTCCTTATTGTGGCAGTGGGAGTAGCCGTAGGATTACGACGGTTGTCAGGAAGCCCGCAAATACGCGCAAAGTGGGATGTTTTCAAGCTGAATATGCCTGTTTTCGCTAAACTTAATCGTATGGTTGTGGTTTCACATTTTACGCGGACCTTTGCGATGCTGGCTTCTGTGGGAGTTTCGCTAATTGAGGCTTTGGAGGTGGCAAGTCAGGTTGCTCACAATCACAAATTGACCGAAATTGCCACAGAGTTGCAGCAATCAATAGAAGTAGGCAATCCTGTTGCAAGTTCTATGAAAAACTATGATATTTTTCCTCCGATGATTGTACAGTTGGCTGCTTCGGGTGAGGAGGTGGGGGAGCTACCGCAAATGCTGAATAAAGGCGCTGATTTCCTTGATAAAGATATTGACAGGACAATAAACGCTTTAATTGTGAAACTGGAGCCGGCTTTGACAATTATTATGGGAGTCATAGTGTTATTCCTCCTCACAGCCGTATATTTGCCAATGTTCGATTACATGAGTCATTTCGAATAGTCAACCCAGCACCAAAATCGACCACGCAGCAAAGTGGATTTTGGTGCGGGGCGGATAAAATTTTCCCGGTAGTTTGACCGAGGCGATTTTTGCGTTAATATTTATCAGGGGAGTAGTCGTAAATAGCCGATGATTGCTTCCGATAAAAGCTTGCCGTGGGGGTTGGCAAACTGGACTTGAAAGTGTCCCGATAGTCCTTCCATCGCATTTTTGTAAAGCAACCGCTGTTTTGTGTCGATAGCTTTGTTGACTTTAGACAATTAGCCCCTTTTTAACAAGGAAAGCAAGATGCTATACAGAAAAGGTTTTACACTTATTGAATTACTGATTGTGGTTTTGATCTTAGGGGCTCTGGCGGCAATTGCTATTCCGAGAATTACTGCAAGCGCTCATAACGCCAAGAAAAACGCATGTTATACCAACATCGATATAATAAACACTCAAATAGAGATATACGCAGCGGATAATTCGGGCACTTATCCTGACGCCCTGACGGACATAACCGACTCCACCACTTACTTCCCGGACGGTGCACCCACGTGCCCTGTCAACGACGCAAACTACCCCAGTACCTTAACTGCTAACGATAGGGTTGATGCCAGCTCCCATAGCCACTAAAAAAACTCGATATCTTACGTAGGGGGCCACCATATGTCCAAGCAAAAAAGGGCGTTCACGGTTGTAGAGTTGCTCCTGATAGTTTTATTTCTCGGTATATTCGCGGTTATTGCTGTGCCGAGGCTTCAGTTTGCTGCTCTTTACGGTAAACAGGCTGATACGGTTGCAAGGAAAATTGTTACCGACCTTCGCCGAACACGCAGACTTGCTATTTCCGACGCCGCAAACAACACCGACGGCTTTGCACTGAATATGGTCGGCTCAGCTCCAGGTCCGTATTCCTCCTATGAAATAGTAAACCTCAATACTTCGACAACCATTACCAACGGCACATTCTCAATCGATTCAGCGATTAGCTGCACAGGTGGAGCAACTTTCCAATTCGGCCCATTGGGAAATCTAACTGGAAGCGATACTCAGCTTAACGTTGCTGCTGGTGAGAAAAGCTTTACAATCACTATTATTTCAGCGACAGGTACGATAAAATGCACGGAAAACTAAAAATCGCCCCCCGCGTCTTCTTGTCGAAGACAAGAGCGGGGGCGGGCTTTACTATTACGGAGGTAGTGGTTGCTTCCCTGCTGCTGGCAGTGGCAATAGTCCCAATTCTAAAAGCTCTGACCAGTGCCCACCTCAGCACCGCAGTTATCGAGCGAAGAACCCGCAGTCTCACACTCGCCCAGGCCAAACTCGATGACATAAAAGCACGCTCAATCTACAGCTACACCAATGGCGGCAGCTCATTTACAGAAAGCGACACTGCTCTTGACGGCTCGTACCTCTGTAACGTAGCAGACGATTCAGGTGACCCCCTCAAAACGATAACGGTCTCGGTCGGCTTCGACCTCAATGGCGACAAGACCCTCGCAGCCGACGAAATCGAAGTAACCCTGGTCACCTACCTTGCCAGAAGATGGACTGACTGACGGTAAACTTATAGGACCCTTTCGCCGACCTGGAAATTCTTCTCTCGTGTTAATCGTTAATGCCTGATAAAAACAGGCCCACATTGCCAAATAGCCCAATTTATCGCAGCTTTCTTTATTCTCGCTTTCACTGACCGATAATTCAAAACCTACGTAACAACTGCTTTGTTTTATGCCGAAAATACCAGCAGAACCGGAAAGCATTATGCGCTGAGAAAGATGAAGCAGGCAAGTAATAAAACTCGGATAAATTCGTCGGACGTGAGGGCTGATACGCAATACGCAATACGCAAGCTTGTCCTGAGCGAAGCCGAAGGGACGCAATACGGCAAAGCCGGCCTAACCCCGTTAGAAATTCCAAAGCGGGCCTCGGTAGAGACACAAGTGAAACAGTCTCTAACGGGGCGACTAAGAATACGGGACAAAAAGGAAAGATTTCTAACGGGGCTAACCCTCTTAGAGATGGTTATAGCTATGGCTATAATGGTCATTGTTTTTGCAGCCATAGTGCCGCAACTTAGGGTCATACTAAACAGTTGGGATTCAAAAGCCGGTGCTGCCGAAACAATCCAGAACGGCAGAGTCCTGATAGACCACTTAAACCGCAACCTCTCGGCGGCCGTGCAAATAAGCGCTGTAAGCGGCTCGGCCGAAACCGACGGCTATATCGAATTTGAAGACAACGATGGTAATACCTTGCGATATGATATTGCCGACAACAACTACGTCGAATTTGGCATTGTAGGAGACCTTAACGATTTGGCCGGCCCGGCCAGCCAGTTACAGTTCACCTGCTACGATGCCTGTGATTTGGATACACCCATAACAGATGTTGATGATATTCGCTTTGTAAAAGTCGAAACAACCCTGACCAATTCGGCAGTACTGGGCCAGGACAAAACCTTCACCGCCCAGGCCTACCTCCGCGCAAATTCAAGTTCTGGCGGCGGAGTGCCGGGAGTTTTCGGAAACGAGAACGTCGAAAACAAGGACCTGTGGGGCCGGAACATCCAGTTCGCCACACCGGCGACACTGCCTGAAGATGGAACGGTTACAAGTATCTCCGCTTACGTGGGGGGGCAGAACAAGGAGCTCTGCTATGCCATCTATACGGACAGTACCGGCGAGCCCGATACGCTGGTCGTTGAGTCCGTCGCCGAGTTCTCAGGGTCCCCTGATGGGCACTGGCATGAGATAAGCATTACCCCGACTGAGCTTTCGGCCGGTACCTACTGGCTCGCATTGGCATTTGAGGGCAACAACATATACGTCCAGCAATCGGACAGGGACCTGGGACAGTCGCGGCACAAAGGCAATGATGCGGTGGCAAACGGTTTCCTCTCATCGTGGGGAACTTCGGACGCATCGACTACTCGGCGCCTCAACATATACGCCGCGTATACGAGTAGCGGGGGTGGCGAGATATTACCGTAGAGAGATTAATCTATGAAAAGAAGTCAGAAAAATGATGGTTCAGTGTTTCTGATAACAGTTTTTGTCATAGCGTTGCTCGCAGTGCTCACTATGGGTATGCTCCAGATAAATACGGAGGAAATACAGCTTATGCTAAATCAAATCTACGCAGCCGAGGCCCTTGCCACTGCGGAAGCCGGCCTAAACGATGCCTTCGCCCAGATACGAGCTGATGACGAATGGGCCACCGGCTTCGACGATAAGGCCTTTAATAGCGGCTCATACGACGTCAACGTTACAGGCACCCTGCCGAATTGCACAATCACCTCGACAGGTACTTCATCGCAGGGCTTCGTGGGGCGAGTTGAAGCCGACGTAACAGTAGATACAAGCGGCAGCAGCGACCACACGATAAGAATTGATAATTTGAGGATAAACGAATGAACCCCGTTAGAAATCTTCGCTTTTTGCCCCACCCCGTCAGAGACTTTTTCACTTGTGTCTCTAACAGGGGAATTTCTAACGGGGTGAAGCCACGCACCAAAACGGCACTTGGAATCGATATTTCGGAGACTATCATAAGCCTTGCCCTGCTTAAGAGGGACAAGAATGGCATCGAATTACTAAAAGCCGCCAGTGCTCCCGTCCCCGATGGAGCAATAAAGGACGGTAACGTTGAAGACGCTGCACTACTTTTCAAAGCTGTAAATGAATTGAAAACTCGCAATAAAATACAGGCAAGTCAAGCCGCAGTATCTTTATTTGCAAGACCGATGCTTGTGCAAATTATGGACATGCCCAGACAAGTTCCGACAAATATAAGGCAGTTTGTTCAAAATGAAGTGAAACGCTGTGTTGCCTTAACAGGCAAAGAAATTGCGTTGGACTTCTGTGGGATTGGTTTAGCAGGACGTCCGAGAAGCCGACTTTTTGTTGTTGCTACGGAGGGCCAAAAGGTAGCTGAGCTTGTCAAAGCGTGTAATCAGGCCCGTCTTAATGTTGAGGCGATTGAACCGCCACTGCTTGCCTACACCAGAGCATTTTACGCCGAAAGAATAGCAGGCAAATTTGACTGCAATGTGCTTCTGGCGATACTGAATGGTAGCGCTTTAACTCTATGCGTTTTCAAAAAGCAGGCATTGGATTTTGTCCGAACGAAGGATATCAGCCTTGAAAGGGTAGAACCAAGTAAGCTCTGTCAATGGCTTGCTGAAGAAATAAATGCAATTATTCGATTTTATGATGTCGAATTTCCGGAAGCCAGCGGAAAGTGGGAAATCACTGTTGTTGCAGATAGTGTGCAGTTACCTGACGATGCTGAGGAATTTCTCAAGGCCAAAGTTGCAGGTGCCGAGCTGCAGGTCAGAACCACCGAAGATGCATATCAGGATACACCCGTTGGCCAGTCCCGATACGTCGGGGCTAACAAACCTTCGTCAGTGGCGATTGGTCTTGCGATGAGGCTTCTGGGTATAAATGGCAGCGATTTACGAATAAACCTGCTTCCGCCGGAGTCGGCTGAGGTTAAATCCATCAAAAAACACCTTCTCATAACAGCCAATATTGTAGCAGCGGTCCTGCCACTTATGATACTAACTGCCGGTGTGGTGAGTCTGATGACTAAAAAGGTGAATCAAGGTATTGCCTACAAAAAACAACCGCAGCTCTCACAGGACACACGTGCTCTTCTTAGAGAACGAGAGTTAGTAGACAGACAAATCAAGCAACTATCTGGTGGACCTGAGCGGTTGAAAGGCATTCTCGGTTCACGTCAGGAGGTGGATTGGGCCCACCTCTTGGAGGATATCAGGAGCAGAACGCCCAAGGCTTTGCGTATAACCAAGCTGCACAGCAAAGACAATTCCAGAATGTCGCTGGAAGGTCTGGCCCTATCATATGAGGCGGTCCATTTGTTTGTGGATATGCTGAACAAATCGCAATACATAAACTCGGCCTCTTTGAGTCAGACAGAAAAAGACAACGAGGCCGGTGGATTAGTCAGATATTCCATTAATTGTTGGCTGAACCGAGAAAAGAAAAATAGCTGATGTTAATTAATAATCTTACTAAATTGAACCGTTCATCAAGAAACGCTGCTTCAGCGGCGCTTATTGTAATTGCAGCAATAGCAATGTATAACTGGATAGTTGCTCCACAGGCCACCTGTCTGTCGGCGGCGCAGCGGTACGAGTCTGTTATGGGTAACATTGTAAAGAAAAACAAAGTTATAGTCGACACAGTCAAGAGCAAGAAAAAGAAGTTGCAAGAATTGCGTGACCAGCTTGCCCGGTTTCAGAGTATACTGTTTACTCCCGACGAAGCAAGAGATTTTTTCAGTGACTTACAAGCCATCTCCGAACAAGCAGGCTGTACAGTTTATTCACTTAACTTCATTACCGGTAAACTGAGCCCTGAAGACGGGCGGTCTGAAAATACTTCGGGTGTAGTCGCCAAGGGTGTAGTGTTAAGCGTTGTCGGTGTATACAAGAACATAATCAAGCTAATAGAAAGGTTGCAAGCGCGTACTCAAAAGGTTTGGATAGACTCGGTAAATATGCAAATTCTCGACCACGATTCGGCTCAACCCAAGTGCAATATAACTATTACAATTTACACAATCCAGGACAAGGAGACTACACTCAATGAATAAGCCAAAATATGTAAAAATAATCTTCTGCGCTTGTTTATTGACCGCTGGCGTATGCCATCATCGAGCGCAATCCCAGCCGGTCCAATCTAAAGCTGAACCAAGTAGCACATTAGATGTTGGGCGTGATAATCCTTTTGCAAAGCTTCCCGAGAAGAAAGACCCCACACCGCAAGAGGTATTCCAGTCTTCACAACCGGTTGAAGAAATGCCAGAGTTATTTCTTGAAACCATAACCCTTAAATTTCTTGACGCCCAGAATCTTATACAGGCTACAGCCAATATGTTGTCCAAGTATGGTAGCATGGCGATGAATCAGAAAGACAATTCTTTGATAATTTGTGATACGAAGGAGAACCTTGCCAAGATCCTGGCCGAGATCAAAAAAGCCGACAAAACACCACAGCAGATTATGGTAGAGGTAGTTATTCTCGACGTCCAGCTTGATGATGACACCGAAATAGGCATCAACTGGGACATTCTCTCAGATAAAACGTACGACATAGGTTACAGACAAAACTTTACAACTCGGCTGAGCTCGACCATAGAGAGCGCAGCTAATATAGGAAATGCTACCGCCTTTAATACTACCGGTGGTCCTGCTGGCAATTTCAGTGTTATCAGTGGTACCATCCGCAATGTCGTTCATTTAATACAGCAAAAAAGAGAGGTCGAGATTCTTGCCAGCCCGAGAGTTATGATGGTAAGCGGCGAATCCGCCAATATAGAGGCAGTCGACGAGATTCCATATCAAGAGATAAGCAGCACTGCGGAAGGTGGGACTCTTACCTATTATTCATTCAAACTCGTAGGTGTTAAATTGCAGGTAAGTGCCACACTAACAGACGGCAACGATATTCTTCTTACAGTTGACGCCGAACAGAACGTTCAAGTGGGCACCACAACCCCGCCCAGAGTTGACACCAGAAAAGCCAAGACTTCGCTTCTATTGGCAGACGGTCAGGTTGTTATTTTAGGTGGCCTGAGACGACAGGAAAAAACCAAGGAAGTAGACCAGATACCCATTTTGGGAGATATCCCACTGCTTGGTTTACTGTTCAAGAGCACCGATACTGTCGTCAAAAATTCCGAACTGATAGTGTTTCTCTCGCCCCATATTTACAAAGGTGAGCCAATTCCCGACGACGAAATGGCCAAATTCAATGAAATGAAAGATAGACCAATGCTTTCAGTACCAAATGAAGGAGAGAAAAAAGACCAATTAGATAAAGATGGTCAATAGCGCCTCTAAAGCCATAGGCCCATTTTTGCTAATATCACGGCGCGTTTGGGTCGATAAAAATCGATAAAGAAACTCTGCGACGAAGAAAATTGAGAAATTTGTATAAGGAATATTAAAAGACAAATGGGACTGTTCGGATTATTTAAGTCAAAAAAGAAACCTGCCCGAGCCAAGATACTTGTTGTGGATGACGAACCTGATTTCGTTAGCACCATTCAGTGCCGCCTTGAATGGTGCCACTATGAGGTTATTACCGCCGCCACCGGGGAGGAAGGGCTGGAAAAAGCAGAAAAAGAAAAACCGGACCTTGTTCTTTTAGATACTAGTATGCCGATTATGAATGGCCACGAGATGCTCGAGCGTCTCAGAAAGCACGCCGACTTAAAAGACATACCTGTAATAATGGTCACCGCGCTCTGTGAGGCACAGGATGTAGCTACAGCTTCCTCCTATGGCATCGATGATTACGTTGCTAAACCATTTGATTTCACAGAGTTGTTGGAAAAAATTGTAAATGCCCTGAAAAATAAAAACTTTGCGTAATGTAGAAAAGCAAATTGCCAAGGAAAAAGGAGACTGAAATGCTCAAGGCAAAAGACATTATGACGAAAGAGGTAATTAGTGTAAAGAAAGATGCCCCCATATTTGAGGCCGTAGAGCTCTTGGCAAAAAACAACATAACTGGTATCCCTGTGGTCGAAGATGATATGACTTTGGTGGGAGTTATTACAGAAAAAGATGTTCTAAGGTTGTTGTATGCCTCCAAAGATGCGGAAAATAAAACAGTAAATGATTTTATGACACAGCCTGCAGTTCACTTTGATGAGGATGAGAGTTTGCCGGATATTTGCGACTGTTTGATAAATAACCCTTTTAGAAGAGTCCCGGTCACCTCAAATGGCAAAGTGGTTGGCATTATCAGCAGACCAGATTTGATTGAATATATTCTTCAACTAAGGCATGAAAGTGCCGGTATTACGACTAAGAGCGAATAGAACGGTTATGAATTGCCAAAAAAGTTGCTGTGGAGGCATGCTACGAAAACCAAAGATTTCCATGAATAAGGAATAACGGTCATCTGGCCAAGGCCGAGAGACAGAATGGATGTCACCGAGGACAGTTGCAAGCAACCGACAAAGGCATTATGAAGCTAAGCTCTTAAATACAACTATATAGGTTGTTGCTGGCCTTTTGAGGATTCGTTAGATGGATGATACTATTGCCAAGCGCAAGTGGGTTGGGGAAGAATTGAGGGAACACCTTGAGGAGTTGGTCGAAAACCGAACAGTTGATCTAAAAAAGAGCAATGAACAACTTCAAATGAAAATCACCGAGTATAAGAAGACAGAGCAAAGGCAGGCTCAACTGCTCAACGAACTAACGAATGTTAATCAGGAATTAGAGAACTTTGCGTATGTAATTTCGCACGAGTTGAAAGCACCACTTAGAGGGATCAAGACACTGGCGGAATGGATATCAACTGATTATGCGGATAAGCTTGATGAGGAGGGGAAAGCACAAATCCAGTTGCTTCTGGACCGTGTGGCATGGATGGGCAATTTAGTGGACGGAGTGCTTCAATATTCCAGAGTTGGGCGTGTAAAAGAAAAACGGGTTCACGTGAGTCTGAACGAACTTGTTTCAGAAGTCATTGATATGGTTGCTCCGCCGGAAAACATCGCGATTACAGTCGAAAATAAACTGCCTGTAGTAGAGTGTGAAGAGAGCCAGATTATCCAGGTTTTCCAAAATCTGCTCAGCAACGCTGTAAAATATATGGATAAACCACAAGGCCAAATAAGAATCGGCTGCGTGGATGAAGACGGATTCTGGAAATTCAGTGTTGCTGATAATGGCCCTGGGATCGAAGAAAGAAACTTCGAAAGGATATTCCAAGTATTCCAGACGCTTTCTCCGCGTAATGAAGCGAAAGGCACTGGTATCGGGCTGTCGGTGGTGAAAAAAATCGTTGAGATGTATGGTGGCGGGGTATGGGTGGAATCAGAACTCAACAATGGCAGCACATTCTTTTTCACGTTCCCAAGGTCGCACAATGTCGTTAGAAACGACACGCAACTTCTTACATCTTCCTCTTGAGTGGAAAGGAAGGTATGGATAATACAAGATACAAAGTCTTGTTAATCGAAGATGACAAAATCGATCAAATAGCCTTTAAGCGGTTAGTCGAAAACGAAAAGCTTCCATATGATTGTGAGATAGCTGGGTCTGTTTCGGAAGCTCGGAGCATATTGCGTTCTGAGAAATTCGACATTGTAATTGCAGATTACCTGCTTGGTGACGGCACAGCATTTGATACCCTCGATTTGGTGAAAAACACTCCCATTATATTTATCACCGGAGCTGGTAGTGAAGAAATAGCTACCGAGGCCTGGAAATCTGGCGCATATGATTATCTGATAAAAGACAACGAACGAAACTATCTTAAAGCTGTTCCGATAACGGTCGAAAATGCCATCAAGCACAAGCAAATGGAAGAAACCATCGACCAAAAACAAAAAAATCTTGAGGCAATATTTGACGCAGTGCCTATTGGTATGCTGCTGGTCGATGAGAACATGATAATCAAGCGCGTCAATGATACTATCAGGCAACTGTTCGGCAGAGAGTATTCTGAAATTATCAACCAGCGAGTCGGCAATGCTCTGTGCTGCATCAACAGCACTTACAGTAAAGAAGGTTGTAGACACAGCCCGGCTTGTGCAGAATGTCCGCTGCAAAAGGCCGTAAAAAGCGTACTGGATTCAGAACAGGCCGTTCACGCTATTGAAATCCATCCCACACTTAAAGTTGATGGCAAAGAAATTACACCCTGGCTTTCTATAAATGCTGAACCGGCAATGATAGACGGTTGCAAACACGTGGTCTTAGCCATTGATGACATCACTGACCGCAAAAACGCTGAGGAAAAACTCAAAGAGACAATGGAGATAAAATCACAGTTTATATCTATGGTTTCACATGAACTACGTACACCTTTGGAATGTATCAAAGAAGGCATTGCCATTATTCTGGATGGAGTAGTAGGAGAAATTAATGACGGACAGAGGAATTTCTTGGATATCGCAAAAAGAAACGTAGACAGGCTTGCCGTCTTGATCAATGATGTTTTGGATTTTCAAAAGCTCGAGGCTGGCAAGCTGAGGTTGAATATGCAGGAAAATGATATAAGTGAAGTTGTTGAAGAGGTTCATAAGACAATGGTCTCTTCTGCAAAGGAAAGAGGGGTAGATTTCTCCCTTAAGCTTGAGGATAACTTGCCCAAAGCCAGATTCGATAGGGATGAAATTATTCAGGTTTTAACAAACCTAGTTAGCAACGCAATCAAGTTTACGCCTGAACAGGGTAACGTGTCTGTTTGCGTTCAACACCAAGGTGAAGAATTGGTCATACGTGTTAGTGATACGGGTATAGGGATACCTAGGCAGGCCCTTCCCAAAATATTTGACCGGTTTTATCGTGTACAGCAGCCTGGTAAACAGATTCACGGGACAGGTTTGGGGCTTGCTATTGTTAAAAAAATCGTGATGATGCAAGCTGGCAGAATTGAGGTCGAAAGTGAGGTAGACCGAGGCACTATCTTTACAGTCTTTTTGCCATTAGACCCCAGATCTTTACCAGAGACCCCATCGTCAGAAGCGGAGAAAATTCTGGAGAATATCATTACCAATAATTGATCTCGTCCAAATAAAGAGTTATGTTTAACAGCTTTGAACCGTTGGTGTAATAAGATGCCTGTTAAAGGTATCCCTGCATTTTCTTCCGGAATATCCTTTCTATTTGTTCAGTGCATCAGAGAATTATAGCGGGGTATTTCAACAAGATCGCAAGTCCAACAATTATGTTATTTGCAGGTAGTAGTATGGCATCGGCCAAGAACCGGGAAACGCTTGCGACGCTCTATAAAGCAAAACCTGTCAGGCTTAATGGTACCTTCAGTAAGTTTTTAGACAATCATAGGCCCAATAGCAGGCCTGGATGGCTAATCTATCCCCTAATTGGCGTTTTCATTGTCTAAAAACTTTGTAACAACAGCTTAGAAACTTGTTCGATTGGTCCAGACTTTGGGGCTGATTTCTTTGCGCTCGTTTTTTCCAATGTCGAGAGACTACCGAATCTACCCCCGAATATTAATAACTCAAGTTGACTGGGTTTTACGTAACTTGTTTATTTACAGTACATTAGAAACAGAGTTTAAGTTGCATATATCACAAACACCAGGACGCCTTAAATATTGTAACTTGTTGTTATTACTAAACTTGTGTAAATCAGCCAAAATATATTGGCTTGCATAAAAGCGAAAGTCAGTCAAGTTGAGTTTTTACTAATTTGGTTGACTGGCTATAATACTCGTAGTATCTTTTGGCAAGCGATTATGGGATAGCTATTTGTGTGATGTGTAGGTTCGGTCCTGAATATGTTCGAGTAATCTGGGATCGCAGAATTGCAATATCAGCTGGATAAAGGATTTCTCTAAAAGACCTATGTAACCAAGGCGAGGTCGGGATGCAGTCTCAGAATTTATCTGCCAAGAACCCAAGAAATTCAGAACTGATGCTATATTTGGAGGTGACAAAATGAGACAAGCGAGAAAGTTCATTTTTTTGACTATTTCTTTAGTGGCACTGAGCGGTCTTTTGGTAGCAGCAGTAGGCCAGCAAGCGTGCAGCAAAGACAGTATAAAAGTAGATGAGATGGTCAAGGAAATGCTTGCCGCACGTGAGACTCAAACACAAATCCAATATCTGACGGAAACATACGGTTCATTTTCTGTTGAGCAGGCCTACGAGATTCAAGCCGCTCTGGCAAAAGGACTCAGCAAGAAACTGGGCAGTGTGGCCGGTTACAAGGTCGCATATGCCAGTAAAGCGGCACAAAAGCAATTTGGTGTAGATGAGCCGGCAAGCGGCCCTTTGTTTCGACTTCAGCGCGTGCCGAATGGCTCGAAGCTGCCGGCCAGTGCCATTATGGAAATAGTTATGGAAACAGAAATAGCCTTCACCATAGGCAAGCGGATCGACCGGGCTATCGAAAATGTCCAAGAGCTCAAGAGCCACGTAAAATGGGTACATACAGCTTTCGATATCGGCGATTATCGCCTTGTTTCGGGTGAAGAAAAGCCGCAGCCTGCGGACATGATAGCCAGTGGTGTTGGTGCGCACTTTTACGTGCTCGGTCCAGCGGTGGCTCCAAGCAAGGTGGATGTCGATGCAGTAACACTCAAATTGGCGCGAAACGGAAAGACGATTACGGAGAGTGCCGCCACAAATGTCATGGGCAGCCCGTGGAATTCACTGCTTTGGCTGGCTAATCATGTCATTAAGCTTGGCGGTGCGTTGGAGCCAGGGGATGTGGTTGTAAGTGGCACAGCAGCACCGGCATATAAGGTTAAAGGAGAAAAGATAAAGGGCGATTATGAAGGAGACTGTGGAGCCTTGGGTAAGGTGAGCTTGACAATCTATTAGAAACTGGACTCTTAACAGTCTATAATTGCAATATTGTCGTAATTTATATAGGAGACAAAAGAATGTCAGCTGCGTTGTTGATGATTGTAGCGCTTGTTTCGATGTTGATCGGCTATATTTTTTACGGCCGGTATGTAGCCAAAAAGCTGGATTTGGACCCCAAGCGTACGACACCGGCACACACCAAACAAGATGGAGTGGACTATGTCCCAACAAAAGCACCGGTATTAATGGGGCATCATTTTGCGTCAATTGCCGGCGCAGCCCCGATTCTTGGGCCAATTATCGCTGCCGTGTTTGGGTGGATTCCCGTCCTAATCTGGATTCTCATTGGAAGTATCTTCCTGGGTGGGGTCCACGATTTCTCTTCATTGATTGCATCGATACGACACGGCGGAAAAACCATCGGAGAGGTCATTGAAGAGCATATTGGCAGTGCCGGTAAACGGCTCTTTTTAGTCTTTGCCTGGTCTGTGCTTGTTCTGGTTATTGCCGTATTTGCCGATGCGGTCGCCAAGGTATTTGTCAAAGAGCCTGCCACGGCAACGGCCTCTTTGCTGTTTATTGTCCTGGCGATTGTCTTTGGACTGAGCATATACCGATTCAAAGCGCCCTTATGGTTGTCATCGGTCATAGGTGTCGCCCTGCTTTTCGGTTGCGTCGTTATCGGGGTTCGCTTCCCAATCACGCAGTCTTATGATGTCTGGAAGGTTGTTTTATTTGTTTACGTGTTTTTTGCCGCGGTTGCACCTGTCTGGATTCTTCTGCAACCCAGAGACTATTTAAGCTCCTTTCTTTTGTACTCCATACTGCTGGCAGGTATTGTCGGGATTTTCGTAGCAAATCCACAAGTCACTTTTCCCGCTTTTACCGGATTTCAAAACGAATTAGGGTATCTGTTCCCGATACTCTTTGTTACTGTTGCCTGTGGTGCCATATCCGGGTTTCATTCCCTCGTTTCAGCTGGCACGACCGCAAAGCAACTGAACAAGGAAACCGATGCAATGCCCATTGGGTACGGCAGTATGCTGATTGAAGGTGTGTTGGCTGTTATCGCATTAATCACCGCTGTTACGATTCTACAAAGCGATTACAGCCGGCTCATGACAAAAGATGGTGGTGGACCCATCGGCATTTTCTCATCGGGAGTTGGTGGCTTTATTTCACATTTGGGCATCCCTCGAGAGGCCGGTGTCACTTTCGCGGCACTGGCTATCTCAGCATTTGCCCTTACCACTCTGGATACCGCAACCCGTTTGGGTCGGTTCATGTTTCAAGAGTTCTTCGAAGACTTACCAAAGCTGACGATCCTAAGCAAGAACCGCTACGTTGGAACGTTAGTCACGATTGCTGTCGCCATGCTGTTGACGTTCTCAGGTACAAGTAGAACGCTATGGCCGCTCTTTGGGGCAGCAAATCAACTATTAGCTTCAATCGCGCTTTTGGCGATAACCGTGTGGTTGGCAGAACTTCGCAAGAACAACAAGTTTGTGAAGTACCCCATGTATTTCATGTTTTGTGTTACGCTAACGGCATTGTGTTTCATGGTTTACAAGAATTTTCTCGCCAGGAATATTCCCTTGGTCATTCTCTCAATCGTACTTCTTGGCGTTGCCATCACACTGGTGATTAAGGCGAATCAGAGTTTAAGAAGGATAGCACAGACAGCATAATTAGGAGTGAGACTGATGAATACACCTAACACGTTGAAGCGGGTCCTCATGGGGCCGGGACCGTCTGACGTTGACCCAAGAGTTCTGGAGGCACTGTCGCGTCCCACTATTGGACACCTTGACCCTGCGTTTTTAGACGTATTAAATGAAATACGCGAGTTACTCCAGTACACCTTTCAAACCCGAAATGAGATGACGTTTGCCGTCTCCGGCACAGGAAGCGCTGGTATGGAAACTTGCGTGGTGAATCTTATCGAGCCGGGCGATTCCATGCTCGTATGTGTTAACGGCGTGTTTGGCAAACGTATGGCGGACGTCGCAGAAAGATGCGGCGCGGATACATCGACAATCGAAATCGACTGGGGTAAGGCATTTGCCCCCGAGCAGATTGCTGATGCCCTTGAAAAGAAACCGGCAAAGGTTGTTGGAATTGTGCATGCAGAAACCTCAACGGGTGTATGTCAGCCGCTCGAAGAGATTTCCAGGATCGTCCATGACAACGGTGCCTTGTTGTTGGTCGATGCAGTAACGAGCTTAGGTGGAATGAACGTCGACGTCGATGGCTGGCAAATTGATGCCTGTTATTCCGGCACTCAAAAGTGCTTATCCTGTCCGCCGGGGCTTGCGCCGGTTACCTTCAGTGACGCTGCTTTAGGTGTGATTGAGAACCGCAAGGTCAAGGTCCAGAGCTGGTATCTTGACGTGTCCATGATCCGTCGGTATTGGTCAAGCGAGCGTCTTTACCATCACACCGCACCGGTTAACATGAACTATGCCCTGCTGGAGGCCCTAAAGCTGGTTACCGAAGAGGGGTTGGAACAAAGGTGGGCACGTCACGTCACCAATCACAAAATCCTTAAGGCCGGATTGAGCGCCATCGGAATTGAGTATGTCCCCGAACCGGGATATGAACTGCCCATGCTCAATGCCGTTTTCATACCCGCTGGCGCAGACGATGTCACCGTGCGGAAGCAGTTACTCAATGAGTTCAATATTGAAATTGGTGGTGGATTGGGGGCTTTTAAGGGAAAGGCGTGGCGCATCGGTCTAATGGGTACGGCCTCGACACTTAGCAACGTAATGCTGTTTCTTTCGGCATTAGAGAAGTGTCTTACAGACAGAAGAGTCAAATTTGAGCAAGGTGCGAGTATAGCTGCCGCCATAGAGCAAGCAGGTGTAAAATAGTGTCGATATTCTCGATTTCGGCACAGGCAGTCTTCTCATGAGCATGCAGCGTCATATACTCCACAGGATTTTGGCGGCACAGCAGGCAGGAGAAATAGATATTGAGAATCGTTGTCTTGGATGGTTTCACCCTTAATCCTGGAGATCTTACCTGGAAGAGTCTCGAGGAGCTTGGTGAATGTGCGATTTACGACCGCACAGTCCCTGAAGAGACGGTGCAGCGGGCGGAGGTGGGAGAAATTGTTCTGACCAACAAGACGGTGCTGTGCTCAGATATAATTGAGCGCCTTGCCAAACTCCAATATATCGGCGTACTGGCAACAGGTTACAACGTAGTGGATGTTGAAGCCGCGCGTAAACGAGGTATCCCGGTCACCAATGTGCCGACCTATGGAACGGACTCGGTGGCCCAAATGGTTTTTGCGCATCTGCTCAATCTTGCACAGAATGTGGCCCACCATGCACGGACGGTAAGTAACGGACGATGGTGTTCCAGCCCGGATTTCTGTTACTGGGATACGCCGTTGGTCGAACTGAGGGGGCTAACAATGGGCATCATCGGGTTTGGACGAATCGGTCAGGCGACGGCAAGGCTGGCGTTGGCATTCGGTATGAAGGTTATCGTTTATGACATAACGGCGGCGGCGCATATGCCTGAAATGTGCGAGATGGTGAAGCTGGAGGATATCTTTCGGCTTGCCGATGTCATCAGTTTGCATTGTCCGCTGACGCCAGAAACCGAGAAGCTCGTCAATGAGCAGCGGCTGGCCTTGATGAAAAGAACAGCTTTTCTGATTAATACGAGCCGGGGACCACTGGTCGATGAACGGGCCTTGGCCGATGCACTCAATAACGCGAGGATAGCCGGCGCTGGCCTCGATGTACTCGCTATCGAACCCCCGGATGAGCAGAATCCGCCGCTGTTGGCCAAGAATTGCTATATTACTCCACACATCGCCTGGGCCACCCGGGCAGCGAGAGAAAGGCTGCTTCAAGTCGCTGTCGACAATGTAGCTGCCTTTCTTGCCGGTAGACCGAAGAACGTGGTCAACAGCGTCCAATCCTAACCTCACCTTATCAGCGGGGCGGTGAGTCTCTCACTTTTTTTTGGGGTTTCGGATGGCCTGATTGACCGCGCAAGGCAGGCAAACGCTCAAGGTCTCGGTAAAGTCTTGTCACACACACTTGTCCATTCTCAAGCCGACGATTTTGCACGATTAGACTTTAACCTTCAAAATACACGTTGTCTTTTTCAAGAGTCTTTCTTAAATCAGCGTATGGAAGCTGGCGTGTACCACAATTTTTATAGGCGCAGAGAGCCGCGGCAGTTCCTGTGGCCTGGCCTTGTCCCATACAGCTTACCGTGTTTCTCGTGGACATATGGGCTCTATGGTCCGAAGTTATCATCATACCGGCCACTAACAGATTATCTATTCCCGCCGCACGCAGCGCACGGTACGGGATTCCGTATGTGCCGCCATTTTTTACCTGCAAACGCGGCGCGGAGTCGTGAAAACCGTAAGCCATGACATCGTCATCAAAATGTCTGCCTTCGATGACATCTTCATGCGATATGTCATAGTCGCAGGTAATCAGTCTGCCGCGTCTGATGTTAAGTGACGGGCTCGTTCTTGCGATAAATGCCTTTTCACAGCCGGGGACATATTTTCTAAAGAGTTCTATCGCTTTTGCCTGATGCCTTCTTAGCTCCAGTTCGGCTTTGGTCACGGCGTCCCTGTTGGTGGGGCTGACGGGCATTTTGAGATTGAGCTTGATAAACATAAAGTAGTTATCGTGAACGGTGGTTGTTACCGTTGACATCCCGATTTTCCTTGCCCCATCTCTAAATCCAGCGGGAAGATTGACGTTCCTGCCCTGCAGCCGTACGATTTGGCCATCTTTTCCGCTGCGGCGACCTTCGGCCTGTTGATAAATGGCGTCGTGCGATTTGAGAAATTCGTAGTATTTGTCCATGCTGACATTGGCGACGCCGATACTATTGCACACGGCGTAATCGTTCGGCTCGGTGTATTTCGCGCCGGCGTAAGCAGCAAGGTCACCGTATGCTGTGCAGTCTACGAAGGATTTTGCGTAGAACACCTCCCTGCCGGAGCGGCTTTCAGTTATCACTCCCTTAATCCGGGAACCATCCATAATCGCTCCTGTTAAAAGAGTATTTACACAGACAAAAACCCCCGCTTCATCGAGCATTTCGAACGTTACAAGTTTATAGATTTCCGTGTCAATCGCGGTGCATACTGAATCGAAATCATACCCTTTAGACATCTCTGCGTGTCCCGACGTGCCGCCAACTTTTGCAAGGCGATCGATAATCTCCTGAGGAATCCCTCTTACAACCTGACGTTTTTTTACTCCGGGGAAGGCCTTCCACAGGTTGTAGAAGCTGTGAAGAGCAGTACCGCCTTCTGTGACTGTTCCGCCCGGATAACCCTTTACCTCTATCAAGGCCGTCTTGGTTCCCTGACGCGCTGCGGCTAAAGCTGCTACAACGCCTGCCGTGCCGGCACCCGCTATTACTACGTCGAATTTCCTTACAGGCAATTTTTTCGCTGGTTCCTCGTAATAGTTCACAAGTTGATTCCTGGTTCTTACCGGATTGCCTTTTGCGAATCCAGCTTGAGCACCAATTCCAAGCATTAGAATATGTTTAGAAAAATCTCGACGATTCATTCTTGCCTCCTTTCTTAACCTGTCCTGTCCAAATATTGATACGAGCCATTTTACGATACATCACTATATCGCTATTACATGAAATTTCAAGCCTTTATGGTAGTCTCCGACGTCGATGAGTATTGTAAAGGACGGTATGTCCGCAGTGAAACATTAGTACTGCCTTTTGACGCACGATTTGAGCTTTGGTTTTGTCCAAGTGACGACGGTCCTGAAAGGAAATTGATTGAGACAACTCGTAAGATCAGTGGTTCGCGGCGAGCGCTACGTCTATGCACGCTATATCGACCAAGAACCCGTTTACGAGTTCCTCCACGACCTCGAAAAAGACATTGACCAGCTTACGAACTTTGTGGATAATCCGGCCTACAGAGAAGTGCTTGCGACGATGCGCCGGCGTTGCGACGAACTCGTGGGGCACTACGGTGGCCCGATGCTTCCGGTTGAGGAGCGATACAGCAAGCAGCAGCCGAAGAAAAGAAAGTCAGGAAATAGTCGAAAGTGTTGAACTAATGAGCTCCGTTTTTCTCTCGGAAAGGATTGGAATAAAGAAGCGAACGAGGTATGGAGTAACGTTGTGTTAAACAGCGTGTACTTGAGGAGAAAGAAGTCGATTATGAGCCAAAGAAATTGGCTTGATTTTCTAAACAGATTTTATTTCTAAAATGGAGGTGAAACAATGTTGCATCGACTTACGGTTCTAAGCCTGGTTACACTTTACTTTTTCTGTACCGCGGCACAATGCGTCGAGCCCCTTGTCTTCGAGAAACAAAAGATCAACGACTTCGGTTATGAGGCCGCTTGTGCCGCTGATCTGAACAACGATGGAAAGCTCGACATCGTTTCCGGCGAATATTGGTACGAAGGCCCCAGCTTCAAGAGCAAGCACAAGATGTGCGAGCTGATGACGGAAAAAGGGTACTATGATGACTTTGGCGTCTACCCTATGGATGTCGACGGCGATGGTTACATGGATATTGTGAGTGGCGGCTGGTTCGGGGAGACATTGACGTGGCGCGAAAACCCCCAAGGCAGGCCTGTGGAGTGGCAAGTCCATAAGATTGCGCATGTCGGCCACATCGAGCGCCCTTGCTTCTGGGATGTAGACGCTGATGGGCATGTCGAAGTCATACCTAACCTCCCCAAAGGCCCCTTGCTCGTCTTTCAGCTCGTCCGCGATGCAGCGGGCAAAGGTACGGGCGTCTTCAAACGCTATGAAATTTCTCCCGAATTTCAGGGCCATGGCCTGGGCTTTGGTGATATCAACGGCGATGGCCGCAACGATTTCATTCTCGCGAAAGGTTGGTTCGAAGCCCCTGCCAAACCATTTGAACAAGCTTGGGCGTGGCATCCTGACTTTAGCCTCGGCCATGCAAGCGTGCCCATCCTTGTTCATGACATAAACGGTGACGGCAAAAACGACCTTATCGTTGGTATGGCCCACAACTACGGCCTTGCCTGGTGGGAACAAGGTGTGGGAGGAACTTGGACTAAACATGACATCGAAACGGCTAAATCCCAATACCACGAGATGAGACTGGCCGACCTCGACAAAGACGGCCAGCTTGACCTGATTACGGGCAAGCGCTATTACGCCCACGGCGGGAAGGACCCCGGTGCCGACGAACCCGTTGGTCTCTATTACTATACGTTGAACCAGGGCCGCCCCAAATGCGTAACTATCGATTATGGTCCCGCCGGCCAAGCCAGCGGTGCGGGCATCTATATGTGGATTGCCGACGTTGACGAAAACGGTTGGGACGACATTATCGCACCAGGCAAAGAAGGCCTTTACTTATTCAAGAATCAAGGCTCGGCGAAGAGTGATAAAGGATTCGTCCCGCTGTTCAATGGTAAGGACTTGACCGGATGGCAAGGCGATCCGCGGCTCTGGAAAGTCGAGGACGGCGTCATCCTCGGCTCGACGGAAGGAACCGTGATCGAGCAGAACAGTTTTCTTTCCACCAGGAAAAGTTACGGCGATTTCATACTGCGCATCAAGGTCAAACTGCGCAACCACAACAGTGGGGTCCAGTTTCGCAGCGAGCAAAAGGGCGATTACGTTGTGATTGGATATCAGGCCGACATGGCGGAACAAAAGTATTTCGGTATGCTTTACGAGGAGAAAAAACGGGGCAAAATGGATTACTGGAACGCACTGTCTGCGGACGAGCAGAAAGCAATACACGGGGCGTCAAAACAAGGCGATTGGAATGAATACGAAATCATGTGCAGCCGAGACCGTGTCAAGATGTCGCTTAACGGATATGTTACGTGTGACATAACCGACCCCGAAGGTGCGAAAAGAGGTGTGATCGCACTTCAACTTCACAGAGGCGACCCCATGGAGGTGCGCTTCAAGGATATTTACATAAAGGAATTGAAGCCGGCCAACTGACACGTGGAAGGCCGCGCTGCTGAACGCCAGCGCAGCACACTCATAGCACAATACGGAAATACAGATGTTCAAAATTCTTTAGAAATATCACTTGTTTTAACTCATTAGATATGCCATAGTAGCAACATACTAATTGCCTTTTCTCTTGGAACCGTCCGTTGCCAAGAAAGGGTGGGCGACGTATGGCTTTGGGGGGAAGGGTTCGGCAACAACCAAAGAATAACGGAGTTTAAGATTTCCCTTTTTGTGGAATTTGAAATACGCGATTGGACTGTGGTATTAATCATAAGGGCAGGTCATTTGTGCCTGGGTCAATCCACCAATTACAGATTGAGGTGATAATTATGAAGCAACTGAAATGGAAAAAACACTGGACTCGTCGGCAGTTCATCAAAGGTGCGACCACGGCCGCAGGTAGTATCGTGGCTGCGCCCTGGGTGATTACCTCCACGGCACTGGGAGCCCGGGGTCGTGCGCCGGCCGGCGAGCGGATGGTAATGGGTGTCATCGGCGTGGGCGGCCGCGCCCGGCGGGTCATGGATACGTTCATGGCGGAACCTGACGTGCAGATTGTGGCTGTCTGCGACGTAAACAGAGAACGCCGGCAAGCCGGCCGGGACCGGGTCAATCAGAAGTACGGCAACCAGGACTGTGAAACCTACATCGACATGCTGGAGATGCTGGATCGGCCGGACATCGACGCCGTGCTGATCGCAACTGGTGACAACTGGCATTCAGGGGTGTCGCTCATAACGGCCCGGGCAGGTAAGGATATGTACTGCGAAAAACCGATGAGTGTGACTGTCGCCGAGTCGCGTGCCGTAGCCGATACTATGCGACGGCTGGGACGTATCTTCCAGTGCGGCACACAGCGGCGAAGCATCGACAATTTCCAGTTCGCAGTGAATCTGGCTCGCAGCGGCAAACTTGGCCGGCTCAAGGAGGTCCACGCTGAACAGTCGCGCAACTTCCAGAACGTCTATGAAACAATCCTACCGGCCGAGCCGGAGCCGCCTCGTGAGGAGTTCTACTGGGACCGCTGGCTGGGGCCTGCCCAATGGCGCCCCTACAACGAGCAGTACTGGCAGGGACGCTATTGGAAGGCGCACCTGGACTTTTCGGGAGGCTCGATCACCGAGTGGGGCAGCCATACCGTCGACCTGTGTCAGTGGGCCAACGACAGCGACGACACCGGCCCCGTCGAGTTTTGGCGCGAGGGAGACCGGTTCATCGGGCGATACTCTGATGGCGTGAAGCTAATCATCCGCACCGGCCTACGGTTTGGGACGTGTCCCGTTCGTTTCGAGGGTGAAGAAGGCTGGGTGGAAACCGGCGACTCGGGTCAAATTGAGACGTATCCCAAGTCGCTGTTGGAGGAGCGACAGTTCCAGGGGGGCTACCTCCCGGACAACCATGTGCGGGCCTTCCTGGACTGCGTCAAGACGCGACAGCAGCCTATCAGCAATGCCGATGTGGCGCATCGGTCGATTTCGGCCTGCCACGTGGCCAATATCTGTAAACGCCTCGACCGGTCCGTCAAGTGGGACCCGGTTAAGGAACAGATCATTGGCGATGAGCAAGCCAATCGGCTTTGCTCACGGGCCTGCCGTGAGCCGTGGTATTGGTAACAGAACCATGCTATCCACTTATCAGAACATTAAGGTCTAACTTTACGAGAAAGGCAACGACCTATGAACGCCAAAATATGGAAATCAATTTTTATTACTGTCTTATATTTTACTGCGATGCTTGCATGTGGACAGGTCTCGATCACCCTGGCCGATGAAACTCTGAACGAGACTGCTCTCATCGCTGTTCTCAAAAGCGACGCTGGCTGGTTGGAGAAGCAAGCGGCCTGCCGCGACCTGCGGCGAACCGGTACGGCCAAGTCCATTCCCGTCCTCGCGGCCCTGCTGCTTGACGAGGAATTGTCACACATGGTGCGCTACGCCCTTGAGCCGATGCCCTATCCCGAAGTTGACCAGGCTCTACGCGATGCCCTGGCCGAGACAACGGGCATGCCGAAGGTCGGCGTGATCATCTCGATCGGTGCGCGAAGGGACGTGCACGCCGTAGCACTGCTGGTTCCACTGCTGAAAGGAACAGAGATGGATGTCGCACGTGCCGCGGCCGGTGCGCTCGGTCGCATCGCTACGCCCGAGGCTATCAAGGCCTTGTTTGACTTCCGTAGCGCCGTGCCTAGGGCAGTGCGACCTGCGCTGGCCGAGGGGCTGCTCACCGCCGGACAACGCTTTGTGCAGGACGGCAAGGGTCATCTGGCGGCTCCGGTCTACCAGAATCTACTCGAATCGAGCTGGCCCATGCACGTGCGGATGGGTGCATTCCGCGGGCTGGTCTACGCGCAACCGAACCGAGCCCAGGATCGCCTGATCAAGGCCCTGGGCGGCAACGTCCCACTGTTCCGCGATATGGCGGCACAAATCATCGCCGAAACGACCGGTGCGGATGCGACGAAGCTGTATGCCGATGCCTTGCCGAAGTTGCCCACCGACGGGCAGGCGGCACTGCTGCGTGGTCTGGCCGACCGCAAGGACCCATCCGCTCGCCCAGCGGTTGCTAAGGCCATCCACAGTTCCGACAAGCAGGTTAAACTCGCCGCGGTGAAGGCGCTGGGGGTAATCGGCAGCGCTGTGGATGTGGCCACGCTTGCCGAGTTGCTGGTCTCGGACGATGACGACATTGCTCATGCCGCTAAGGCTGGCCTAACAACCATGCAAGGCGAAGGCGTAAACTCGGCCATTGCCGCGGCCGTTCCCAACGTCGCACCCGCCTCGCGAGTGCACCTGCTGGAACTACTGGCCAACCGCAAGGCGGAGCAGGCCGTACCTATGGCCGTCAACAGTCTCAAAGACACTAATGTGTCGGTTCGCATCGAAGCCCTTCGTACCTTGACTGTGTTAGGCGGGGAGGAGCAGGCTCCGGTGGTCGTAGCGGCATTGAAAAAGGCGGTCGATTCATCTGAACGGGCTGCAGCGGAGAAGGCACTGGGCGCAATCTGCTCTCGTTGTGGCGACAACATGCTGCCGGTCGTCCTGGATGGGATGAACGGCGCAAATCTCGAATCGCGTATTGTCCTGCTCGGCGCCCTTGGTCGAATCGGTGGATCCAAAGCAATAAAACCCGTCCTCGCCGCCCTCAATGACTCCAATGAGCAGATCAACGACGAGGCCGTGCGTGTGCTGTCGAATTGGTCAACCCTCGAAGCTGTACCATACCTACTGGAACTGGCCCAAAGCGACAAGCTCAGCCGGCATGTACTGGGATTGCGAGGCTACATAAGACTGGTGCGTACCGAGCCATCAACCAAGAAGAAGACCCGCATGCTCACCAAGGCAATGACTTTAGCCAAGCGCCCGAGTGAGATGAAGCTCGTGATGGCCGCATTGGGAACGTTGCCAACCGAGCAATCGCTCAACATGCTGCTTCTGCACCTTGACGATGAGGAAATGCGGAACGAAGCGGCTTCAGCCATCGTCGAGGTCGCGGCCGAGCTGGGCAAAAAGAACAAGACCCGGGCCGTAGATGCTTTAAGAAGCGTCATCAAGAAATGCAAGGACGAAGGTATTCGCAAGAGTGCTCGAAAAACTTTGTCTATATTCAAATAACAATCCGGCCGACGGCGATGCAGGCCCGGTAGCCGCTGCGCCGTGTTTAGTAGATTGTAGTCCAAGGAATCGCGTGAAGCACTCTCCGTAACATCAGATCGGTGCGCGTTTTATTACAGGTGTGCCCGCGGGGTACAAAAATACATACGCACTATGAATTGTACGCCTATCATATTGTTTAATATTTGAAATGTTAATAATTCATGCTAATCTTTCTGCATGAACGAAGTGCTTGAAGAATAACCATAGAAAATATAGATTTTCGAAGCACATTGTTTGAAAAGAGTTTGTTGTGGGGCTTTTGAAGAGTCATCCAAACTATAAAGCGAGGAAAAATATGAATCGACGTACATTTCTCAAACAAGTTGTTTCGACCGCCGCGTTCTGTATGACGAACGCATCTCTATCGCGAGCTGAAAATACCGGGAAACCACCCAATATCATCTTCATTCTGACGGACGATCAGGGTTGGACCAGCGTTTCGTATCGCTCCGATCCGGAGCTGCCTGAGTCGAAAAGCGACTACATCGAGACACCGCAAATGGCACGGGCCACGCGCGAGGGAATGCGGTTTACGGACGCCTACGCACCGAACGCCCAGTGCTCGCCAACTCGCCATAGCATCTTGTTTGGCCAGAACGCAGCCCGCCATATATATGGCAAGGATCTCAATTGGGTTGAGAAGGCTCCGAACTGGCTGACGATTCCCAAAGTCCTCAAAGAAGCCGATCCCGCGTATCGAGCAGCACATTTCGGTAAGTGGCATATGGGAGTGATGCCCGAAGATGCGGGCTTTGATTTCAGCGACGGTCCGACAGCTAATTCACAGGGGGATATTCAAAACGGCAGGTATAAGGATACTTCAGGTGTCTCGAAGAAGCTGAATGAATACAACACGAAACATGGAATAACACCACCAACATTAAATGGTCGCTATTCCAAGCTCCCAGTCTTTTACTCGGATGATGATCCCAAAGGCGCAGTCAGCATGACCAGACGCGCGGCAGACTTTATGCGCGAAAGCGTTGCTGACAAAAAACCCTTCTTTGCGTACATCGCTCACTTTGCGACCCACCTGGACCTGGTATCCAATAAAGAAACGTACGAATACTTCAGGACCAAGACCAGGGGCGCAAAACACGACAACCCAGGCTATGCTGCCATGGCAAAAGATATGGATACAGCCATCGGTAACGTCCTCGATTTGGTGAAGGAGCTGGGTATTCAGGACAACACCTATATTTTCATCATGAGCGACAATGGTGGCGTGCAGCACTTTGCGCAGTCCGCCACCTTGACCACATCCAACGAAATCGTGGAAACCCATGAGACCTCCGTGGTATGGCGGAATCTGCCGCTGCGGCATGGAAAACACGAATACTACGAGGGCGGCATTCGCGTGCCGTTTCTTGTCGTTGGGCCGGGTATCAAGCCGAATTCGGTTTGCCGTGTCCCTGTAACCGGGCTCGATCTGTTGCCGACATTTACTGAACTGGCTGGTTATAATAAAGGATTCCCTGAGAATATCGACGGTGGAAGTTTCGTCTCTGTCTTACGCAATGCCGGCCGAGGCAAAGTCAGGCGAAGTCGCGAGGCGCTTATCTTCCACCAGGCTGCGAAACGTGTCCCCATCAGCGCGATTCGCAAAGACAACTACAAACTTATTAAACATTGGCTGGCCGGGAAAGCAGGAGATGGGTCCGACAGTAAGTACCGCGGAGACAAGCCAATAGAACTTTTCGACTTAAGCAAGGATATTGATGAAAGCACGGACTTGTCGGAAAAAATGCCCGAACTGACCAATGCTTTGCATAGAGAACTGATGGCATTCCTCAATCAAGCCAATGCCGAAACCGAGTACACCAAGCGCTGGGACGCGTTCAGCATAATGAAAAAACAGCAGGGCGTTGATTTCGAAAAGACGCAGACTATTGCACCCAGGTATACTTCTCCATTCGGACGCAAGTAGCTTTAGCCCGTCCTGTCCAAAGACTTATACGAGGCGCTCGATCTTAGAATAGCATGTTACTATTTCTTATGATTTCAAGGATTTATGCTGATGGCCGGAAACTGGCTTTAAGCACTTTTTACAATACCACTGTAATCCATCTTTGGATTTGCGCCTTTTATAAAACTCGCCCTCAGGCTTCCGTCGCTTACATTTGTTGCATTGCTTTTGCTTAACACCACCAGCCGCCAAATTCGTTTTTTTGCGGTCATTGTGGCTGAAATGTCTTCAAGATGAAGTTGAGAATCTTGAATTTGTGAGACAGGTTTGATATTCTATTGAAAATGAGGCTTAGCGGGTAATCTTGGTCGTTAGGCATACAGAACGAAACCTAATTAAGGAGTATGGAGCCATGAAAACACGAACTACCCTTCCATTCGCTGCACTCTGTGGTGCTGTTCCCACTGTATTTGTGCAGGGCCTTGAACGCCCACAAAAATACGACCCCTCGGACAAGTTCTCAGGAAATTGGGTATCACAGCGCCTCAAGCGTATCCTGGTGGTCCTGTTGCTTTCAGGGATTTCTGTCGGTTTTGAGCATTCTCTATATGCGGAGGCCCCGTCCGGGCAGGGACAAGCGACACGTGTAGAAATCCTGGAAACGCCCGCAACCTTCGCTTGGGAAAGCATACTCTTAGGCAGACCAATTTCATGCACCGTCCATCTACCCAATTTGGATTCCGGCAAGAGTCCCGCCGTAGTGTATCTGAAGAATCTTCCCTCTCCCCGTCTTGGGCAACTAGACGACGAAACGTTGATTCAGCAATTCATCAAGCAGGGGATGATGGTGTTCGTGGTGGATTACGAGAACGATCCGCGTGCGGCGGCGCCCGAGTTGTTGCCCGAAATCGACCGCTGGTACGGCTACCTTTACCAGACCAAAGAGCACCCGGTGGACAAGGATTGGATCTACATTGTCCCCGCCGGCTATGCAATCGACCGCAAGATCGAAATATACGAAGTGCTGGGCAAGCCGGTCGGCATGGATGTGATCTACCCTTCCGGCCAGAGCGATCCGGTCCCATTGATGCTCCAGATTACATCGACCAAAGATGCTGGAAAGTGGATCAATCAGCGAGCCTACTATATCTATGGACTTCTTACGACCGGTTACGCCGGCGCAATCATGGATTATAACGGTGGACAAAGGGTTTCACCCGTTGGACGAGTGTTCCCGGAAAAGCGGGCCGCACGATTACTGCGGGCCAATGCAAAGAGATGGAATTTATCAGGTAAACTTGGTGTCACTGGACATTCCAAAGGCAGCAGCAGAGCAGCGAAGGCCGCCTTCATAAACGAAGCGAAATTCGAAGACGATCCGGGGCCCCATGCAGAACAATCGGCGCGGTTCCAGGTCGTGCTGGCATCCGCCGGGCAGCATGCCAAGGAATTTCTTATCGAAGACGGTTATCTCGATGAGGTTGGGGAGGCGAAGCGTCAATCAGCCCTGCGCCAGCAAAAGGAAGAGGACGTAGAGGAAATCCGCATCAACAGTACCAACGCCTACGTGACCGCCGACGATCCCCCGGCTTTTCTGTGCGTGGGCGAATTGGATAAAAAGTTTCGTGTGGCCCAGATGAAACGCCTGGCCGCCCAATGCGAGAAGGTCGGGCTGGAACATCGGCTCATCGTCCAAAAGGGCATGGACCATATGTACATCCCGGACCCGCAAGTCATTGGAGAGATATTCAGCTTTTTCGACAAATATTTAAAGACTGAGGCGCTACCCGTTACCCCAGTCACCTTCTATTCGCAATCCGTGGCGCGCGAGTTGGTGTTCAACATCATCCTGCCCGCCGGATATGAAGACAGCCCCAAGCGCTACCCGGTGCTTTACCTATTGCATGGGCGTGGCGGAGACCTGGAATATTGGCCCGGAATGGGCGTGGCGGAATATGTGGCGAAGCTCGACCTCATTGTCGTCATGCCGGACGTGGGCGTTTCCTGGTATGTGAACTGGGCGGAGAGCGCCGGCGGGGAGAAGAACGACTGGGAGGACTGCATCACGAAGGACCTGATCGGTTTTGTGGACGCACACTACCGAACGGTTGCGGCGAGAGAAGGGCGTGCCATTAGCGGCGCATCCATGGGGGGTTATGGAGCACTTACACTCGGCTTTTTGCATCCGGATATGTTCTGTTCGGTCAGCGGCCATTCCGCGGCGCTGCGCATAACAGATCGTTGGCGCGACTGGAAAACGAATGGGTCGGCCGGAGCCGTGCCTCTGGGCGCGCCCAGCACGCGCGACCGACAGACCGTGAAAAAACACCCCGCCTCGTTGGCTGGTGCTGACCCCAAGGGGCGCATTATCACCAACACAGACCAGATCGATGCCTTGGACCCCTACAAACTCGTGCTGAAAGTGCCTCCGGAACAGCTCCCGGATATCCGAATTGATTGCGGTATCGATGAGAGTCTGGGCGAATTTTCCCAAAGGCTCGCCAAGCTTCTAATGGAGCACAAGATAACTTTCACATTCTCGCAAGAGCCCGGCCGCCATACCCTGGAACTCCATACCAGCGGGGTAAAACGATCCATTCCGCATCAGTAC
>JAUWAY010000012.1 GCA_030601845.1 Phycisphaerae bacterium
TTCTGGCAGGATAGCTCTGGCTGATTGTCCGTCGGCTGACCTTACCGGCGACTGTTTTGTCGATTTTGAGGATTTCGCCCTGTTGGCCAATCAGTGGCTTACCACCGACCCGTGTGTGCCGGACGATATGGCATATATACCGGATGGTGAGTTTGAGATGGGAGACCATAATGGAGACGGCTACTCAAATGAACTGCCTCTCCACGCGGTATTTCTTGATTCGTTCTTTATGAGCAAATTCGAGATAACCAACTCCCGGTATAGCTACTTTCTAAATTCTGCCGATGTCAAGGTTGTCGGTGGCGTAGTCTATGCCTCCTCAGACAGCAGCAATAGTTACCCCTATTGTGATACCCACAGTTATACTACTCACAGTCAGATTGACTATTCAGGCGGTGTTTTCAGCGTAAGGAGCAAGGGCGGCCGTGATATGTCGGATGACCCTATGGTCGAGGTAAGCTGGTACGGGGCGGCTGCATATTGCAACTGGCGCAGCCAACGGGAAGGATACCAGCAGTGCTACGACCTTTCTACGTGGGAATGCGATTTTTCAAAACACGGCTATCGATTGCCGACAGGGGCAGAGTGGGAATACGCTGCCCGCGGAGGAAACCATAGTCCGTATTACCGTTTTCCGTGGGGCGATACCATCTCGCACAGTGAGGCCAATTACTACGCTAATCCTGGCGCTTACCCATACGATGAAAACCCGACCAGTGGCTATCATCCAGACTATAACGATGTAATGCCCTATACTGCTCCTGTTGGCAGTTTTGCAGCCAACGGTTACGGCCTCTATGATATGGCAGGTAATCTCTTCGAATGGTGCAATGACTGGTATGATTCGGATTACTATGATACAAGCCCGTACGATAACCCAACAGGTCCGGCCAGCGGCAGTTATCATGTTATCCGCGGCGGCAGTTGGGGCTACGTTGCGGGCTACTGCCGGGTTGCGACCCGCCGCTACGGCAGCCCCGGCAGCCGCATCTATTATGTTGGGTTTTGTGTTGTCCTGGATTTTTAACCCTTTGCTCTTTGTTCTTTTACCCTTTATCCGAGCGAAGCGAGCACCTTTTCCTGCTCGGCTTGCCCCGCCCGTGATACGGGCGGGACAAGGGTGCGGTGATGTTTAGAAGGAAACGTTTAAAACCTTTTTGAAAGTGGAAATGATGACTAAGAAATCCATAAATAATATTGGCGTCTTCACCAGTGGAGGTGATGCCCCCGGTATGAACGCTGCATTGAGAGCGGTGGTGCGAACCGCCATTTATCATGGCAAGGGTGTATTTACCATAAAATGCGGATATGAGGGTATGATCGACGGCGAAATTGAGCGGGTAAACTCACGTGCCGTATCCAACATAATCCAAACCGGTGGGACTGTAATAAAGACTGCCAGGAGCGAGCGTTTCCGCACAGACCATGGACGTAAGCAGGCTTTTGAGAACCTGAAAAAGTTCGGCATAGATGGATTAATTGCAATTGGTGGTGATGGAACATTTCGCGGCTGCATAGATTTTTATAAGGAATACAAGTTTCAGATGATAGGCGTTCCGGCAACAATAGACAATGACCTCTATGGCACTGATTTTACTATAGGATACGACACCGCTGTCAACACCTCGCTGGACGCAATTGACAAGATTCGAGATACAGCCCAATCGCACAAGCGCTTTTTTATCATAGAAGTCATGGGGCGCGATGCGGGTTTTATTTGCCTGGAAACCGGCATCGCCGGAGGAGCTGAAAGCATACTGATTCCTGAGATAAAGACCGATGTCAATAAGTTATGCAGCCAAATCAAATCTTTATTCGACCGGGGCAAGACCAGCAATATCGTAGTAGTCGCCGAGGGCGACGATGCTGGAGGTGCATATGAAATCGGCGCTAAAATAAAACAGAAAACCGGCATTGATTACCGAGTCGTCATATTAGGACATATTCAACGAGGCGGTAGTCCATCTGCAAAAGACCGCTTGCTGGCTTCCAAGCTTGGGTACTGGTCTGTGAAGCACCTTATCGATGGAAAAGCAAATGTGATGGTCGGTGAAATTAACTCAAAGATAGTGTTGACTGATATGGAAGATTCAGTTGGCAAAAAGAAACCGATTGATATGGATGCACTTGAAATGGCCATGGTACTTGCATCTTGATTATAGAGAAATGTCTGTGCTTCCCCGAACCCGCGACACTTTTGTTGCTCGGCCTGGGTTGATATTGCGGTCGAAGGTTTCGATAAGCTCAACAACTCCGGAGGGCACGTTAGCCATCTGGTCCTTTCTCCATCTACTTGAAGGCCTAAAAACAGTATCAAACTAATCCGGCAATGTCAATCGACCTACAACCCCGATAAAAGCGGGGATGTATATCAAATATCGAACAAAAATTGTCGAATGGCAGTAGAGTAGGAATGGTTGGATGCGCAAATTGGGTTTGAACAAGGAGTTATTATAAGAAAAAATAATTATATATTTAGACGAGCTGATATAAAAATAGTTTTGGAAAGATAATGCTGGAAAATGGCATTTTTCTAAGTTCCTCACTGTCAAGCTCTTACGTCTCATAATTTGGCCATAGCTGCGGGTTTTGTACCGTTTGAAGCGTATAAACGTTGACGGAGGGGCTTGTGGCTGTTAAAAGTATTAGTTTATGGCAAAATCAATAAAAACAACCGGAAAGAAACGAACCCAAAGACGTCCTGCTAAGGTTGCCAAGGTCAAGGCCAAGAGGGCCTTTGCTCGCTATAAAGAGGCCATTGAGTACCTTTTCGCGCAGACGGACTACGAAAAGCAGGAGAAGCTGCGCTATAACGTTACGACGTTCAACCTCAAGAGGATGGAGAAACTGGTGTCTCTGTTAGGCAACCCTCACAAAAAAATCCATACAGTTCATATAGCCGGCACAAAAGGAAAAGGCTCAACCGCTACAATGTTAGCAAGGATGCTTGAGGCGAACGATTATAAAGTCGGATTATATACCTCGCCGCACCTGGTGAGTCTGCACGAGCGGATTACGGTCGATGCCAAAATGATAAGCGAGTCGGAAATGCTTGGCTTGCTGAACCGTGCTTACGCACCGATCGAGAAGATAGCGAAAACCGAGCCGCCCACCTTTTTTGAGATTATGACTGCTTTAGCGTTTATGTATTTTGCCGATAAGAAGGTTGATATTGCGGTGATTGAAACGGGGCTTGGCGGCAGATTGGACAGTACGAATGTTATTAAGCCGAAGGTGGTTGGCATAACCAGCTTGAGTATTGACCATCCGCATCTGCTCGGCGATACTATTGACAGCATTGCCCGCGAGAAGGCGGGAGTTTTCAAGCGTGGAGTGCCGGCTGTTACCGTTCAGCAGGAGCCGGCAGCAATGAATGTTTTAAGGTCGCGGGCTATTACTGTCAAGGCGCCTTTGAGCGTAACCGGCGGTGATGGTGATGGTGACATTGATTTTTCACAACGATTTGAGACGTCGCTGGAGGACGGCCCTCATACGAGAATCTGTCTGACGACGCCAACGAGCAAATTCGAGCATCTGCGGGTGCCGTTGCACGGTAAGCACCAGGCAATCAACTGCGGTCTGGCGCTGGCTATGTTAGATAAGCTCAAGTCAAGCGGCTTCGAGATAGACAATGATAAGGCAACTGAGGGACTGCATAAGGTGTCACTGGCGGGTCGAATGGAGATGATTTGCGATGACCCGAGAATTATGATTGACGCTGCCCATAATGCCGCGAGCATTCGGGCGTTGATACACGCAATAGGCCAGAACATTCCTTATGATTCTATGGTGGTAATCTTTGGCTGTAACAATGACAAGGACGTTGAAGGGATGCTGCGTGAATTACAATATGGTGCCGACAAGGTAATTTTTACGCGCAGCAACTCGGCGAAGGCGATGTCGCCGCAAGACTTGGCGGATATGTACACGGAGATATGTGGCAAGATGTACCAGACGGCCTTGAGTTTGGGCCAGGCATTGCAACTTGCAAAAAGTGCTGTTAGCAGAGAGGATTTGATTTGCATTACGGGCAGTTTTTATCTCATCGGCCAGGCCAAGATGCGCTTCCAGCCAACTCAACCACTACAGACCAGCGTTTGAAAACACGCAATTTTATACTTGCAGGTTTTCGGTCCCACCGTAAAATCACCTCTACCAAATTACTAAAGTGCCTAAGGTGAGCTAAAGTTAAAAAAATTCCATAACTTTAGGCACTCTGAAACTTTAGCTCACTGGCTTTTAGGCACTTTAGGCATTTGCATTGTTAAGATTATGAAAGAGTTCAAAAGGCAGGCGTATCAAAAGCTGGTCGAACAAAGCGGCGGGGTTAGTGTGGAGAGTTTATTTGTGCTTTTGGGCAGGGTTCAAGATACATTCGGGTGTGTGCCGAGAGAAGTGGTGCGCGACCTTGCGGCAAGAACCGGTTTTTCAGAGGCGCTAATTTACGGTGCGCTGACATGCTACAAGGATTTTGACGTTCGGCCGGAGCGCTGAGGCGAAAATGAAAGAGAGGAAAGTTTTAACACGGCGGGTGGGCAAGTACGAGCCGCTGGACCTGAAAGCATATAAGGATATGGGAGGTTTGGGAGGCCTCAGGCGAGCACTGGACATTGGGCCAGATTCGGTAATTGAGGAAATTAAGCTCTCCGGTCTTACCGGTCGCGGTGGTGCGGGATATCCGACAGGGCTGAAGTGGGGCTCGGCTGCGCGGGAAAAAAAGACACCAAAATACTTTATTTGCAACGCTGACGAGGGCGAGCTGGGGACATTTAAGGACAAGGTGCTGCTTGATGGTGACCCCTGGGCGGTGCTTGAAGGGATACTGATAGCGGCTTATGCGATTGGAGCTGAACAAGCGTATATCTATATAAAAGGCGAGTACGAAGATACATTTAATCTGTGGGGAAAGCTTGCTGTCGAGGCGAAAAAGGCGGGACTTTTAGGGAAAGGGATTCTGGGACCAGTTGGCCTGCAGGTGGCCAGGGGCAAGGGGCCGTACATAGCCGGGGAGGAGTTTGCGCTTATTTCTTCGCTTGAGATGCGTCGGGCTATGAGCCGACTCAAACCGCCTTATCCGAGCCAACAAGGCCTCTTTGGCAAACCCACGGTGGTAAATAATGTCGAAACGATTGCCAATGTCCCTGTGATTTTGGCGGAGGGAGCAGAAGAATATCTAAAACTTGGTGTCAAGGATGAGCCCGGGACGAGACTGTTTTCGCTATCGGGTGATGTGAAGCAGTCGGGGGTGTATGAGCTTGAGATGGGTTCGGGTACTCTGCGAGAGCTGATTGACGAATTCGGCAAAGGCACCATTAGCGGTCGGCCCATAAAGGCGGTCCAGCCCGGGGGCGGAACCAGTGCGCTTCTGGCTGCAGATTCTCTGGATTGTTCCCTCACCACCGAAGGTATCCGCAAGGTCGGCAGCAGCATCGGAACGGCAGGTGTGATTGTCTACGAACAGGGCAAAAGTGGGGTTGATATTGTAAAAGGGTTGATGGAATTTTACGGGGTCGAATCGTGTGGGCGCTGCGTGCCGTGCCGAATTGGGGTTGTGAGGATGAAAGAAATCGTGGAAAGATTCTCCGACGGCAAAGGCACGCCAGAGGATTTGGAGCAATTGCGCCAGATTGGTAAAGCGTGTGTGGTTGCATCCACGTGCGGTATGGGTCAGGCATTTCCGCTTCCGGTGCTCTCGGCGTTAGAGCTTTTCGGCGAGGATTTTGAGACGGTTATCAGCAAGGTGCCGGCATGAAAATTCAGTTATAAGGCAATACTGTAATGTCAGAAGTTTACCTGGAAATTGATGGTAAGAAAGTTAGGGTGCCGGAAGGGACAACAATCCTTGAAGCGGCAAGTAGTGTTGGGGTTGACATTCCGCAGTTGTGTTACGACCCACGAGTAAGGCCGATGGGGAGCTGCCGATTATGTGTGGTGCAGGTCGAGAGCCAGGCGGGTCTGGCAATATCCTGCAACACTGAAGCAGCCGAGGGGATGAAAGTTACAACCGAGAATGAGGAAATTGCGGCGATACGAAAAACGATTCTGGAACTGATTTTGTCAGAGCACCGAGTAGCGTGCACAAGCTGCGATAAAGATGGAGCTTGCAAGCTTCAGGACTATGCTTACCGCTACCAGGCCGATGAAGAACGTTTCGGCAGGGCTGCGCGAAGAGACGCCAGGCCCAATTACGCCAGCGACAGCGAAGCGATAGTTTACGACCGGGACAAATGCATTCTGTGTGGCCTATGTGTCCAGTACTGCGAAGAGGTTCTGATGGCGGAGGCGCTTACGTTTGCCGGCCGGCTCGGTGATATGCAGGTATCCACCGCATTTGGAATAGATCTTTTCAAAAGCAGTTGTGTGCTCTGCGGAGGATGTATAGCGGTTTGTCCCTCGGGGGCAATGGTTGAGCGAGCAGCTATCGGCAAGGGGCGCGAGAAAGACCTGATAAAGACGCGAACTGTTTGTGCATACTGTGGAGTTGGCTGTCAGCTCGACCTTAGTGTTGATTCCAAAACAAACAAAATCGTCAAAGTAACCAGTGAGCCGGACTACATACCAAACAAAGGCAATCTGTGCGTGAAGGGCAAATTCGGGATGGACTTTGTCGGCCACGAGGACAGACTCACAACTCCTCTTATAAAGCGAAACGGCAACTTTGAACAAGCGACGTGGGAGGAGGCGATTAAGCTTGTTGCCGAGCGACTTAACAATATTAAAACTGAGTTCGGCCCCGACAGTATAGGGGGGTTTTCTTCGGCCAAATGCACAAACGAAGACAACTATATCTTTCAGAAGTTTATGCGGGCGGCGGGCGGCACGAACAACGTTGACCATTGTGCGCGGCTCTGTCACGCCTCAACGGTTGCGGGCCTTGCGAGGGCCTTCGGAAGCGGGGCGATGACCAACTCTATTGACGAAATAAAACACGCAAAGTGTATATTTGTGATTGGTTCCAACACATCTGAGGCCCATCCGGTAATTGCGCTTTACATCAAGGAAGCCGTGGTCAGGAACGGCGCAAAGCTTATCGTAGCCGACCCGAGGGACATCGAGCTTGTTCGTTTTGCCAGGCTGCATTTGCGACAGCGTCCCGGCAGCGACGTGGCGCTTATAAACGCTATGTGCAATGTGATTATAAACGAGAACCTGCTCGATAAAGATTTCATTGAGCAACGAACAGAGGGTTTTGAACAGATGGCGGGTGTCGTGGCGGAATATACGCCTGAGAAGGTTGCAGAAATCACGAGCGTTCCTGCTGAGCTGATTTGTGAGGCGGCCAGGGACTATGCGAAGTCCGAGACGGCCAGCATCATTTTCAGTATGGGTATTACGCAGCACACAACGGGAACAGACAACGTTCTTTCATTGGCAAATCTTGCTATGCTTACCGGCAACGTGGGCAAAGAATTCGCCGGTGTAAATCCTCTGCGGGGTCAGAACAATGTGCAGGGGGCCTGCGACCTCGGCGCTCTGCCTAACGTATATCCGGGCTACCAGTCAGTGGAAGAGCCAGCGAAAGGCGAGAAGTTTGAGAAGGCCTGGGGCAGGAAGCTTTCGGCCAAGACCGGCCTTACGGTTATTGAGATGATTCACGCTATAGAAGAGGGTAAAATAAAGGCGTTGTATATGATGGGCGAGAACCCTGCACTTTCCGACCCGAACCTTAACAGGACAAGAGCCGCCCTTGAAAAAGTAGATTTCCTCGTCTCACAGGAGATATTTCTGTCGGAAACCGCCCAATTTGCGGATGTAGTTCTTCCATCCTTTTGTTTCGCGGAAAAGGACGGTACATTTACCAATACCGAGAGGCGCATCCAGCGCATCCACAAGGCCTTAAAGGCGCCCGGCGAGACGAGAGACGATTGGCAAATTATCTGCGATGTTTCTACTGCAATGGGTTATCCGATGCAATATGAGGACGCGGCGGAAATTATGGACGAGATCGCTTCTGTTACGCCGATTTATGGCGGCATCTCGTACGATAGAATCGGGTCAGTGGGCCTACAGTGGCCCTGCCCGGACAAGAACCATCCGGGGACGAAGTATTTGCACAAGGGCAGGTTCACGAGAGGAAAAGGTAAGTTGCACGCGATAAAGTTTCAGGAACCAGCCGAGCTGCCTGATAAAGAATTTCCTTTTGTTCTTTCCACCGGCAGACAGCTCTATCAGTTCCATACGTGCACACTTACCAGGAAATCAAAGTCAATACAGCAGGTCTCGCCTACCGGCTACGTCGAATTGGCCACTGATGACGCCGAAAGGTATGGCATCTCTGATGGTGACAGTGTGCAGGTTATTAGTCGCAGGGGCACGGTAACCACCCTCGCAAGGGTCACCCCGGGGATAGGCAGGGGCTGGCTGTTTATGCCGTTCCACTTTGCCGAGGGCCCGGCCAACATGCTTACCAACGATGCCCTTGACCCCATTGCCAAGATACCGGAATTCAAGGTTTGTGCGGCAGCTATAAAGAAACTTGTGATTGGTTAATTGGTTAAGTAGGTACTACTCACTACTCACCAATTAACTACTCACCAAAGGTGGAGAAGCGCAGATGGGCAAAGAGGAAGATTTGGTCAATGCCGTTCTCGAACGAGTGCAGGATTTGGATGGGAGAAAGAAATTGGCGTGTGCCGAGGCGTTTGAACTGGCGCGAAAATTTGAGACGGAAGTCATTGAGATTGGGCGTATTTGCGATCAGCACAACATAAGAATCTGCAAATGTCAGCTTGGCTGTTTTAAGTGATATGGCTTTAATACTGATAGGAATTGACGATACCGATAACAAAGCCAGCCGAGGTACCGGCCGGTTAGCCCGTTTGCTGTCTTGTGAGTGCGAAAAGCGTGGCCTGCAGCCGGTGGGTGTAACACGACATCAGTTTCTGCTCGACCCGGCCATCGATTATACTTCACACAACAGCGGTGCGTGTATCGGCATTTGCGGCGATGACGGTATTGAGGCGGCTACCTTTGCATTTGATTTCGTGGCCCAACGTTCGGCGGAAGGCTCCGACCCGGGTGTCTGCATTGCGCGAGCTGATACCGTTGGCTCCAGCATCGTGGAATTTGCAAAAGCCGCAAACAAAAAGCTTCTCAAAATAGAAGATGCCTTTAATCTGGCCAGGGCGGACTCTATTGCGTTACAGGGTCTTGGCGGTTCCTGCCAGCCCCGCCTCTTGGAGGGGCGGGGCCAGGGTGTTATAGGCGCGCTTGCGTCTGTTGGTTTGCGTGCCGCTGGTGTTGGTGGTCGCTTTATTGATTTACCCGGGCTTCGGGAGCTGCCCCGTTGTGTCGATGCGCAAACTTATAACAAAATGGGTATCGAGATTGAATACAAGAGCGATTGCCGTCAGCTGAGTTCGAGCGATATGGTAGATGGCCTTGGCTGGGTGCGGCCGCGGCTGATTAGTGGAAAACCCGTATTGGTAGTTGAGTGGAGTGAACAAAAGAATGCGTGGGTTCCTGTTGATAGAAAGAAAGGCAGAGCGCTGGGGTAGCATTTTAAAGAGCCGTCAGTTGAGGATGTTAGGGGTATCAGCATCTGTTGGCATTATTGCTGGGATTTTCGTTGGTGCTGTCCGGCTGAAACTGGGATTGCCCGGACATAAGGTTTTTTTGTGGCTGACACCTGTTATTGTGGCTCGTCTGCTTGGCCGATGCAAGGCGGGCACTACCGCCGGGGCGCTCTCATCGGCTTTGGCCGGTCTTGCTCTTGGTGGCAACTTTGCCGGCGGCATCTTAGGTTTACCCCTGATTGGTTTTGCCGGGGTTATTTTGGACCTGGTTATAAACTCTCTGGAGGGTCCCCGCGAAGCGGGGTCCCAACAACGGCAAAGCCCTTACCTTTCTACCATTCCAATCATCGGCATTACTTCGATGTTTGTTGGCCTGCTTTGCTTTATCAAGAGGTTGCTCGTACCTGCCGGTGTCAATCGGCACTTTCTATTTGGTATCTCCGGTTTTTGGTACCAATTCATTTGTTACGCATTTTTCGGTCTGAGTGCGGGCCTGGTCGCTGCCACAATCGCCTGTCTGATTAATCGACGCCATCGAATACGTAGAGGGATAAAATGATAATACTTGATGGGATGTTGATGATTGGTTCTGCCGGGGCGAATGTTGGCAAAACCGAGCTGGCCTGTGCGCTTATTAAAAAGTTCGGCAAAAGCACCAACATCACAGGGATAAAGGTTATCACGATAAAGGCCAAGGACGGACAATGTCCCCGCGGCGGTCGAGGTTGCGGGGTCTGCTCGTCACTGGATGGAGTTTTTTGCATTGCAGAAGAAACCGAGAGCACTTCGGACAACGAGGGACGAGTATCGAGTAAAGACACAGCAAGACTTTTAGCTGCGGGTGCGAGTCGGGTCTTCTGGCTGCGTGTTATGAAAGCGCATCTGGAAGAAGGGGTGACTTCCCTGTTGGATATAATCGGCCCTGATGTGGTTTCGGTTTGCGAATCAAACTCGCTGCGGCAGGTGGTTGAGCCGGGGCTGTTTCTTATTGTCAAGGGCAACGAGCAAAGAGTATGGAAGAGTTCATCTCAGCAAGTCAAACGATATGCGGATAGAATCGTGGTTTCCGGTGACAGCGGTTTTGATTTTGACCCCGTTAGAAGTAAGACGCCCGAAGGGACTTCTAACGGGGTTGACCTTGGCCAGATAAAGCTTACGAGTGGGAAATGGACAATTCAGGAGAAAGCGACGGCGATAATTATGGCAGGGGGGACAAGCAGCCGAATGGGGAGCGATAAGAGTATGCTTGCGGTCAATGGTCGGCCTATGATAGAGACAATCTGCGAACGGCTTCGCGGCACATTCAGCCAGATACTTATTAGCGCCAACGAAGTGGAAAAATTTGGCTTTCTCGGATTGCCTGTTATCCCGGACAAAATGCCGGGGCAGGGACCTTTGATGGGGATAGCTTCGGCTCTGGAGGCATCAGCCAACGAACTTAATTTTGTGGTGGCCTGTGATATTCCGCATATAGAACTGGCCTTTGTCAGAAGGATGCTTGCCGAAGCCGAAGATTTTGACGCTGTTATTCCAAAGAGTAACGATGAAAAATACGAGCCGCTTTTTGCGGTGTACCGTAAAAGTGCGCTTGAGGCCATAAACGAGGTGCTGCGCTCGGGGGGACGTAAAATAAGCGATGTGTTTGCGCGGTGCAGGGTCAAATATATCAAGCTGGAAACAAATGGGTTTATGAACCTGAATACGATGGCTGAATATGGGGAATTTCGGGAAAACATAAGAAGAAGCTAAAAATTAAAATGACAAATCAAAATGCAAGGTAGGGTTATTAAGTTTGATGATGCGTTTGAAGTTGTGATGGGTTCGGCTTGTCGGCTGGGGACGGAACGTGTGGGTGTCGAGTGTGCTTTGAATCGCGTACTGGCCGAGGACGTTGCCTCGGATATCTGTTTGCCGCCTTTTAACAAATCGGCAATGGACGGTTTCGCCTGCCGTCGAGCCGACCTTGCAAACGAGCTGACAGTGGTTGAAACGATTCCCGCCGGCTATATGCCACAAAAGACGATTGGGCAAAGTGAGTGTGCGAAGATTATGACTGGTTCCGTTGTCCCTGAAGGAGCCGACTGTGTGATTATGGTCGAATATACCGAAAGTGTGGCGGAGAACAAGATTCGATTTACCGGCAAAGATACAGCCGACAATATTTGTCTGAAGGGCGAAGATACCAAAAAAGGGGATATTGTTCTTCGGGCCGGCCGGATTATCAAGGCGCAGCACATTGCGGTTCTGGCGAGCTGCGGTTGTGTGAAGCCATTGGTATCATTGCAGCCGAGGGTCGGCATTATCGCAACGGGTGACGAATTGGTCGAACCCGGACGTAAGCCGGCGGCTTTTCAAATCCGCAACAGTAACGGACCCCAGTTGGCCGCCCAGGTGACAGGCGCCGGTGCAATAGCAACAAACTATGGCATCGCCGCCGATACAGAAGAAGCTTTGAATAGCGTGGTTGAAAGTGCGATAGCGGAAAATGATGTTGTGATTTTGTCGGGTGGAGTATCGGTAGGTGATTACGACCTTGTTCGGGGGATTCTCGAAAAAAACAGCGTTGAGCTGCTATTTGAGAGGGTCGCGGTAAAGCCGGGCCGGCCTACGGTCTTTGGGGTTTTGAATGAGCCGGCACGGCGGTACTGTTTTGGATTGCCGGGTAATCCGGTATCGACTTTTATTATGTTCGAATTGTTAGTCAAGCCATTCCTTTTTAAGATGATGGGGCACAATTTCAAGCTGGCTTTTACTTACAGGCAACTGGAAAAGACAATAAAAAGAAGGAAGACTGAGAGGGATTCGTGGCTGCCCGTTGTATTTACCGGAAATGGCAAGATTAAAAGCGTCGAATATCATGGCTCCGCGCATATTAACGCGCTGTGCGAAGCCGATGGTTTACTCTGCATACCTGCCGGCGTAGCAGAAATTAAGGAAGGGACGACCGTTGTTGTTAGACAGATTTAACCGAAGAATAGATTACCTGCGAATATCTGTAACGGACCGCTGCAATCATCGGTGCGTATATTGTATGCCGGAAGCCGGCGGCGCGTTGAAAAGCCGTAGCGAAATCCTTTCTTATGAACAGATGGAGTCGGTGGTAAAAGTGGCTGCGAAGATGGGTATAATAAAGGTACGGCTAACGGGCGGTGAGCCATTGGTTAGAAAAGATATCGAGCGGCTGGTGGTAAAACTTGCAGCTACCGATGGTATCGAGCAGGTCTGTATGACCACCAACGGCTCACTACTTGTGGGTATGGCGGCGAAGCTGAAACGAAGCGGCCTTGGGCGAGTGAATATCTCGATAGACACGCTCGATGCGGATAGATACCGCCTGGTAACTGGCGGCGGAGATTTGCGGGATGCCCTTGCGGGGGTCGATGCGGCTAAAAGAGCGGAACTTACGCCGATAAAGATTAATATGGTCATCCTTGACGACACGACTGAAGAGGATATTGAACTAATGAAGGTGTTTTGTGAGCAGCGAGGCCTGCAGCTTCAAAAAATTATGCAGTTCTCGCTCTATGACAGGGCTGACTTGAGCAGGCGGTTTCAGACGCAGCGCCCACCAGAATGCAGCCGCTGCAACCGGCTGAGACTGACCGCTGATGGGTTCCTGAAGCCGTGTCTTTTTTCCGACAATGAGATAAAGGTGGATTTTGATGATATTGCCGGCTCCATACTCAAAGCTGTAGCGCAAAAACCGGAAAGCGGAAGCTCGTGTCGGAACAGATTTATGAGCCAGATTGGAGGCTAAAAGAAAAGGAATAAATTAACCGCAGAGAACGCAGAGAAAAAAGAGAGAGGAAAAGATAAAAAATATGATAGATATAAGCGGCAAAGATATTACGGTAAGAACTGCGGCGGCGAGCGGGTGTGTGGTTCTTGGAGAAGAGCTGTTTGAGGTGCTGCGGCAGGGACAATGTCCGAAAGGCGATGTCCTTGAGACAGCAAAAATAGCTGCTATCGGCGCGGTAAAAGCAACACCTTCAATAGTTCCGATGTGTCACTCTATTCTAATCGAAGCGGTCAAGATTGATTTTATGATGGACGAGATAAACAAATCGGTTAGCGTGAATGTGAAAGTCAAATCCTCGGGCAAAACCGGAGTGGAAATGGAGGCCTTAACCGGTGCAAGCGCTGCCTGTCTTACTATATACGATATGCTCAAATACAAAGGCAAAGATATGGTGATAAGCGAAATAAAGCTAATAGAAAAGAGTGGCGGAAAAAGTGGCGACTACAAAAGGCAAGATTAAAGCGATATCGACCTCTAAAGAGCGGGGCACACGGAAGTACAATGTACCTACGGCTGAGCTGAAAGTCGGCTTCGGCATAGCCGGTGACGCCCACGCAGGCGACTGGCACAGGCAGGTGAGCTTGTTAGCGGAAGAATCTATCGAGAAAATGAGAACAAAAGGGGCCAGCGTCACGGCAGGAGATTTTGCGGAAAACATTACGACAGAAGGGATTGACCTGAGGTTTCTATCACCTGGCAGCAAACTCAAACTTGGCAGTGACGCTGAAGTTGAAATTACCCAGTTCGGCAAAGAATGCCACAGCGGCTGTGAAATTTTTCAACAAATCGGAGATTGTATTATGCCGCGAGAAGGTGTTTTTGCAAAAGTAACAAAGCCGGGCCGAATCAAACCCGGCGACGGCATAGAGGTAATAAATTCAAATGATTAGGGTGGCCATATTGACGGTCAGTGACAGTTGCGCGCAGCAAAAAAGAGAAGATATAAGCGGGCAAACTATCAGGGAAATACTGGGTTCCCCCCTGCTTTCTTGCGAAAGCAAGAAGGCGGGGTCCCTGCCATCTGATAAATTCGAGATTTGCGAGTATAAAGTCGTTGCTGACCAGCAGGAGACAATCGAAAAAGAGCTTATACGTTTTGCCGACGAAGTAAGAGCCGATATTGTCTTTACCACCGGCGGCACGGGTCTTGGGCCTCGTGATGTTACGCCTGAAGCTACGGCTGCGGTATGTGCAAAAATGGTTCCCGGCATAGCCGAAGCAATGCGGTTAGAGGGACTGAAAAAAACCAGAAACGCTATCCTGTCGCGAAGTGTTGCCGGGGTGCGTGGAAATACGCTTATAATCAATCTCCCAGGGAGCCCGAAAGCGGTGGCGGAGTCACTGGAAATAATTTTAGATATTTTACCGCACGCAATAAATATGCTGCGTGGCGGAGGACATGATTCGTGACTCGTCGCTCGTGACTCGTGATTCGGTTGAGCTTGTGGAAAGGTATAAAGCACAATGGCACATGAAGGGTTGTGGAAGCAACTTGTAGAGCTTGACGGGCAGAAAACCGCCCAAAGAGCGAAGTGTCAATACCTTGACGACCCACAGCACTATGTTATTCGTCTGTTGAACAAAGATTATGTGGTTAATCTTTCGGACAGACAGGTCTTTTCGGTCCAATCAGGTTTGCCGCCGGAGCCGGCGGAGTTTCTCGAACAGCTTTGCCTTCTTGCGTACCTGATAAACGCTCAGGATTTGCCGGTTGCCAACAAACTTGTCAGGCCGGAAACTTTACCTGGTGGGCAGTTTTTCTTCAAGGGCCAGCATAGTGTTCCTACAGAAGAATTGGAAAGAGCGTTTGGGAAGTCGCCCGAACGGTTATACGAGATTGCCGAGCAGTTTGATGCCAAAAGATGTGAATTCGGCGATGCTTCAATAGAGTTGTATGTGTTGCCTCGCATCCCATTAACGATAGTGATTTGGCGAAGCGACGATGAATTTCCGGCCCGTGCATCTATTCTTTTTGACCGGACGGCTGCAGCGCATCTGCCGCTGGATGCGTTACTTACGGCTGTGAATCTTGCTGTGGAAGCATTAGTTCAGGCCTCTGGCGAGAGCAACTAAACTGCTCGGTCTTGACAAGCAGTAATCCTGGCGTTTTTAATATTGAGGATTTATTGCAAAATGGGAACCCTACGAAGTAGGGACCCGAGAACTCAGGGCGATTAGCTCAGTTGGTTAGAGCGCACGGATCACACCCGTGAGGTCACAGGTTCGAGTCCTGTATCGCCCAATAAAAGTCGTGACTCGTGCCCCGTCGCCCGTGTCCCGGGGCAGGAGACCTGGGTCACGATTCACGAGCGACGAGTCACGAACATGAAAATTTCGCTAACCAGAATCCAGAAGCTAATCGGCAAAAGGATGCTGGAATCCAAGCGGAGTAAGCCCTGTTTTTACATTGAGTCAAAAGCGGACGTAACAGAACTGATGGGCCTTCGTCCGAAGCTGAAAAAATCTTTGGGAGTAAAAATCACAAGTAATACCTTTTTTATTCGCGCGCTGGCGACGGCTGTTAAAAAATATCCTCTTATGGTGGGCGCTTTTGTAGGAGAGAAGATTCAAATTGCCGATTGCATTAACGTTGGCTTTGCGGTCAACGCTCCGCAGGGTCTTGTGGTGCCGGTAATAAAAACGGCTGACAAAAAAACGTTAGCTGAAATTGCACGTGAGGAGAAGTTGTTTACCGAAAAGGCGCGCAGCAATAAATTGACGCTTGAGGAGATGGAGGGCGAAACAGTAGCGCTGAGCAATCTTGGTGTCTACGGCATTGATTCATTTTTAGGCATCGCACCGCCGCCGGCCAGTACCATTTTAGCAGTTGGTAATGTAATCAGAATGGTCTGTCCTGAGGACGGCAAAGCGACAGTTCGTAAAATGGTGAGCCTGTCTTTAGCTGTTGACCATAGAATTATAACCGGTACCTACGCAGCGAAGTTTCTGGGCTTTATCAAAGAGCAACTGCAAAACCCGCAAGAACTGACTTGATAGAAAGGATAAGAAAATGGATTACACTAAGCTGAGGAAATGGTCGGTTCCAATTACGACCAGCAAAAGGGTGGTTGCCCTTGTATCAATAGTATTGCTGGCGGGCTGTGGCTCAATATATACTGCGGATGCTGCGCAAGAAAAATCCAAGGCGGTCAATACATTGGTCGTTCACGCCGATAAGGGCAAGGAAACGATTAACAGAAATATTTACGGTCACTTTTCCGAACATTTAGGCCGGTGTATCTACGGTGGGTTTTGGGTGGGTGAAGATAGTCCAATCCCGAATACTCGTGGCATTCGCAACGATGTGGTTGAGGCGTTGAGAAAAATTAAGATACCGGTTCTTCGCTGGCCTGGCGGGTGCTTTGCCGATGAGTATCACTGGAAAGATGGTATCGGGCCACGCAAGAAGCGCCCCACGATGGTCAATACCCATTGGGGTCAGGTTACCGAGAACAACCATTTCGGCACCCACGAGTTTCTTGACCTGTGCGAGCAATTGGGCTGTGAGCCGTATATCTGCGGCAACGTGGGCAGCGGCACGGTGCAGGAGATGCAGCACTGGGTTGAGTATATCACTTTTGACGGCAAGAGCCCAATGGCAAACCTGCGCCGCAAGAACGGGCGGGCCGAGCCCTGGAAGGTGAAATACTGGGGTGTCGGAAACGAGAATTGGGGCTGCGGCGGCAGGATGCGTCCTGAGTACTACGCCGACCTGTATCGCCGCTTCGCCACATACGTGCGTGACCTGAGCGGCAACCAGCTTTTCAGGATAGCGTGCGGCCCCAGACGCGATGACTATCACTGGACCGAGGTTCTGATGCGCGAGACGCAACATATGAGAAAAGGCCGGATGGCGGGGCTGGCTCCGCACTATTATTGCGGCTCGGGTAAAGTGAAACGTCCGGCCACGCAGATTGATGAAGAGGATTGGTTCGCCCAGCTTCAGAGGGCACTGTTTATAGATGAGCTTGTTACGAAGCACTCGGCCATTATGGATAAGTATGACCCGAAGAAAACAGTGGCGATGATTGTGGATGAATGGGGTGCGTGGCACGCAGTCGAGCCGGGAACTAATCCGAGATTTCTCTACCAGCAGAATACGCTGCGCGATGCGCTCGTGGCAGGTCTGACCCTAAATGTCTTCAACAATCACTGCGACCGCGTGAAGATGGCCAACATAGCCCAGACCGTCAATGTCCTGCAGGCGATGATTCTTACCAAGGACGAGAAGATGATAGTGACGCCGACCTATCATGTCTTTGAAATGTACAAGGTCCATCATGATGCGACTCTGTTGCCTGTTGAGCTGCAGTGTGAGGATTATCGGTTCGCCGAGAAGAAGATTCCGGCATTGAACGTTTCAGCATCGCGGGACAAAGCAGGCAGGATTCACATATCGCTTTGCAATCTGGACCCGGGAAAATCGTCTGTTGTTACTTGCGAACTTATGTCAGTCAAGGCCAAAAAGGTGTCCGGGCGTGTCCTGACCGCCAAGGCTATGAATGCGCACAACACCTTTGACAACCCCCAGGTAATCCACCCTGTTGCTTTCAATGACTTCAAGTTAAAAGGTGATGTTTTAACCACGACTCTGCCGGCAAAATCGGTAGTGGTTTTGGAAATTGAGTAAACTCGATGCTCGATACCGGATGCTCGTGATAATCGAGAATCGAGGCAAATAAAGTCACCGCGTTCTGCGAGTGCGAGTTCTGGTACCTGCGTGTTTAGCAAGGAGTCGGTCGACCAGGTCGCGCGGGTAACGGACTGCCCGGTAGAGCGGCTGTCGCTCCTGCGAGCGTGACGGATGACGGTTGGGATTGAGGAACTCCCAGACAATTTCACCATCCGGTGTTACCTCAAATAATCTTCCCGAATCGGATTCGGCGATGAAGGTGTTGCCGTTGGGCAGCCGCTGGTTGGAGCCGCGGGTGCGGGAGTAGAAGGTGTCTTTATCTTCCGGCTGGTATTCCCAGACAATTGCTTTGGTGATGGGGTCGAGCTCGATGATGCGTGTTTGTTCGAGTTTCTGGCCGTTGTCGTAAAGTAGAATATGACCATTCTCGAGCATTGTCGGCATGTGCTGCGCGGACATATCGGCGACGTACCAGGCCCAGACGACTTTTTCTGTCTTTCTATCCATTATGCCGATGGTGTTGACCTTTTTGCAGCTGAACAGCAGATTGCCTGCCCGGAACCGGCGGTCCTTTTTGCCTGAGGCATTTTCGGGCAGGATTTCAACGCTGTTGGTATGCAGGCCGGCAAAATCCTTGAGGATGTCGGCCTGGCTGCTTACCAACTCGGCCATTTCCTTGACGTGCTCGTGGAGATGCCATTCCCAGATGACCTGGTTCTTCGGGGTCAGCTCCACGAAGTATGAACAGGTCCAGTCCTCCTGGTCCGGTCGAATCTCCTTGTTTGTTACAGTCTCTTTGCTCAGCACGATAGTATTTCCGTTCGGGCGCCGGTAAAAATCGTGGTGGGCCCTGGTGTCCGCTTTCCAGACGAGATTGCTGTACCAGTCAAGCTCGATAATCTCTTCGTCTTTGACGATTGCGAGCAGGTAGCCGTTGGGCAGCATTTCGGCGTAGTGCCAGGACTTGCCCTGCGGATACGCCCATTGATGGACTTGGCGTCCATCGATGTCAATCAGGTGGGCGACTTCGGTCATTCGGCTCGAATAAAGTCGGTAGCCATCGTCGCATTTATAGCGATTAAGAATTGTTACACCGGCCAGGTGCGGGGCCTTGTCAGGCGCAGCAGGTTTTTCCTCGGCCGCTGCTGCAACACCACACAGAACCCAGAATGTCAAGAGCACGCAAGCAGCCCACATAGCCATCGTTTTTGGCAAGTTACTTCGTGTCCTCATATTTTTTCTCTTGCTAATGTTATAATTTTCTTTCTTCTTTTTTTAGTTTTTCTGTTTTTATGGCTCGGACTTAAGGTGGTCCTCATACAGAACTTTTCCGTCAACGTCGTGGTGGCGAAAAGTCAGCGTCGGGGTTCCATTGATTCGTTCAACCGTTCCCGACAGGAAGCCGCCACAGATATTCAGGTAACGATGCATGGGCTGTCTTTTCTCTTCTGAAAACCCGCCGGCGTGCTCATCGCTTGCAGACCCACAGGAATATTCGCGCAGGCCGGTTTTGGGGTCGACCGAGACGTACTGCCAGTGCCGGTCGCCGCAGACGACCACCATATTTTTCTGCCTGCTGATGAATTGCCGCAGCTCATTTCCCTCGTAAGTGAAAACTTTGTTCGAGTGGTTGTCTTTCTTGGTCTCACGGTCAGGTCCGACCAGCGGCGTTGGACTAATCAGCACACGGAACGCAGCGTCGGATTGCTGCACGGTGCGTTTGAACCAGTCCTTCTGTTCTTTGCCCCAGATGGTCTTTTTCGGCCCGTCGGGCATCGGGTTCGGGCTCCGAAAATCGCGTCCCTCGACCAGCCAGATTTGCAGGTCTTTGCCCCAGCGGATGGTTCGGTAGGTCTGCTGACCCATTGGGACCTGCTCGAGGAAAACGCCAAGTCCCTGGACGAAAGTGAACTCGCCCATCTTCTTGTTCTCCATAGTTGGCCAGCAGTCATTTTGCCAGGCATCGTGGTCGTCCTTGATAAAATAGCTGGGGACGTTGTTATGGAAATCCCGCTGGAAGGGCAGGGCGTACATCCGGTTCCATTTCAGCCGGGCCAGCTCGATAGAGATGGCCACGGGGCGGCCGTTGTCGTAATACACGATGTCACCGGTATGAACGAAAAAGCTCGGGTTAAGCTCTGCCATCAAGGTATAAATCCTGTGGCCGTTTTGCTCGTCGTCGCGGTCCCAGAAGCTCTGGCCGGTAATGACCGTGAAGACAACTCTTGCTGGTTCGTCGGGGACGGGAGCTGTTTGGAAGCGTCCATTTACCTTCGAGCCTTTGAGGCCGGATGCGTTCGCGCGGCATTCTATCCGAAAGCCATATTCCGTTGCCGGTTTTAAACCCGTGAGCGTGAACTGACAGGTGAAATCACGTTCGGGATTAACCACCTTCCACGAGGGTTTGCGCCGAGTAGCCTCCTTGTCGGCCATCTCCCAATAGCCGAGGCGCACCTCGCCCGGCACCCCCGGGACGCAGTCCTGCATCTGATCGAGGGTAGCGCCCTCGGGCAGCTGCGGATTTGGGTCGAGCCAGTTTCCCGCTTCATCCTTATTCTTGTCCACTTTAGGGAACGGCACGCCGTCAGTGAGCCGCTCGGGACTGCGGGTCAGGCGAGTCCAGATGATGGCGGTGGTTTGCGTCACCTCGCCGATTTTCACCCCGTTGGCCTGATAAGGCGGGCCTGTTTTTTCTTGGGCCACCGTAACACCGCACAAAATCCAGCCCGCCAGCACCAGCAAAACAGCCCCCAGAACAGCGATTTTCACAAAGTTACGTCCTGTGTGTTTAAGTGCACTCATCTTTATTGCCTCCATTAATATTAAACTGACATTTCCCATTTAAACGGTTACAGAACATAATTTTCTCCGTATGACATCCCCAGCAAAGAGTTTGAATCCGCCTTCGCCAAGGCTATGGCGGACAAGATTGGGTTTAATTGGGTTTGTATTGGCTTTGTATTGGGTTTGTTTTCAGCAAGCGAACAATTAGATATATTTTCATATTCCTTTGTTAGGAAAGTAGTTACGTTCATTTTGGCTTTTCGGAAATTGGCTTTGATTGGCTTTGTATTGGGTTTGTTTTTTCGGAGCCCGAAGGCAATATTATTTTCATAATCCCTTGTTAAAACAGAGCTTATGTTCATTTGAGCATTTAGTAAATTGGGTTTGTTTTGCATAAAAAGAGCTGATTTGTAGAGGGCTCTCGACAGATGTAGAGGACAGAAGACAGAGGACAGAAGACGGAGGTCAGTAGTTAGTAGTTCGTTGTTCATAGTTCGTTGTTTCCTTTGACTTTGAACTTATTTTGGCGTGTATCTGCTGATACGAAAAAGTGCGGTTCTCCGCTAAATCTGGCGCCTACGGGCGGGTTACCCTGAACTACGAGAGTACAGGGTTGGTATTTTAACAGAATATCAAACAAAGGTCAACAAAAAAATGACCCAAAAAGCACTTTTTTTGGTGATTTATGCCGTTATCAGGATATCCGTTCTCCGTAGTAGTACTACGAAGGATGAATCAGAGTATCAGGTTGCTGTCCTAGGGACTCCGCCGTTAGGCGTCCCCAAGCGGACTTACGGAGGACATCAGGGGAACAGGGCTTTCGATACGAGAAGGACTGTTTAAGTAATTCAAACTGACCGAGGGTCAGTTTGAAAACGCAAAAATCAATCTGCCTTCGTCCAAGAAGACTACGGCGGACAAGAGTGTAAAATGCAAAATTGTCGAATCCGCCGTTGGCGGATGGCTGATTTTATTATTGTTTTTATGGCGCATAATACCTTGTCAAAAGGTGAGTTGCGTTTAGCTCTGCCACAGGTATAGGTACGGACAAAACGGTCAGTTTGAGTACATAAGTATATGCGTATATACTTATGGAGTGCTTCAGTGACATAAGTTTTTGTGTATGGGGTCCAATCCTGGATGGCGGGTCAAAAATCGACAAACTTGGAGCGGTAATGGAAACTCTGGAGCCCGTTAGAAATGGGACGCCAGAGGTGTCTGCCTTGTGCTCGGCAGGGATTTCTACCGGGCTGGAGAGAAGCCGAAGGGGCACAGAGTTCACCGAGAGCAATGAAAAGAACGATAAAAACAGAGTAACCGTTCGTCGACCGATTAAGCAACATTCTTTCTATGAATTTGGTATAGACAGTATCGAGACGATGCGAAGAAGAACAATCGGAGACCAAGTAAGGATCAGCGTTAGGCGCGGACAATTGCTTCATCTGCTCGCGGAGACTATTGTGTTAAAATCTATCGTCTTCGACACGGTGGCTAGTTTCCCATTGCTCTGATACACGACCCTGTCTCCACCAACAACATCCTTCAAGTAGAAGACAACTCTGGGTGCTTCTGCTTTCATGAAAGGCGCGGGGCGGCCTCCAAGAGATGGAGTAAATGTCACTTTCTGTCCAGGTGAAACGCCTGGAATCAAGACTACCAGAGATAGGTCCGAATCCGTCAAGTCCTTGATATCGGAAAGAGCTTGAGGATACTTCCTGTGTTCCTGCGCGTAGGCCTCGACCTTGGCTGCTATAACCTCCGCTCGCTGTACTTGGTAGCGGTGGTCTGCTTTGGTCCACTGCAACCAGCAGATACCTGCGATGGCAACGACCAAACAGGCGATTGAGGAAAATCGTTCCCGCTCCCGTACGAGGATGAGGCCCGTAATGCCCAGCAGAATAGGGACGTAGGTGGCGAACAATATCAAGCTGGGCACGATGGCCATCCTGTATACAGGTCGCCTAAGGACAAACTCGCCGATCATGAGGGTGTTCATATTCAAGTAGTTGGCTATCCAGGCGACGACGGCTAGGCCCACGCCGATTAGGCCCCACTTGTTTGGCATGTCGATTATGTCATGAAGACTGCCCAACGCCAGTTGGATAGAACGGCTAACCCGATTCCTTGCGTATTCTGGCTTTATTGATTTTGGGTCATCAATATTCTTCAACGCCTTAGCTGCTGCTTTTCGTATTTCGTCACTATCAGTAGTCAAAGCCTGTAGCAGTTTCTTTGCATTTCTTTCTTCTTCCCAGTTTTTGATCATTTCAATAGTGATTTGCTTATCAGACATTGTGAGCCCTTCATACAGATATATCTATTGCTACCTCTTCTTTTGTCTATCTTTCCTCTAACATTGATTATATCGTTCCATATAAGACGTTTAGACAGCGTATGCAGTCTGTATAACACACAACCGTCCATGCGACATTACAGCACGACCATAGCGGTATTTGAAGATTCGCCTTCGCCGATTATTTTTAACAAATTCTAGTTAGTAGTCAATAATTTTTTATAGCACAACAGCGACAGTATTAGACGGAATACTTTCGCCACCGACATTGACGGCTTTTACTCGATATTCCAGTTGCGGCCCGCGCGGCTATTCGACCAATGTGGCTATTTTACTTAACATCCTTGAAATAAACAACTTATATCATTTTTTTCAATCGTTATGAGACTTTTGTTAGTTTACTTTGCGACAGGTAACGCTTCATTTGCGAAATATCACGCTTCATCTGTAACATATCACGCTTAATATGCTACAACTGGCGCTTCATTTATGGCAGATAACGCTTCATCTGTGGCAAATCATCCTTTATCTGCGACATATTAAAGCCTTATTTATTATGGATAACGCTTTATCTACGATAGATTAAACTTCATATATGGCATATCACACTTACTTTGTCATAGCTAAAGCCTACTTTTGCATAAAGTAAACCGCCTTAATGGATAAGCTCTATTCTAACAAATTTTATTTCCTTTGCACAACTTCATCTGGGAAATCCGGGTTGAAGTTTTGTTTGCTCTCTTAACAAAGATTTATTTTTTGCAACCTTTTTTCATTCTGGTTATTGAGATTCAGGGCAGTCCTGGCTGGCTGTTGTCTGTGTAAATTCCGAGGGCGGCCTCTGCAAATCAGGTTGTGAGATTGACCGGATTTGGGTCCCCCTAAGGGGTGGCCCAATGGGGGGTAGGTCCCCACTTTCGCCGGCGGCAGGCCCCGTTAGACCTTTTTTCTCTAACGGGGCAGGCTGAGCATCGGCTTCTGTTTCCGGCTGCAATTGAGTGTGTATGAACTCTGCTACCTTTTTATAGTCCTCGGCGCCGTGACAATTTTGCTCATATTCAAAGATTGTTTTGCCGTAGCTTGGTGCTTCGGCGAGCTTGATGTTTCTGCGGATATAAACCGGTAGGATCTGGGCTTGTGCCCAGGCGCAGTTAGTGCCGCGTGCCTTGTTGAGGAATTGCTCGATATCAGCCCTGACCTCCTTTGGAAGCGAGGCCCTGCTGTCGAACATACACAGCAGGATTCCTTTAACTTTCAGGTTAGGGTTGATTCTTTTGTTGACCAGGTCGATTGTTTGCAGCAATTTTCCAAATCCCTGCAAGCCCAAGAAATGGGGCTGAAGCGGGATCAAGACCTCTTTGGCGGTGGCGAGGGCATTGAGGGTAAGTAATCCGAGCGAAGGTGGACAGTCGATAAACAAATAATCGAATTTGTCTTCGCTTGTTTTGAGAGCTTCCCGCAGAATGGTTTCCCTGCCGACCATGCTGACAAGTTCTGTTTCGGCTCCAACGAGATTGATATTTGCAGGCAGCAGCCAGAGGTTCGGGCGCACGAGCAGAATTTCTTCTTCAAATTTGGCTTCCTTGGTCAGGAGCTTATATGAGCCGGATTCAATTGTTTCGGGTTCGAGGCCGAGATGTATTGTCAGATGTGCCTGCGGGTCCAGGTCAACAACGACCACCTTCAGTCCCATGGCGGCAAGTGCTGCCGCCGTATTGGCCACTGTTGTGGTCTTGCCAACCCCACCTTTTTGGTTTAATACTGCGATTGTTCTCATAGGAAAAAACTAAAGTGCCTAAAGTGAACTAAAGTGAGCTAAAGTGCCTAAAATTACCCAGTTGTTGAAGCTTGTTTGCCGGTGTCGAAGCTGGTATCGAGGCCGGAAGCTCGGCGTTGGACGCTCGAAGAAAAGCGAGTTTCTTTTCTTCTATGACGAGCATCGATACAAGCATCGACAACCTTAAACGAAAACCGCACTTTAGGCACTTTTTTCTCCTCAACTTTAGGCACTTTACACTTTAGGCATTTTAGACACTTTCTTTAAGACGGCATCAAGCACGCCGTTAACGAACGCAGAAGATTGGGTGGTGCTGAATTTTTTGGCAAGCTCGATGGCCTCATTTATCGCAACTTTGGGCGGAATATCAGGACAGAATTTCAACTGATAAACCGCCAATCTCAAAATGCTTTTGTCAACAAGTGAAAGGCGGGATAGCTGCCACTTTATTGTTGAGGCAACTATCAGTTCATCGCACTGTGCCAGATTTTCCCACGTTCCTTTTGTCCAGTCCGAAGCGAGTTTGCGGACGAAGTCATCGCAGTCTTGCTCTATGTAAAACTCATCCAGGCGCTCGAGCAGGTCGGGGCCCTGGATGTCAAGTTGATATAGTGCCTGCATTGCCAACTCTCTGGCTCTTGTTCTTCTGTCCACGTTCATAGTTTTTAGTTCATAGTTCGTAGTTCATAGTTCGTAGTCTATGAACTATGAACACATAACTACGAACCAGTAATCTGTTCCATTACGTTGGCGGTTTCCATAGCCGTCGTTGCTGCGTCGGCACCGGCGTTGCCCATTTTTGTTCCGGCCCTTTCGACAGCCTGTTCGAGTGTATCGCAGGTCAGCACGCCGAATACCGCCGGGACCGCTGAGTCATAGTTGATTTGTCCGATGCCGCGGGCTACCTGCTGGCAGATATAATCGTAATGATAGGTTTGACCGCGTATGACCGCACCGAGGCAAATGACGGCGACGTATTTGCCGCTCTGGGCCAGCTTTTTTGCGACCATGGTAATTTCACATGCCCCCGGTACCCAGACCACGCTTATCTGTTCATCAGCAGCGCCGTGACGGGTGAGACAATCTATGGCACCGGCAAGCAGCTTAGCTGTTATAAACTCGTTGAACCTGCTGACTACAATAGCGTAAGCGCCCTTTCCGGCTGTTACCTGACCCTTTATTTCTTTAATCATAGTTACACTTCTCCAACTATTCGTTAGCATTTAGTCGTTAGGACTTCAGGGTTCGTAATATTCGTCGCCATTGACAATTCACTAACGACTACTGACCTGTCTGGTGGCCACATATTATAAGACTCTTGGCGACTGCTTTCCAGAAAAACAATCCAGCACCAAAACAGCTTCGGCTCATTCCATTTTGTTGCTGGTAGCTAACCTTTGCAATTGTAAGAGCTTATAGGCGGAATTACCAGCAAAATTTTAGTGCAGGCAAAAAGCCCTTATACCGGCAAAAAATGGCTAACCCGGCCGCGTTTTGTGGGCGATAACGCTGGAGGGCTTATTCGTAGCCCCGTTGTGCGCCGGATACAGCGAGAGGTGTTTTCACAGGGTGAGTGTATCTGGTGCGAAAGCGAAAATGCAGCACGGTACAGGATAATGTGACTATATGGTCTTCGAAGATATGACATTTGGCCCTTATGAAAAGGGCGAGCTTAAAGCCCAAAGGGCTTTTGAGCTTTACGAAAACGGCAAAATGACGCAAGCTCTTTCCGAACTGGAGACGGCTCTTGAGATAAATCCTTCGAACAGCTCGTGGCATTTCAACAAGGGCCTTACGCTGGATGCCATAAATCGGTTTGACGATGCGATAAACGAATATGAGATCTCGCTGCAGCTAAGCCCCAATGATCTGGAGATATTAAACTCGCTGGCGGTAGATTACACCCGGACAGGCCAGTACGATCTGGCTATCGCCACTTTCGAGCAGATCCAGCAGCTGGACACCAAGTTTGAACCGTGTTATTGCAATCGCATAATTACTTATACTGAAATGGGCCAGCACGATCTGGCTGAGCAGATGTTTTACCTTGCCCAGCAGATAAATCCGGACTGTGCATTGTGCTACTATAACATCGGCAACAGTCTTTTCGCACGGGGCCGATACGCCGAAGCCATTCGCTGCTGGCTGCGAACGGCTGAACTTGAGCCAACTCACCCGGAGATTAACTACCGGATAGCCCAGGCCTATTGGTCCGAGAGCGACGGCGATGAAAGCAGGCTTCGTGCTCGTGAGCATTTCCTGGCCGAGCTTCGCACAAACCCCGGTGACATTGATGTGATTTTCGATTTCGGCTTGTTCTTGCTCGAGGTCGGTGACATCGAATCAGCAAAGGAAAAGTTTAATAGAATACTCGAAATTACGCCTGATTCGGCGGCCGCTTTGTTTTATCTTGGCGAGATTGCGTTTGACAGCGCTGATTATGAGCAGGCGGCAGAACTATTTAATCAGGCGCTAAAAAAGGACAACACGCTCAAGGGGCCGCGGTACCGGCTGGCCCAGTGCGCATTAGTGGAATGGCCTAAAGAAAAAGGAAAAAGCAGTAAGCAACAGGTAAAAAAGGATGGGGCAAAAGATTATTTGTTAGCCGAGCTGCGGGTTTCTTCGGTGGATGCGGATGTATTGGTTTCTATGGGCTCGATGTTTCTGGCGATTGGTGACCTTGATTATGCGACACATTGTCTGCTGAGGGCGGTTGACATCGATAGTGCCAATGCGGACGGCTATTATTATCTTGGTCTTGTCAGCGCTATAAAAGGGGCGTTCGAGGATGCTGTGGAGTTTTTCGCCCATGCTCTCGATATCAGACCAGAGGACGTTTCAGCCTTGCGGGATTCTGCTGCTATCTATCTGGCGATGGGCAGATTAGCCGATGCGGCCGAGAGGATTAAGAAGGCACGTTCATTAGCAGTAGACGATTCCTTCGCGGAGTTTACCCTCGAGCCAAGCGAAGGGCTCGAGGACAGGTCGCAGTTAAAAGCGATTGAGAGCAGAGTTTGGCTGGCTCAAATAACCGAGCAAATCAAGGATTTTCTTTGTCGCCTGCGGCCTCGAAAGGCGTAAAGCGAGAAACGCAGAACCGATCAATTCAACATTTTTTAGTTTTTCGCCCTGTATTTAATCATTTACCGTGAAAACCCATCTTGACTTGCCGTACGTCCCGACTTATCGGGCTTTTCGCCAAATTCGACGGTCTCAAGGTTAAGAAACAATTTGCAAAATCTCGTAAAATGCATTAGCTTAATTGGGTCGGGCCGAGTGGCGGAATGGCAGACGCTGGGGACTTAAAATCCCCTGCCCGAAAAGGGCGTGTGGGTTCGAATCCCACCTCGGCTATTGTTGTTCATAGTTGGTAGTCGGTAGTTCATAGACACCTTACTACGAACTATGAACCACGAACTACAAACTATATCCTGGAGATAAATGATGGCAGGAAAAAAACCAAAACTTGTAAATGTAGAGCAACCCAACCTATATCGAGAGACGTTTCCATATACTGAATTTCCCAAAGTAATATTCGACAACGAAACGGTTGACTATGATATTCCGGAGAAGATATGGATAACCGATACGACCTTCCGTGACGGTCAGCAGGCCAGGCCTCCTTATACGCCGGAGCAAATCCTCAAAATTTACGATTTACTGCACGAGATAGACGGCGGGACCGGCTTGATTCGACAGTGCGAGTTTTTTCTATATTCAGAACGCGATAGAAAAGCGGTAGAGCTGTGCAAAGAGCGAGGTTATAAATTTCCCGAGATAACCGGCTGGATAAGGGCGGTGCCGGCTGATTTTAAGCTCGTCTCGCAAATGGGTCTTACCGAAACCGGTATTCTGACCTCGGCGAGCGACTATCATATATTCCTTAAGCTGCGAAAGACTCGCGCCCAGGCGATGGATGCATATCTCGACGTTGTCAAAGCAGCGCTGGATAGCGGGGTTATACCGAGATGTCACTTTGAGGACGCAACGCGGGCCGACTACGAAGGTTTTGTGCTGCCCTTTGCCGGCCAGTTAATGAAGCTTGCTAAAAGATATAATAAGCCGGTCAAGATTCGCCTTTGTGATACGCTCGGATTTGGCCTGCCGTGGCCGGGGGTAGCTTTGCCGCGGAGCATTCCGAAACTTATTTACGGGCTTCGGCAAATCGGGGTTCCTTCCGAATGGCTTGAATGGCACGGCCATAACGATTTGCACAAAGTTCAGATAAACGCTGCAACGGCCTGGCTGTACGGCTGTAGCGCCGCTAACAGTTCCATATTCGGCATCGGTGAGCGGACGGGCAATCCGCCGCTGGAGGCGCTGGTTGTCGAGCATGCCCAGTTAAAGGGATTAACTGAAGGTGTCAACTACACGGCAATAACAAAACTCGGCGAGTATGCCAGAAAAAAACTGGGCTTTGAAATTCCACACAATTATCCAATTGTCGGAAGGGATTTCAATGTTACGCGGGCTGGTATTCACGCTGACGGTTTGTTAAAGAACGAGGAAATCTATAATTGCTTCGATACGAAGAAGTTGCTGAATCGGCCTGTCAGCGTAGCAATTACTGACAAGACCGGGGCGGCAGGTATTAAACACTGGTTAGAGGCAAGATACCGGACAGAAATCCCCAAGCACGACCCGCGTATAACCAAGGTAAAGATGAAAATAGACGCTGAGTATTCAGCTAACCGGGTATCGGCAATATCCGATGAGGAAATGTTCGAGTGGGTCCGGGACGCCTTTGACGATGATTTGCCGCCACTGAGGAAATAATCCATAGGTCATAAGTTACAGCAGCCGAATCACTTATGCTCCTGCGTTTTTTCTTGTGCTCTTGTGCGGTTTCCGAAGCAGCCCATCGAGTGAGTCGTCCATCAAGTAGTTTCGATGATATGGTCAACTTCAAGGACTATTCTATCCTGGCAGATAAATGGCTTCTTGAAACACTCTGGCCGTAATTTGCCTTGATAGTCCTTGCTTCGTCGCCATAGCTATGAAGCGTCGGCGACAGTGATTGCACCAATTCGGCCCCGCCCCTCCGAGGGGCGGGGCCGATTGTTTTTAGCGGGGGCGAAAATAGGTTTGACGGGGGCTTAGAGCACTATTATACTGGCCTGCTCAATATATGCGAAGCCCCCCATTTTGCTTCGCAAGAAGCAGGGGGGCAAGCAGCATAATTTAGGAGAAAGGAATGGACAGGAGCAAAATTATCGCTGAAGGCATAACCTTCGACGATGTACTGCTGATACCGGCGAAGAGCGATTTTGTGCCCAGCCAGGCCGATACCAGCACCCAGTTGACCGACAATATCAAAATAAATATCCCGATTGTCTCGGCTGCTATGGATACCGTTACCGAAGCGCAACTGGCAATAGCGCTGGCACAGGAGGGCGGGGTCGGCATAATCCACAAGAACCTCTCGACCGAGGCCCAAAGAAGAGAAGTGACAAAGGTCAAACGCTCCGAGCACGGGGTGATTCTCGACCCGGTAACGTTATCGCCGGATCAAGCCGTCAGAAGAGCACAAGAGCTGATGGAAGAATATAACGTTTCAGGCATTCCTATCGTAGATGGTAAAAAACTGGTCGGCATTTTGACACGGAGGGATTTGAAGTTTCTAAAAGACTATGATGTCAAAATAAGCTCTGTAATGACAAAGGATAATCTCGTTACCGGTCCGGCTGATATGACACTCGAACAGGCAAAGGAGATTCTGCAAAAACACAAGGTTGAGAAACTACTTCTGGTTAATAAACAGGGCGAGCTGGCGGGTCTGATTACGATGAGGGACATTGACCGGGTTCAGCAATATCCGCTGGCGGCAAGGGACCAGCGGGGCCGGCTGCGCGTCGGAGCGGCAGTGGGCGTTGGCGATTATGAGCGAATCGAAGCTCTAATAGCGGCGGAGGTTGATGTTATCGTGGTCGATACCGCTCACGGCCATTCGCAGAATGTCATCGATACCGTAAAGGCGATCAAGAGCAAATATAAGATGGATGTGGTTGCGGGCAATATTGCAACGGCCAAGGCGGCGGAGGAGCTGATAGAAGCCGGTGCAAATGCTGTGAAGGTTGGTATCGGACCAGGCGCAATCTGTACTACCAGGGTTATTTCAGGCGTGGGAGTGCCACAAATATCCGCGATAATCAATTGCGCCGAGGTGGCGGAGAAGCATAATATTCCGGTTATTGCCGACGGTGGAATAAGGCACTCGGGCGATATAACCAAGGCAATAGCAGCCGGGGCTTCGAGCGTAATGATAGGGTCGCTGTTTGCAGGTCTGAAGGAAAGTCCGGGAGAGTTGGTTATCTATAAAGGCAGGCAGTTCAAAGAGTACAGAGGGATGGGCTCTCTTGGGGCGATGGTCAAAGGTTCGGCTGAAAGGTACAGGCAAAAAAGCTCCGCCGAGAGGGATAAACTCGTGCCCGAAGGCGTTGAAGGGCGGGTGCCGTACCGTGGGACGCTGGACGATTTTGTATATCAACTTGTTGGCGGGCTGCGGGCTGGTATGGGCTATTGCGGAGCGCGAAATATCGAAGAGCTAAAGAGGGACGGACGATTCGTCCGTGTAAGCTCGGCCTCTGTCGGTGAATCGCATCCGCACGATATACAGATAACCAAGGAGGCGCCGAACTACTCGGCAACAGTACCTTTTGAGGACTAAAAATTGATGCTCGATACTCGATGCCGGATGCTCGTAAAAAGAAGAAAATCGAGAATCGAGATGCGAAATACGAGATGCAGGATACCGGATACGAGACGATAGCGATTCTGGACTTTGGCAGTCAGTATGGCCAATTGATAGCCCGGCGGGTCCGCGAACACAATGTATATTCTCGGATTTGCCGGGCGGATATAACAGTAGAGCGATTACACAGTTTGGACCCGAGGGGTTTGATACTGTCCGGCGGGCCGGCCAGTGTCAGAGACAAAAATGCACCGAAATGTGATGAGAAAATCTTTGAGCTGGGTGTGCCGATTTTGGGTATCTGCTACGGAATGCAATTAGGTTGTCAGATTTTAGGGGCTGAAGTCGTCGCTGCCGAGGCCAGAGAGTATGGCAGGAGGAAACTATCCATAGTTGACAAGAGCGATTTGTTTGCAAATATGCCGAATTCAACAACGGTCTGGGCCAGTCACGGCGACCAGGTCGGCCAATTAGGTGATGATTTCCTCAAATTAGCAACTACAGAGACTTGTCCATACGCTGCAGTAAGGCACAGCAAAAAGAAGTTTTTCGGTGTTCAGTTCCACGTGGAAGTTTCCCACACGCCGAAGGGGCCGTTGATTTTGAAAAATTTCCTCTACAATATTTGCAGTTGCAGAGGCGACTGGAAAATGAGTGACTTTGTCACCGAAACGACCGAAGCAATTCGCAAACGTGTCGGCAGCGCCACGGTGATATGTGGCCTCAGCGGTGGAGTTGACTCGTCGGTTGTAGCTTCGCTGGTCCACAAGGCGATAGGCAATCAGCTTGTGTGTATTTTCGTTGACAATGGTCTGCTGCGAAAGAACGAAGGCGAAGAAGTTGTGTCAACTTTCCGGGACCATTTTCATATAGATTTGCGAATTGTTGACTGGTCAAAACAGTTCTTAACTGCTCTGGCCGGTGTGACAGAGCCGCAGAAAAAACGCAGGATAATCGGAGCTGAGTTTATCGAGGCCTTTAAATCCGAAGCATCGAAAATTTCCAACGCCAAATTCCTCGCGCAGGGAACACTTTACCCTGATGTTATAGAGTCAGGTTCGAAAGATGATAGTCTGTCGGCGAACATAAAACTGCATCACAATGTGGGAGGACTGCCAGCCGAACTTGGTTTCGAGCTGATTGAGCCGTTGCGCGATTTGTTTAAGGACGAGGTGCGGGTCGTGGGCGAATATCTGGGACTTCCGGAGGATATTGTCTGGCGGCATCCGTTCCCCGGGCCCGGGCTTGCGGTCAGAATAATCGGCGAAGTTACACCTGAGAGACTGCGAATCCTGCGGGCCGCTGACGAAATTTTAATAGATGAAATAAAATCAGCCGGGTTGTATAGAAAGATATCGCAGGCATTAGCGGTGCTTATCCCCGTTTTAACAGTCGGCGTGATGGGCGATGAACGAAGCTACGAGAATGTTATTGCCATTCGGGCCGTGGAAACTCCCGACTTTATGACCGCTGATTTTTCGCAGATACCTTTCGATGTGTTGGGGCTGATTTCCAGCAGGATTATAAATGAGGTTCGCGGCGTCAATCGCGTCGTATATGATATATCGAGTAAGCCGCCCGCAACAATCGAATGGGAATAGTACTTCGTATTGCGTATAGCGTATTTTATCGCAGAGACCGCAAAGCACGTAGAGATTTTTAATTTTGATTTCTTTCTACAATGAGTTTTGTGAATTTGAACATTAGCATTTCGAATTTGTTTCGTGCTTCGTGCTTCGAATTTCGGATTTATCTTCGGATTGTTTGTTCAGCTTTGGTTTTAGCTGCCGGCTGCGCAAACCCCGCGCCAATTGTCCCTCAGCGAAAGACCTATGACTGCTGTAAGTGTGAATCGCCCCGGCACGAGCTTAATTTGTGCGGGACAAATCAGGCATACGATTTATCCAAAACAAGTGGTTTGATTGAGTCTGCTGCGGGCGGTTTATCCGAAACGGGTGATTTAATTGAATCTGCTGCGAGCAGTTTAATTGAATCTACGGCGGGCGATTTTGCCAATTGGCCGAGCAGGATTCTCGAGGATTCAAAAGAGAGTTTTTTGAGAGCGGATAATTTAACCGCCCTGTTGCTGGCCGGTGGGGCAAGTGTTGCGATGCACAACAGTGACGCCGATAAAAATCTGGCTGAGCACTTCGGAAAACATAGGGTTCTCCACGGTTTCGCAGATGAGGGGCTTAACGTAATTGGCCATCCGTGGACGCAGCTTGGAGTATCGTCTCTTTGGTATGCGATTAGCAAAAAAAACCAGGATGAGTTTAACAAAGAGCGGGCGAAGGCGATGATAACAGCACTGTCAGTAACGGGAGTAATGACAATAAGTTTGAAAGCAATCAGGGATAATGATAGTCCGAACGGCAGGCGCTGGGCCTGGCCGAGCGCCCACACTTCGAGTTCGTTCACGGTTGCCTCTATGCTGGATGAATTCTACGGCCCGAAGGTTGGCATCCCTGCATATGCACTGGCATCTCTGGTCGGCTATCGAATGGCCGATACCGGTGACCACTGGGCAAGTGACGTTATCTTCGGTGCAACTCTCGGCTGGGTCGTCGGCCGTACCTTTGCGAGCAGGCATAAAGAGCTTGAGGTTGCGGGTTTTAAGGTTCTGCCCTTTACAGGAAACGCCAACGGCCCGGTGATGGGCGTCAGTCTGGTAAAGCAATTTTAACCCGAATCCCGGCAGGCCTTATCCCTCCGGGAGCACACATTCGCCCTTGCAGCGTCGCTCGCCCCACGGTAAAATGTAAAATCGTTGTTGGCGCCGAAACTCAAACGACATAAGGAGTAGACTATGAGAAGCATTTGGTGTGCCCTTCTGGTTTTCCTGGTTGCCGGTCAGGTCGTCAATGCGGATGATAAGGACCCGAACGACCCAAACGACCCAAATGAGCTGGTGCGGACCAAGTGGGATGCCGTTATTTCGGTCCTACAGAACAAAGACATCGATCAGAAAGCAAAAGAGAGTGAAATCAGCAAAATCGTAAGTCCGGTCTTTGATTTCCCACTGATGGCCAAACTCGCATTGGGCAGAACACACTGGCCAAAATTGACCCCGCCACAACGCGAGAAATTCACCCGGCTTTTCGTCGAAAGGTTTAAGACCTCGTATCGGGAGAAAATCACGCTCTACACGGATGAAGAAGTTTTATTCAAACCCGCAGTGCAAAAGAAGACGACTATCTACATCCCGATGGAGCTGATATTCAAGGAAAAAAGGGTAGTCATACTATACAAACTTCACAAGGTGGACAAAGGCTGGAAGATATATGATGTGGAAATACAGGGCGTTAGCATCCTCTTGACCTACCGGTCACAATTTAATGATATCCTTCGCCGCGGCACCGTTAAGGACCTTCTTTCTCGGTTGGAGAAACCACTAACTCGTTGACCCCCAATTTGTTGATTCGGACCGGTATGATGACGAAACGCCACTCAGTGACACCATTTTTTTTTGACCGAGTGGTCCTGCAACATCCCAGGACAGTCATTCTCTGCGTGCTGGCAGCGGTTGGTTTTCTCGCCTTCGGCGCCAGAGGTTTCAGGCTGGACGCCTCCGCGGAGACACTGGTTCTGCAGAACGACGAAGACCTGCGCTACGCGCGTCTGATTAGTTCCCGCTACGGACAACATGACTTTCTGGTCCTGACATATACTCCCAGAGGCGAGATGTTCTCGGACAAAACACTGGCCACTTTGGCCCGGCTGCGAGACGATTTGAGGTCCCTGAAAAGTGTCTTATCAGTGCTTTCCATTCTGGATGTCCCTTTGATGGAAAGTCCCCCCGTCTCACTCAAAGAGCTTACCGCCGATCTGCCCACCCTCGCGTCTCCGATGGTTGACAGGGATCTGGCCAGGATCGAGCTTCGTGACAGTCCCCTCTATCGAAACCTGCTGCTCAGCTCGGATTTGCAGACTACGGCCCTGTTGATTAATTTCTCGGACGACGATGTTTATTACGATTTGCTGGAGCAACGCAACGAGTTGCGGCAGAAGAAAGCCTCCCGTTCACTGACCCCGGCAGAGCGCGGTGAACTGAAACGCGTGAGTGAGCAATTCCGACAACACACGGACAAAATGAGGTCGCGGCGCCATCGGAATATCGTGGTGATACGGGCGATTATGGACAACTACCGCCGGGATGCCGACCTGTTTCTTGGTGGCGTCGGTATGATAGCGGACGACATGATCACCTTCATTAAGAACGACTTGAGGGTGTTTGGCCTCGGGCTACTGGTCTTTCTGGTTCTTACGCTATTCATTATCTTCAGGAGAACTCGCTGGATATTACTGCCGATGCTCTGCTGCGTCGTCTCCGCTACCTCTATGATTGGTCTATTGGGATGGTTTGGCTGGGAGGTTACGGTCGTATCCTCCAATTTCATTTCCTTGCAGCTGATCATGACCATGGCCATTGCGATTCACCTGGTTGTGCGGTATCGAGAACTGCTTGTTCAGAGTCCGCAAGCCCCTAATCGCCAGTTGATTCTCGATACGCTCCTGCTGAAGCTGAAACCCTGTGTGTATGCGGTACTAACCACGATTGCCGGCTTTGGGTCTCTGGTGGTTTCTGACATCTTACCAGTCAGCACGTTCGGCTGGATGATGATAGTCGGTTTGATTGTGTCCCTGACCGTGACCTTTCTGCTTTTTCCTGCCGTGCTGATGCTGATGCCCAAAGAGACGCAACCCGGCCAACGAGCCCGGTGTTTTTCCTTAACATCCATCCTGGCAAGATTTACCGAAGCCAACGGCGTGCTGATAGTGGGTATCAGCGGCCTCGTCCTTATTTGGAGCCTCATTGGCATCGCGAGACTAAAGGTGGAAAACTCCTTTATTGATTACTTCAACGAAACCACCGAGATCCACCAGGGTATGAAAGTAATCGATCAATACCTGGGCGGTACCACTCCCCTGGATGTCATCGTAGAGTTTGAGGAGCCTGACCCCCCTTGTCTGCTGTCGCAGACAGCAAAGGGGGCTGCCGCAGCCGAAAGTGACGACATATTCGACGAATTCGATGAATTCGACGAGGCCGCTACCGACGAGAAATACTGGTTTACCTCCGAAAAGATGGCCCGCATCAAGGCCGTGCACCGCTATCTTGACAACCTACCGGAAACCGGCAAGGTGTTGTCGTTGGCCACTATGTCGGCTATCGCGGAGAAGTTGAACGGTAGCAGGCCTCTGGACAGTCTTGAACTCGCTCTGCTTTATAGTGAAACCCCGGACGAATTCAAGACCATGCTGATCAAGCCCTATGTCTCGGTGGAGCATAATCAGGTCCGCTTTTGGGTCCGAGTCAGGGATTCCTTGAAGACTCTGAGGCGCAACGAACTGCTGAAGAAGATCAAGGCGGACCTGCCCGCCATACTGGAGCTTGACGACGAACATGTTCATCTTGCCGGCATGCTGGTCCTGTACAACAATATGCTGCAAAGCCTGTTCGGTTCCCAGGTACTGACGTTGGGCATCACTGTGCTGGTGCTGACGGGGATGTTTCTCGTGCTGTTTAGGTCGGCCAGAATCGCCCTGATAGCCATGCTTGCAAACATCCTTCCCGTCGCAGCCGTGCTCGGAGTGATGGGCTGGCTGAACATCCCTCTCGACATGATGACCATAACCATAGCGGCCATCGGTGTGGGAATTGCCGTCGATAACACGATTCACTATATACACAGGTTCAAGCATGAATTTCAGAAAGACCGCAACTACCTATCTACGATGCATAGATGCCACCGAAGCATTGGCCATGCAATGTACTATACCTCGGTAACAATTATCATCGGTTTTTCCATCCTGGCACTATCCAATTTCGTTCCCAGTGTTTATTTCGGCCTGCTCACCGGTTTAGCAATGTTCTTTGCACTTCTTGCCGCCCTTACCCTCTTGCCGCAAATGCTGATTCTGGCCAAACCGTTTGGCAGGGAGAATTGAGAGTTCGAAATGAGTATGTTCAGATGACATTAACAGGATCAGACACATTCGTAAAGAGAAATGATATGAAACGACAGGTTTTTGCTATCATCGTCTTGGCCGTCACGACTGCGGGCTGCGCGGTTTCCGAGAAGGCGCCATCTTCTAACTACGTTGCGCCGGCTTCAGACTACCCCGCCGGACTACCTGCCGACGACGATTTTGACTTGCTGGAAGAGGAGCTTGCCGAGCAGGTCATTAAGATCGCGGACCCGCTGGAGCCCTGGAATCGCATAATGTACCATGTGAATGACACACTCTACTTCTGGGTATTGAAGCCCGTCGCCCAGATATACAAAGATATTACACCCGAGCCGGCTCGGCTCGGCGTGCGCAATTTCTTCCACAATCTCACCACGCCCGTCCGTTTTGTCAATTGCCTGCTCCAGGGAAAAGGAGATTCCGCCGGCACTGAGCTACGCCGGTTTGCGGTCAATACCACGGCGGGGGTCCTCGGGTTTGGTGACCCGGCGAGAGACAAATGGAGACTGGAAACTGCTGAGGAAGACCTGGGCCAGACCCTGGCGATATATGGCATAGGCAACGGCTTCTATATCGTCTGGCCATTCTTCGGCCCATCGACCGTACGGGATTCGGTGGGAATGGTGGGCGACCAGTTTCTGAATCCGACCCGCTACGTGGAACCTGTGGAGACCTCGGTCGGTATATCCGCTGTGGAGGTCACTAACGAGAGCTCACTTCACATCGGAGAGTACGAAGCCTTCAAGTCCGAGGCTCTGGACCCCTACGTGGCGATGCGCGAAATCTACATTCAATACCGAAATAAAAAAGTCCAGGAATAGCCCGGTGTGGAAAGCCACGACATCCAGATTACCTGCACTGGTCCTTTATTCTTCCGAAAAATTTGGGAAAAAGAGCCAAATTCCAGACGAGAGGTTTTGCGAAGTATCGGCCCACGTGGTAGAATAGCGACAAACTGAAAAACGGCACAAAAGTGCGGAAGACAAAAGTAAATTATAGTCTTCGCTCTTCAGTGCACTTAGGTTTTGAGCGGTGAGGGCATTATGGAGTTTAAGATTGAGCCGGCACAAAGAATAACACGCCTGCCGCCCTATTTGTTCGGGCGATTGAATGCGTTAAAACTGGCCAAACGTCAGGCCGGTGCGGATATCATCGATTTGGGAATGGGTAATCCCTCCGATAGGGCGCCGCAAATCGTGATTGACAAGCTCTGCGAAGCGGCGCAGGACCCGCGAAACCATCGATACAGTGCATCAAGAGGTATTAAGGGCCTGCGAAAGGAAATCGCAAAAAAATACGAGCGCCTGTGGAACGTGCAGCTTGACCCGAAGACGGAGGTGCTGGCCTGCATCGGCTCAAAGGAGGGCTTTAGCCATTTGTGCCTGGCGATGATGGGGCCTGGCGATACGGCTGTTGTGCCGGACCCGGCTTTTCCAATACACAATTACTCGGTGGCACTGGCCGGCGGAAACGTTGTATCCGTGCCTCTGGGCAACGATGAAAAATTTATAAATAACATCACAATGGTAATTGAAAATATGTATCCTAAGCCCAAACTGCTGATTCTAAATTTCCCACACAATCCTACTGCAATGACAGTTGATGAGGGTTTTTTTGAGCCGGTCGTCGATGTAGCGAAGAGATTCAAAATTGCGGTCATTCACGATTTCGCTTATGGGGAAACCTGTTTCGACGGCTATAAAGCGCCGAGTCTGCTTTCAGTCAAAGGGGCAAAGGACATCGGTGTCGAATTTACAACGATGAGCAAGCCGTACAATATGGCCGGTTTTCGCATCGGCTTTGTGGCGGGCAACAAAGATATGATTGATTACCTTGCGACGATAAAGGGTTATTACGATTACGGCATATTCCAGGCGGTTCAGATAGCCGGTATTATTGCGTTGCGACACTGTGATGCCGATATTATCGCCCAGAATGAAAGGTACCGGTCGCGGCGCGATGTGGTCTGCGAGGGTCTGCAAAGAATCGGCTGGGCAGTCGAGAAGCCACGCGCTACGATGTTCGTCTGGGCAAAGGTGCCCGCCGAACATTCCAGAGGCAAGGGCAGTATCGATTATGCGATAGACCTGATGGAGCACGCTGAGGTTGCTATTGCCCCGGGCAGGGCTTTCGGGGAAAACGGCGAAGATTATATGCGCATCGCACTTGTGGAAAACGAGCAGCGTCTGCGACAGGCAATTCGTAATATCAGCCGATTTGCCCAGCAAAAACCAATAAGAAAAGCAAAGCCAGGCAGGTAAAGTTACTCAAACTGGCTAATTTGGTTGCCGCAAACCCAGCCCTGCGGAAAAGAACTTCTATTTAGCCCTGCGTTTTAGGAGGTTTTTTACCTGCAGGTAACAAGGTTTTTCTGCAAAATAAAGCGATTTTTATGAAAAAATTTTGGCCGCTCTCTCCTTCAAATCGCCCGTAATGGCCCCGTTAAGAGCTATTATAGGACAGTCAGCCATTGATTTCTTAGCGGCGACGGTTAAAAAAATTAAAAAAAACTTGACTTCTGGAAGCTAATGTGTATCAAATAGTTAATGACGCTGCGGTTAGCGTTACATCTTTTGCTATATTAGCTCTTGAGCAAGCTGCGGCAAAGGGCATTGATTCGCAAATCAATTTAGGAGATGGGGTGATGTTTAGGAGGACGCAAAAAAGTCTATTTAATGTGATATAGGCAGGGTTTGCCTACACAATTAAAATTAAATTTCCATAACCAGGGAGGGGAAACTAATGAAACGGAGTTCAATGTTTTCCGTACGGTGGGCAGTATTAGCCCTTGTGGTTATTACGGCTGGCTTGGTTGAGTTGGCGTATTGTCAAACGCGCGGCGTCGCGCTTCTACTGCAACAAACACCCGGAGAGGCCGGCATAATAACTCCGAACGTAGGGGTTCACCACTTCAAACTAAATACAAAAGTTACTTTGACCGCCGTTCCAAAACCCGGTTACCGATTCCTTCTCTGGCTGGGCGATGTGGGCAGCCCGACGGCAACCACCACTATTGTATATCTTGATGCACCGAAAATCATCATTGCGGTATTTGAGCCGGCCGAATCCGGACTTTCGGCCGTAGTAGATGAACCGCAAATTCAAGGTACAGGTGGCGGTGGCGGCCTCGGCGATGATTTAATTGCCAGCCCTCCAATCGGTCTCCGCCCAAGACGACCGTGGATAGGTTCCTTTTGGCTAACTGGGCCAAGGCCGGAACACATAACGATAATAATACCGGAGCCGGCAACGGTGGCATTGTTAGCCCTCGGCGGCTTATTTATCCTCGCCGGACCCAGACCGAAAAAACAAGCTCGATAGAAGGATACCGGCGAAAGCGGATAAATAAACGTAGGGGCAACCCTACCCGCTGTGCCGGGACAGGCCCTGGCTCGTCGCGGCAGGTGTGGTTGCCCTAATTTACTCGAATCTATAACCACAGGTATCTGCAGTAATAAATTCAGACTCGGTTCTTGGGTATTTTCTGCAATTTAACAGCCGGATTGCGTAAATAGAACAATAAGTTCCCCCATCAGGTCTGTACTTGAGGAAGGGACAGAAATTAGGTAATTTACAACATGCCCCACAATTGATACATTGACCCTTGCGTCTTTTAGAGACAGGCAGTACTGAAGTAAAAGTCCTTCTTATCTTAGCAGACCAGGTATTTCTTTTTTCATCAGCCATAAGTCGGCATTTTTCAGGTATGGAACATCCGGTTTTTGGCGAAACGCCGGCAAAACATAGGCTTTAACAGGTATACCCGAATCCTGCGAAAATGCCAAACCCGTTCCGCGAATTTTTGCCACGCGCCGTTCTCACAAGCCGCCAACTCTCTCAATGTATCGGCGCAAACCTTATGCCTTTCTAAAAACTGCGACGACGTTCTCGACCTCTACGACAAACAGACGATTATCGCCCTCGAAATCGACCGGTATGGCGCCTTTGGGATTGAACAGCACCTTGTCGTATTGACGCAGTGGTAAATCCGGTGAGTTTTCGACCTCGGCTGAGATCGCTACGATTCGGCCGGTTATCGTGGGGATTTCTATATTGTCCGGCAGTTGGATACCGCCTTTGGTTTGTTTCTTGTCCTCATCTTTGCATATCAGAACGCGTTTGCCTATCGGCTCAACGGTCTCAAGCGGCCTTACTTCGATTTTGTCTTTTTTGTCCATTTCGCATCCAATCACGCAGAACAACCTCATAGAACGCTTCACGAGATGCTCTTATTATACCACTTGAAAAGCAATTTTGCAACCTTCTAACGAGTAGACGCCCCGTTTAAATCCGCCTTCGCCAAGGCTATGGCGGACAAGATTGGGTTTGATTGGGTTTGTTTTGAATAATAGTTCATAGTTCATAGTTCGTTGTTCATTGTTATAATTCCTTGTTATTGCTAAGCTTACATCCATTCTGGCTTTTCGGAAATTGGGTTTGTATTGGCTTTGATTGGCTTTGTTTTGGGTTCGATTGGGTTTGTATTGGGTTTGAATTGGGTTTGAATTGGGTTTGTTTTTATCGTCATTGTTCATAGTTATTTGTTCATAGTTCATTGTTTTAACAGGGTTTACGTTCATTTGAGCTCCCATCAAATTGGCTTTGTTTTGCATAAAAAAGGTCGTAATTGGTTGACAAGCTGGGCTGGATAGGCGGTTTGTTCGGGGGGCGGTGCGGGAGCCGGTCGATTTTTGTGCGTTACGACGGTTGGCAAGGATTTGTGCTTCGGTAGCCATTATAAGTTCTCCTGAATTTACGATACCTGCTTTTGCGATCCGCCTTCGCGAGAGGGTCGAAGCCGCTTCGGCGGAGTCCCTTTGCGACTCGCAAAAAAACGTCCCTCTATAATTAGAGCTACCTGCGCTTTTGGTCGAATTTTGGGTGATTTTTTGAGGCGTGAATTTCGCTAAGTACTTATGTAGAAAGGGATAAAAATTTTTAAAAAAATTTGATTTTTATGCGCAGCCCCCTTCGCTTTTTGGCGACTTTAGCCGCATCCATGCTTCGCTCCTTAGGAGCTACGCAGGACAAGAAGACACCAAGACACAAAGTTTTGTTGTTTTTCCTTAGCTGCCTATCTCCTTTATTTATCAGGACTTCCGAAAAAAATCTCAAAAAATCCTACAAAATCAAAAAAACACTTGACAAATTGCTTTCTACTGTTAAATTGGGTAGCATAGGTAAAGTGTGGAAAGTGATGCGAAAGCAAAGGAGGAGTTGCCTATGAGATGAAAATTGTATTTCGTGTCATTGCGAGGAGTGTGGCACCAATTTTTGGTGACGGGCAACGAAGCAATCTAAAAAAACTCAAATCTTAAATCGAAAAGCTCAAAGCCATAGCTAAAAATTCAAAACTTTTAAGTTTTGCACTATGGTTTTGCATTTTGAGCTTTCACTTTTGAGTTGATTTTCAGATTGCCGCGCCCCGATAAATCGGGGTTCGCAATGACGATGCGTTGACGATTTTAATCAGCAAAAAATAACTCAAATTGTGGAGGAGTAGTAAGATGACAAGCAAGAAAATGTTCATATTGGCTATGGTGGGTTTGTTTGTAGTTGCCGCTTGGCCTTGCAATTCGGTCTTTGCGGGGTACCTCTATGGAGTTGGGGATCACCATCCTTGGGGAATTGCCCCCACTGACGGGAGCGAGGCTTTAGTTAGAAGCAATGCCCAAGGTACGGTCATTGAAACGCTCTGGTTAGATAGCCGTTGTCCCTCTGGCCCATCGCGAGTTCAGGGTACCATTCCTCTCCAGGTAGGTGTGCTCTACGACGTTAAGATTGAGGGCACATATAGCGCCTGGTCGGTAGGGACGTGGCAATCTCTGGGACCATGTCCATGTAGTGTACCGGAAGACAGCCCCCAATTCCCCTCACCTGGAGTAACGAATGGTCCGGTGGCTTTAGATGCTGCATATACTTTTGCTTGGCCGAAAGCGTCACCTACACCGTGCCCCCTGTACCCCAGTGGTGTGCCGATACGGCGGGAGAATCTTCAGTTTAGCTTAGACGGGGGCAATGCATGGTTCCCTGCGAGCCCCATTGAGCCCACCTTTAATCCGGATCACATATATACCTATGTCTTGGAAGGCACTGGTCATCCTCTGCACGCGCAGGTCTATACCCACCCGAGTAGTGATGACTATGGCCAACTCCGAATTATCATTGTTCCCGAGCCGGGGACGATTTTGCTGGTTGGGCTTGGTGGATTGTTTTTGAGAAGAAGAAAACGCTAACCACGGATTACGCGGATTGCACGGATTAAATTGCAAAATTAAGGGCTGGCCTGTCCAGCCCTTTTTTGTTGTTTGTTATTGCGTAGAGAATTTAAAATGTATACATTCGCATCAATAACGAAACGCAGGTTATCCAATAGGAAGTTTTACTTTACGGATGCGGATTTATAAAAAACTTCATTTTACAAATTCTACTGTTTCTTCCTCGGCAAGACAAGCAGCAAACAGCAACGCTTCTTCAATATCATCTGCTTGCAGATATGGATATGCCTTAAGAATAGATTCTTTTGTTTCTCCTGAAGCTAATAGGCCCAAAAGACGTGATACAGGAAAACGCAAGTTTCTAATGCATGGCTTTCCCGTACAGACGACAGGATCAATAGTCACTCTTTTGAATTGCATGGTGGTTCCTTCTTAAGAATATAATAAGTCCCTACGTTAGTAACAATAGCATATCAAGTACGAGAAGCAAGTTTTTCCTCCCAGAGTTTTTCCCTTGTCCTGCGAAGCTCTTTGATAACCTGTTCTTTACTCATTTCCGCAAATGGATTTCTCTTTTGGGCAATACTCCTGCACAGTTTTTCCCATCGCCTTTTAGCTTCTTTTGCCTTTTTATTTTGCATAATATATCACCTTAATTTAAGTATACATCATTAAGGGCGTGCTGTCAAGGACCGAAACTTGTTTTTTATCCGAACTGTGCATAATATGACTGCTTTCTTTTTTAGACAGGATTAACAAGATTGAGCAGATTTTTTGAACCTATCTGGTTTTGATGCTGTACATCCTGTCAAAAATACAAACACTTCATATTCTCTAACCGTGTTAATCCGCGTCTAATTTCTTCGGATTTCATACTTATTTTTTGTGGCTTTGTGTCTTAGTGGCTGACTTTTTAGATTTTCTTCCGAGGATTTGGTCGGCCTCTTCCGGTGTTTGAGGCGGCCATTGGCCGGCCGACTGCAATTGCTTTAGATGCTCCAATTGCTTAATACTAACGATGGTCCTGCATTTGGGGAACCGGCCGCAGGCCAGGAATGGCCCCTTTTTGCTCTGCCTGATTACCAGCTCGCCGTCCTTGCACTTGTAGCACTTTATTCCGGTCGGTTCAGGCGGAGGTTTGGGCGGCATGGCATTGCCCTCTTTGTCCAGTCGAAGGGTCGTCTTGCAGTTCGGATAGCCGCTGCAGCCCAGGAACGGGCCGAATCGGCCACGCCTATACATCATTGCTTTGCCGCAGACCGGGCATTTATGTTCGCTTAACTTCTCTTCAATCATTTTGCCTTCCCTGTCACAGGGACAGGCAAATTTGCACTTCGGGTAAGTCGAACAGCTCAGGAACCTCCCATTTTTGCCGAACCTATAAACCAGCTTCTCCCCACACTTCGGGCATTTATATTCGCTCGGCGTGACTTCAGCTTTGGCGTGTTTCATCTGCCTGGTCGCCGTGTCGAGGCTTTGTTTGAATGGGCCGTAAAACTCCTTCAAAACGCCAAGCCAGTCGAGGTGCTGTTCTTCGATTTTGTCAAGCTGCTCTTCCATATAGCGGGTGAAGGCAACGTCCATTATTTTCGGGAAGTACTCATTGAGTTTGTCGGTAACTATCTCGCCGAGGTCGGTGGCCTGGAACTTCTTGTCTGTCTGCTCGACGTAACCTCGTTCTTGGATGGTGCTGATAATTGTGGCGTAGGTGCTTGGTCGGCCGATGCCTTCTTTTTCGAGTGCCTTTACCAAGGCCCCTTCGGTATATCGAGCCGGCGGCTTGGTAAAATGCTGGTCGGCCTTAATATCAACTACCGCTATACTCTGGCCGGACTCGACTGGAGGCAACTGCTGCTGGCTTGATGTAGTGGACCAGATTTTGGTAAAGCCGTCAAAGACAAGTACTCGCCCGGTGGTCTTATACCAACACCGGCCCAATGACGTCTGGCCCACGATATTCAGATTCGTTACATTCCACCTGGCCGGTGTCATCTGGCAGGCTATGAACCTGCGCCAGACAAGAGCATAGAGTTTGAACTGCTCGCTGGTTACCAACGACTTTATATCGGAGGGCGTAAGGTCAACATCCGTTGGGCGGATTGCTTCGTGTGCCTGCTGAGCGCCTTTCTTAGAAGCATAAATCCTGGCTTTTTGCGGCAGATAATCAGGGCCAATATGCCTGCCGATATAATCCCGTGCCTCCTTGAGAGCTTCGCCCGACAGATGCGTACTGTCTGTTCTCATATAAGTAATAAGGCCCAGAAAGCCCATCGAGCCCAGATTTAGACCTTCGTACAACTGCTGAGCTACTCGCATAGTTCTTTTGGTCGCAAAGCCCAACTGATTAGCAGCGGTCTGCTGCAGTGTGGAAGTGATGAAAGGCGCCGACGGCTGGGAAACGGACTCTTTGGTTTGTATGTCAGCGAGTTTGAACTCTGCCCGCTTTAGCGCATTATAAATCCGCTCGGCTTCTTCTTGCTTAGATGCCTTGAATTTCTCTTCGCAAACTTTGTATAGCTCGGCCTTGAATGCATTGTGTTCTGTGAGCCATTTGCTTTGTTCTGCAATGGTCGGGGGGTTTTCTTTTTTGGGGGTAATAAAGTCCAGCCATTCCTGACTATAGTCGCTTTTTAAATCGGTGGTGAAGACGGCCGGAATAAGCCAGTATTCTTCACGCCTGAATCCGCGAATCTCCCTTTCTCTTTCAACGACCATTTTGACCGCTACGGACTGCACGCGACCAGCAGACAGCCCGCGGGCGATTTTCTTCCACAGCAACGGAGAAATCTGATAACCGATGATTTTGTCGAGGATTTGCCGGGCCCGCTGGGCCATAACCTTATCCATATCAATCCTGCCCGGCTCGGAAAAGGCACGCTTTATAGCTGATTGAGTTATAGCATTGAAAATCACGCGGTAGGTCTTTCCCTCCGGCACGCCGAGGATTTGTGCCAGGTGCCAGGCGATTGCTTCACCTTCACGGTCGAGGTCGGTGGCCAGATAAAGGTCCCGGCATTTTTTCGCAGCGGCCTTCAAGCTTGTTACGATGCGTTTTCTGTTCGGTAATATCTCGTAAGTCGGCTTGAAGTCGTTTTCTATATCGACGTTGAGTTCTCCCCTAGGAAGGTCCCGCACGTGGCCCATCGAGGCCTTTACTTCAAACCCCGAACCGAGATATTTGTTTATCGTCCTCGCCTTGGCAGGCGATTCGACAACTACCAATGTTTTTTTAGAAAAGCTTGATTTTGCCATAAATAAAACTTGCTCATTGGTATTTAGTGTGTCATTCCTGCGAAAACAGGGATATATTCAGTTATCGGCACTTTTCACAATAAAATTTAGAAATGGACAAATACAAATGTGCTGCAGAAATGTCAAGAAAAAACAATTTCCAGGCTGTAATCGGATTTTCTAATCCCGGCTGGCTGGCAAACAAATTCTATTTAGCTGTGGTTTAACCGCAGGTTTTTTGCAGAAATTTATCGAGTAATGGCTTTAATCTGCGGATGGCATTGCCGCGATGAGAAATTGCGTTCTTTTCCTCACGGGTCAACTGGGCGACGGTTTTATTTAAGTGCGACACAAAGAAAATCGGGTCGTAACCGAAGCCGTTCTCCCCAACTTCTCTTTCGTTTATAAGGCCTTCCAATGTCCCTTGAGTTTCGATTAGAACCTTGTCAGGACTTGCCAGGCACAGGCAGCAGACAAACCTTGCCGTTCTTTTTTCCTTTGGGACGCCTTGGAGAAGTTTTAAGACCTTGGCCATATTTTTATGGTCAACAAGTCTCCTGACCTTATCTTTTGCTCCGGAGAATCGCGCGCTCTTTACGCCCGGAGCTCCGCCGAGTGCGCCAACTACCAGACCAGAGTCATCAGCAATAGTCCAAAGGCCTGTCGCTTGAGCATAACCAACGGCTTTTTTGCGCGCATTCTCTGCAAAAGTCGCCCCATCCTCCTCAATCTCGCCTATATCTTTGAACTCGCCAAGCCCTACCCACTGAACATCCCCACCGAGCATCGCCCGCAGCTCAGCGATCTTGCCAGGATTGGTAGTAGCAACAAGAATCTTTTTATCTTTACAAGACAAAGCTCTAAACTTCTTTACACTACTCTTGTTATATTAAGTTGATTGTATAGAGGAGGGCAATAGTCAAACTTTATTAACCGGATCTTTCGTGGTGTCGCATTATAATTATTGACGAAGCTAATACAATTATTGTTAAAATCCTTCGCTACAATAATGCTTTCTACTACCTTACGATCTCCTCCTGCAATATTTTCGACGACCCAATCTGTATATCCTAAAACTTGGTTTATGTCGTCGGGAAAAACACAGTCATCTTTTTTTATCTCAATCACTTTATATTTCCGGATTCCTGTGCTAAGTTCTTGGTATCCAAAAATATCCATGAACTTTAAATATCCCGCAGGCATATTGTTTCCAAAAGAAGTAAGAGAACCCAATGCATTGTCCAAATCGGAATGTCTTCTAATGTTTTCGAGAATCCATCCTTCTATTATTTTTTCATTGACAACTATATTTGGATTTAAGACAAATTTAATTGGCTTATAGTTTGTCAATTTCGCGGGTCTTACCGTCGATTTCTTACAATTGTCTGCGTTTTCTCTATCAAGGATTTTAAGCAATTCAAAGGCCTCATTCTCCATCAAAGGGCGCACTGTCCTTTTAGTGTCTCCATATAGCCAACGCTCTGGGACTGACCAAATACTCTTTTTTGCCTTCAACTCAAAGATTTCGTTGGAATCAATTCCTTTTTCAAAGCATAGATTTCTTCCCTGTTGGTCAGTAAAGTGGGTTATCGCCATTCGTCTGTAATAGCCTATATCTGCTGGCTCAGTGATATTGCCCCTCCATCCGCTATTCGGCTTCCCTGGGTCTGGATTGTAATGGATGTTCGTGCTCAGAAAGCGCTGAGGTTTTCTTGGATTTTCACAGAACTCCGTTGCGGCCTTAAAGGCACCGTAAATTTTCTGAGCTGCATGCACAAAAATAATATCACCAACGCGCATTGTTTTCATGTCAGCGTACATACTGTAACTTGTACGGCACGTTCTTGAAAGCGCCTGTGGGGCTACACTTCCAATCACAAGCTTAACCCCAAGGTATCCATTTGGAAGAAACGAACTAAAAAATTCACCTTCATCGCAATTTATAATGTGAGCATTCATATTTTTGTCTGCTTGAGAGAATAGTCCTTCCTCCTTTTAGGACTATGATTGTTAATCCTAGAGCCAAACTGTAGTTTTCTGGGGTCAACTCTCTTGTCAAATTCGATAGGGTCCTTGAAAGTATAAGGTAATTGTTTGGCCAGTTCTTTATAGTCTATACTTGCTTTATCCTGCTTGGTTATTTCAAAGTCTGCCTCTTCAAAAATCAACTTTTGGTATATCCCCAATTTCTCCTTTATCAGCGGCAGAAAATCAGGGTTTATCTCATATCCAACAGAGTTTCTCCCAAGTTTTTTGGCCGCCAAAGAAGTGGTGCTGCTACCGAGAAATGGGTCGAGAACCGTATCATCTACATAGCTGAACATCTTAATTAGGCGACGGGGTATCTCTTCAGGGAACACTGCCAGATGCTTATCTTGTTTTTCTCCGGGAATATTCCAGTGGCCGGCGAAGAATTGGTTCCATTCTTCTATCGTCATTTTTGATTTTTCTTTAATCTCCCTGCTGGCCCTGGGTGAGCTGCCGTGTTTTTTTAATATCAGAATAAATTCATAATCAAGTTTGAGAATTCCGTTTCTCGGAAAAGGAAATGACCCCATTATTGTTGCCCCGCCCGTAGTGTTACAGGTCGTAACCTTCTGCCAGATAATTGCCCCCATATAGTCGAAACCTACAGTTTCGCAAAACTTTATTATCTCAGTTCTTATAGGAATGACCTTGTATCTTCCGTAGTAAACAGAGCGAGCAAACTGGTCACCAATATTAATGCATAAACGACAACCCTTATGTAAGACTCTGTGGCACTCATTCCAGACCAGATTCAGATTGTTGATATAATCTTCATAACTATCATCAAAACCTATTTGACTTCCATTCCCATAATCTTTTAGCTGCCAATATGGTGGAGATGTAATCACAAGGTGGACAGACTCCTCCCCTACCTCCCTCATACTTCTGGAATCACCAATAATTATTTTATGATGTGTCATCTTGTCATTCCTGCGCAAGGTTGTCATCCCTGCGAAAGCAGGGGCAGAAATCTATATCAAATTAGCCCATCAGTTTCTTTAATAAAGCCCGCTGGAAGTGCAAACGGTTTTCGGCCTGGTCGAACATAATCGAATTAGCCGACTCGACTACTTCGTCGGTGATTTCATAACCGCGATGAGCCGGCAAACAGTGCATAATCTTGACGTCAGCCGGTGCGGATTTAAGCAGCTCGGCATTGACCTGAAAACCTTCAAAATCCGCACGCCGTTTTTGCTTCTCATCCTCCTGGCCCATACTGACCCAGGTGTCGGTGTAGATAAAACGAGCGTCAACAACGGCCTTTGCGGCGTCGTTCGTCTGGACAATCGTATCAGCTTCTTTTCTGTCTTCTGTCTTCTGACTTCTGACTTCTGATATCTGATTTGCCTTTCGGATCGATTCGGCGTCGAGTTCATAGCCGGCCGGCGCTGCAATCACCATTTTCATACCAAGCTTTGCGCAGGCAAAGGCCAGCGAGCGGGCCACATTATTACCGTCACCGATAAAGGCGATTTTCACACTTTCTAATTGTCCACAATGTTCGGCAATGGTAAGCACATCCGCCATCGCCTGGCAGGGATGCGAGAAGTCCGTCAGCGCGTTTATCACCGGCACCGTTGCGAAGGCGGCTAATTCTGTAACCGTGCCGTGCTCGAAGGTCCGCGCCATTATGCCGTCAACATACCGGCTAAGGACCCTTGCCATATCCTTAATCGGCTCACGTTTGCCGACGCCGCCGATGTCTTCGGGCTTAACGTAAATTGCACTGCCGCCGAGGTCTGTCATTGCAACCTGGAAGCTTATTCGCGTTCGCAGGCTCGGCTTCTCGAAAAGCATCGCCAGCGTCTTGCCGCTAAGGCACAAGTCACGCCCGCCGCTCTTGTACAAGTTCTTCAGTTCTTTACTTTCGGCGAGCAGCTCGCCTAATTGCTCAGAAGAACAATCATTTATGCAAAGAAAAACTTTCATTTTTCCGCCTTTTCTGCCACAGAGAACACAGAGGACACAGAGAAATCAAATTCCTCAAATAAATTAAACTGCCTTTAGCTGTAGTATACCACTAATCTCACCGTAAATCCAAATCCCGGAAATAATCCTTTATTGCCTTGATCGCTTTGTCTGAATTTTTCGTTTTGTCTGACGTTATTGGGTCGGAATACAACTCTAAAAGATTGGAATCAAGCAGGATATGCTGCAAACTTTGGCGTGCGAAGAAAAAACCGTCTTTCAAGATATTAGGGCCCACAGTTTCAATCGACTTTCTCCCATGAACAATATTGCTTCGTTCCCTGTAAACTTTTCTTGCTCTTTCAAATATGTCTTTTCGTTGTTCAAAAGTCTTACCAGTGATGTTTGCCAATCTTGTCGCAAACTGATAGGTAATTTCAGTTTCCTCAACCGTAAATATTGTTTCCAGAACCAGGCACATTGATAGAAAAGAATGCTGAAGTGGCAGGTGGAGACCTACGAAAAAGAGATTGAGTGCCCTGCCTATTCGTGTGTGATTAGAAAATACCTCCTCTTGTTTCTCTAAAAAAACCTTCTGAAAACAGTCCTTGTAATACTCCATCAACCATTCATCCCCCTTTCTTATCGCATCTTTGGCGGAAGTGAGCCACTGTTTTCTCTGTTGTTTTCGGTCTTCCTTCGAAAGTTCCAAATAACCGGGATGCGACATAATAAAGTCGACAAATTTTTCTGTAGCTCTTTCTGTTGCGAGCCTGTCCAAGGTTGCAAAAAATTCTTCCTTAGAGATTAAATTCGGCCAGAAGTCGAGTTTGCGAAGTTTAACAAGAACTGACCACAAGTATGTTAATAATTGCAAGTCACCTACTTCAAAAGGCTCTGGAGAGTAAACAGGCGGTTTGTCAGAATTTATTCCGTAAAAATCCGAACTAGTATCAACATCATCGGACGAAATATAACCTTCGTGGATTTCTGCGGGGAATTCAAAGGGACAAATTGCGGCTGTTGAGCGTACAAGTTGCAAGCACATAAGAAACGACTCGACAATAGACCTCTGCACGCTATCAACAAATGACATACCGATTTCATTTACAGAAATATGCTCAGTTACTTCCGGACGATGCATTGCCAAGAACCAATCTGTGTTGTAACGCATATTATCAGCGCCCTGAATATTCGAAAGCCAACAATTATTATCACCGCCACATTCGGTTATCTCCTCTAAGGTATTTTTGTCTACCTTGATAAGCTGAATGCCTAAATCAAAATTGTAACTTTTCGATGGCCAATCTGCCTTAAAATAAAGAACAGGCCAGATTGTCGATAAATATTCTTTTTCCATTTTTTTATTCTCTGTGTCCTCTGTGCTCTCTGTGGCTAAAAAAATACTTTTAACCTCTGTGGCTTTCAAAGGGCAACTCGTTTAATACCGTCGATAAGTCGTTTTTCGCCAAAGTTTACTATCAGGCCTCTTCTGAGTTTTGTTGCCTTTAGATAGGAGAGGGTTTGAGCCAATGCTACTTCGGGCATTTTAGACAGCGATTTTACTTCTACAACAACTTCGTTCTCAACAAGCAGGTCGATTTTTTGGCCTTTGATAACTTTGCCTTTGTAAATGATATCAGCAGGCACTTGTCTTTTATATTTTATGCTCTGCAAGTCAAATTCATAGCACAGAGCTTCTTCATAAATCGACTCAAGAAGCCCAGGGCCAAGCTCTTGATGAACTTCAATGGCTGCGCCAATAATCTTCTCAGTTAGTTCATCTGGCATTTTTTATCTCTGTGTCCTCTGTGGCAAAAAAATAACTTTTGAACTCTGTGGCTAAAGCGACGTTTAAGCCGAGTCACTCAGAACACCATCAAGAATATCAATCGCCTGGTCGATCTGGCTTTCGGTAACAATCATTGGCGGCATAAACCGCAGCACACTCTCACAGGTGCAATTTATCCGCAGCCTATTCTCTAAACATTTATCCACTATTTCGACCCCGGAGCTTCTTAATTGAACGCCAATCATCAAGCCGATACCCCGGATATGGTCGATAACGAAATGCTTTTGCTTTAGCTGCTCAAGTTTCTCTCTGGTATATTCGCCAAGTTTAGTCGCATTTTCCAGGAGCTTATTCTCTTCTATCGCCTCAATAACCGCAACACCCGCTGCACAGGCCAGTGCATTTCCACCGAAAGTCGAGGCATGTTTGCCCGGCACCAGCGAGGCCGCGACTTCCTCTTTCGCCATCATAGCGCCTATTGCCACACCGCCGCCTAATGCCTTTGCCATAGTCATAATATCCGGCTCGACTCCGAAATGCTGGTATCCGAACCATTTGCCGGTTCTGCCCATCCCGGTTTGCACCTCATCGAAAATCACAACCGCCCCGTTCTTATCACAAAGCTCGCGTATCGCCTGCAAATATTCGGCAGTCGCAACGTTTATGCCACCCTCGCCCTGAATTGGCTCGACCAAAACCGCCGCAACCTCATCGCTAAAAGCTGATTCGAGCGCGGCGATATCGTTGAACGGCACATAAACAAATCCCGGCAACAGCGGCAGAAAACCCTCGTGGTATTTCGGCTGAGCGGTCGCTGCCACGGTGGCAAACGTCCGGCCGTGAAAGCTGCCCTCGGCGGTGATGAATTTATATTTTTCACCCGAGGTATGCAGCCGCGCAAGTTTCAACGCTGCCTCATTGGCCTCGGCGCCGCTGTTGCAGAAAAAGCACTTACCGCCGAACGCTCGCTCGCTCAGCAGCTTTGCCAATTTGCCCTGCGGCTCGGAATAGAACGTGTTATCGATATGCAAAAGCTCACCCGCCTGCTTGCGTAGCGCCTCAACTACCTTCGGATGACAGTGCCCTATCCCGCTGACCGCCCAGCCGGGAAACATATCCAGTATCTTGTTGCCGTCGGCATCATATAAATAACAGCCCTCGCCCTTAACGATAACTCGCGGCAGCCGGCCGTAATTGGCAATAACAAACTTGTCAAACAAATCAATAGTCTCCTTCGTCGTCATAATTCGTATCTCGCGTTTCTGTCATTGCGAGCCCGCCACAGGCGGGCGTGGCAATCTCAATTCTAAATTCTACATTCTCAATTCTTAATTATCTGCGTTCCTATCCCCTTGTCGGTATAGATTTCCAGTAACAGCGAATGAGCGATTCTGCCGTCGATAATATGTGCCTTTCTGACGCCCGCGTCCAGCGCCGTCAAACAGGCCTCGACCTTCGGCAGCATTGCATCGGTAATTATCGATGTGTCAATCATATCCTTAATCTGCGCCTCGTTCAAGCTCGATACCAGGCTGTCCGGGTCGCCGACGTCGGTTCGTATCCCGTGCGTGTCACTTACAACAACCAGCTTCTCGGCCCCGACCTCTGCAGCCACTTTGCCGGCTGCACTGTCGGCATTGACATTCAACTTCCCGCCGACCTTTGCCTGAGCCAGAGGCGCAATAACCGGTATAGTGCCATCGGCGCAGAGCGTCTTTAACATCTGCGCATTTACATCGACAACCTGCCCGACTAATCCAAGGTCAAGTTTTCGACCGTCCTCGCCCTCTAAACGCAGGGTCTCCGCAAACAATGCACAACTGCCCAGCGAATGCAGCCCCATCGCCTCACAGCCCAATTCTGTAAGTGTTTTGCAGATGCCGGCATTGACTTTGTGTACAAGCGTATGCTCTGCTATTGTCAGCGTCCGCTCGTCGGTATAGCGCCGGCCCTGCACCCAGACCGGCTCAAGACCCGCCTCGTTCATTGCCTTTGTAATGGCCTTTCCGCCGCCGTGGACGATAATCGGCTGCATCCCGACAGTTGCCATAAAGGCAATATCGGTTAGTAGTTTCCTTTGCAGGGAAGTATCATCGAGGACGCTGCCGCCGAGTTTGACGACCACAATTCGGCCGCGAAACCGCCGGATATACTCCATCGCCTCAATCAACGCACCTGCTTTGGCAATTGCTTCTTCCACTGTGTAATTCCTGTAAATGGTAATTAAACAAAGGAATGAGTGTATGAATGCTGCGTCCGTGCGTCAAGCCAAATTTGCTGTTAGTAGGCGTTAAAACAGCCGGGAGCTATCGAGCAGGAAGGTTACCGGCCCGTCGTTCGTGCTGCTTACTTGCATATACTCGCCAAAGGCGCCCTTTTCAACGGAAACGCCCTGCTCGGTAGTTAAATCAATCACTTTTTCGTAAAGCTGCTGTGCAACTGCCGGCTCCGCTGCAGCGTCAAAACTCGGCCGACGCCCTTTTCGGCAGTCGCCGTGAAGAGTAAAATTGCTGACCAAAAGAATTGACCCTCCCACATCGAGCACGCTTCGATTCATCTTTCCGGCCTCGTCCGCAAAGATACGCAGGTTCACCAGCTTGTCAGCCATAAACTGGGCGTCTTTCACAGTGTCTTCTTTGCTGACGCTGAGGTAAACAAGCAATCCTTTATCGATTTGACCGATGGTTCGGTCTTCAACTTCGACCTTGGCCTGCAAAACCCGCTGCACAACCGCCCGCATATTTATCCTTTTTTGTTATGCCTCGTGTGTAATATGGAAGTGAGCTTACGTTTAATTATTGAGACGACTAATCACCCTCGCAGGTACAGCTTTAGCATTACCTGTTAGAGGCCGGGGGCTGATAACTGTGCAGATTTTAGTAGTCCTCATCCTCGTCATACTCCTCTTCTTCTGCACCTCTTCCGGTCGGCTGCCTTCTGCTGCGCTTTTGTTCTTCCAGCGCCCTTCGTCGCTCACGCAGAATTGTGCTTCTGCTTGGTCCTCTATACCTGGTGGGCCTTTGCTTGCTGATGCCTGTTTCCTCCCCTTCCTCTTGCATCTTCTTAATCATTTTCTCGAACCGTTCCTGCCTGCTTGCCAACAGACGGTCTATTGCCGCTGTTGTCATTACCGCTTCCTCTTTAACAGCAAGCTCTCGCAGAAAACCAAGCTCCGCTGCCACCTGGCTTTGTACAGCCTTTGCCAGGGTCACTTTGTTCTCAGTTGTCCCCTCCATCCACTCACGCGCCTCTCTTTGACTTTCATAGTTTAGACGCTGTATCGCCTTCTTCAGCCCTTCAAATCCCTTGATTGCGTTCGGCTCAGCAACTGCATTCGGCTCAGCAACTGCATTTGGCTCAGCAACCGCATTCGGTTCGGCAATCGAGTTTACATCGGCGGTACCTCCAAGTGCCGGAATCAGCATTCGCATTATATCCGCCATAGCCCCGGCTGGTTGAGAATTCGCGTCTTCTGCCCCGGCCAAAACAGCAGCCAGGCCAAAAAACACTATCAGCAAAACCAATATTGTAATAATTAGACGCTTCACAATATCACCTCCAAAACAGTAATAACGTTAATCAAAACTAATCAACGGCCTTAACCGGCCGCAATAGAGCGGGTTATTTGGATAGGCTCTTAATACTTATACACAATTATACACCATTATTACAAGCAAAGCGTAGCAATCTCAACCACAATAGTAAATAGTCAATAGTAAATAATAAATTGTTTAGCCCCTTGCATTGCAAGGGGTTTCTTGTTATACTGTTAGCCCCCTGCACTGCAGGGGGCTTCTTTGTTTGTCGGAGGTTTCTTTTCATTCGCACGCTGGGACCCAGATTATCCGTGAGGACCCGGCAATCTCAACCCCCTAAACGCTATCTTTTGTGCTGAGCAAACCTGTCCTGCTTGTCCTCCGAAGCATCCGCGAAGGAGGGAGCGAAGTCGAAGGAGCGGGAACCCAGCCGTCCCTCGTCCTTCGTCCCTCATCCATCATCTACCGTCCGTCCTCTGTCTTCTGTCTCGACTCACCATTCACAAGTCAAACAACGACAACTCTCTCGCACCTTGTCCCCGCATTCCGTAGGCGGGGATCCAAATCCGTCCTGGCGAGGCACCAAAACCGCAATTCCCGCCTATAATAAAAAAATTATTAAAAAAGTTGACAAAAATTCTTATTTTACGATAATAGTAAAAACTCAAAGTGATATTTTTCGTATTTTTAGTAGATCCCTAAGTAGTTCAGTGGCAAACTAAGCATCAGCTAATATAAACTCAAAATGGTATTCTAGCCATGACACAAAAAAAGGGCAGATTGCCTGAATACGACGAACCGCCGGTAACTGAGGTTGTTATTGGCGTTCAATTTAATGCTCTGGCAGCATTTACTGCGGTTCATCCTGGCCTTTATTGGCAAAGAGTAAGAGACAAATACCCAAAGTGCTCGGTCCAACCGCCTTTAGGCCCGACATTGGAGTTTTTTGGTGGCGAGAAACCTCCGACGATCAAGCCACAACTCTCACAGATTCCACCGGTACCTAGGTGTTGGTTTCTAGATGATTCGGAGAACCGACTAGTCCAGATCCAACCGGAGCGCTTCCTTCACAACTGGAAGAAAGTTACTGGTGAGGAAGACTATCCTCGTTATAAAAGCATCTGTAAAGACTTCATGAACTTATGGAGAGATTTTCTTGACTTCGTAAAAGCTGAGGGGCTTGGTCAAGTAGAGCCCAACCAATGGGAAGTCACTTACGTTAATCATATACTTCAAAATAGTGGTTGGACCTCGATGAATGATTTGTCTAATCTCTTCCCATCTTGGTCAGGAAAATCATCTGAGGGATATCTTCCCATTCCCGAGAACATCGTTTTTAACGTTACATACGCCTTTCCAGAAAAATTCGGCCGCCTCCATATCTCCCTTGGATCAGCTTATAAAATGCCGGATTCTACAAAGCTTCTCCGGCTAAACCTGACCGCTAGAGGTAGACTCGAGTCCTCTGATATTGAAACTCTGTTGGCCTCTCTTAATCAAGGTCACGAGTGGATCGTTAGGGGCTTCACCGACTTTACAAGCTCTGAAGCTCACAAAATGTGGAAACGTAAGGATGAGGCAAACTATGTATGATCAGACAATGACATTGTCAGATAAACATTGTCGCACCCCAACTATAGGAACTCTTTCGGGCGCCGCTCTTTTAGGCTCTCTAAAAGAAATAATTCAACTTTTTTGGGAAGAACGCACGATTACCTATCGCCATCCTTGGCCCGAATCCAAAACAGACCCTACTTATGAGTCAGATCAGATAGTAGTTGCCATTGAGCCGAAGTGGTTGGCTAAGGCTAAATACGACTTAGATAGAATCATGGCTTTACCTGAAAACTGGGACTCTTATGGAAGCCCATCTATTCCCGAAGTATTGTATAAGAATGCCGAAAACTTCTTAAGAAGCCTCGAAGTTGAAAATATTGAAGCACCTTTTGTAGCACCGGTCTCGGGGGGTGGGATACAATTTGAGTGGCAAAATAAGGCCCGTGAATTAGAGATAGAATTCGTCCAATCCAATGTTTTCGGTTATCTCAAGATAATTGGTGATGAACCTATTGACGAAGGACAATTCTCTGTGCGAGACTATAATTCAGCACGCCTACTAATCAAATGGCTTAAGACGGGCCAGTCCTAATGTTGCTTTAGAATCTACAGGTTATGAGTGTAAAAAGAAAAAGCCCTACCCACTACAAAGAACAATTTGTTGATGAAGGTGAGTCTCTGTGGCGAGGAATCTGTGGATTTCAAATCAAGAAAAAGCTTGATGGTTCATACCGTCCCTCATCCGGCGCTTTTAAGAGCACGGATCTTTCAGTAGACATCGCATCCAAAACAACTCCTGAAAAATCGATTAGAAACTTTGCGGCGTTATCAGGTTTTCTTGCTGCAGTAGCAATAAGACTCGGATATCCGGTCGTCGAAGCTCCGGTGGAAGACAACGATGCCCATGCATTAGTCAAGGGCAAAATCACAAAAGGACATGCCCGTAAAATTGCTAATGCTTCTGAATGGGTTGTGGGCCCAAAACTCGAAACCGGAAACTGAAGACAGTGTCTATATTCTATCCTACTTAATTGACACTATCCACCGCCAAATTCACACCAACACTAGGAGTTCATACAGGCTTGCTTCCACTTTTCACGCCACACACTACCCAAAACCACAATTTTCGTCAAATCTTATTCCCGCGAAGCTTGTCCTCGACTCCCATCGGGGAGCGGGAACCCACCCGTCCTTCGTCCCTCATCCATCGTCAATCTGCCTCTTACAAACTGATATCCTAATTCCTGGTATCCTGCACCCTGATTTCCTGATATCCAGATATCCTAATTTCCGTCCTCTGCCTTCCGACATGCGATTTGCCATTTGCAATTCGCGACATGCGAAATGCCGTCCTCCGTCTTCAGTCAGCTTCACAAATGGGGGCCCGTCTTATCGGGAACCCGGTGG
>JAUWAY010000027.1 GCA_030601845.1 Phycisphaerae bacterium
CAGCTTAACTTAAGCGGAATAACCGACGCGCCACTTGCTTTCTGCTACGGTCCTGATAGGGAAGACATCATTATCGTGGATACTTTGTTCAACTGGACCATTGAAAACACAACGAGCTCCATTGATAGAAGTCTAGCGAGGTTGGGATATGGATTTGACCAACATTACAAAAGGAACTTTACTAAGGCTGAGAAGCATTATTCAGCACTATTGCAAGAGGACTCATATTTCTCACCTGTGGCGGGGCTTTATTTAGCTCGCTGTAAAAAGGCGCAAGACAAAACTGCTGAGGCGGATAGCATACTTGAACAGGTAAGGGCTAAATATCCGGGATATGGTTCTGCTGTCGCCGAGCTTAAAGAATCGTGGAAAAAGGACACGCCGAATATAAACTAAAGGGCTTCCCTCAAATAACAAAAGTGTGCGATGAGACAAATGACAAACAGACAGGCAGCTATACAAATAATTAAGCGATTGCGCCGCAATGGTTTCCAGGCCCTTTTGGCGGGCGGCTGCGTGCGCGATATGCTGTTAGGCAGGCGCGCCAAAGATTATGATGTCGCCACAGATGCCCGGCCCAAAGAGGTCATAAAATTGTTCAAGCACACGTTGAAAGTCGGAGCGAAATTCGGCGTGGTAATAGTTTTGCTCGAGGGCCGGCAGGTGGAGGTGGCAACGTTCAGAACCGAAACCGGCTATACTGACGGCAGACATCCCGCCAGAGTCGAATTCGCCAGCGCCGCCGAAGATGCCAGCCGAAGAGATTTCACAATCAACGGGATGTTCTACGACCCTCTAAAAAAACAGGTAATCGATTATGTCAATGGACAGGCCGACCTCGAAAAACAGGTAGTGCGGACTATCGGCGACGCCAAGCAGCGTTTTAGCGAGGATTACCTGCGAATGTTGCGTGCGGTGCGATTTTCCACCCAGCTTGGATTTGCGATTGAGCCGAAGACCAAATCCGCGATTTGCAGCAGCGCAAAAAATATAGTCAGAATAAGCGGTGAACGTATCGCTATGGAATTGGAGGGCATCCTTGTGGACCCTAACCGCTCTGCCGGGGTCTCGGTACTGATTGAGAGCGGCCTGGCTGAAGCTATTTTCCCTGGCTTTGCCGGCGAGCGGGCAAATTTCGCAATCAGTGTGCTGGGTAAGCTGCGAAAGAAGGTTGATTTTCCCCTGACATTGGCTTGTTTTTTTGCCGCCTTTCCGATAGAATTTGTACTTGAAAAATGTGCGATTTTGAAACCAAGTAGAAGTCAAAAAAAGCACATAAAATTCTTGCTGGAGGGCAGGGGTGAATTACTCGACAAACGGATGTCTTTAGCCGAACTGAAAATGGCACTTGCCGAGCCGTATTTTTGGGACCTGTACGAATTGCAAAGAGCGATTCAAAGGGCCAGGCAAGAAAGCGTTACCGCGTTGGTGAATTTGCGGAAAAGAATAAAGGCCCTGGGTGACGTGGAATTAAAGCCGAAGCCGCTGCTCAACGGCCACGACCTGATTCGATTAGGTGCCGTTCCGGGTCCCGGCCTGGGGCAATTGGCCCAAGAGATGTATATCGCCCAATTAGAAGGAAACCTGCAAACCGCCGCCCAGGCCGAGCAATGGGTGCAAAAGTGGCTGCAAAAGCACAGAACGATTCAAAAATAATAATAACCCGGATTTGCTACATAAACTCGTGCATTAAAAATTAAATTTGATAATATGAGATTTGTTGAAGACGTTTTATTAAGTTCAACTCACAGGGAAATGTGTGTTAAGGTATTATGATAGGAGATGTATGATGAAAAAGATTTCACGACGAGATTTTCTCCGGACTGTGGCAGGGAGCGCCTTGTTTGCCTGTCCTCTCAGCGGTATATACGCCCAGGAGTTAAAGGGGCAAGTCAAGGAAAGCCACGCTCCGGACGTTGTCTTTGTCCCTACGCCCCAGGACGTGGTGGACAAGATGCTGGAGTTAGCGAAAGTCAAAAAGGATGATTTGGTCTACGACCTGGGCTGTGGGGACGGCCGAATCGTAACAACGGCAGCCAGGAGGTATGGCTGCAAGGCCGTAGGTTACGACATAAACCCGCAGCGTGTGGAAGAGTCGCTCGAAAACGTAGAGAAGAACAATGTTGAACACCTGGTTAGAATTGAGCAGAAAGATATCTTCACCCTCGACCTCAGCAAGGCAGACGTAGTCACTCTCTACCTGCTTCCTGATCTGAATGTGAAGCTGATACCGCAGTTGGACAAGCTCAAGCCCGGCTCACGAATTGTCTCGCACGACTTCCGAATGAGAGGAGTCAGGCCAGACAAAGTCATCAGGCTCACTTCCAGCGAGGACCACGAAGAACACAAAGTCTATCTGTGGACGGCGCCGCTTAAGAAGAGAAAGAAAAGCAATCCTGAACCTGCAGCGACATCCTCCTTAAAACACCCGAATCTGGTTATCTTTGTCGCCGATGACCTGGGGTGGAATGATGTCGGATATCACGGCAGCGTAGTTGAAACACCCAACATCAACGGGCTTGTTGCCGATGGCGTCGAGCTGGACCGGTACTATTCCTATCCTATTTGCGGTCCGACACGCGTGGCACTGATGACCGGTCGCAATCCGATTCGTTTAGGGGCAACGGGGAATTTCAAAGAGGATGTTCCCGGCCTTGATTTGGGTGAGCACTTGATGCCTCAGAGTTTCAAAGCCGCCGGTTACCAGACCTTCTGCCTCGGAAAATGGCACCTCGGAGGCTTCATTGATGACGCCTATCTGCCGCATAACCGCGGCTTCGACCACTTCTACGGACATCTTCATGGTTCCTCCGAGCCTTACCGGCATACCGTGCCCAGTACGGGCAAGCCGGACTGGCAGCGTAACGGCGTCCAGCTCAACGAAGAAGGAAAATACTGCACGGACCTGTTGGCCGATGAAGCCGTTAAACTGCTCAGGAACCGGGACAAATCGAGACCCGTGTTTCTCTACATGCCTTTCCACGTTGTGCATACGCCATTGCGGGAACCGCCGACGCCCAAGGCCGAGAAATATGCGGCCAAAGGAGTTACTGACCAACGTCGCCAAATCCTCGCGACTATGGTCGATGCGATGGACGCCGCCATCGGCCGAGTGTTGGATACCATTGACACCGAAGGAATGCGGGACAACACCCTGGTCCTCTTCGCCAGCGATAATGGCGGAGCAGAAGACAAAGGTGGCGCCAGCAATGACCCGCTCCGAGGAGAAAAGGGACAGTTGTGGGAAGGCGGTATTCGTGTTCCTGCAGCGATGCGTTGGCCGGGTGTACTTGCAGCAGGGCACAAGTGTCGTCAGGTGATTTCGGTAATGGACTGGTTCCCGACCCTGACGGCAGCGCTCGGGGTTGAACCTCAAAACAAGAGGCCTTTCGACGGCAAGAACCTGTGGCCGGCGATCCGTGACGGCAAAGAGGTACCTCCAGAGGAAATCGTGATTGCAAAAGGCGATGCCGTCATCCTCGATGGTGAATGGAAACTGGTTCAGGTCCGAGAGACAGGACGGAACCTGCTGTTTCGTATAAATGATGACCCAAGCGAAGAGCGAGACCTCTCGGCAGAGCACCCGGAAGTGGTTCGTGAACTCTCGGCTCGCATCAAGGCGATGACCGACCTGATGCCACCGCGCCAAAGAACCGGCAGCGGTCGGCGTAGAGCCGACCAGGACGAGGGCGAACGTCAACGCAGAGGTGGCCAGGGCCGCGGCGGTCAGCGCAAAGGTGGCCAGGGCGGTCGGGAAGGGCAAAAACAGACGGTCAGCAAGAACGCCCCGGACCAGTGAGGTACCGGTTAGCAACCGAACCCGACCTTGAACGCAACAAAACTATTGACAAGTGGCTCATAGCGATTAAAATGTATGATGCTGCATGACCTGAAAATCTCCTGGAAAAGCAGTTTGCTGGCACGCGTCCTTCAAAAACTCAGGACAAGCTCACAGAACGATGGAAAGCTGACAAGATTAAGCAGTAATATAAGCCGTCCTGCGACAGAATTATTGACGGTAAATTTTTAATCAGGGAGAAAAGAATAATGAGAACGATTCATTTCACAATCAGGAACTTTTTTAAATGTGTGGCCATAGTGACGGCGGCGGTGGTGATGGCAGGATGCACCCTTAAGTTTGCAGCGCCTGCACCAGAGAAAGCTGCACCGGAGAAAGTGGACAAAGCAACCAGGCCGATTCTGATGGAATTCACCGAGCCAATTCCGATGAAGTACGCCGAGCTAACGCCTGTTGATGTCAGGACGGTTTCGATAGAAGACGACTTCTGGAAGCCTCGGATGGAGATAATCCGCACAAAAACCATTCCGGACTTGTTTGAGATGATGGACGCAAGTGAAGGTCGTGGAGCCGTACTGCACAATTTTAAGGTCGTCGCCGGACTTGAGGACGGTGCATTCATAAACACCTTTCCAGATTGCAAGGTGTACAAGACAATTGAAGGCGCCGTTTATTCTCTGGCTGCCCATCCGGACCCAAAGCTGGAAAGCCAGCTCGACTACCTCATTGCAATAATTTCCGCCGCTCAGGAAGAGGACGGCTATCTCTGCATCAAGTATCAGGTACCGGACCCCAACAAACCCGAGCGCTGGTCAAACCAGTGGCGATGGAAAGGAACCATAGCCGATTGGCCCAAGGGATTTGGCCAATTTTATAATGCCGGTCATCTGTTTGAAGCCGCTGCTCTCCATTACGAGGTAACCGGCAAAAGGTATCTGCTCGATATTGCCTGCAAGTTAGCCGACCTTATTGACTCACTCTTCGGCCCGCTCAAACGTGACGACTTTGTCGACCACCCCAACATTGAAGTTGGCCTGTTCAAACTGTATCGGGCTACCGGCGAAGAGCGATACCTGAGGTTGGCCGAGTTCATCACCACACGAATGCCACACGCCCGACGAGTTGACATCGGCGACGGGCACACCCTGATGCCTATAACCCAGCAGCGCCAGGCCTGGGGACATTGCGTTCGTCAGGCATATCTTTATACGGCGCTGGCCGAGGTGGCTGGTTATACAGGCAGCCAGGCCGCATTTACCGCACTGGACAGTATTTGGGATAATATGGTCGGAAAAAAAATGTACATTACCGGCGGTATCGGCAATGGCACGAAATATGAACAGCACGGAGAAGACTACAACCTGCCCAATGACAAGGCCTACACCGAAACCTGCGCATCGATTGGCGTGGCAATGTGGAATCACCGGATGAACATGCTCTACAGCGATGCCAAGTACGCCGACATAGTAGAGCTGGAGGCATACAACGGCGCACTTTCCGGTATCAGTCTTACTGGTACCGAGTATTGCTATAATAACAAACTGGCAGTTGATAAGGAAAAACACGATATCGGCAAGAAGAACCAGCATCGCTGGCGGGCTATCTGGTGTTGTTCCGTGAATCTGCCCCGATTTATTGCCGGAATCGGACGATGGGTCTATGCAAAAGACAGAAACGCCATCTACGTGAATATATACGTTGCCAGCTCGGCAAACATAACGCTTGGCGACAATGACATTAGAATCAACCAGCAAACACAATACCCCTGGAATGGTAAAATTACTGTTACCGTCGAACCGCAAAAGTCGAAGACATTTGATATATGCTTACGCATTCCCGGCTGGGCACAGGGCAAGCCGGTCCCGAGCAACCTGTACCGATTCGCAGAGCCAAGCTCGCCTCCTGTAACACTTAAGGTTAATGGCCAGGCCATCGAAACGCCCGAAATAAAGAAGGGATACGTCCGGATTGGCCGACAGTGGAAGAAAGGTGATACCATCGAACTGAATTTGCCGATGCCGGTGCGCAGGGTCTACGCACATCCGGATGTAGAGGCCGACCTCGGCTGCGTCGCGCTGATGCGCGGGCCCATCGTGTATTGCTTTGAGGGTGTCGACAATGGCGACGATGTGTTCAACCTCACTTTGCCGCCCGATGCAAGAATCATATCCGAACATCGAGATGACCTGCTCGGCGGAGTGACTGTCCTGCACAGCAAGGGCCTGCGAGACCCCAACACACCCGTCGAGATTACCGCGGTGCCCTACTACGCCTGGGACAATCGCGAAACCGGAGAAATGCTGGTCTGGCTGGCAGAAAAGCAAATTGTCGCACCCGAGGCAGATTAGCAGCGATAATAAAAAGCCACAAGGAAAGCATGCACAATACCGAGTGCTAAACAGCTAACCAAGAAAACAACATAGAGGTAAGCAGACTGAACGGTAAGTGCAAAACCGGCTGCAAAAGTACAGAATGACTGAAAATCAACAAGAATAAAAGTAAAGAAACATGAATACACTCAATTACGCGCGTCGAGAGTTTGTCAAAACCGTTGGACTGGGTGTGGCCTCGCTGGTGTTGCCGGGATGTATGGACGTCTCTGGGCAGGCTGCGGGCAGAGCGCTCCGCGACAAACCGAACATCATTTTCATAATGGCTGACGACCTTGGCTACGCAGACCTTGGCTGTTACGGCCAGAAGAAAATCAAAACCGCGAACATTGACCAGCTCGCCGCAGAGGGTATGCGCTTCACGCAGTGCTATGCCGGCTGCGTTGTTTGTGCACCTTCACGCAGCGTACTGATGACAGGTCAGCACACCGGGCATACGCGCGTGCGCGGCAATAAAGGCAAGGTTGGAGGTGTGGGACCGGAGAAGCGTGTTCCGCTTGAACCTGAGGACGTCACAGTGGCTGAAGTGCTAAAACAAGCCGGCTACGCCACGGGTATCACGGGCAAATGGGGTTTGGGTGAACCAGATACAGCAGGCATCCCTAACCGGCAGGGTTTTGACGAGTGGTTTGGGTATTTAAATCAGAACAAGGCCCATAGTTACTACCCGCCGTACCTCTGGCACAACGAGCAGAAGGTCATGCTTGAGGGTAACAAGGACGGAAAAGAGCAGCAGTACACGCACGATATGTTCACGGATTTTGCGCTGGACTTTATTCGCCAGCACAAAGACAAGCCATTTTTTCTGTATGTGCCCTATTGCATCCCACACGCAAAGTATGAGATACCAAGCACTGAACCCTATGCGGACAAACCCTGGCCAAAAGATGCAAAGGTGCACGCAGCAATGATTACACGAATGGACCGAGATGTCGGTCGCATAATAGCGATTTTAAAGGAACTAAACATCGACGACCGGACAATTGTGTTCTTTTGCTCGGACAACGGGGCAGCCAAACGCTGGGAAGGGATTTTCGATAGCTGCGGGCCTCTGCGGGGACACAAGGGCGAGGTGTACGAAGGCGGCATTCGCACACCTATGATTGTTCGCTGGCCGGGGAAGGTGCCCGCCGGGAAGGTAAGTAAGGCGGTCTGGTACTTCGCCGATGTCCTGCCGACGATAGCTGAATTGGTCGGAGCTCAATCTCCATCGAATATTGACGGTGTCAGCGTATTGGCTACGCTGCTTGGAAAAAAACAGAATCTGCAAGACCGCTTCCTGTACTGGGAACATCCCCCCAAGACTTTAATGCAGGCGGTGCGATGGCACAACTGGAAGGCGGTGCGGCTGGCGCCGGGTGAACCGCTGGAACTATATAACCTGGCTAAAGACCTGTCCGAGAAGGACAACGTTGCTGCCCAGAACCCCAAGGTGGCTGCCCGGATTGAGGCATACCTCAAGACCGCACGTACCGAATCGCCGAATTGGCCAACAGAGACAAACCCGAATAAGAATCAGGAGAAAAAAGAATGAGTGCACATAATTACACGCGTCGCAATCTTTTGAAAACCATAGGCCTGGGGGCGGCAGCGATAGCCACACCGAAATGTGTGGGCGCCTCTGGGCTCTCTGCGCGTGCAAAAAAACGCAAGCCTAACCTGTTGTTCATCTGGACAGACCAGCAGCGGGCCGACACCATGGCCATATACGGCAATACGAAAATCCATGCGCCCAACCTGAATAAACTGGCCGACGAAAGTGTGGTTTTCGAAAAGGCCTATGTAACCCAGCCGGTCTGCACGCCCAACCGCTCGGCGGTTATGACAGGCCTCTGGCCGCACACGAACGGCTGTACCGCTAACAATATCCGGCTGCCTCAGGATATCCGGTGCGTGCCGGAGATAGTCAACGACTCGGACTATCGCACGGCCTACATGGGCAAGTGGCATCTGGGCGATGAAATCTTCGTCCAGCACGGTTTCGAAGAATGGGCCGCCATCGAAGACAACTATATTGAATACTATCGTAAGGGACGCGACCGCAGCAAGAGAAGCAACTATCATCATTTTCTTATAGAGCACGGTTACAAACCTGACAATGGTAACAAGTTCAGCCGGAGTTTTGCGGCCAGACGGCCACTCGAACACTGCAAGCCAAAATTCCTCGAAACAAAGGCATGCGAATTCCTTCGCCGCAATCGCAACGAACCTTTTATGCTGTACATTAACTTCCTCGAACCGCACCCGCCCTACTTCGGGCCGCTCGATAAAGAACACGACCCTGAAAAGGTCGATTTGCCTGCCAACTTCGGTGACCCCCTCGAAGAGAACGAACCCCTGCTATACCGCCTCAAACGCCAGAAGTGTCGTGATAAATACGGCAAGGATGCGAAAAGCATACGAGAACTGATTGCCAAGTACTGGGGCCTGGTTACGCAGGTCGATATGAGTGTGGGCGCAATTCTCAAAACCCTGGATGACCTGGGACTTACCGACAACACCATTGTTGTCTATACCAGCGACCACGGCGACATGATGGGCGCACATAATATGGTGGGAAAAACTGTGATGTACGAGGAGGCGGTCAGAATCCCGTGGCTTATGCGCATCCCAAAGATGAGAAGAAGAGCTCGTGTAATCAATAATAGCGTCAGTCATATCGATATGGTGCCAACAGTGATGGAATTGATGGGCAGCGAAGCCGACGAGAATTTTCCGGGCCAGAGTCTCATTCCACTGATAAAGGGCAGCAAGGTTGTTGAAGACCACGTCTTTATCGAATGGAACCCGTCCGGCAAAGCTGTTAAGGTAAACAAGGGCAGCACCAGTCTGGCCTCCAGGGAAGAAATCGCTCGCCTTGAAAATGAGCATACCCGTACGGTCGTCTCTCCGGACGGCTGGAAACTGTGCCTCAGCGACGTGGATAAGTGCCAGTTATTCAACCTGAATAAGGACCGCGGCGAGACCACGAATCTTTTCGACTCGGGCCGGCACAAGGATGTTATCAGCCGGCTGACAAAAAAGATTCACCGGTGGCAGGAAACGGTGGACGATAAAGTCAGGGTATAGAGCTATAGCGGATTTTTTGCGCCAGTCTCCGAATTGTTGCTAAGCTTCAGTTAGCAAGCAAAACTCGTAAAACATTGGAGAAGTGAATGCAGCCATTTACTCTTTTAATTAAACCGTCCGGCTCGGATTGCAACGTTGATTGCAAATACTGTTTTTATAAGGACAGGGCACCGGAAGTCGGCCAGGGCAGGCAGCGAATGAGCAATGAGGTGCTCGAAAGACTTGTCAAAGATTATTTGGAATTACGTTTTCCCGTCTCCAGTTTTGCCTGGCAGGGTGGCGAGCCCACGCTGATGGGGCTGGATTTCTATAAAAAAGTGGTGGAGTTGCAAAAAAATACGGCGGCCCCGGCCAGGAGGTCACCAACGCACTACAAACCAATGCAATTTTACTCAATGACAAGTGGTGCCGGTTCTTGCACGAAAGTAAGTTCCTGGTCGGCATTAGTATCGACGGCCCCAGAGAATTCCACGATTACTATCGCCTGGACCACTCCGGCGCAGGCACTTTCGATAAAGTAGTCAGAGCCATCGAAAATTGCAAAAAATATAAGGTTGAATTTAATACCCTCACCCTGCTGCACGACAGAAACGCCGAGCATCCGGACGAGCTGTTTGATTTTTTCCTCGAAAAAGGTATAAGGTTCCTGCAGTTTATCCCCTGCGTGGAGCTTGACCCCGCTACGGGCGAGGTTGCGGATTTTTCAATCACGCCGCAGCAGTATGGCGAATTTATGTGCAGGATATTCGACCGCTGGTACGAATACGGCCCGCAGAAGCTAAGCATCCGTGACTTCGACTCGATACTGTCATATTGCGTGCAAGGCAAACATACGATTTGCACGTTCGACAAACAATGCAGCCAGTACATTGTTGTCGAGTATACCGGCGATTGCTTCACCTGTGATTTTTTTGTCGAGCCGAAATGGCGATTAGGCAACATCTTTGAAACGCCTATTGAGAAGCTGGCCTCCAGCGAGAAAAAACGCACCTTTGCCCGGCTCAAACAAAATCTCTGTAACAAATGCCTGCTCTGCAGGCATCTTGCCATCTGTCGCGGCGGGTGTATGAAAGACAGGGCCCCCTTCGACAAAGACAACTTTGGCAGGGAAAGCTATTTCTGCGAAGGCTACAAGTGTTTCTTCGATTACACGATGCCGAGGTTTATGCAAATAGCCGCTACTATAAACGCCGAGGTGATTAACAAAAAGCCCTTTGCATAATAGCCCCCCAATGCAAAATCGATAGTTCTTAAAATCCTTCATCCAATCCGGCCAGTGGTGAATATGGGCCGTTTGAAATTGGGTTTGATTGGGTTTGTATTTCGTATCGCGTATTGCGTATTGCGTATCGCGCTGGGGGAATTGGCTTTGATTGGCTTTGTATTGGCTTTGTATTGGGTTTGTTTTCCCGGAGCCGGAAGGCGGTTTCATTTTCATAATCCTTTGTTAATACTTTATTTACGTTCATTTTGGCTTTTCGGGTATTGGCTTTGATTGGGTTTGTATTGGGTTTGTATTGGGTTTGTTTTGGGTTTGTTTTTCCCGAGTTCACCAAGTGTCCTTTTTTCATAATCCTTTGTTAATACCTTATTTACGTTCATTTGACTTTTTCGGAAATTGGGTTTGTTTTGCATAAAAAGACTCAAACTGATTGATTCAGTTTGGAAAGTAAAAAGTTAAAAGGAAAAAGGCAAAATTGTGGATTCTGCATGCTGGATGCCCAGAAACTCGAAATTCGAAGTTCGAAATTCGAAACAATATCAAAATCTAAATGACCCAAATTCAAAACCTTGCCTTGCTTGCCAAATAATGGTTTATAGGCGTGTATCTGCTGATACTAAGACGTGCGGTTCTCTCCTAGGGAGTCCTTACGGACCGCTAAATACCTGCCATTTCTATGGCGATTTGTATTTTAACATAATATCAAACAATAGTCAACAAGAAAATGACTAAAAAAGTGCTTGACCCCTTTAATTTTCTCAAAAAAACAGGGTCGGCGTCGGATAGCCGGCCCTATTATTTGGAGTTCACTGCTTTTCCCAAAGGGCGTTACTTAGACGACTCTTCAATGGCTTTCCGGAATTCCAGATATTCTTGCTCAGTCCAGTCTTTCAAATCTCCATTGAGCCAGAGTTCATCAAGCCACTTGAGCAACTCTTCAATATCAGCCGGGCTAAGCTTGGGCTGGGCTTGTTGAGCCATCGCGGCAGGTTGTTTTGTCACTGTAGATTGGTAAGGCCCTTGTGTAAAGCCAAGACTCTGACTCATACCCTCCTGCCCCATCATCATTGGCCCACCTGCCTGCCAAAGCCAATTCTCTGTGAACCCTCCGAGTTCTGGGATGTCTATTTGGCCATCCCAGTTATTTGGTTCTTCATACATAGCGTCGTAGTTAGTATTTGGGTCCCAGACAGAATCTTGGTAGTGATTGCTGAAAAGAGCAAAATCGTAGAAATCAACTTTATCATCGGCGTTGAAATCCCCGAATGGCTCAGGGAAATCTACTTCAAGAATGCTGCTTTGGGGAGCATAGATTGCTACATAAGGATTACCCCATTTATCATAATAATATCCCTGGTCTTCGGGACGCTCCACAATTGCAACATAGTCACTAAACATTGTAAGTATCTTGTTATCAGGAGACTTGCTGGACAGATACATATAGATACGCATCTTTGAAAAAACTTCGCCTGTGGTTTTGTTAACAGAATGGAGAACAACAGTACTATAGGCCTGGTTTGCATCATAAGGTTCAGGTAAGTTTACATCAGCCCAAAGAACGTAAGGTTCACATGAAGTCATTGTATCTATTATGTTATTTGGATCATTAGGATCAGCAAACCATAGTGCGTGCATCTTATTAGGATCATCCCAATACCACTGGCCAGAATCCGAATCCCATCTTAATTGATACCAATGTGCCCAATCAAGACAAGGCCCTTCAGAAGAAGTTGTATCCATAGTTGTTACCGCTTGTCCTGTATAGATTTTGGTATTAAGAGAATAATCAGATGTCGTACCTTTTGATGTCTTCTTGATATTAAATTCACCAAGAGCATCCCATGATATAGCAGCAGCAAGTTTGCTTGTGATTGTATTGGAATCAAGAGATTGCATCTGCATACTATAACCGCCTAATTCTCCAATACCTGAAAAGGAATTACCATAAACACCTCCAAGCGGCTCCCACATACTTTGATACTGTGCCCTAACAAAATGACACCAGACATAAACTGGTGACATTGGCATATGTTTTCTGGGAACTGTTATTTTTAGTTGCACAAATGTATCTACAACATCAGTATGGCTGCCACCAGGGCCAGGCCATTCATAGCCATAATCAAGCGGGGCAGAAGGCTCAAAACTTCCTTCAGGGTCACCAAGCCCGGGATACACAAACAGTCTTCCATAACTATTTGTGTAACCATAAACGATGCCATCATAAACACCGGAATCCTCCGCAGGAGATACCTTGATAAAACCATATTTTTCCCCGTTTGGTGCCTCTTGCTCCCACAGGTCACCATAACCACCTGTACTCCAATGATTAACAACCTCAATATCAACACGTATACCTGCGTTATGATGATCTTCGTTGTTTTCATCGGTTAGTTGGAGAACAAATCCAAAGGCAACACCACAAATATCTCTGCCTTCCGGGTCATCACTGACTGCCCATCGATCAGGATATTTAGCGCCTGGATCACCTGGATTACGGAGCAAGAGTGGCTTCAATCCACTGACATATATCACGTCAGGTGACTGTGTTGGCCCACACCCGCCGTAGAACAGCATAGAGAAATAAACCATAACTAACAGTATCCTTTTGATTTTGTCCCCTCTTTTTTTCATAATTTACTCTCCCTTCTTTCCTTTTTTATAGAAACATAATAAACTGGATGGTGAGTTTTATTTTTTGGGCTATGGAGGAGCAAACATTTCTTTTCTTACACCATAGTACTAACTTAATTATCGCCAGAATGCCGAATAGAGGAACCATAACAAACAGGATTACGTCAGCCAGATTTGTAATCTGGTCTTGCCTGTACAGAGATACACATACACTATCAGAAGTTTTTTCAACTACGCTAAAGACTCTGATTTTGGATAAATCCAAATCAGTTTCTAATATAAATTCACCACCAGGAATTTTTTTAACTACGTTAAAGAAACGGCTTATCCTTAACCAATTGATTACCTTGCCTGTTACAATCATTTCCAATGTGTTGGCCAAAAACGCTCCTGCTAGAACTCCATAGCCTATTTTACCCACCCATCCCTTTAAGGAGAATTTGCCGCGTGCAATTAGATAAACAGTGTACAAAATAGCACCACAAATTGTACCAGCAACCAAATAGTCTATCCAATATCCATAATGGTAGCCGAGGGCTAAAGCGTAGTCAAGTTTACCGCAAAGCATATCTTTATAGAAATGAGGCATGCCCCAAATGCGTTTCAGATTTGCTATTACTATAGGTTGATGACTTACTATCGGGTTGGATAAAGCAAGGGTAAAAAACGCTTTCGTTAACCAATCTAAAGCACAGATAGCGGCGATAATAATAAAGGCAGGATGAGTAATGAGTCGTTTAGTTTGGGAACGTTCCGTTGACAAATTTCTAATTTTCATAATTCACTCCCTTTCTTTATTCTCGCTTCTAATTTCCACTCACGCATACGTATACCAATTTTAATTTCATCGCCAGGAAGTTTCTCAGTGTACAAAATAATCCTGTCAGTGGCTTTAATTCCCTTGACTTCAGATAGGCTGAACGGTTCATGTCCAACTCTAAACTTAAGCTTATCATCTGACAGACTCAAAAGCCTGACCGCCAGTGGTTCAGAATTTGCGAGTTTACCATTTCTAAAACAACAAAGTAGCAGTGGCTTTGCAACCTCAGGAAGAACCTCTCCAATAGTTTTTCCCACATCATTTTGGTCAAAGTGGTCAAGTAGTTTTCTGACCGGTTTGGGCAAATCTTCATAAGGCGGGGGCAATTCGAAATCACATTCCTCCCAATATTTAGTTGCATAGTCAACATCATTCACTTCATTATCAACCCTATATATCGTATATGCATAGGGCTCATTAAAATCCATATCATTGGGTTCATTGTTTCTATATTGCTTCCATCTCTTATGCTCTTTGATTGGCCAGACTTCATTACCCCATTCAATGAACTGGTCAACTGTCCAGCCGGTATCTCCTATAGTTTCATTGTTGGTAGAAATTTTGAATGCAAGGAAGGTAAGTACAATCACCGTAAAGATTGAAAAACCTGCAATTTTTCTTTTCCTTCCCATAATTAAATCCTCCCGATTTCCCCATAAAATGTGTTGTTTCCCACTTTACCGGACAATTTAAATATAACTCGCAACATAAGTAATTCAACAAATATTTTTTTATATTTATATTCCAAAAAGGCGCTGCCAGGCCTCAAGTCCAAGTGAACTTGTTTTTGGTAAGAACGAGTGTGTGGTCTTCTCCGCCGGAGATGTCTATTGCTTTTGCATCATCTTTCCAGTGAGCAAAGGTGGTGACATTGATATTGAGAATAACTGCTATTGCAATGAGGGTGATTTGTTTGTTTGCTAACATTTTGTTTCTCCTTAAACAAATTTTTTGGGTGTTTGAGGTTATTTTCGTTTTCTTAGGAATAATGCGACTAAGCTAAATAACAATAACGTTGCCGGCTCTGGGACAGCAGATGTCACATGGCCAGTAATAATAAAATCACCCCCACGCGGCCCTCCGTTTATATACAGATAATTTGAGTCCCAGTCATCCAATACAGGTGCAGTTGTTGGCAGGGCAATACTTGAAAGTGCAGTGCCAGTAGGGTCACCGAGATGCCAAGATATTTGGTTAACTGCAACTACATCGCGAAATGGGACATTGTTATAACTTGATATATAGTAGTCGTCTCCTGATTGACTATTATCGCCAATTTCAACAAGGAATTTGATGTCGGCCGGGTCGGTCTTGAACTCAAACCCACCAGCGTTAAGTGAGATGCCGGATGCAGGGTCGGATTGCCAGTAGTCGCCAACAAATGGCAATGGATTTGAATCGGGAGTTGTAGATTCATAGGTGTATGAGCCAGTTATAATATCGCCGACATTGATTCTCCCTTCGAGCAGATTAAGCCTATCGTTCACATGATCCACCTCAGCCTCAATCTCTATGGTTATTAGTGTCGCTTCGGCCGGCAATGTACAAAAAATCAGCCCAAACATTACTACTACAGTTGCTATGCTTTTTTCTGCTTTCGTTGTTCCACCCTTTCCTCTATCAATATGTATAAGCCGTTAATTATTGAGATGATACAATATTATAACACAAAAAAGCACGAATATCAAGCATATTCTCTAAATTGGCGCCGCAGGCCCACGCAGACTTATTTGCTGTAAGAACAATTGTGTGGTCTTCTCCGCCGGAGATGTTGATTGCTTTTGCATCCTTGTGAGACTGGATCCCAGCCTGCGCTGGGACAAGAGGGCAGTTAGTTATTCCTTATCGTTGGAGTTCTCCCAATATCCCGGTCAATAGTTTTACCAACGCCGGGAATTTGTTCTAATTCCTGTAAGCTGGATGATTCCATAGAAAGGTGCCTCAGATATTATTCACGGCTTTTCCTGGAACAAACCGAAGCGTATTGTCCGATATTATAATGGAAAACGTCCGGAAATGCAATTATAAAATAGTTAAAGTCTCCTTATTTGCGGTTGCGTGAAGTGGTTTTTTATTGACAGAGGCGGCATTTTTCTGTAGTGTATAGGTATCAAAGCCGAATATCTAATGAACTAAATCCGCCTCAGGCGGATAAAGTGCCTAAAGTGAGCTAAAGTGCCTAAAGTGAGCTAAAGTGAAAAAAGTTCCATAACTTTAGGCACTTCAATAATCAGTTTTAGGAGATATTTCGATGTTTAGCGGAAAAATTGTCGCAGTAATTATAACGGTAATACTTCTTGTAGTTGGCGCCGGCTTTGCCCAGAGTCTTGAGGAAAGCTGGAATGACTTTTTGCACTACACAAAGATTGGCCGATTGGATTTAGCCAGGGGCTACGCACAAGTTGTCCTCGATAATGACCCCAATCCCGTGGAACTACTTGCTCTCAGCGAGGCAAACGGGCAATCGTTTGAGATTTTATTAAGGGTTGTTGAGGCCGCACCTGATGCGGAACTAACGGAGCTTAGCCGCAAAATACTGAATATTATCGAGAAGGGCAGATTCATCCGCCGGGCCGACCCCAAGATTATCGTACAGGAGATAAAAAGGCTAGACACTACCAAGCGCGGCTGGCTTACAGCGAGCCGGCGGCTCAAAAATGCCGGCGAATATGCAATACCATTTATGCTCGATGCGTTGGCCGAGAAGTCCCGCGAAAAAGAATTCTCGAAGATTGTTGAGGCCCTTCCGCATATCGGTCGGCCTGCGATAAGGCCGCTCGTTGCCGCCTTGCAGACCACAAATGTAGCCGTTAAAGCTGAGATAATGAGGGCACTGGCGGAGATTGGTTATCCGCAATCGCTGGCCTATTTAAAATATGTTGCCGAAGGAGACAGCTCAGCCGAACTTCGTGAACTAGCCGAGCAGAGCATCAAGCAAATTGACCCTGCTGTCTTAAAAGTTCCTGCCGCCCGGCTGTTCTACCAGCTTGCTGAGGATTATTACTATCATGCCGAATCATTGGCTCCAGCGGAAGAATCTGATTTTGCCAATATATGGTTCTGGGATGCCGCCGGTCAGCAACTTGTTCGTGAAGAAGTCAACAGGAATTATTTTAACGAACTTATGGCGATGCAGGTGTGCGAGTGGGCGCTCAAAGCCGATGCAGGTTTCGGCCAGGCCATCGGCCTTTGGCTGGCCGCCTTTTTCAAAGCTGAATCTGCCGGCATTAAGATGCCCGCTTATTTTGGCGACCGCCACGCCAACGCACTTGTCTATGCCACTACCGCTGGACCTGAATATCTCCATCAGGCACTTGCGCGAGCCGTTAAGGACCAGAATGCTTATGTCGCGCTTGGTGCCGTCGAAGCACTGGCCATTAACGCAGGTGAAAAATCATTGCTCTATCGAATTGGCACAACGCAGCCGCTTGTTCAGGCACTCTCTTTTAATGACAGAGCCGTAAGATATAGTGCCGCGATTGCAATAGCCGCAGCCGGCCCCAGAGAAAACTTTGCCGAGAGTCACCTGGTCGTTGAGAATTTGGCACAAGCCCTCGCACAAAGCTCGCAGCAGACAAGCGAAAATGCAGGCCTTTGGAACAAACAGTTAGCTGATAGCTATACCCTTCGTGCAGCCAAGATTATGCTGAAACTGGCAGAAACCCGAAATCCTGTCATTGGCTTATCTGCTGCTCAAGGCGCTCTTATAAATGCAACGATGGGAAATAGGCCCGAAATCCAGATTTTTACCGGTCGGACCTTGGCCTGGCTCGACAGCCCCGATGCACAGCGTGCAGTTGCGGCAATGGCCCTCAATAGTGACAACGACCTCAACGTACGTATATTAGCGTTTAACTCACTCGCCACTTCGGCAAAATTAAACGCTAATATGCTGATTGAGCAAATGCTTGACCACATTTACGCGCTTATCGGCTCGGACGAAACCGACCCCGCCCTTCGCAGCGCCGCCGCCGCCGCTTATGGTGCGCTCAATCTGCCCAGCCAGAAGGTAAAAGATCTCATCCTCGACCAGGCACGAAGTTAAAAAAAATTAAAAAAGCCACAGATGAACAAAGCCAGCTGAATAGAATTTGCATTTGATGCCCGTTGCTGTTAGCGGGCATTTTTGTTATTATACCCCGATTGGACGAACGACTTAACCTAATCGTAAGTGCACAAGTTGTGAGTTACTTACGCTTTTGTGCTCTTATGCTCCTGTGAACTTTATTTCGAGGACTGCAAAATGGCTGTTGACCCCGAACAAGTATCCGCCTGTCTCGAAGAGTGCAAAAGACACCTAACCACCGAATTGCTTCCTTTCTGGCTCGAGCGCTGCAAGGATGACAAGAACGGCGGCTTTATCACTCACTTCGATAAGGACGGCAATGATACCGGCGAAGACGAAAAATCCCTGATTGCCCAGACCCGTACCGTTTACACAATGTCATCAGCCCACCGAGCGGGTTACGGCAATGGCAAATGTGCCGAATATGCAAGGCACGGCGTCGATTTTCTCATCAACAAAATGTGGGACAACGAACACGGCGGATTCTTCTGGACGGTGGACCGCAAGGGCAATGTCGCCATCGATAAGAAAATCCTTTATGGGTTTAGTTTCGCAATGTATGCCCTCAGCGAATATACTCTGGCAACTGCTGACCCCAGGGGGGGCGAATACGCCCAGAAGGTTTTCGATCTTATCCAGAAGTATTGTGTCGACACGATGCACGGCGGGTATTTTGAGATGTTTGAAAGAAACTGGGACCTCTGCGGACCAGGCAGCGGCGGCGGAGACAGAAAGACCCTCGACGTCCATATGCACCTGATGGAGGCCTTTACCACCTTGTATGAATGCACCGGAAAAAGCGTGCACCGACGCAAACTGCTGGAGGACATAGACATTCTGATAAAGAGGATGCTGCACCCGCAATACGATACCGGCATACCACAATTCACGCCCGACTGGAAGGTCGCATCACAAATAAAGTTTGATATCGTCTGGGGCTGGGACCGTTTTGACCAGGGCGGCGCCAAGCCACACGCTGGCGACAACACCTCAGCCGGGCACAATGTGGAGTTTGCCTGGCTGCTTGCACACGCGACGGATATTCTGGGTACACCCTTCGAGCAATACAGAGACATTATTAAAAAGGCAATAGACCACGGGCTGGAAAATGGCGTTGATTATGAATACGGCGGTGTTTATGTCGAAGGCTCCCACGCCGGCGGCGTGTATGATAGAGAAAAAGAATTCTGGCAGCAGGCAGAGGTTATGATTGGCATGCTGGAGGCATCCCTGCGATTCGGGCCCGAAGGATACTGGCCCGCGTATTTGAACGTGCACCGTTTTGTTTTCGACAAAATGATAAATCATCCCGTCGGTGAATGGTGGCCACTGCTCACGCGCGAGGGAAAACCTATCTGGACGCATATGAGCCATTCCTGGAAGGTGAACTATCACACCGTCCGCTGTATGGTACAGTGCATAAAACGGCTTGAGAAGTTACTCCAAAAGCTGCAGCAAGGTGACAACCTATGAAGCAAGAGCGCATCAGCGAAATCTTAGCTCGGATTAAAAACGTCAAAATAGCAGTTTACGGTGATTTCTGCCTCGACGCCTATTGGCTGCTCAATCCTCGTGGCTCGGAAGTATCAGTTGAAACCGGCCTGCAAGCCCGGGCGGTCGGTAAACATTACTATTCACTCGGCGGCGCGTCAAACGTGGTTGCCAATCTTGCTGCCCTTGAGCCGGCAACCATCCAGGTCATAGGTGTCATTGGAGATGACATTTTCGGCAGGGAGCTACGACGCCAGTTCCACGACTTGGGGGTGGATACAAGCCATCTGGCAGTGCAAAAGGAAAATTTCGATACCGTAACCTTCGGCAAACCATACCTCGAGGGCAACGAACGACCACGCATTGACTTCGGCTTTTTCAACAAACGAACCGAAGCGACCGACCAGGCCCTGCTGAATGGCATCGCGCAGGCCCTGCAGACCGCAGATGCTCTTATCATCAACCAACAGGTCCCGGCTTCCATTACAAACGAGTCTTTCATAAATCAAGCCAATGCCCTCTTCGAGCAGTTCTCTGACAAAATAGTTTTGCTCGATAGCAGGCACTACGGTCACAAATTCAAAAATATCTATCGCAAAACAAATGATTTGGAAGCAGCTCGCCTCAACGGTGTTGATGCCAAATCAGGCGATTGTCTGATGTTGGCAGATGTAAAAAAATATGCGCAGAACCTTTATCAGCAATTCAATAAACCCGTATTTCTAACCCGCGGCCCGCGCGGCATCATAACCGTTGACTCCGATGGTATCCACGAAGTCCCGGGCATCCAATTAATGAAAAAGCTCGACCCTGTGGGGGCCGGAGACACAGTAACTAGTGCATTGGCTTTATGCCTTGGCGCAGGTGTCCCGCCCGCCGAAGCAGCCGAGTTCGCAAACTTTGCCGCTGCTGTCACTACACAGAAGTTATTCCAGACCGGCACCGCCTCTGGTCCGGAAATCCTCGAAATCGGCAAGGACGCCGATTATATCTACCAGCCGGAACTCGCTTCCGACCGACGCCGAGCATGTTATCTCGACAACACCGAAATAGAATTTTGCTACGAATCAATACCGCTTGGCCGGATAAAACATGCCGTTTTCGACAACGATGGAACCATAAGCACCCTAAGACAGGGCTGGGAGCAAATAATGGCCCCCGTGATGATAAAGGTCATCCTCGGCGACAAATACCAAATCGCCGACGAAACCCTTTACCACAAGGTGCGAAACCGTGTTACCGACTACATCGACAAATCAACAGGCATTCAGACCATCTTGCAGATGAAAGCTCTTGTCGAAATGGTCGCTGAATTCGGCATCGTCAGCCCTGACAAAATCCTCGACGAATTCGGCTACAAGGAAATTTACAACAAGCACCTGTGCGAGCTCGTCAACCAGCGAGTCGAAAAATTCAAACGCGGCGAACTCGACATCAACGACTACACAATCAAAGGCGCCCTGGCATTTCTAAAAGAACTGCGCCAGAGGGACATAAAACTTTATCTGGCAAGCGGAACAGACCGCCAGGATGTAATCGCTGAATCCAAGGCGCTTGGTTACGCAGAGCTTTTCGATGGCGGCATTTACGGCGCCCTCGGTGATGTTACTAAGTATTCCAAAAAAATGGTCATCGAAAAAATAATGACGGAAAACAATCTGCAGGGGCCAGAGCTCGCTGTCTTCGGCGACGGTCCCGTCGAGATGCGAGAGTGCCGAAAGCGCGATGGAATCGCTATCGGTATCGCGAGCGATGAAATTCGAAGGCACGGCCTGAATATCGAAAAACGCACACGCCTGGTCAAGGCCGGCGCACATATCATTGTCCCCGACTTCTCACAACACGATAAACTCATCAAACTACTGTTCCAGAGGAAATGTTGATAATGTGAATATGGGCCGTTTGAATCCGCCTTCGCCAAGGCCATGGCGGACAAGATTGGGTTTGATTGGGTTTGTATTTCGTATCGCGTATTGCGTATTGCGTATCGCGCTGGGGGAATTGGGTTTGTTTGGGTTTGTATTGGGTTTGTTTTTCCCGCGTTCACCAAATGTCTTATTTTCATAATCCTTTGTAAATACACACTTTGCATCAATTTTACCCCCTGGCAAATTGGCTTTGTTTGGCTTTGAATTGGCTTTGTATTGGGTTTGTTTTCAGCAAGCGTAAAATTAGATATATTTTCATATTCCTTTGTTAATCCTTTATTTATGTTCATTTGACTTTTTCGGAAATTGGGTTTGTTTTGCATAATTGATGTCATAATTGATTGACAAGTTAGTGAAGAGTGAGCTAAAATGCCTAAAGTGCCTAAAGTGACTAAAGTTATAATTTGACACAGATTAACACAGATTAACATTGTTATTGGTTATTCCCCTAAGGGTTTTCCGTTTCGCTCCAAGACTATTTACGAACGATGCTTTTTTGCGTGTATCTGCTGATACTAAGACGTGCGGTTCTCCGCTAAATCTGTCGCCTGCTGGCGGTTTATGTTTGCCAGCTTCCGCCGTCGCACAAGGCTATGGCGGACAAGTGCAAACATAGGCATATTATAACATATTTTCCAACAAAAGTCAAAAGAAAACGGCCAAAAAAATTAGCCACAGATTTCACAGATTTCACGGATTTATTGCTACGAGGACATCCGCCTTCGCTAAAGCTACCTCCTTCGCTGAAGCTTCGGAGGACAAGACGGCGGACAGGCTCCGGTTCATAGGATTTCACGGATTTATTAGCCACGAAAAGGCGCAGAAGGATATCAGGTAAACAGGGTATCAGGATGTGGATATCAGGATATCAGAGTATCAGGTTGCCCGCTGCGTCGAGCGCCAGCGCGACGAGCTGGACATCAGGGGAACAGGGATACCCGCCTGCGCGGGCACAAGTTTTGGAGATTGTCCACGCACCAAATTTAAAAAACAAAATTGGTGCGGGATCTGCGCTCATTCTGAGCTTGAGAAATTCTGGAGCCCGTTAGAAATGGGATGCCAGAGGTGTCTGCCTTGTGCTCGGCGGGCCCCGTTAGAAGTAAAGTCTTGCAGACTTCTAACCGGGCGGGGATTTCTAACGGGCTGGAGAGAATCCGAGCCTACTCCGCCGTAGCGGCTACGAAGGCCGGAAATCCGGAGCGATTCAACGTGGAAAGAGCGACTAGCAATTTCTTCTCAACATCATCGCACTATTTTAACAATTAGCTGGTCAAATTCCATAGAAAGTAGTCGTTAATTTTTTCGAGCACTTTTTCAAATAACTGTTCGTTTGGCGATTTCTTGGAAGTATGTGTGCCAAGCACCATATACTTTCTCTTTTTTAATTCTTCGCTCAAAGCAAATTCAAGAGCACTAACTGTATCACGAACAGGAGTATGCTTTTCCCACGAGTTTTGCTCGGGAAAGATAGGGCCGATAGCAAACATCTCGAATTTACAATCCGAAGGTTTAATACCCTTCTCAAGTAGACGCTTTGCCATTGTATTTCCTTTTGCATTTTCGCGTGAGTCAAGATGTTGTCCTATCCGATTAAAGGGTGACGCTGCATTCGGAGAAGAACTGTCTCCAGTACGACCAACATACAGACACTTCCCTTTTGGTGTAGATATCTTCCAAACATAAAGCCAGAAGCCACGTTTCAAAATTTGTCCATCAAAGGACATTCTATAAACTTCAAGCTCAGATTTGCTTTCCATCTTTACACTCTTCTCAAAAAAATATTATTGTTTTCTTCTCAACATCAAACCACCCAAGCCGAGCAGTAAGAGCGTAGCTGGTTCGGGTAAACAATAATTTCAATCCCTTGGTTCTCGATTGTACCACTTGAGCCAGCACTGCAAGACCTCTCTTGCTGGGGTAGCTATTCTTCGTGTTATCGTAATCCAGTAATACTCATCAATAAGTTTCGGTATGGTGATGTAGTCGGGCTTATTTAATTTTTGGGGCAATTCCTCCAGTTCAAAACCATTTTTTTTACAGTCTTCTCTGAGGGCATGAACGACTTCTTTTACGTGTATTAGGAAATTTTCATATAGATCTTTCTCGTTATGACCGTTGATTGATTTTCTCCGAACGAGTTCCTTCTTGATAGCATCGTCCCACGGGAGAAGGGCTTTAGGCCTCAAGAAAAATAATATCTTGGCAGCAGTCGTGGGACCGAACGAAATTGAGCGTGTTTTATTATTTCTAGCGACATATTCTACCTTACATTGCAAAAGTTCTTCATATGCCGCAGCTGCCAAATCCAAATCGTTCTGTTTCAGTTTATACAGATTCTTATTCTTGCCAAACAGCTTCTCAACCCACTTCTTATGCCATATTTTTAGTTTCCTACCAGCTTTTTCGTGAGATGCTTCCGGGCGCCGACAACCCCAATGACGGTTCAAAAGCTTAATGAAAGTAACACAATCCTCGCCTTTGTTGAGATCAAGACATTTGGCTGCTTTCAGAAATTTCGCATATTCGCCATTGTTTTTATCGAATATGTAGCACGCAAATGCTAATTCACCAAGTGTCATAGCGTATCTCCTTGCCTTTTTTTCTCAACATCACCGCACCCAAGCCGAGCAGTAAGAGCGTAGCTGGTTCGGGGATAACATACAACTGTTCAATCTCTTGTTCCGCCAAAGCTCGATTATAAATTCGAAGTTCGTCTATGTCGCCATTAAAAAAACCTTTGAAGCCTGAGCCATAATGTTTCGATGCTACAAGGGAATTTTTGGCCGACGTCCCGATATACCCTGTGTAAGATTCACTCGCCACTTCGACTCCATCAAGATATAATCTATGAGTAGAACCGTCCCATGTGAAACCGAGCAAATACCATTGGCTTAAAGCAACATAAGGTCCCGAAAGCATAGAATGAGCAGTTCGGTCAGGTTGGTTGACCCAAGATTTTATGTAACCGTTTGTAATCGCCAAATCAAAACCACCATCATTACCGAGTGGGTCATTTACATACCAATTTGACGACTGAATGAAGTTATTTCGTGTTTTCAATGTAATAGCCCTGACCCATCCAAATTCAGAAAAAGCTGAGTAGCCGCCCAATCTAGTTCCCAGGTCGATGTAGTCATCGATACCATCGAAACTGTAAGCACTATCAGGGTTTCCGAAACGGTCAGTCGTTAGAATTGCACCATATACCGTACCGTGATGCCCATTACCGCTCTCATCGTTTGCGTTGCCGTTAAAAGGCCAGTTGCCCACTAAACCATCATCTATAGTGGCAAACGCTGCACCTGTAGCCGCCAAAACCACCACCATCACCCAAATTGTTACATTTCTCTTTTCCATTATCACCTTCTCCTCAAATTTCTTAATATTCATAGCAGACCTGCTACGCACAGGTATCCACTTAATAGTTAGCACCACTGAAGGTAAATAAAAACCCCATTTTTTCATCATCACTCTACCTCCTCAAAAATCCTTATTAAGACCAGACCACTAACGTAAACATCTCAACTTCTGTCACATAATAACATACCAAGACCGTTAAAACAAGAAAAATTTGTCTGTAAAATCATGGCAGGAATGACCCCTGAACCACGTTGGGTTTGGGGCAAGCAGGAAGGAGCCCCGGGACGTGGGGAACCCCCTGCAGTGCAGGGGGCTAAAAATTTGGATTTCTGCTCTCTGCTTCGCAGGAATGACAAATCTCAAGCGTCAAATTTCAAACAAATTGTTTTAGCAACTCAATCAAGTGTGGGACATTTTCTGTGACTGTTTTCCAGATTCGCTCCTGCTTGATTTCGCCGTATTCATGAATCAGAACATTTCGCTGGCCTATAATCTGTCGCCATGGGATTTCAGGATGAGCGTTGCGGAAAGAGGTGGATACCCTGCTTGCTGCTTCACCGATAATCTCCAAAGACCGTTCGACAGCAAGTTGTGTCCTTCGGTCATTTGAGTATTGGGTAAAATCCTGGTTGGAACTTAGTTGTTCTACTGTTCTGGCAGCATCGAGCATATCCCATAAATAACCGGCATCTCTCTGTTCAGGCTGCATATATTACCTCATTGCCGGCGAGTATTGCCTGTCTGCGAAACGGATTTCGCAATGAATCTTTTTCGACTAAATCAACCTTTCGTCCAAAAATAG
>JAUWAY010000018.1 GCA_030601845.1 Phycisphaerae bacterium
CAGCGTCCACAGTTGCATTAAGATGCAACATATTTGAAGCAGAACGAAAAGCGAGCTTCTGCAAAAGGCACGGCCTTATCCGCCGGGTCATTTTTCAATGCCCCATTTGGGAAGCTGGCTAAAACCAAGTTTTCATCAACAGGGATTTAACCAACAAAAAAATTAGCTCGATGCTGGATTCTGGATGCTTGATACTCGTGGGTCGGCGTTGACGGATTAGAAGATTTTGCTTTCGCCACGGGCGAATCTTTGATATTCTGTGGTATGAAAGGAGGATATTCAATGAATCGGCGCAAAAGATTGCTATTGAGTGTGGCCATCGTTGCGATGGTGGTATGTGTTCTTCCGGCTATAATGGGGGCTTATTCAACTGGTCAGTTGCGAGCCCTGAAAGCTCAGGCGGTTTACGTGAATCCTGAGGATGGGATGCGGACGCTGATAGCAAGTGGCTATTCGGGGGTGAATAAGGTTGAGATAGTACACGTGGGCAGAGAGATGTTCGATGACCTATGGTACGTGGAGGCGCATGTTTGGGCAGAGAGCCGGTCAGACGATAAGGGATTCTCCGGCAGGGCCTACGACAATCCAGGGAGCTTTTTCCTGCATGTGGAGGATGGTTGGGTATTTGTACCAGAGGGCAAGTTTCCGGAGATTATCGCTTTTGGCAAATGGCTCTTTGGGTTATCTGGATAAGACTATCTCGTGGCTGGTATAGCGTATAGCGTATTGCGTACAGCGTAGAGCGTACAACAGCGTAGAGCGTATAATGGATAGCGTATAGCGTAGAGACAAATTCTAAATTCTAAATCTCCTCGCTTCGAAGTTGCACTTCTTCGGAGGACAGGCTAAACCCTCCTTCGCATAAAGCTACGGCGGGCAGGCAAATTCAAATGACCAAAAAAGCACCGGACAACTTTAATTTCGATGGTTTTTTCAACAACCCCACTGTTCATAGTTTTCCATGATTAGTTTTCAAAACCTATTTAAATTGTCTTAAGTTCGTTTTCGTATTCCTTAAGTAAATGCTCGAAGGCCTTAGCAACAACAGGATCTTTGAATTCGTGATTTTCCCAGCTTTTAATTAGTGGAAACATCGTTTCCATGTTATATGTTTCGCGATTCTCCTCTTTGTTAACTGAGAAATCGTATTGATCGATTAAATCTGGTCTACCAGCATAGGAAAAATGTATAAGAGAGATTACAACGCTTGATTGAGATTCTTCAGATTTATCAGCCTCAGTTTTCTCTACAATAAGATTGGCAACCTTATCACGTATTTCTTGATAATCTGCGTTATATTTAAGAACCTCCAAAAACTGTCTTAGGTGACTATGGTGATCTTTGATTTTTTCCCAAACAACGTCCGTCCTATTTAAAAAATAGTCTTTGACCATTTTTCCTAAAATATTTCTTGTTTCCTGTTCACCAAGAGTATCTTTAGCAACATAGTGCGCAAAGTGAATTGCCACAATTACATCTTTAACTGCCAATGCCTCAAGCTTTTCAGCAATCCACTTTTCTAAGTTTTTAGTTGTACCTGGAGGCTGTTTTTGACGTCTCAAGGAACGTTCAGCATAAAATTGGCCAGCGTTATCAATTATAGTTTTAACATCAGACATAACAGAAGAAGGGTATTGATAAATGGGATCCCATACACTCCAATGCTGACGGTCACACATCCAATCCAAGATACAATCACAAACATCGATAGCGAGGTCTCTTGTTAGTAATCCACTGAACTGCTGGAAACGATTTATGTCATTTGTAAGTTTTTGAAAAGAATCTAAAAATTTCTCTTCAAATTCGTTCTTCTCAAAACCAGTATGTGTAATCTTTTGGATGTACTGTAGTATAGATTGGTCGGAAACTTCATTTTTGGAAATACATCCAGATTTAAATCTTTCGAAGTAAGAAACACCATAAAGAGGATTGAAATCTAATCGTTGCTCCCAAGGTCGAGATTCTGTTCGAGTGATATTTTCAGCTATGCCTCCAAGTCCTTTCATGAAATTTGAAAAAAGATCAATCAAGACTTGAAGAACAAGCTCAAAACGAGCTTCAGTTTTAACTGAAATACGTCCTTTCAATCTATCTTCAATCGAATTACGGAGTTTCTGTTTCTCGTCACCGCTCTGGTCGTTAAAACCAAGAGGTCCATCTAAGAAAATGTGTTTCTCAGTTATTATCCATTCAAATACGGGTAATTCACAAGCTTTTATGGTATTGATCATAACCAAGTCAAACCATGAAATCTCTCCTTTGAGACTTTTCCATTTCTCACGGGTCTCACGCTCGACAGTTTTAAGTTGTCGGGGAGTTTGTATAAGATTCATAATTTGGGATGCTATATTACTATCTAAGTGCTCAAGCATTGGATTATATTTAAAAGGATCGTCACTTTCCTTTTCATTCCATACGTAGTACATGTTTTCATCTAAAGAAATAGCTTCGTCCCTTAAGGCTCTTATTTTATTTAGAATGTCTTCGCTTGGCATATCAGGGACGAGCTCCTGAAAGCGGGTTGATTTTAAAAGGTCATAATTGGCTTTTCGTGGCGTTTTGTCTGTATCCGTCGTCATTGAAGGACCAACGCAAAGAACGTACTGGACACTTGTCAGGTTCTGAAGTTGGTTGAGTGCCGCCGCAACTGCATCTTGAGCTTTAATTGAGCGACTTTCCAATCGGTCTAAATCATCCACGAACACAACTAATTTTCGGTTGATTCGCAAAAGAATATTTTGCAAAGAGCAAACGACCTCTTCGGGAATAGGTTTTCTTTTTAATAATATCGAAAGTATATTTAAGAACCAGTGTGGGCAAGCACCCAGGGCCTCCAGATATTTATCTGGTATCGTAGCCAGATGCATACTATCAACATGTTCTTTTATTTGACCTACAATTTGATCAAGCAATCCTCTAACCGCTGCATCTGCTGTTAAATATTGCCAAGCTTCAAAACGACAAAAAATAATCTTCAATTTCTTTTGGTCATCGGATGGATTGTTATAAATGCACTCTATTAAATTACATAAACTTGTTTTTCCCGAACCAAAAGGTCCTATCAGAGCAACATTAGGGCCGTGGTTATCATCTTCTGTGCTGAGCAAAAGATGTCCCAATATTCTTTGAGCAACATTTTCAAATTCGGGAATGAGGTTTTTGTCTAATGTGCGGATTGGTCGGTCATCTCTTTCTGGATCTATCGTAACAGACTTTAATTTGTTATGAAGATACAGATGAAATTTTGCTATCACAACACCAAAAAGAACAATTACGATCTCATAAACAAGAATTATCCAAGTATATTCACCTCTTATTAAATCAATCCACCAAGCAATTCCTAATGTTAAACCGCTACAAAAAAACACACGAAATGCAAATCCCCAGTGACGAGGAAACAAAAATATGGATCTAAAAACTGACATCATAGTCTTTGGGAATTGCCATGCTAAAACAAACGGAAGTACCAAAAGGATAAAAACGAAAAATAAGGTATTAACTTCTGAAAGCCATGAGATAAAATTCTCAAAATGTGACTGGAATGATACCCAAATTAATAAAACAAGTGTTGTTGATATAGCAATAAGAAGCAATGAGTCTAATATATGCCATAATATAGCAGCTGTTTTAGGTTTCATAATTAGTTCCGTGCTGAATTATTTGAGCATGCCATGTGCATTTCTACATAAAGACTGTTTGTCAAACCTACAATTCCCGTCAAAAACAATTTAGTCTACCGGAAATAAAATGCGACATTCCCGCAGCAAATACAATACATATAGAAGCTAATTCCGTCAATCAAATATTAACAACTAAACGACAACTCTCTCGCCCTAAGTTTCTGCAAAGAATCCAGACCAAAGCGTGCTGGCGTAGGCACACAAAAGACCTTAAAAGTCAAAGGGAAAGGGGGAAATAGCGGATAGTCCTTCGGCAAGCTCAGGGTAAAAGATAGCGTTTAGCGTTTAGCGTGGAGCGTGGAGTCTGGGTCCCCGCCTGCGCGGGGATGACCCAGCAATTTTCAATTTATTATTGACGATTTGCGATTTTCAGTTTTTCATAAGTGGAGTTAGCGGGTAAAATGGATTAGAGACTGGGTGGGATGATGTTATTAAAGGGGAGCTAATGATTTTTGAAGGGGTAGATTATGACAGAAGGGAAACCAACACGTGAGGAAGCTTTTGGGCTGCTGAGCAAATATAATAAAAGTGAAGGATTAATAAAGCATGCGATAGCAGTTGAGGCGGTGATGCGTTATTGTGCCCGCAAACGCGGAGAGGACGAGGAGAAATGGGGTGCTATCGGATTAGTGCACGATGTGGACTATGAGCAATTCGGCGAGGAGCACTGCCGGAAAGCAGAGGAGATTCTGACATCGGCGGGCTGGCCGGGCGAGTACGTACGGGCTGTGATGTCGCATGGGTGGGGTATATGCACAGATGTTGAGCCGCAGAGCGAGCTTGAAAAGGTGCTTTACGCGGTCGATGAACTGACCGGTCTTGTGGTAGCGACGGCATTGGTGCGGCCGTCGAGAAGCGTTATGGACCTGACGGCCAAATCGGTCAAGAAGAAATGGAAAGATAAGGCATTTGCTGCTGGGGTAAACCGGTCTGTGATTGAAAAGGGGGCTGAGATATTGGGCGTCGAGTTAGGCGAACTGATTGACGATGTGATTATGGGCATGCGTGAGGTGGCAGAAGAGATTGGGCTGTGAAGAGGCTCAAATGAATTTGGGGGCTAAAATATGTTTAAATTGCCCCCCCTGCCAATGTTTAGAGTCGTTGGCGAGCGGGTTTTTAGAAGAGCTGGATTCGGCCGTGCAGAAAGGCCGCGGCGATTAACAGTACGAGCATAAGCAAAGTGAGCTTTAGAAGCCGGTAATCCTTTGCTCGAACTTTGGAGACATAAGCCTGTTTGGCGTCCTTTAAGTCTGCTTTTAGCCGTTCTATTTGCGTTTTGTCTTTTTTTTCACTCATAATTACACCATTGCCCGGTTTTGGCTACCCCCTGGAGAAGAATATCCCCAATCAGAAAGAGTTTTACGAACTTCTATAAGCCGATTAAAATATACGAAATGTTTGTCAGAAAGGCAAAACAGCTAAAGTAAACAGTATGAAAAATATGCATTTTGTTTGATGTCCGATAAGGCAGAGAATATCGAATAAGAAATTTCGACTAACGAAGGAGAAAAAGGGAAATGGGCAGGAAAGCGGTTGATGCAGTGTTGCTGCCGGGCGAGGCGATGAGAGAAAAGGTGCTTGAAGCAAACGCTAATCTTGTGGAGAAGTTCGGCAGGAAAATAGTTCTGAATAAAGAGGATTGCCTTCCACATATTTCCTTGGCTATGGGTTGTATTGATGAAGGAGATATCGGAGCCATCGAGAGCATTTTGGCAGAAATTGCGAAAGAGAGCCTATTGGGAAATTTGAAGGTTATCGGTATTCGGACAACAACGAATTCGAGAGGCGAGGAGGTGTCGGTTTTTGAGGTGGAAAAGACGAAGGAGCTTGGAGGACTTCATGAGAAGGTCATGGGAAGACTGGCACCATATTTTAGTCAGGATGCGACCGAGGATATGATATACGGTGAGGAGGAGGTTGGGGAGTCGACTCTGCTGTGGATTAAGAATTATCGGGAAAAATCAAGTTTTGCGAATTTTTCACCTCATATAACAATTGGATACGGTGCAATAGAATGGCAGGAGACGTCGATGGAATTTACGGCCTCAAAACTTGCGTTATGTCACTTAGGAAACCACTGCACGTGCAGGAAGGTTCTTGTCTCAATTGAACTTGGAAGCGTGTAAGGGCAATTCGTTATTCTTATGGCCAAAAGGCGGCGACGGCAACGATGAGCCAGATGAGGACGCCGAGAGCGAATTTTATGGTTGTTCCGAGGAACCGGCCGATGCCTGCTCCGAGGGCTGAGCGTGCAGAATCCTTCATCCGTCGTCCGCCGAACAGTTCCAATACGCAGGCGCCGACAGCGGCACCAATGCACGAGCCGATAAGGGTTCCGAAGAGAGGGACAGGGATAAGAAAAGTGCCGAGGACGGCGCCTGCAAGGGCGCCGGCAAGCGCACCGAGCGAGGCGGGCAGACCTGCCCCGGCTTTTTTTGCTCCGGCCAGGCCGGCAAAGAACTCTACCAGCTCACCGAGAACAGCCAGCACCGTTATGGCAAGCAATGTGTAGATAGAGAAGAGACCATCTTCGGCGTGCCACCAGGCGAACAGGCCGGTCAATATGACGATGAGCCAATTACCCGGCAGGCCGAAAAGGACCAGCATGAGACAGAAGGTGTTGAGCAGAATCAGTACGATTGACCAAAGATAAAGCATTACTTAATTGTAAAGTCAGAGCGCTAAATGTTTTTGCTTTCGAGGAATGCCTCGAGGATTTCCGCGGCGGCGATGGCGTCGAGGCGTTTTTTTTTCTCCCTTCTGGTAAACTCGGCAGCAGCCAGCTTTTCGGCGGCACTGAAACTGCTCAATCGCTCGTCCTGGAAGTGTATTGGGATGTCGAGATGCTTTTCTAACTGCTCAGCGAATTGAAAGACGAGCTTTGCCTGCGGGCCGGTGGAGTCGTCCATATTCAGCGGCAGGCCGAGCACGATGGCTTCGACATTTTCGGTCTCGACGACTTCTGCGATTTTTTTCAGCAGTTCTTTCAGGCCTTCTACGACAGCCAAAGGTGATACGATTGTCTCGGCGGGGTCACAGATTGCCAAGCCGGTGTGTTTAGTACCGTAGTCTATTGCTAAGTATCTCATTTTGTTTTTTGCCACTAAGACACCAAGAAGTTTGCTCTTGCCGTGGAAGCTCGTTTGTCGTTGTCGAAACTGGTATCGAAGCTGGAAACTGGAGGCCGGATGCTTGAAAAAACGAGCTTCGAGCTTCTATAACGAGCGTCGATACGAGCATCCACAACCTTAAACAAGAGTCGCAAACATTTTAGGCACTTTAGCTCACTTTTATTTTCTTTGTGTCTTTGTGGTGCATTTTTCCTTATAGGAATTTTTCGCCGGTGTGCTGCTTTATCAATTCGAGCAGCTCCTTCAGCCGGTGTGTCTGGTCGATGTTACAAACGAGGGTAGCATCTGGGCTGTGAGCTACGACTATGTCTCTGAGACCGATGGCGGCGATTAGATGGCCGTGGTCTTCGGTAACAACGATGCTATCTTTGCAGTTTAGAAGCTCGCTCTGGGCTGCTACGACGATATTGTTGTTCTCGTCAGAGGTGATAATGTCGGCGAGTGCGGCGAATGAGCCCATATCGAGCCAACGACAATCGAGCTTTATGGCATAAACGTTTTCGGCCTTTTCCATAACGGCATAGTCGATGCTGATTTTGGGTAGCTTTACGAACCACTCCTGTAGTGTTTTCTGTTGATTTGGGCTGTCCCAGTCGGCCTGGATTTTGCGGAGTGGTTCGGAGGCTTCGGTGAGGAACTTTTCCAAATTGGCCAGGATTGTCTTAGCCTTCCAGACGAACATTCCGGAGTTCCAAAAGTATTGGCCGGTATCGAGATATTGGATTGCGGTTTTTTCGTCCGGTTTTTCCTTGAATGCCTGGACGGAATAGATTGTGTTTTTGCAATTGGGGCATTTTTGTGCAGCGGTACAGTTTATATAACCGAGCTGGGTGCTCGGGAAGGTTGGGTGGATACCGAAAGTAATCATATCGTCAGGGTTGTTATTGACAAAGGTCAGTGCGTCTTTGATGGCCTGCTGGAGTACCTCGGCCGGCTCTATGAGCTGGTCTGCGGTTACGACGGCCATTGTGGCATCGGGGTCATATTTTGTGAGGACGGAAGCTGCGAGCCCGATGGGCCCGGTGGTATCCCGGACGGCAGGCTCTGCGATGACGTTGTCAAATGGCACTTCGGGGAGATTTTCTCTTACGAGGTCTGCGTAGCCGGCGTTTGTGAGAACAATTATGTTTCTTCGGTCAAATATTGGTAAGAGGCGGTCAAAACAGCAGCGGAGTAGGGTTTGGCCCTGGAGAAGTTTTAAGACCTGCTTTGGTCGTTTTTTTCTGCTGAGGGGCCACAGCCGCTTTCCTGTTCCGCCTGCCATTACGACTGCGTAGTCCATTGCGGTGTCCTTTCAAGCGAAGAGAAGAAATAGCACAGGCACAACGAGCACCACAAAAGCAGCCGTGGTGACCACCCAAAGTGCGCTGGCTAACGGGCCGTCTAAATCAAAAACGTTACTCAATGTTACCATAAAAATGGCACTGGGAGTAACTGACAGAACTATTATTACATTTTGCACCAGCGAGGTCAAGTTTCGCCCGCTTATTTTCAGCAGCCAAATGAGCAAAAGAGCGACAGCCGGCGTCAGGACAAATTTTACCGCAGCGAGCGGAAAATACAAGTTTATATAGTTTTTGAGGCGGGCCAAGTTTACCTGCAGGCCAATTGCGAAAAACGACAGACCGGAGGCGACGTAAACAAGGATGTCAACAATATGTGATTTTGCCACGAAATCGGGGGTTTTGACGTTGGTTAAATTCAGGGTCAGTGCTGTTATTACGGCGGGGAGCGCAAGAAAACGAAAATCCAATATTTTTTTGAGGTTGAGTTTAGCGTTGGAGTCCTTTATTCGAAGTTGGTGGATTTTTAGTATAGGTAAAAAGACAAGATAGAGAGTGGGCAGCCAAAGCAGCAGGTAAATGTTTGCCAGGCCAAGGCCCTCGGCGCCAAATAAGGCGTAACAAATGAATGCCCCCCCTGTGTATCCGAGGTTGCTGAGTGCGGCTGCGAGGATGAGTGTCAGGCGGCTGCTTCGGTCGAGCTTGAGAAAGGAAAAAAGCCCTGCTGAGAGAGCAGTGACAGTCAACATTAAAACGGCGCCGACTATCGGCAGCCAAATTAGCTGTCTGCTTAACTGCAATCGCCAGATAACCAATAGTGCGATGAGCCAATTGAAGCCGACCAAGACAACGGTCATTATCGTTTTTGCCAGGCGTTTTGGTTCCTGGAATTGAGTGCTTGCCAGATAGCCCGACAGCAGTCCGACAACCAACACTGCTACCATACTTGCGAGTCGAAAGCGGGCAATATCGTGGGCAGACAAAGTTGCTAAACAATCAGAAGCAATCGAGTGCATCAAACCAGGAAATCTCCGTCAATTTTGGTGAGAGATTTGATTTGCTGTGCTAATTTTCCGTAGCCGGGCCTGCCCATAAGGGCAAAGGTGGCTTTTTTACCCAGCTCGACTGCGGGCTGGTCGTAAGGGTTGATACCGAACAAGGCGGCGACAAAAGAAGTTGTTACCTCAAAGAGATAAATGAACTGGCCAACGGTGTAAGCGTTTACCTCATCGAAAAGAACCGTAAGACAAGGGTGTTTTGTAAGGTAGGGCTGTTCTGTTGAGCCGGGGTCTTTGTTCTGCAGGAGTGCGTATTCGGTGGCTTTCTTTTCGCTGTTAAGCAGTGTGCTCAGGTCTTTGCCTGCAAGGAATTCGAGTTCTGGGGCACAATCGGGAGCCGGGCCAATTTTGAGGTCTCTGTCGAAATTGCTGACCTGCAGGAAAGTGAAGAGTTTATCGTTAGGTCCTTCACGATATAACTGCACCTGGCTGTGCTGGTCGGTGGTGCCGAGCGCTTTGACGGGTGTTGGGCCGATGTGAACTTCGTTGCCTTCCCGGTCTTCTGCTTTTCCGAGACTTTCGGCCCAAAGTTGCCTGTACCAATCAGCCAAATCCTTGAGGGCGTAGCTATATGGCATCATAACCGAGATTTTTTTGCCGTGATTATAATAGTGGTAGTTAATTGCAGCGTTTATTGCAGCGGGGTTTTTGTTGAAATCTTCGCAGCTAACCCTGGCGTCCATATCACGAGCGCCTTTGAGGAGTGAATCGATATCAACTCCACACATAGCGGCACTGAACAGGCCAACTGCACTTAAGACGCTAAATCTGCCACCTACACACTGTGGAATTTCAAGGCAGTGCAGGTTTTCTTCTTTTGAGATTGTGCGAAGAGTACCCTCTTTTACATCAGTGGTTACGATTATGCGGTCTTTATAGCCTTCGAGGCCGAACTTTCTCAATAGTAACTGGCGGATAATCATAAATTGACTTATGGTCTCTGCGGTCTGGCCTAATTTGCTGATGACGTTGAAAATAGTTTTGTCGAGCTTGTCGTCAACCCAATCGAGGAATGAACCAAGCTGGTTGGGGTCGATATTGTCGAAAACAAAGAGACGTGGGCCGATTCGGCTTTTGTCGTCTATGTTATGCATATAGGGCTTGAGTGCGGTTTGTAAAGCGATGTTGCCGAGGGCTGAGCCGCCAATACCAAGCACAACGAGATTTTCACACCGGGATTTTAGCTCTGCCACCAGATCTTTGATTTGCTTAGCTGTTTCGGTATCGTGAGGCAATTTTCTATAAGCTTCCTCCTTCATCTTTAGCTCTGGATTCGACCTCATCTCCTGGAGTTTTTCGGGAAGCTTCTCCAGCTGTTCGTCTAATTGTTTCTTTGTAATGCCGTGCTCGGCGCCTATAACATCTGCCATAACATTTTTGTAGTAAAGATTGATTTGCGATTGTGACACTGGCATATTCCTTTCGCATTAGTTATTAGGACTTCTTCAAAATAAGCAAATTTATGCTCGTGAGTTACGTGGCTGACACAGCCATCAGTGGGACTGATGGTCCTTGAATGCTTTTTCTTTATCGAGCCAGCCGCCCGTTATATTCTCGGTGTGCGATTGCTTTGCGTAGGCCTGCATTGTTGTTAGGACGTCCGGATGCTCGGCTGCTATATTGTTCTGTTCGCCGATATCTTTGCTCAGGTCGTAGAGTTCAAATGGTTTGTCCTTGCCCGGCTGTATGGCCTTGAAGTTGCCCATACGCACGGCTGTCTGCTTACCGTACTCCCAGTATAGGAATTTGTGCTGCCTTTGCCTGCGACCAACGATGTCTTCGCCCAAGAGTGTCGGAACGATTGAAATACCATCGATATTCTCTGGGGGTTTGACCTGAGCCAGTTCAGCGAGGGTCGGGAAACAATCGGGAAAATACCAGAGGTGATGATTGACTGTTCCTGGTTTGATTTTTCCTGGCCAGCGGACAATCATCGGTATGCGAAGGCCGCCTTCATAGAGATTTCCCTTTTCTCCTTTAAAAAGTCCGTTGGGCTCGAAGAAGTTTCCAAAGTAACGTTTTCCGCCGTTGTCGCCGCAGACAAAGACAATTGTATTGTTATCGAGGTTGACTTCTTTGAGCAGGGCGAAAATTTGTCCGATTTGCCGGTCAATCATTTTGACCATAGCGGCGTAGGCCTTTGCATCGTCGGGCCTATTGTAGTCGGGTTTCCAGGGTTTGTCCTTGAATTGCCGCCAGGCGGGGTCGTCTTGCGGGATAGCCCATCGGCCGTGGGGTGGGGTCCAGGCACAATAACAGAAGAATGGTCTATCCTTGTTCTCTCGAATGAACTTTATTGACTCGTCGAAAATCAGATATTGTGCGTATTGCTTTCCCTTGTAGAAATCTCCGGTGTTGCCTTGGAGAGGTACTTTCTCGCTGTTTCGCAAGAGATAGTTAGGATAATACGAGTGAGCGTGGACCTGGTGATAATAACCGTAAAAGATGTCGAAGCCATGCTTTTCAGGTACTCCGGTGGTGCCGCGGTCGCCGCAGCCCCATTTGCCGAATCCACCGGTGGCATAGCCGGCCTTTTTGAGGACATCGGCAACGGTCACATCGTCTGCGCGGAGCGGAACGCCGCCGGGGTTTGTTCGGACGGTTGTGTGTCCTGTGTGCCGGCCTGTCATTAATACACTGCGGGTTGGGGCAGAGACCGGGGCACCAGCCAAGGCCTGAGTGAAGCGCATACCTTCGGCAGCCATCTTATCGATATTTGGGGTCTTGAGATATTTATTGCCCATACAGGACAATTCGAAGTAGCCAAGCTCATCCAGCATAATATAGATGATATTGGGTTTGTTTTTTGCGACCGTGGTCGGTGTGAGGGCACAGCCCGGTGCTGCCAGCGAAGCGGCGGCCAGGCCTGCGGTTTTTAGAAAATGACGACGGTTCATAAAATTTGCCTTTCATAAAAATTTCAATCTTTCCGTTATTTGAATCCCGCAATAGTTTAACTTCTTAAACATTTTTAATCAACTCAAACGCAGCTGTATCGGTTTCTTTGTGGTCTTATCGAACGAGAAGACGCCGGTCAGTTTGCGGCTGTCAGTTTGTGCGGTGACTTTGTATTGGCCGAAGAAACCGCGGAAGCGTGCCTGGCCGGCAGTTTGCAACGTTGTTTTGGTTTGCGTCCACCACTTGCCTTTGATGAGTTGCTGCAATTGTTCGTAAGCGGGCTTGGGTGTCAAGTCGGCCCGCAGGAGCCCTGCAGGCGCTTGCTGCCAGGCCCCCTGGTCGGTGAGGTCCCACCATGTGATGGCCTCGACAGCCGGGTGGGAGAAAAGGAGTCGGTAAAAGTCGGCTACCTGCTGTGCCTGGCGTTTTTCTCCCTCTGGTGTGGTAAACCAGCCCTGCATTGTTCGGGGGCCGGAGACAATTGTCGTCTCGGTGAAATGCAGTGGCTTGCCGAATTTCGCGAACCGCTGACAAACATCCCAGGTTTTGTCGGCTGGCCAGCAGCCGCCGTGCATATGCGACTGGATGCCGATGACGTCGTAAAGGGGTTGTCCGGTTTCGTCGACGAGCCCCGCCCCTCCGAGGGGCTGGACGAGCTGGGAAATCACCTTCTCGGCATAAGATGGGTCGGTTCGATAGTCGTTGATGACCAGCGTGGCGTTTGGGTTGGCCCGGCGTGCTGTCTTGAACGCCTCGCGGACGTAAGCGGCGACGCCCATTTTGCGGATTGCCTCGGTCAGCTTGGGCGCATTGGCTTTGGCCTTAGGTCGGTCGTAATGTGTTGCCTCGTTGACGACGTCCCAGATGTCGATGTTGTTTTTGAATCGTTGGACACAACGGCGGATGCGGTTAAACTGGGCCTGCATTGCGGCGGCGGGGTCGTCGGGCAGCCACTTTGGCTCGCCCCAGTTCCAGGCGAGGGGATGGCCCTTGGTCGTTACATTGTGGGCCTTGCACCAGTGGACGAGCTCTTCGGTGCGAGCATCGTCCGGTTTGCCTCGCTGTGACTCGTAACTCCACCAGTAGAAAGGCAGTGTAGCGTAGTTCAGCAGTGCGGCGAATTGCTTCTGGTAGGCAGCATTGTCCTGTGGTGTTCTGCAGCGGCTTAGCTTGAAGATGTTGCATCCGAAGAGGAACTTGTGGCGGGTCTGGGTGATAGTGGCGGTCAGGCCGGCGTTGAGCGGTTTGTCATCCGGTCCGAGAAGTCGCAACACGGCATCGGCTTTGCGGTGCTTTTCAATGCGGTCATCAGCGTCGGCGAGGATCCGGTCCGCAGTTTTCGGCGCCGGGCCTCGCTGCTGTGCAGCAAGCAGAGAGGCGGGCATTAGCAGTGACGCTGCACCCAGGCCCGTGGTTTTTAAGAAGTCACGGCGTTTCATAATTTTCTCGATGCTTGATGCTTGATTCTCGATACTTGATTTTCGATACTCAATATATCTTACTTAGAATAGGGTGCGGTTCCGGACTCATCGACGCGATGGCCCCACTTTTTTATGTAGTCCCAACCAGAGAGAAACTCGTCATTAGTGTCTTTGAGCTTTTGGGATAAAATGCTCTCCAGTCTTTTCTGTAATTCGCTGTGCTCCGGCTTATTGCAAAGGTTATTCATCTGGTACGGGTCACGTTTGTTATCGTAAAGCAGCCAGGGGCCGTTCAGGTCGCGTACATAGGTATATTGTCGAGTGCGTATGCCGCGATATTCCCTGCCGCCACGCGTTCTTTTCCATTGGCCAAACGGTGACGGGCAGGTAATCAGGACGGCATCGCTGCTCGGTTTATCAGTTCCTCTCAAAACGCCGGAGAAATCGGTTCCTTCTACCGTATCGGGTATATCGATACCGCTTAAACCCAGCAAGGTGGGCATAATATCAGGGGCGCTGATTGGCATATCGATTGTTCCGGCTGCGGTGCCGAGTGCCGCGGGATAGCGCAACAGGAACGGCACGCGAATGGACTCGTCCCAGGGTCTCTGCTTTTTTTGCTCGCCCTGCGAATAAAGCATATCACCGTGGTCTGAAGTGAAGACAAAAATCGTGTCGTTTTCCAGGCGGTATTGCTTGAGGGTTTGCAGGAGCTCTCCAATACAGTCATCGAGGGCAGCGATGTGGGCGTAGTAGCCGGCAAGGTCCTGCCGGGCTTTATCTTCCATTTCTTCGGGGACGTTGGGGCGCAGCTGTATCTTATCTTTGTTGAACAGGGTTTTGTACTTCACAGGTGCGGTTTGATAGGGCGAATGGGGCGGGCCCCAGGAAAGAAAAAGGGCAAAAGGATTGCCGTCGGCGTGCTCGCGAATGTAGTTGCAGGCCTCGGTGGTCTGGGCGATGGCGTCATAGCCATCCCATTTGAGCTGAACGTTGTCATCGGCGTAGTAGAAGGAGTTATTGTAGTTATGCGTGGCATCGAGCACTTTCCAGAACTTGAAGCCCTGGCGTCTGTCTCCGGGGATGAAGGAGCTTCTGTGAGGACCGTCTAAATGCCATTTGCCGATAAGTCCTGTTTCGTAGCCGGCCTGGTTGTATGCCTGCGCGAAGGAGACGGCGTCGTTGCTCAGGGGCACGTCGTTTAGAAAGACGCCGTGAGTGAGAGGGTATTGTCCGGTCATCAAGCTGGCACGGTATGGGCTGCAGACGGGACAGCCGGATACTGCGTTGGTTAAGTTGATGCTTTCTGTGGCGAGCTTATCGAGGTTTGGGGTCCTGGCGTTCGGGTCGCCTGCGTAGCCGGTGGCCTGGGCTCTCCATTGGTCTGCGAAGATATAGAGAAGATTTGGTTTTTTGTCAGCAGGCAAGGTGCTTAAACGTTTAGCCAGGGTAACGTTCCGGCCCAGAACAATGGAAGCAGCGCCAATTGCCGCGGTTTGCAAAAACCGTCTTCTTTCAATGTTATCTTGTTTCATAAAAGTTATCGCCTTACAATATCCGTTATCCCCGTCTATTTTGTACCGGTCGGTAGGGGTTCTTTTCAGGATTATACCAGGCGAAGAGCTGGTCTTGCAACTGGTTGCGGACCTTTTTGAGGCCGGGGTCGTTGATGCGATTGACGAATTCGCCCGGATCGGCCTCGTGGTCGTATAATTCGTGAGTTGAGCCATCATTGAAGTTGAACTTGTAGCGCCTGGTGCGAATCATATACTGGCCGATTCGTGACCTGAGTGCGTGCTCGCAAAAGGCGGCGGGCGGGCCCTTCAGGTCGGGGTTGCGCAATACATCAGCGAAGCTGGCGGCATCCATTCGAGCAGGTGCACCGGGGATATCGAGCAGCGTTGTCTTCTTGGGTGGTTGGATGCCGGTCAGTTCGACAAGGGTCGGGTAGAGGCCGAAGTATTCGGTCAGCGCTGTGGTGACTTTATTTTGCGGAATCTGTTTCGGGCAGCTGACGATTAACGGTACTCTAACGGACGGCTCAAACAAACAGAACTTCTGGTAGAGGCCGTGGTCGCCGTCCATTTCGCCGTGGTCGGCGGTATATACGACGATGGTGTTGTCTGCCAGGCCTTGATTTTCAAGCGCTTTATAGACATAGCCGACGCAAGTATCAACGAAGGCGAGGCTACCCATATATCCAGCGCGGTGGGCACGGAGGCGCTTGTCGCCAAGCCCTTGAAGCCTCTGGATGCGCTTTCGGATGTGGTCAGGATATTGCGTGATGTCACCTACAGGCGGCAGTTCCATTTTGTCGACGGGATATTTCTCGGCCCACTGCCTCGGCGGATAGAATGGAGAATGCGGTTTCATAAAGCTGGTGACGAGTAAGAACGGCTGGTGACGGTATCTGCTTATGAATTTCGCCGCCTCGCGCGCCAGGAACATATCGAGGTGGTCCTGGGGTTCGAGCGGCGAGGCCATATGTTCAAAGTTCCATCTTTCAACATTGCCGACCCACGGGCTTGGGCCGTCCCACAGGCCTTCTATGTCTGGGAAACCGGCGCCGTTGTCGTTGACAGTGTCGAAGAACTTCGGGCCGAGCGGATGGTTTGCGATTTCGTTTGCGTAGTGCTTTACCTTTGGGCCGAGGTACATCAGCCAGTCGTTGATGGATAAATAATACTCGAAGCCGTGATTGTGGGCATCGACGAAGTGCATCTTGCCTATCAGGGCGGTCAGATAGCCATTGTCGGCGAAATGGTCGGCCATTGTGCGGTAGCGCCAGTCAAGGTGGTCCTTGTTGGTGATTGCGCCGGTGGTGTGTGAGTAGAGTCCTGTAAGCAGGGCCATTCGAGAGGCGACACAAACGGGGTAGGGACAATAGGCATTGGTGAAGCGTACACCACGTGAAGCGATGCGGTCGATATTGGGGGTTGGGACGAGGTCTCTGCCGGCGCAGGTCATCAGGTCCGCTCTGTGCTGGTCGGTCATTATGACGAGGACGTTGGGTTTGCCCTCGTGCGGCGATGCGTCGGAACTCAATGGTCCTGTTGACTTAAAGGACTTGGCTTCGGCAGCTTTTTGGCCCAGGACAGTTGAAGCGGCTCCAACCGCCGCGGACTGCAGGAACTGCCTTCTTCCAATGCGGGCTTTTTTCATAATGCTTTCCCTTTCAAGGCGTGGCCGTCTTTAACGTTTGCTTTTTAGTTTTAGTATAAGATTTCGCCATTATAGTCAAGACTTCCCCGAATCATTTGCGGGGGCTGCTGCGCTGCCGACGGAGCCACTCGTGCGCCCGGGCGGGGTCGAAATCCGGGTTCGGCGTGGGCATTTTGGCGCCGATGGATTTGCGCCAGGCGGCGAGTTTCTTCTGCAGTTGAGCGGCCTTTTGCGGCATTTTCGCTGCCAGATTGTTCTTTTCGGAGATGTCGGTTTTTAGATTGTAAAGCTCAACTCGGCCATCTTCGAAGAACTCAATGAGCTTGTAGTTGCCCTGTCGGATAGCGGCGGCAGGGGTCGAATGATGATAATGGGGGTAGTGCCAGTATATCGCATCGCGCTTGAGGGTACCGGTTTGCTTTAGCAGTGGCAGGATGCTTTCGCCATCGAGTGTATGGTTCGGGTTGCTCTTGACTCCTGCGATGTCCAGGAAGGTTGGATAGAAATCGACGCTGGAGACGAGAGCGCTGCAAGTGGTGCCGGGTTTGACAACGCCTGGCCAGCGGACGATAAGCGGCTCACGAATTCCGCCTTCATACAAAGTGCCCTTCTCATCGCGCAGCGGTGCGTTAGTTGTTACAATCGCTCTTTGGCCACGGTAACCGCCGTAGGCCTGATAGAGGCCACCGTTGTCTGAGAAGAAGATTACAACGGTGCGGTCGGCGATTTTGAGTTCTTCCAGTTTAGCCATAATTCGGCCGATACTGCTGTCGAGGTGCTCGACCATAGCGGCGTAGATTGGGTTATTGACCCCGGTCGGCGGTTTGGGTTTGTTTTGGTATTTGTCGATTAGCCACTGGGGGGCTTCCAGTTTGATGTGGACGGAGTTATGTGATAAGTAAAGCAGGAACGGTCTGTCTCTGTTGGCCTGGATGAAGTCGGTGGCACTGTCGGTGTAGCCGGTGACAAATTTGTCGTTCTGGTTGCGGACCTGTGGGGATTTGTTTGAGACGACAGTATCGAAGCCCTGCCTGTCGGGTTGGAACTGGGGCCCTGTGCCAAGGTGCCACTTTCCGATGCAGGCGGTAGCGTAGCCATGCTCTTTTAGCAATTCTGCGATAGTTTCTACTTCAAGCGGTAACTGCAGGCGGTTCCGTGGGACTTTTAGTTTGGCCCAGGGTCGCTGATGGCCCGGGATGAAGTCGGTGATGCCGACCCGGGCTGGGTACTGGCCGGCGAGGATGCTGGCGCGAGTGGGTGAACAGACGGGACAGGCGGCATAGGCATCGGTGAAGCGCATACCCTGGCGGGCGAGGCGGTCAATGTTGGGCGTTTCGTGAAACCGGCTGCCGTAGCAGGCCAGGTCCGACCAGCCCATATCATCGATGAGAATGAAGACGAAATTCGGCTTGGGTGACGGATTGTCGGCGGCCAAGGCAAAATGCGGAAGAGCAGCCATAGTGGCGGCACTGCCGGCAAATTTCAGGAAATCACGACGATTCATTCTATTGTTCATCGTTTAGTCCTTTAGATTTATATTTGTTCGAGCCATTCGACTTCCGAGTCACCGACTTCGATATTGTGCCGGATGATGCGCTCGGTCAAATCATCGACAACTGTTTTGTACGCCGGGTCATTAAAGAGGTTGTTGACCTGGTCGGGGTCGCTGCGACGGTCAAACAAAACATGGTCGCGGTCTTTGACATAACAAAGCTCGTAGTCGGGAGTAAAAATTCCCAAAAGGTTTCGAGGTTCGTGATGGATGAAGGATTCTTCTTTCCATCCTGCGTTTCTGCCCATTAAAAGAGCCGAGGCATCATATCCCTGCTCGCGACCGCCTGGCTCAAATCCCATAAGCGTGAGTATAGTTGGCATAAAATCGACGGTGCTGACGATGTTGTTAACGACCGTGCCCTTGGGGATGCGCTGCGGCCAACGCATCAGAAACGGAATGTGATAGGCGGTGTCATAAGGTGCGCCCTTTCCGAGGAGGCCGTGTTCTCCCATGAACTCGCCGTGGTCGGTAGTGTAGACGCAAATGGTGTTGTCAAGCTGGCCTGTGGTTTTGAGGGCTTGTAGAATCCGCCCGACGCTGTCATCGATACATTTGACCATGCCAAAGTACTGCGTCTTTTGTTGTTTTATCCAGCTACTGCGCTCTTCGGGTGTATCACCATTGGCCGCATTTCCGCTGGCCCAGTCGGGCTTGTCTGCATCTTCCTGTTCCAGTGTCGAAGGGACAATCATATCCTCGGGGTCAAACATCGTATCGTATGGCACCCGAACGCTGCGTGGTCCGTGCGGGTCCGGAAAGCTGACCATATAACAAAAGGGTTTTGTGCGTGGCTTTTCAATGAATTCTATGGTCTTGCCAGCGAGCCAGTCGGTCGTGAAGGTTTTCTCGTCACCTATCTCGCTGGAAACCTCGGGGTCACCCACCGGTTGCTCGATGATGCTTTTCCAGTGCCCGCGGTTGAACATATAGCGGCTGTCGGCGAACCCCATTGCACGGTCAGTCTTGACCCAGCCGGGCTTTGGCCCGCCATCGAGGTGCCACTTGCCGGAGTAGCCGGTGTCGTAGCCGTTATCCCGAAGGAACTGTGCAAAAGTTATTTCGTCGCGATTAAATTCTATGTTGTTTTTCCAGGCGCCGTGGGCGTGTGGGTAGCGGCCGGTTTGCAAGCAGCCACGCGAAGCAGTACAGGTCGCATGATTGGTAAAGAAGTTGTTGAAGACAGCACCTTGCTTTGCGAGTGAATCAATATTTGGAGTTGAAACTTCGCTGCCGCCATAAGCTCCGAGCGTCCAACGACTCTGCTGGTCGGTGTGGAGGACAAGCAGGTTGGGGCGTCCGGCACCAATATGGACTTCTAAAGTCTGATTCGACAGTAGAACCCCCCCTGCTCCGATGGCTACACATCTCTTCAAAAAATCACGTCGATTCATAAGATACTCCTTTTGAATATGTGCTGAGGATCTAATCCTGCGGCGGAGCCGCAGGCTAAATATTTATCTTTGAAAGGTTGGCGTATTTTAGCATTAGTGTCTTTGTCTGGCCAGAGTTAAATTTGACTACGATGACACTGTTTTGGCCCATATCGATGAATTCTTTGACGGTGCCGAGGCCGAAAGATTGGTGGTGTACCAGTTGGCCTGGAGCAAATTGCAAATTGCAAATCGCAAGTCGCATATCGTGTGGTGAAGCGTTATTCTCTTGAGCCGATTCGGTGAAGTCGATTCCGAGCTCGTAAAGGAATCGCGAAGGTATTGTTCGCAGCAATTGGCCTCTTATTGTACGGTATCGAGCGTGACTTATATGCAGCCGGGTTTTAGCGCGGGTTATGCCAACAAAGAAGAGCCGACGTTCTTCTTCTAATTCATCTTCGTCATCGGTGTCACTTCGTTCGTGAGGTAACAGGCCGTCTTCGAGGCCGACGATAAAGACGTTTTCAAATTCGAGTCCCTTTGCTGTGTGCAATGTCATCAGGGCAAGACGGTCGCTGGAGGCGTCGAACGAGTCGACATCGCTAAAAAGCGATATTTGCTGAAGGTAATCCAACAAGGATGGTTCTTCGGCCTCTTCATCATATTGAGCGGCGGCGTTTATGAGTTCGTTGATATTTTCGAGTGCGTTTTGGCCCTCGGTGCCGGCAGCCTGGAGGGACTCTTCCAGTCCGGATTCGGTAAAGATGCGCTGAGCGAGTGGGGCGACTTTGCCGGAAAGGTCGGCCTTAAACTGCTCTATCAAATCTACGAAGATGGCGAGTTTGGCTTTTGGGGCTTTGGAAAGAGAATCCATATTCTCAGCGTGCTTCAGGGCTCCGTAAAAAGTAATGTTATGCAAAGAAGCATAGCTGCGGACTTTGTCGATTGTTGTTTTTCCTATGCCACGGGCGGGTGTGTTGATAATTCGCAACAGTGCAATTTCATCAGTGGGATTGACGAGGATTTTCAAGTAGGCGAGCAGGTCGCGGATTTCTTTTCTGCTGTAGAATTCGGTGCCACGGACAATCTGGTATGGTATTTTATTTTTGATGCAAGCTTCTTCGAGCGTACGGCTGGCGGCGTTGACACGATAGAATACGGCTATGTCATTTAGCAAGACACCTTCGTCATTTAGCTTTTTTATCTGCTCGGCGACGGCCTGAGCCTCCTGGTGCTCGTCCTCGAAGGCGGTTACGGAAATGTCTCCGGGATGGGACCTTGTGGGGACAAGTTTTTTTTGTTTTCGATTCTGGTTGAAAGAAATTAAGTTATCAGCCATTTCGAGGATATTGGCAGTGCTGCGAAAGTTTTCCTCGAGTTTGACGACTGTGGCGTCCGGCCAATCGCTTTCAAAGGCCAATATATTGCGAATGTCTGCGCCGCGCCAGCGGTAGATGGACTGGTCGGGGTCGCCGGTTGCACAAATGTTGTTGTGGGCCGAGACGAGGGCTTTGGCGATTTTGTACTGGGCGTGATTGGTGTCCTGGTATTCGTCGATGAGCAGGAACTTGAAACGGTTGCCAAGCTCGGAACAGACGTCCGGACAGTTCTGGAGCAGAAATGCGGTTTTGGCCAGCAGGTCGTCAAAATCGAGGGCGTTTGCTTCGCTGAGGATGAACTGATAGCGGTCATATATTTTAGCTAAGGTTCTGGAAAAAAAGTCTTCGGTGCCTGCTTTGAAAGAATCGACATCTATGAGCTTGTTCTTGAGGACAGAAATTGCATCAAGCATCCGTGCAGGCGGAAAGTTGGTGGTGTCGAGCTCGCAATCTTTGACGGCCTGCTTGATACATCGGGCCTGGTCGGATTCGTCATAGATGCTAAAGTTAGGGTTTATGTCGGCCTTATCTGCATATCGGCGGAGGATCGTGACACATAAGGAGTGAAAGGTGCTGATATGTGGGCCGGAAGGAGTGCCGAGGGCAATTGCCCTTTGGCGCATTTCCTGGGCGGCCTTGTTGGTGAAAGTTACTGCACAAATGTTGTATGGCCTGACGCCGGAATCGATAAGCGCTGCGATTCGATATGTGATTACGCAGGTTTTACCGCTGCCTGGGCCGGCAAGAACAAGTAACGGGCCTTCAATATGAAAGACAGCTTTTCTCTGCGAGGGAGTTAATTGAGTTTTAAATTCTGAATTTTGAATTTTGAATTTTTTCTCTGCAAACTCAGCAACATGTACAATAAAAACTAAACGGCGTATACCAACCAGTTATCATTGCGATTGTTCTAATTGTTTCATCAAAATTTCCTGCTGCTGCTCTAACTGCTTGCGAAGCTCTGGTTTTTCGATTTCAATGCGGCTGAGCAGGCGGTGTCTTAATTCAGGTGGAAACTGCTCGTCCTCGAGGAAATCGATAAGTGCAAAGTATCTTTGCATCGGGAACGGGTCCAGATCGACTCTGTATTCGTCGGGTTTATTCATTTTATTGTAACTGTCATAAGCTTCTTTTGCCATTTTTTCCAAGCTGGCTGCCCCGTCGTCATCACGCACTGCATATCTGAAATAACTTTCCCGCAGCATCATTATTACGATTTCATTGGCGTTATTTAGGCCTATGTTCTCGAGTTCTTCTCGAAGTCGATTCCTTACAAAAGCAACAAGAGGGACATTAAACTCCTCCTTGCCGGGGTAGAGTTGCTTTAATTGATTATAAATCTTTTGTGCCTGTTTCCTATGGCCTGCCTGATAGAAGGAAAAGAGGGCATTTTTGAGCATATTGCGATGGCCGATTTGGAGGGATTCGTAGGTGCCCTTTCTTTCGATGTCTTTGTATTTTTCCAAAACCGCCAGCATAGAGTTATTATACGGCTCGAACATTCTCAGATCGGAGCGTAAGAAAATTTGCTTTTTTGGCCCCATTTTTTTGGGAGTATCCTTAATTAACATTCCAGCTTTATGGGGAATGTAAGTTGGTTTCGAAGAAACATCTGAGGAATCTTCTGCGGGCATATCATAAATAAATATTTTTCCGTTGCGGAAGAGATTTTGCAAACCATGTCCAACTATACGGTCAGTGTTAGTTTCATCTATTGAAAATTCTTCTCTACCGGCTGTTTGCAGGCCTTTGACGGCCCAATAGATTGCGTGGCTGTCTGGGTGTCTCCAATCCAAAGGCAGATGTTTGTTTGGGTCATTGAAGTTAATAGGGCCATAGGTTTTATTTAACTCGCTCATCAAGACGGGGTCAAGTTTCCAGACGTTACGCAACTGGTAGGCCCCGGCGAAGATATCAAACGTTTTGAGGGCTTCTGTTCCTCTGAAACTATCTATTGTTTTGAAGGCGGCAGGATTGAATCTGCCGGGGTTTTGTCGCAACGATAAATAATTGCTCACAAACTGCTCATCGTTTTCAAATGCCTTGTCGGCTTTTTTCAGGGCTGTGATTAGCGGAGTCAGGTTGGCATCTTCTATAATTTTCTGCCAGGCGATTTTCTGCCAGCCAGTTTGTGGCCAGTCGGCTGATGCTTCAGCAAGAGCTCTGAAATATTTGTTATCTGCCGGGCCGAGCAGTGGTTGCATTGCCATTGCCAGTTGAAGTTTGTAATATTTGTGTGCATCATCCCTTACGGAACCTATTTTGTCCTGGAATATTCTGGCGAGTTCGCGATAAAGCAGAATGCTTTTGGGGTTAAGTGGAATACCCTGGTCGCGAAGCAGCTCGTAGCCATTCTTGACCCATTGCCATCGCTGGTGTGGCTGGGTTGCGGGTATGGCGACGGAGATGTTATAGGCCATATTCCAGACGTGGAACTCCCAGACCTGTATGAAACGGGGCTGCAGAATGGTTATCCACTCTGCGAGTTGTTTTGCATCGAAGAATTGGCCCTGGTCTTTTAGGCGGTCAGCCCTCATCCACAAGACGTCCACGACCAGGCCTCGAAAAGCTCCCATTGCGACGGTTGCAAAGGCAAGTGAAGGCGGGGCATTTTCAAGAGGCTCATTACTTATCAACTTCATCTGTTGCCGCTGGGAATTTATGTAATCCAGGCGCATACCAGCAGTATAAAGTAAAGCGGCCGCAAGTATAATGCAAACAGACCAAATTAATGTGTCGCGCAAATGCATAAATAGTGGCTCGTCGCTCGTGACTCGTGTCTCGATTAACGAATTTCGTATCTCGCCGGGCGAGATACGAAGAACAAGTTTTATATTATGATTTTTGCAATTTCTCTGAAACTAAAAACCAGTAAGGCAAGGAGTAACAATAAAGAAGCTTTGATACAAATCATAAGACCGGTGACTTTGGCTAATAAAGACCAGCTCAACAGCCGCGCAGGGACCAAGAACTTTGCGGGGTCGAATTTATCAAACTGCGGCAGGAGCGTAATGACCGGCCTGAGTGTGTAAGAATACAGGGCGGATAAGTTTTCGCTTAGAAAGTCAAAAGATTCGACAAGAAAACCACTGATGGTCGCAGTAAAGAAAACGCAGAGAGAAAGTAATACTGCAACGGGGAATGAGAGAAAAGTCGAGGCCAATATCCCTAAGCAGGCGAGGAAGATTAAACGAAGAAGTATTAAGCAGACAGCCCTTAAGAAATTAGCGGTGAAGGTATCAGCTTTGTAAAGGACTTCCAGGCCAACGTTTAGGGGGAAGATAACCACGGTGTCATTTAGAGGAACGTTGAAGAATCCGACGGCCAGATAGCCGTCTTGTGCCACGGCATCTGCGGGGACTTCTATTTCGTGAAAAGTGCGGATTAAATCCTTGCGGTCGAATGTATAAATGGGGGTTTCGATCTCGATGCCGGATTCGAACTGTCGAACATCACCTATGAGCCAGCTGCTATAAACATGCAAATCGGGTGGATTTACCGAAACGTCGTACTTGAACCTTATAAACAAACTCTGGTCTGGGTCGAGAGGTTTAACATTGTTAAATTCCCAAATCAGGTCTTCGCCGACGGCGGCAGCTTGTTTCTCAAGTTTTTTTCGGCTGGTAAGCTCTGCGATGATTTTTTTACGCGAGGCACCTGGAGGCAATTGGCCGGTTTTTTCAAGCTCTTCGTAGATATCAATGACCTCGTGGGTGACATCGGCTTCAGGAGGGATTAAGCTGGCGCGAGCGGTTAAAAACTCGTTGTTAAGCTGGTAGAGTTCGTCTTCGAGCTCGAAAATTTCGTCTTCAAGGCCAAGCTGTTCGGCTTCACTCGCTTGGTTATATTTTGTTTTGAGGCGAGTAAGTTCGGCCTGGCTGACACCGAAATATCTGGGCGTGTAAATGGTAATGGTATATATAATAGCCGAAAAGAGAGCAAGCAGAGCCACATCCAACAATATTACGCCGAGCAGTTTGCCGAGGAGGAGTTGAAAACGGCGAATGGGCTTGGTAAGAACGGTGTATATCTGTCTTTGCTCTATGTCGCTTGTTAACGAATAGATTGAGATTATTATCGTGAGCAGACAAAGCAGGAGACTGGTGAGCGAGAGTCCGTAGCTTACAAAGGTCTGCAGCCTGCCTTTCAGTGTGCCGTCGCCGGTCATTGAAGCACCCATAAGGGGGAGAAGAACGACCAAGAGGATTATAAAAACGAGGGCTACTTTCATCCGCAAGGCCTGTTTTATAGTATTTGTGGCGACAGCCCAGATACTATGCATTGCCAGAGTCTCCCTAAAGTTAGTGAACTAAAGTTTGGAGTGCCTAAAATGCCTGCGATTCTCGTTTAAGGTTGTTGATGCTCGTATCGAAGCTCGTCATAGAAGCTCGAAGCTCGTTTTTTTCCAGCTTCCAGCGTCGGAAATCAAGCTTCGATACCAGCTTCGACACCAACAAACGAGCCTCTTTAACTTTAGTCACTTTAGTCACTTTAGCTCACTTTAGCTCACTTTAATTCACTTTACTATCACTATCCTCATCCTCGTTTTGAGGCGTTGAACGCCCGGTTAGCTGGTCTAAAATGCTTTTTTTTGTTTGCTCAGCCGGTCGAGGGGTTTCGGTTTTAACCGGTTTTGTTTTAGCTTTTCCATTTTTGACGACAGGTTTTGGTTGGGCCGGTTCAGCCGGCTTGGTTAGTTTGCTGAGCAACTGTTCATCGGGTTTGGTTTGGGAAGTTTCGACGGGGTGAACTTGCTCTGTCGGAGGTTCCGGGCGTGGCTCTTGTGAAACGCGGGCGGAAACAAGTTTATCGAGGATACTTTCAGTGAGTGTTTTTGGTGTAAGAAAGGCGCCGATTTGTGTTGTACTGACTGCACCGCTCGTGGGCTGGGCCTGCTGCTGGGCGGCTGCAACAGTTCTGATGAAAAATGTTTCGAGCTTATCCATAGGTGAAGTTACTACGCAGTCAGCCTGCTCGTTTTGAATTAGCTGCTTTATCCTCTGGACGGTGGTATCGCTAATGGAACCGGTAGTGATTTGTTTCTTGTCTGTTTGCTGGAGCAGGTCTCTGACCCGGCCCTGTGCCTGGATTTTGCCGCCGTAGAGGATTGCGATTCTGTCGCATACGTCTTCCACGTCGGCGAGCAAATGGCTGCAAAGGAGAATCGTCTTGCCGCGTTCTACGAGTTTCAGGATTAAGTCCTTTATCTGCCTTGTTCCGATGGGGTCAAGTCCAGTTGTCGGCTCATCAAGTATAAGTAAGTCAGGGTCGTTTATGAGTGCCTGAGCGAGTCCGATTCTGCGTGCCATACCTTTTGAGAAAGTTCCGACGGGTCTGTTTGCGACGGCTTTCAGGCCGACCATATCCAGCAGGGCTTCGATGCGCATTTTTCGCACTTTGTGTGGCAGGGCAAATAATCTGCCATAAAAATCCAGGGTTTCGCGGGCGTTCAGATACCTGTAGAGGTAGGACTCTTCGGGCAGGAAGCCAATCTTAGCGCTGATTTTAGGGTTGGCACCGTCGCCGCCGAGGACGATGGCTTTGCCTTTAGTTGGATAAAGCAGGCCGAGCAGCATTTTGAGGGTCGTTGTTTTGCCCGAGCCGTTGGGGCCCAGAAGGCCGAACACTTCATTGTACCGAACCCGTAAATTCAGGTCGTCGACAGCACGGACTATCTCCCGTCCCCACCAATCAGAAAAAATCTTGGTCAAAGAAAATGTCTCAACTGCGTATTCCATAGTTCGTATCTCGTATTTCTTTTACCGCCGAGTTCGCAGAGAAAATATTCTTTTTAATTTTTTTATCTCAGTGTTCCCGGTGTCCTCTGCGGTTAATCTTTTCACGCTTCACGCTTTTGGTTCGTGGCTGAGTTCCTCGCCGTATCGGACAAGTCGAGCACTATTAAAAACAACAATCAATGAGCCGGCGAAGTGCAGAACCGCAGCGTAAACGGCCGGTAACCACGCGGCTGCAGCTGCAACGACACCAAGAATGATAAACAGGATTCCGAAAGCAAGGTTCTGATTAATAACTGCTCTGGTTTTTCTTGAAAGCCGAACAAGAAAAGGCAGGCGTTTCAAGTCATCGCTCATCAAGGCAATGGAGGCGGAGTTTATGGCCACATCGCTGCCAGCGGCACCCATAGCGATGCCGAGGTCTCCGGCTGCCAGAGCAGGTGCGTCATTTATGCCGTCACCAACAACGACTACGGTATGACCGTCCTTTTTGATTTGTTCAACGATTGAGAGTTTGTCCTGCGGCAGGCAATGCGCTTTAAAATCAGTACAACCCAGTTCGGCAGCAACGCGGCTGGCGACCTCGTTCCTGTCACCAGTGAGCATAGTTAACCTTTTTATTCCGATATCGAACAACTCGCTGACGGCCTGCTGCGCTTCAGGCCTTGTTTTGTCCTGCAGGCCGATCCAACCTATGCAGCGGGCATCTTTTGCCACATAAAGGGTACTGAAGCCCTGCTCCTCGTGGAGGGCGGGGTCGGAGACATTGCTTATATCTACATTGTTTTCCTTAAGAAAGGTGTCTCTACCAACCATAATTTTGGCTGAATCGACCACGGCTGTAACACCTTTGCCGGGTGTTTCCTTAAAATTATCAACTGTGTGCAAAGAGAGGCTTGCTTCTTTTGCCACTTCCTGGAGAGCTCTTGCGGCGGGATGTTTGCTCATCTGCTCGGCGGAGGCAGCTACTGATAGCAATTGTGCGGGTTCAATATTTTCAGCGGGGGTCAGCTTGGTCACATACAGCCGACCGGTCGTAAGCGTTCCTGTTTTGTCAAATACCATAGCTGTTATTTTGCCGGCAATTTCGAGGTCAGCAACATTCTTTATCAGGATGCCCAGTCGCGCCGAAGCCGAAATCGCTGCAACCATTGCCGTTGGTGTCGCCAAAATCAGGGCACAGGGGCACGAAATAACAAGTATCGTAATTGCCCTGTCGACCTCACCGGTGAAGAACAACACTATCCCGGCAATCATCAAGATAGTCGGCGTGTACCATTTAACATAACGGTCGATTATCCGCATAATCGGTATTTTTGTTTGCTCGGCCTGCATAATCAAGGACTGAACTTTGCCGAGCGTTGTGTCTTTTCCGGCTTTTGTTACTTCGATATCGAGCACGCCGGTAAGGTTGGTTGTGCCGGCAAAGACCTGCATACCTGGGACTTTATCGACGGGCAGGGATTCGCCGGTTATGGTTGCTTCATTAACCGAGCTAAGTCCCTTTATAACTTCGCCGTCGGCGGATATGTTATCGCCCGGGCGGGTGCGGATGCGATCTCCGGGTTTTAAGCTGCTGACTTTGACCTCTTTTTCGGAGCCATCGTGCTCGATAAGATTTGCCTTTGTAGGCGTCAGCTTTATCAGCGACTCAATTGAGGCACGGGCGCCAAGTGCGGTTCGCGTTTCCATAAGCTCGCTGAGTAACATAAAGAACGCAACGATACCTGCAGTTACGTAGTTTTGGGTGGCGAAGGCAGCGATTATGGCCAAGGCAACGAGCTCGTCCATATGCATCTGTCTTTTTATGAGAGACTTTATTGCGTTCAGGACGATGGGGCCACCGAGCAGAATTGCGCCGGCCATTGCCAGGAACTCGGCCTGAAAACTGCCGCTGCCATAGACAAGTCTGGACCTGGCTATACCGCTGGTTATGAGCAACATTCCGCCGGCCAATGTCCCGAGCAGCGCCATGCTTACGCGAATCTGCTTGCCGTGAGTGGCCTCGGCGGCAAGGTCTTGTTTGAAATGTAAATGTTCATGGGCCATAATGAAAATCAAATATCAAAAATTAAAATATCAAAATTACAAATTAAAATTCAAAAATTTTGAAACATTGGGGTATATGTCACTGTGCTTTTCACTCTTTAGATTTTGGTTTTATCGTTGGGTCCTTGCTTATGTAAATTCTAATTTCTCTGCCTTTGATACCAACAGCAGGTTGAATAATAAATTTCTCATCTGCGTTGTTAAGGACGTATTCTATGGCGTCGAGATAGATTTTCTGAATGACAAGTTCTGGTCGTTTGCGATATTCGGGCAGTAATTGTTGCAAATATTCAGCATTTGCTCTGGTGGTTTCGACAACCTTAGTTCTGTAGGCCTGTGCCTGGAAGATTTTTTCCTGGGCTTTACCGGCCAATTGTGACCATAACAACTCCTTTTCTTGCTCGCCGATGGTTTTATCCTCGAGAGCTGCGAGAAGCTCGACAGCAATGTGGCCTGCCGCTTCGTTAAGGGTGTTTTCTGCATAAGTTCTGGCTTCGCTTATCGCCTTTTGACTCGCCTGACTCGCCGTGATAGAGGCCTGAAATGCCGCATCGACCTGCCGAGGCCAGGTTATATCGGTAAGCTGAATCGAGACCACCGCTATGCCACTTTCTATTTTGTTGAGTTTTTCCCGCAACAATTTTTTTACATCGCGTGCAATTCTCTCATCGCTGGAATGTGCTTCGTCAATGGTATAATTGACCATGGTGGTTACAACAGCATCGGCCACCAGGGCCTGCAAAAATGGCGTTATGCTTTTTTTTATGACATCAAAGTAAATCTGGCCTGGTTTTACATCTTCAACATGAACATTTTTGAAGAAGCGTTCAGGGTCATTTATCTGATAGGTTAGTATCCACTTGGAGTGGACGATGTTATAATCACTGCCACCAGAGCCGGTGATTGTCCGGCTTTGCTTTTCACTTCTGGTAATACAATAGCCGTCAATTATGGGATTTAGAGTTGGGCCGGGAGGAGTTCTGCCTCCTGGGCCTTCCGGGAGCAATTCATCGGCTGTCTGGAAATACCAGAATGAGTTAATGGGCAGATTTACCTTTTTGGCCACGGGGATTCTTACAACTTCATCTATCGGATATGGGAATACCCAATGCAGCCACGGCAAGGGTCCGACTAACCCCGGCTCAAGTATTCTTTCTTCACCTACGCCGCGAATCTTTCCGAATCGCAAAACAAAGGCCCGCTCATCCGAACCAACTGTCCTAAAGCCCGATGCGAGGAAAATAACGACCAGAACGACCATTATTATCTTCAGGATAATAAAGCTGATTCTCAGCGCCTCTGAGAGGGACTTGCCTGCGGCATCAAGCTCGGTCTCGTATTGCGTATTGCGTGTTGCGTATTGCGTATCTTTATTTTCTTGATTTTGTTCTGTCATAACATTTCGTATTGCGTATTTCTTTTCATGCGATATACATCAGGCACTCATTATTTTTCCGGTTCATTTGGCTCGTTAGGTTTAATATCGGGCATTTCCTTTAACAGTATGAAAGGCTCTGCGTCGGCAGATATAACAATAGTCGCTCTTTCCTTCAATGTTTCCTTGAGGGATTTAACGTTTCGCAGGAAGATTGCAAGTTCGGGGTCAGCTTCGAGCATTTTATAATGTTTTGCAGCTTCGGCATCGCCTTTACCACGTATTTTCTCTGCTCTTGCCTCCGCGGTGTCTAACAACACGTCCCTTTTTCTATTAGCGTCGCCTCTTATCCTGGTTGCCTCGGCCGTCCCTTCAGAAATAGTGGCTTCGGTCCTGCGTTTTCTTTCGGCTGTCATTCGTTCAAAAACTTTTTCAGTGACATCTTCACTGACTTTGAGCTGCTTGATGCCGAGGGTCTTAATTTCAATTCCGTAATCTTCTCTGACGGCCGGTTTAAGGTCGGTGAGCATTTCGGCTTCAATATCTCCGAATTTTATTTTTGCCGGGTCACTGTTTACAAATTCACCGAAGGAATGCCGGCCAATTATTGTATTTTGGGTGTTGTTAATCTGGCTGAGTAATTTCTTTTCGGCTTCGGCGATAGTTCCAACGGCGTTAAAGAAGGTCAAGGGCTCGGCGATTTTCCAGACGACGTAAGTGTTCACGATGATGGGGACGGCCCCTTTGGTTGTTGTCTCGCCGAGGTTGGCTTCTAAGACTCTCATGCGGGAGTCAAATGGATGCTTCCGCTGGATTGGGGCCGGCCATTTGAAGTACCAGCCAGGTTCGGTGATTTGGCGGGTAGGCCTGCCAAAGGTTGTTACCAGGACCGATTCAGTTTCTCTGACCTGGAATGAGATAAGATACAGTCCCAAAACGGCGACTACGAGTACGATGAAGATTGTAATGGCTATATTTTTCATTCTTCACTGGGCTCCTCAAGGCCGGCTAATTCATACAAACTGGGCGTTAGTTTTTCCTGAACGTCGATTATAATAACCTGCGTATCGTTTTTATCAGCAACCACGACATATTTTCGTATATTCTTCAAGGCCTCTTCAAAGGCCACTAATCTTTGCTCACGTATGTAAATTTCTGGTGCAGCGTTGTATGCCTTAAGCTGGCCGGCAAAACGCTGGCCGGTTGCCTCTGCAAGTGTCGCTTTTTCAAAGGCATAACTTTGTGCTTGTATCAGGGTTGTAAAAATGTCGCCCTTTGCTTCTGCGAAGGCCAAATCCAGAAGCCGGCCAAGCTTCTCGACCTGTGCGGACTGGTTTTGCTCTTCGGCTTGCTGGTATTTTGCTGCAAGAGTGTAAAGCTCGTTAGCCTCTTCTACGGAGCCGGCAAGGGTACTTAAAGTTTTGTTGCGCTCTGCATGGGCATCAAGGATAATTGCCTGCTTTTCTTGAACGGCACCGACAACCCTTTGATAATCTGCTGCGACCTTGGGCGGTGGGTGGATGCCCTGGAGGCCCAGAAACACGATCTCAACACCCAAGTTTTCTTCGTCAGCGGCCTTTTGAATCCGGCGGCTTAGAATCTCTTTGGCTTCGGCTCTGCCCGCTCCAAGCAGGCTACGCTCGAGGTCGGCCTGGCTATCGACCTCAATTTTGGCGCTGGCGGCAAACCTGGTAAGCTCACGGTAGCAAATAGACTCGAGGAGTTTGGCTGGCTCGTTATGACTATATAGAAAAGAATACAAATCCTTTATTCTGTATTGGACAGGGACAGCGGCCCTGATAAGACTTACCGGCACGGCACCGGTGTCCGAAGTTGTAGCTGTCTGTCCGCCGGCGACAAGCAAATCGTACTCCTCTTCATAATGACTTTTGTCCCACAGCAGCGGTTTGCGTTCCGGCTGGCCGGTGTCGGGGTCAATTTTGGGGACAAAGCCAATGCTGAGCTCCGAAACCTTTTTCGTGGGGTGTTTATAGGTGATATCGATTGGCCAAGGCCATTTGAAAGACAATCCGGGCCCAACAAGCCTGACATTGTTGTGGTCATTTAGTGGATTGCCGAAATGCTCTATTATCGCCTCTTCATTGGGAGCTACTATAACAATACAGCTCAACAGATAGAGCGTAAAGGCGGCAAATAGAACCAGAGGGACAATTGCTTTTTCGAGGAGTTTATAAAACCAGGTTTGGGATACTTTGAATCCGAACTGGTAATCGAGGGCACCGGCGGCGGTATGTAAGATTTCGCCGGGTTCATTTATGATGCCGAGCAATCTACTGTCAAATGCGGCTCTGCTGTATTGTCCTTTTATCCTTGGGCGGTAGATATCCAGAATGACATTGAGGGTGGTTTCTGCTCCAAGAGCGAGAAATAAGATTGGAATTATATAGCTGATTATGCTTAGAGAGAGGAAGAATTTAAATTGTGCAAAGGCCAGGCTGACAGCAAGAACAAAGCAAATAACTGTTACACCAATAAAGATGCTGCCGCCGGCCCTTAAGGGTTTCCACTGGGACTGGGCTGACATGCCGGTGGCATAGCGGGACATTAGAAAACAGATGAAAGCTATGGCCGTCATACAGATTGCGACAAGCAGCGGCTGCTTTTGCTCGATGTCAGCAGGGGCAGAGGCGGCTTTTAACAAGTACAGCCCGATAGCCAACTGGTAGGCAGCGATAGCGGCTGAAAAAAAGGGCAAGAACCATTTTTCGAGAATGTGTAGGCGGCGTTGGACGACGGCAAATAAGGTGGCTCGTTCGCCCCTGGCTTGAAAGATTGTGGAGGCCTTTTCGTCCTTTGCCAGTTGAGCCATATCAAGCTTTTCCTGCTCTGCGAGGGTGCGTTGGTGAAACTGAACGACAAGGACGAACCATATCAAGGCCGCCGAGAGGATAAGCCAGCTTACCGCAGAGACAGCAAAGAAACCGCTCCATCGGCCTATGAGCAGGGTAATCACAAAAAATACAACGCTCAAAGCCAAAGACGCCCAGGATATGTATTCAGCGCGTTTGGAGGATACTGTCATTTTTATCCCACTTTTATACAGCGAACAAAAGAGACATAAACACAGTATTTATCTAATAAAATTAAGCTCTTTACACGTTCAAAGCTATGTAATATAACAATAGACGCCAATTTAGTATAGGGGCAATTACGAAAAAAGTTATGTCGTAAAGTTGGGCCATAGCAGACCGGCATCTGGCCGCAGAGCCGGCTAAAAACAGGCAATGAACAATGCATAAGCTATTTACAATCGCAAAAAACACTTTCATCGAGACACTAAGACAGCCGGTTTATTCTGTCATAATTGTCGCGGCTCTGTTTTTATTCTTTATGAGTCCGTCGATTACGATGTACACGATGAGCGACGACAACAAACTCTTGCGTGAGATAGGATTATCTACGCTGTTTTTGACCAGCTTGTTCATAGCAATATTTTCTGCTTCTGGTGCTGTGGCCGAAGAGATTGAGAATAAGACTATAGAGACCATCCTGAGCAAGCCGGTGCAACGTCCGATATTTATTGTTGCGAAATTTTTGGGGGTAACCGGCGCGGTGGTACTGGCACATTATATCTGCACTATTGCGCTACTGATGGCTATCAGGCACGGTGTTCTTGAAACAGTAAATGATACGCATGACTGGACGGTTTTAGGTGCAGCAGGAGTTATCATAGGCCTGGCGTTTTTGCTAACTGCTTTTTTCAACTACGCTTATGACTGGAAATTTTCTTCAACGGCCATAGTATTGACCGGTATATTCGGCACGTTGGGGATAGTGTTTTTGTATTTTATCGACCGAGAGTGGCAGTTTAACCCGCAGGGTAATGGAATAAACGGACTGGATGTGTACGGCTCGGTGTTGCTGCTGTTAGGTGCAATCATAATTGTGGCTCTGGCGGTGGCACTTTCGGCGAGATTTAATATCGTGGTAACGCTTTCGGCCTGTGTCGGCGTCTTTTTATTGGGGCTTATAAGTGATTACGCATTCGGCAGATTTGCCCAAACGCACTTGTGGGCCAAAATAGGCAGGTTTTTGGTGCCGAATCTGCAGATTTTCTGGATAAGCGACGCCATTTACGAAGGCAGTGAGGTTCCACTAAAATACATTATGATAAGCGCTTCGTATGCCTTGTGCTATACAACGGCCATATTAGCATTGGCCGTCGCGCTATTCCAGAGACGTCAAGTCGGATAAAGCGACAAACTCGAATATCGAATTTCGAAATCCGAAACAATATCGAAATCCAAATGTCCAAATTTTCAAAACTCGGTGTTTCGGTCATTTGAATTTTGGTCATTTGTATTTGTTTCGTATTTCGTGCTTCGAATTTCGGATTTCTTTTATAACCGCTGTTTCGTCGCAATTGTCTTGTTTTGGGCATTTGGCACAGTCGCTCCAGACCTTCATCGGCAGCGTATCCTTCTCGATGACCTTAAAGGCCAATTTTTCAAAAAAGTCCGGGTCTAATGTAAGGGCGAAAACTCGCGGCAGGCCGAGCTGACGTGCTTGTTCGACGGCAGCAGTAACCAGCATTTTCCCAATTCCCTTTTCTGTGTTTGCTTCGTCAACCGCCAGGGATTTTATTTCAGCCAGGTCCGACCAGATGATTTGCAGGGCGCAGCAGCCGGCCACATTGCCGTCCAGTTCGGCGACTGTAAAGGATTGCAGGTTCTCGTAAATATCAGCCATTGAACGAAACAACATCTTATCGCGTTCGGCATAGAAATTAATCAGAGAATAAATGGCTTCGACATCCGAGATTTTGGCGCTGCGTACTTTCATAGCTGAAAGTATATCCGATCGTGCGAGATTTTACAACACTAAGAAGCGTTAGATTCGGGAAGTATTAAAAAAGCGAAAAAAGGCTGGAAAAACAATTGCAAAATTAGCGCATGGCGTATAGCATATAGCGTTTAGAAAAAACAGAATTCAGAAGACAGAAATCAGAAGTCAGAATATAAAAGTCAGCTATTCTACGAACTACGAACTATGAACTAAACACTAAACTATGAGATTTATACTAATTGACAAGATTGTTTCGCTGAAGAGCGGCAAAGAGATAAAAGCGGTCAAGAACGTTTCTTTAGCTGAGGAATATTTAGCGGACCATTTTCCGATATTTCCGGTTCTGCCGGGCGTGCTGCTGCTGGAGGGATTAATCGAATCGGCATCGTGGCTGGTGCGGGAGGCGGAGGATTTCGACCACAGTATGATATTGCTTGAGCAGGCGAGAAATGTAAAATATAAAAGTTTTATTGCGCCAGGTGCTCAGGTAGAATATACTGTTCAGGCGAAAACAATCGAAGAGAGCGTCAGCAGCTTCATTGGCTTTGGTATCTCAGGCGGTGAGAAAATCGTGGAAGCGAGATTTGGATTGAGACACTTTAACTTAGCTGATAAAAATTCGACGATGGCAGCGGTAGATGCCGAGATAATCGAGAATATGAAAAAGCGGTGGAAGCTGCTGCGATAGTGAACCGTGACCCGGGACACGTGACCCGAGCCACGAAATACTAACAGGATACCGGAGATAAAAGATTATGGCAATGAGTCGGGACGAGATATTCAAGGAGGTTCGGGATTTACTGGTCGATGCGCTGGGAGTCGATGACGATGAGGTTACGGCTGAAGCGACTTTGATGGGAGATTTGGGAGCTGAAAGCATTGACTTTCTGGACATAGTGTTTCGATTAGAGAAGGCGTTCGGAATAAAGATTCCGCGAGAAGAACTGTTTCCGGCTGAGAACCTCTTAAATAATCCTGAATTTGTCAATAACGGCAAACTGACGGAGAAAGGACTGACTGAATTGAAAAACAAAATGCCGTATACAGACTTTACGGCATTTGAGAAGGACCCGGATATTAACAAATTAGGTGATTTTTTCACGGTCAATACGATTGTAAACTACGTTGAGAATAAATTGGGCAGTGATGAATAGTGACTAAAGACTAACCGCTGAAATGCGCTGGATTTGGATAGACAAATTTGTTGAGTTTCACAGCGGCGAGCGTGCTGTTGCGGTAAAAAATGTAACGCTTGCAGAAGAGCATCTGCACGACCATTTTCCCGGCTTTCCCGTCATGCCGGAGACCCTGTGCATTGAAGCAATGGCCCAGACATCGGGGATACTTGTCGGCGAAGCAAGAAACTTTGATGAAAAGGTTATCCTTGCAAAGGTCAAAAAAGCTGTGTTTGTCGACTACGTAAAGCCCGGCGATACGATAAAAATAGAAGCAAAAATCGAATCTATTGCTCCGGAAGCGGCAAGTACGAGCGGTAAAATCACCTGCGACGGGAAGTTAATTGCCGAGATAGATTTGATGTTCAGCCATATAGACCAGAATCTGGCGGGTAAGGAATTTCCAGAGGAAAACTTTGTGTTCACCGACACATTTAAATCGCTTCTTCGAGGCGTGGTTTTGAACGGCACCAGTTCCGGTGCGCCGGAATCGGAGCAAGGTTAATGAATTCATCTGGCGTGGTAATAACCGGTCTCGGTGCGATAAGTCCGCTTGGATTAACCGTTGATGATATGTGGGCCGGTCTATGTGCCGGCCGGTGCGGGATAGGGCAAATCGATGCATTTGACCCGGTCGGTTTTAGCTGCAAATTGGCCGGCCAGGTCCCGGACTACAAAATACAACAATATGTCCCAAGGAGCTATCGCAAAGCCATTAAACTGATGTCGCGAGACATCGAGCTGGCGATTATAGCGGCAGACGAAGCACTGAGAAGCAGCGGGCTTGTTACAAAAGGCATCGACCCGGAAAAGGTCAACGTTGATCCGGAGCGTATGTCAATTAATTTAGGTGCAGGTCTTATAAGCTGTGATCTTCTCGAGCTGGCTCCTGCGGTGGCGGAGAGCGTTACCGATGGTAAGTTTGATATTCGCAAGTGGGGCAGTGACGGCCTTGAGCTGGTGACACCTTTATGGTTGTTGAAATATCTGCCCAATATGCTTGCCTGTCATATAGGTATTATCCACGACATCGAAGGGCCGAGCAACACAATCACCTGTGCTGAAGCGTCTGCGCATCTGGCGATAGGTGAAGCGAGCCAGATTATTGTTCGCGGTGATGCAGTGCAGGCTCTGGCTGGTGGGGCTGAGGCAAAGGTAAATCCGATAGTTATGATTCGGCAGTGCCTGCTGAAAAGAACGACAAGCGAAAACAACAACGACCCTACGACTGCGTGCAGGCCTTTTGACGCTGACGCCAAGGGCTCGGTTTTCGGCGAAGCGGCAGGTGTGGTTGTGCTGGAGAGCCGGGAGAATGCCGAGAGGCGGAGTGCGAAGATTTACGCTGAAATAGCCGGATTTGGACACAGCAATAATATAAACCCGGCTTACGAGCATCTCGAATCGGATGGCTATGGGTTGCGGATAGCAATAGAAAAAGCTATGGCGGATGCGCAGGTTGAGCCGAAAGATATAGATTTGATTATCCCGCACGGCACCGGAATAGCGAGCGATGATTTAGCGGAGGCAAGGGCGATCGAAGTGGCTCTTGGCAAAGCAGCGACAGAAACGAAAGTCTGGCCGACTAAAAGTATGTTAAGTAACACGGGCGCTGCGAGCGGGGCGCTTGATGTTATCGCTGCTGTTTGTGCAATGAATGAGGGCAAAATACCTGCTGCGAAAAACTGCGACGAGAAAGCCAACGGGTGCAATTTAAACATTGTAAACCGGCCCCAACAGGCAAAGATCCGTTTCGCACTGTGCTGCAGCTATACCTATGGTGGACAAACAGCTGCGATAGTACTAAAACGGGCGGATTGAATGTAGAATATCGAACAAGGAATTCCGAATGATGAAGGAAAAGGTTTGGTGTCTCAAAAATGCACAACTTAGAAGTTGACAACTCTTGCGTAATTCTTTAAACTGCAAATAGTTAATGAGCTTTCATTAAAGGTCTATGGGACTTGTAATTAGCAATCAAAGGAGAATTAGACATGCGTAGGACAATTAAAGCAAAATTTTCTAACGGCATGATTGAACCTCTGGAAAAACTTGACCTTGACGAAGGAGAGGAGATCACCGTCACTATTATGGAAGTTGCTAAACCTTCCAGCGGAAAGAATGGTTTTGAAAGGTCAGCCGGTGGGTGGAAAGGAACAGTTGATGCTGATAAATTAATAAGGAACATTTACGCAGATCGTCTCATATCCACCAGAAAGGCAGCAAGGCTATGAAACTTTCTTATCTTATTGATACCGACTGGGTTATTCACTACTTGAACGGTCAGAAGAAGGTCGTTCAAAAGCTTTCCTCCTTACGTAAAGAAGGACTGGCCATTAATGTTATCTCTTTAGCCGAGCTTTACGAAGGGATTTACTATTCGACGGACCCAACCGGCAACGAAAGGGACTTAAATGACTTTTTGGCTGGTGTTACTGTCTTAGGTATTGAACAAGAGATATGCAAGGTTTTTGGCAAAGAGCGTGGCAAGCTGAGAAAAGAAGGAAAAATTGTCAGTGACTTTGACCTCTTGATTGCCTCTACCTGCCTTCATTACAATCTGACCCTTCTTACCAATAATCAGAAGCATTACGAAAGGGTACAAGGGTTAAATCTTTTCTCTCTCTCGCAGACAAATTAAAGCTGGGGATGATTCAGATTTTGTTGTAAGTGTAAAAACAGTGGAAAAAAACAAGCGCGGAAAGAGTAGAGAAATTTAGCTTTTTTACTTCGACATTCGATATTCCTTGTTGAATATTCATTATTCAAAATGAGGCATATAGAAGAGTATCTCAAAGGTCTAATAAATGGCTGAGCGTGTGGTAATAACGGGGATGGGCGTTGTCTGCCCTTTGGGAAACGATGTGGAAACGCTTTGGCAAGCGATGTTAGCGGGCAAAAGCGGGATGGCTAAAACTACCATTTTCGACGCTTCGACATTTCCGTCGACGTTCAGTGCCGAAGTTAAAAATTACGACCTTGCAAAGTACACGAAAAAACCCAAACTGCACAAACACAGCAACCGGGGTTCCGGATTTGCCATCGGGGCAACAGTTCAGGCCTGCAGACAGGCGGGGATTGATGTCGAAACCGACGAGCCAACTGACGGGATAGACCGTAGCAGGTTAGGGATTTATCTTGGGGCGGGCGAAGGTTCTGTTGACAATGATGTGTTTTTTGAGGCCATCGTTAAAGGGTGGGAAAGGGGTAAAAATGAAATGGATTGGGGGCGTTGGGCGGAGGTGGCGTTTGGCAAGTTGGACCCGATGCGAGAGCTCGAACAGGAGCCGAATATGCCGGCTGCTCATATTGCGATGCTTACAGGCGCGCGTGGGCCGACAAGAAGCTGCCTTACCGCCTGTGCAGCGAGCACTCAGGCGGTCGGCGAAGCGATGATGATAATCCGCAGGGGCAATGCAGACGTGATGATTGCAGGCGGTGCACATTCGATGATACACCCGTTAGGTCTTACGGGCTTTAACCGTCTTACCGCCCTATCGACGAGAAACGATAGTCCTGAGACGGCCTCAAGGCCATTCTCAGCCAGCAGAGATGGTTTTATTCTCGGTGAAGGGGCGGCGATACTAATTCTCGAATCTTTAAGCTCAGCAAGAAAAAGAGGTGTGGAAATCTTGGCTGAGGTTATTGGCTACGGCAGCAGTTCCGATGCATTCAGAGTTACCGATATGCACGAGGAAGGCAGAGGTGCGATACAGTCAATGACTGCGGCATTGGTTGATGCGGGCATTAGCTACGGTGATGTGGATTACATAAACACCCACGGCACAAGCACGATGGAGAACGACTCGATAGAGACAAAAGCAATCAAAGCGGTTTTCAAAGAAGAAGCGAAAAATACTCCCGCCAGCAGTGTCAAGAGTATGTTTGGACATTTAATTGGTGCGGCAGGTGCGGCGGAATTGATTACCTGTGTCTTGGCAATAAGGGATAATATTTTACCGCCGACGACGAATCTAAACGACCCCGACCCGCAGCTCGATTTGGATTATGTGCCGAATGAGCCGAGAAAAATGCAGGTTGATGTTGCGATGAACGAATCCTTCGGATTCGGCGGACAAAATAATGTGGTAATCGTAAAAAGATGGGAGTAGTATTTAGCCAGCGGTTTTACCGCCGGTTATAAGCAATACGCACGACGCAATACGCAATACGAATTATGATAGATATTAGACAAATACGTGAAAATCCAGAAAAGTTTAAGAAAGCTGCTCAAGACAAACACCTTGAAGTGGATATTGACAGGCTACTTCAGGTTGATACTGAACTGTTGTCAGCTAAAAAACAGTTACAGGATATTAGTACGGAGAAAAACCGTCTTGGCAAGTCCATCGCAAAACTTGCGCCAGAGAAAAAACAATTTGCTTTACTAGAGCTGACAAAGTTAAAACAAAAAGAGGGTGACCTCGCTGTAAGATTCAAACTCCACGAACGCGATTTTAAAAAGCTTATGCGGTATGTTCCTCAGCCGGCTGACGATGATGTCCCGATTGGCAAGGATGATACGGAAAATGTTGAGATAAGAAGAGAGGGCGAAGTTCGACAGTTTGATTTTGAACCGAAAGACCACATCCAGTTAGGCACTGCTCTTGGCATCATAGATATGAAACGAGGCGTGAAATTAGCAGGGACAAGGAATTATATCTTAAAAGGTGATGGGGCGCTATTGCACTGGGCGGTTTTGCGGTTTGCTATGGATCTTATGGTCGGCAAGGGGTATGTGCCGTTCTCGGTGCCTGTGCTGGTAAAGGATGAGGCAATGAAAGGCACAGGCTTTTTCCCCGGCTCCGAGGACCAAACATACAGAACAGAAGAAGACCAGCCAGAACTTATGGGTAAGAAAATGACATTTTCTCCCAGCTCCGAGGACTTGATATACCGAACGGAAGGAGATCAGGTTGTCCCTGGAGGCGATACAGGAACCGAATCTTCCCCCGATCTTAAAGACCAAGATTTTGAGCTGACTACGGAAAAAGGCCTACTTAACCTTGTTGGGACCGCCGAGGTGCCGCTGACGGCTTACCATTTCGGTGAGATATTGAGGGCTGAAGAGCTGCCGCTAAAATACGTAGCCCTGTCAACCTGCTTTAGACGCGAAGCCGGTGCCGCCGGCAAGGACACGTACGGGCTTTACAGAATCCATCAGTTCGACAAGGTCGAGCAGGTGGTCATCTGTGAAAACAGCATCGAGGCAAGTAATAAATTCCACGATGAGATTTTGGCCAATGCTGAGGCGGTAATGGGCGCGCTTGAGCTGCCCTACCGTGTCGTCAATGTTTGCACCGGCGATTTGGGAAGAGGTCAGGCCAAAAAATTCGATATAGAAACGTGGATGCCATCAAGAAATAATTACTGCGAAACACACAGCGCAAGTAAACTCTACGAATTCCAGGCAAGGCGAATGAACCTTCGATATAAAGACCCGAAGACGAAGAAAAACCTGTTCTGTCATACTTTGAATAATACCGTAATTGCAAGCCCAAGAATACTGATACCGATTCTGGAGCTTTACCAGAATGCCGATGGCTCAATAACGATACCACAAGTCCTTCGGCTATATATGGGCGGAAAAGAAGAAATAACTCGTGAATCGTGACTCGCGAAAGGAAGGAAAAATGAACATTGAAGCTTTCTTATTATGTGATGCCGCCACACAGCAGCAAGGTAAATTAAACATTTTGGGAGCGTTTGATAATATTTACGCTAAGAAAGTGCCTACTGTGCACCCGGCTTGTGCTATCGCGATGAGAGTACGATTTGAAAGAATTGAAGAAGGTAATCATCCAATAAGAATCAATATAATTGATGAAGATGGTAAATCAATAGGCCCTAAGTTGGATGGTAATGTGAATGTACGCATTATTGGAGATGATGTGGATTCGACAGTTACTAATATTGTTCTAAATATTCAAAGACTAAAGTTTGAAAAATATGGGCAATATAGAATTGATCTGGCCATTGATAATAAGATAGAGGGTTCTTTACCTTTTAATGTTAGAGAGATACCAAATCAGCCATAGCCCTGTACCCAACAATCCCTCCGCACATATATGAATGGTAAAGAAAAAATAGAATCATTTGTTTAGTGGTTAGCCCTGCCATCTTGATGGCGGGGTTTGCCTGCTCTCCATCTTGTCCGCCGTAGTTTTTACGAAGGTGAAAGCCCAAAGGGCGTCGGAGGGTCATTCCTGCAAAAGCAGGAATCCAGGCCACAATCGGCGATTCCAACAATGGCGATATTATCAAAGTCCAGCCCGGCACAGACACCGGCCACCGCAACCGCGACATCGATTTGCTCGCCAAGGACATTCCACACAACCAAATTCAATATGGATTGTGATAGTGTCGGATTCTAACCTTGAATTGCTCGTAATAGGTAATCCAACTGTGCTCAGTCCGTTATCTCTATCGTCCGCTCAATTACCAGCTGGTCCCGCTGGTGCGAAGATACATCGGCCAGGGACATAGATTTAGAACTCGGTGGCATTTCATTTCTTCTTGAAGGACCTGATGACATCACTCTTGCCGTCGTCGGGAGTCTCGGCTTCCCATTGAGCCAGGAACCGGGCAAAGCTCTCCCGGACATTCTTCTCATACGGTTGCTCAATCAGGTTGTTCACTTCGAGCGGATCGTTTTTGCGGTCAAACAACATCCCCGGATGAGTCCTGCCCCAGTCCCATGCAGCGTATTTCAACGGCGGCGTGACCCATTTGCCCAGTTTGTAGCGCTCACCGATTACAGTCACCTGGGACCAGTTCTCCGAAACGACATACGGTTTCCGCGGAATACTTCCACCGGTCAGAACGGGCGTCAGCGAACGACCGGGCAAATCGTATCCACCGCCGGGCCGGTCAATCCCGGTTAACTCCAGCAACGTCGGATACAGATCCGTCAGTTCCGCCAGCCCGTCGTAGGTCCGGCCCCTTGCAAACTCGCCGGGCCAATGGAAAATCAACGGAACACGCAGTGTGTCCTCGTAAACATTGTGACCCACGGCGCACTTCTCGACCATGCCGTGACCGGCGACAAAATCCCCGTGATCGGATGAGTAAATGACGACTGTGTTATCTGCAAGCCCCAAGTCTCTCAGTACCGAGAGTACTCGTCCGATATGATAATCCACTTCGCTGACGAGTGCATAGTAGTAAGCAATGTACCTGCGATAGATTGCGTGGTCCTTTGCCGCCGTGCCGCAATTCCAGGGAGGATTAGTCCGAGTGCGCCATTCGCGCATTCGTTGCGGGAGATTCTCCAGAGGCTCACTGATGTTGCCCGGCAGTGCGATTTTGTCAAGATTGTAAAGCCGAGCCCACTCTTGCAGTGGCGTATAGGGCTGATGAGGGTAGATAAACGAAGACCAGCAGAAAAACGGTCGCTCTTCCTGTTTGGCCTTACGAAGGAAGTCAATGCTTTTATCTGCGGCGTAAGCGGTTGTCCGGTTCTCAGCGGCAGTACGAGAAATGTGAGCCATCAGCGAGGCTTCGTGCGATTCTTTGAAATCGCGATTGTGTGAATCGTACTGTCCGCGCCCTTTGATCCAGTCCCAGTAATTCTCATCGGATGGATCGAGGGTGGGATTGATGGTCGTGCACGAGGCGTCCCAATCCCTCTCGTTCAGCCCGCGGGGAAAATGCCTTTTTCCGAAACAGCCCGTGATGTAACCGTTCGCGCGAAGTACTGAATGGAGAGGATGAAGCCTCTCCGGATGTGGTGGAGCGTCGCTATTGTAAATCACCCCCGTTGTTCTGGGGTACAACCCGGTAAACATTGAAGTGCGCGACGGAACGCAAATTCCATCCGGACAATACGCCCTGGAGAATAGAACTCCTTCGCTCGCCAACCGGTCAAGGTGTGGCGTCTTGACGAACGGATGGCCCGCACACCCCATAACGCCGGCGTGATGTTGGTCGCTGAAAAGCAGCAGAATGTTTGGCTTGTCGCGCTTGTTCTTTGCCAGGTTCGATGCGTAGCTTCCACATGCTGCGGCAGCCGTGCTCATCACCGATACTTTGAGAAATGTCCGTCGTTTCATCGATACCCCTTTACTTCAGTCAAAAACTGACGTAATCCGGGATCTCCCATATACATTTCGCTGAAACACTCCTGTACACTTCAAGTACTATAGTACCAAGATTGCATCTCAATTTCACTGACTTTCCGACAGGTTCAGCATACCACGTCGCAATAAACACAAGAAGAACGACATATTTGCGTGCCTCACCCATTAGGTTCTCCAATTCAGATTAGTAAAACTGGCTTGAACGGCATCCATAAGCTCTATACTACCAAAATCCAGTTTCTTTGTCACGGTTTACTTGGGAAATCCGGGTTTAGATGAGTTGATGGGGGAGTAGCGGGAAATTAGTATTTCAATAAACTTTTCAACTTTTTTAATATTAACATGAATATTATAAACGTCTTATCGAAGTGCGTGTATATATCCATCATTTGAAAGAAAATACCCCATATTCCCGGAAATTGCTGGAAGAGACTCATACATTACACCACCAGTTTTGAATTGCCAGAGGCATGTAGGACATTCGTTCTTTTGATCTGAAAGTTGATAAGCACGAATAAAAGGACTGTTTAACGATCCTGTAAAGAAGTATCCCTGACTCGTGATAATCGGACTGGTTAATCCTCCACAATCTGCGATCTGCCACAATTCCTTCCCAGTATTTAGATTAAGTCCGAAAAGACTCACTCCATAAGGGCTTTCATAAGCATTCCCAAAAGTACTTACAAAAACAATGTCACCGTTAGTGGCAGCAGTTACGTTACAAATCCTCCATGGTCTTGCCTGCCATTGCCAAATTTGATGACCATTATCTTTATTCAAAGCTACCATTCTCCCTCCTAGTATTGGCACTATCACCTTGTTGTCAATCAATACCGGTGTAGATGAATCGGGTCGACCGCCAATGTGATAAGGCTTACCGGGTGGACTATATGCCCAGAGGACTTCCCCCGTGTTTCGATCTAATGCATAGTAGTGACCATCCCATGAACCAGTATAAACTCTATTTTCATCAAGTGCAGGTGCAGAATATATTCCATCCATAAATTTTCTTTGCCACAATGTTTCCCCATTATTGGGATTCAGACAATAAAACATACCATGGATATCACCAACAAATAATTGGTTTTCTTGATACTCCGGAGATGCCCAGACAGATATATTAGATTTTATCCATACAGGTTGGCCGGTTTCTTCATCCACCGCATAGAATTGATCATTACCCCCATATTGGCCAATAAAGACCTGGCCATTTCCGGCTGTCGTAGCAGCAGCAACTTTACCATACGTTTCAAATCGCCAAATTTTTTTACCTGTTTCCGCATTAATAGCCACAACAAAATGGTCTTTTCCGGCAATAATTACTTTTTTGTTACTAACAATTACGGGGGTTTGCACAATGGTGGGCATAGAATCCGCATAAATCTTTTGGTTGTTTTCTTCTGTGCAGTTTATCACGGAATGCTGCCATATTTGACTCCCATCTTTCAGCGAATAGACGGTGATATCATAGTTTGAATTAGATACCAATATCGTATCCATATCGCCTACAAGATTGGAGTATATTGGATAGTCGCTGTTTCTTTTTTCCCAGACTCTTTTACCGATTGTTTCACAGTCTTTTACTGCTATCAACTCACCATTCAGGGTTGCAACAAAAACCATTTTTCCATACACATAGGGCTTGGCTCGAATCCATTCACCACAATTATGTTTCCATTTTAGACCTCCCCCCATAATATCCAAACAGTACAAAAATCCATCCGTAGAACCAACATATAACCGATCTTCAGTTATAGCAATTTCTGAAAATAACTTTCTGGATCGTTGATCGGGTTTTGATAACTTTTGTTTCCAGAGGAACCGTCCAGTTGCTGCTTCCAATCCGTAGACACAGCCATCATTAGCACCTGCATAAATAATTTTATTACTTACAGTAGGTTTTGCTCCCCAAGATGATTTAATTGTATAGCTCCATGCAATTCTTTGGCTACCATAAATATTGAAAGCCCAAAGAGTTCCTTCCATGGTAGGTGAGAAAATCATAGTGGAAGTAACTTTGGGTTCATCGGTTTGATAACCGGTTGGAAATTTCCACCAAGTGCGACCGCTAAGCAGAGATTTTACCAATAGACTTCTTCCCATTTCAGTTCTAAATGCAACAAGCTGTTTTGGAGATTTTTCTTGTTGGGAAAATTTTTTCTCTTGTGGAATGGCGGGTACTTGCCGTAATACGGCTCCGTTTTCGCGGGAAATAACTATGTAATTCAAGATCCATCCATCGAAGGTACCTTTGACAACTGCGATTTCTTTGTCAGAAAGTTCTATAGCATCCAATGCTCGTATTTGTCTTCCTGACCCAATGTGAGGATTATTTGCTGACCAGAGTTTTTGTCCTGTATTGAGGTCATAACAAATCATAGAAGTGTCAAGTGCAGCGGTTGCGATGTAAACTTTATCATCAGATATTATAGCTTGAGGTTTGTAATCCCACCCAACCGGGTATCGCCAAACTTCAATGCCGGCCATAGGACCTGTTTGATTCGTAAAGCCCGTATGACTTGCACTACCCCCCATTGAAGACCAGTTACTATTTGGAACCACATTCTCTTTACCCCCAGAATTTACAAGAACTCGAGCAGGTTGACTTTGTAAAAGTATATCAAGTTGTTGTGAAAGTTTTTCTTCTATACTTTCTTTGTGCTTGTCTTCATGCGTATGCCAAATATAAGAATTCAAGTCAGATTCGAGAGAGGATACATCAAAGCCTCTGTTAAGGGCTTGCCAATATTTAGCGATAAAACTTTTCTGCTCAGAAGATGAATAACAATTTTGTACTGCATAGAGTACGAAGAAAAATGCAATCAAGGGTAAAATATGTAGGTTTTTTTTGTCATTCATAACTATATATCTGAGATTTCCCATATAACATTGTATATCTTAGCTCAGCTACGCCGCGGGGCCACTTCTCTAATAGAATATCAAATCTGTCTCGAAAACTCAAGATTTCCAACTTCATTGTGAAGATATTTCAGCCACAATAATAGCAAAAACATGAATTTGGCAACTGATTATCATTTCTTTGACATACCTCAACCAGTGTCCCCGCCTGAGAATCAAGGTTCTCCAATTCAGATTAGTAAAACTGGCTTGAACGGCATCCATAAGCTCTATACTATCAAAATTCAGTTCGTTTGTCACTGTTTACTTGGGCGGATTCAACTAAAAAACACCCTCCTCACAAAAATTTCGGCATGGTTCGTAAATGCCGTTTTTCAGGTAGCAGTACTCCTTCGTTTAGCAGTCGCCGACACGGCGACTTTCTTTTAACCCCGAATTGAACCATTTTCGGATTTCGATATTCGGCTTTTTCTTTTCGCAATTCCCGTCAATCAGTATTTAGTATCTATCCGCTATACGCCATCCGCTAAATGCTATCTTCTGCCTTCTGTCCTTCCGTCCTCTGTCTTTACAAATAATCAATAGTAAATCATAAATAATAAATTGAATCTGACCCCTGACTTCTGTCTTCTGCCCTCTGACTTCTGACCTCCTCTCCCAAATCGGGCTCAGAATTTGCCTAAAACTTGCCTTTGAGGGCTTATTTCGGATTCCTGCAAAAAATCTTCATTTTATAGGGCTTTTTACTTGACATTTTTGCCCCAATCTGGTATCCTACGCACACATTGGATTTCAAGGAGGAGCGGTGAGAAGGCTTCGAGACTTCATTTCGGGCTTTCCCCCCACAAAGTTGGTTTAATCCAAACACGGATGGAAAAGGATTGTTTTGTGCGCCCATATAAAGGCGGCGTAAGAAGAACAACCCTACTCTTCTTATAGATGAGCATTTTGAAGGAAGAAAAGAGCAAAATGAGAAGCAG
>JAUWAY010000014.1 GCA_030601845.1 Phycisphaerae bacterium
CTAATCTCCTAAGTAATGCGAAACTAAGCGCATAGAGCTTGCCTTTGCCGACTTTGTTCTTGGATGGCAGGGCTTGTTCGAAAATGACCTGGTTTTTGATATGGAATTAACCATAATTTTCCGCTCGCAAACCACTTTTCAATTATCAAATTACCCCCCCCCCACGGCAGGCGTCAAGAAAAAAGTCCCATAAAATAAGTTTTTTTTTGCAGGAATCAGGAATAAGTCCTGAAAAAGTGGGTTTTGGTGCGGGATGGGGACCCGTTAACCAGACAGAGCCCCACAATTTAAGTCCTAAGTCAACGAGAAGATATCAACTGTCGTAATACAGATGGAACTCGTAGGGATGCGGGCGAAGGGCCAAGGGGCCAAGCTCTTCCTGGCGTTTCCATTTGACCCAGGTCTCGACCAGGTCATCGGTGAACACATCACCTGCGGTCAGGAACTTATGGTCCTTTTCGAGTGCATCAATGGCCTCTGCGAGCGAGCCGGGTGTCTTTGGATACTTGTTCAACTCCTCCGGTGTCATCTCGTAAATATCCCTGTCCAGCGGCTCGCCCGGGTCGAATTTGTTCTGGATGCCGTCTATGGCTGCCATAAGCATTGCTGTCCAGGCCAGGTAGCCATTGCAGGTTGGGTCGGGACAACGGAATTCGATGCGTTTGCTTTCGGGCTTAGGCGAGTACATTGGGATGCGTATTCCAGCCGAGCGGTTTCGCTTTGACATCACCAGGTTTACTGGCGCTTCGAAGCCGGGCACCAGACGACGGTAAGAGTTTGTCGTCGGAGCGGCAAAGGCCAAGATTGCCGGGGCGTGCTTTAGAATGCCGCCGATTGAATACAGAGCTATCTCGCTAAGCCCGGCGTATCCGCTGTCTGCAAAGAGGGGCTTTCCGCCTTTCCAGAGTGAAAAATGGGTGTGCATACCGCTGCCGTTATCCTCAAAAACCGGCTTTGGCATAAATGTAACGGTCTTGCTGTTACGTCTGGCCACGTTCTTAACGATATATTTATACCACATAAAATTGTCAGCCATCTTGACCAGCTCGTCAAACTTCATATCGATTTCACTTTGACCTGCCGTTGCGACTTCGTGGTGATGTGCATCGACCACTATTCCGACCTTTTGCATTTCCAGCACCATCTCACCTCGCAGGTCATGGTAAGTGTCGGTTGGGCTAACGGGGAAGTAGCCGCCTTTGAAGCTGGGCTTGTAACCGAGGTTTGGCTCTTCAAAACGCGCTGTGTTCCAGGCGCCTTCAACCGAGTCGATTCTATACATTCCCGTGTGCTGATTTTGCTCGTAGCGAACCTCGTCAAATATGAAGAACTCGGGTTCAGGCCCTATGTAGCAGGTATCGGCGATTTTTGTTTCCTTCAGGTAAGCAGCTCCTTTGCGTACGACGTGGCGCGGGTCACGGGTGTAGTCTTCCTTAGTAATGGGGTCGACGATATTGGCTATTACGCTGACAGTCGGCTCTTTGAAGAAAGGGTCAATAACCACAGTATCGGGGTCCGGCACAGCGAGCATATCCGAGACGTGTATTCCCTGCCAGCCGCGAATCGATGAGCCGTCGAATCCGACGCCGTCGACAAACGTACTCTCGTCCCAGGTCTCAACCGGGAATGAACAGTGCTGCCAGGTGCCCAGCAGGTCGGTGAATTTCAGGTCAACCATTTTGGCATTGTTCTTTTTAGCAAATTCGAAAAATTCTTTCGCTGCCATTATTTACTTCCTTTCAAGAAAAGTTCTGACTGTTTCGGCACTGTTTCTAAAAAATCGTGCATTTTTAGATGGAAGCCCGTGCTGTGCAGGATATTATGTTATTAGAGAGCCGGGTGTCAACAAAAATGTCAGGTTGTTGTATGTAAATTTGTTGTGTTCCGCCGTGCCGGAAGCATCAGGAGGTAGAAAAGCATAGTTTTTCATATGACCAACTTACGTTTTGGGATTCTTAAAAAGCCCCGACCAGAGGTCAGGGAGCTTTACTCAAGGGCGGGCTTGTTGTTAGCCGGGCAATATTTGGGGCTTGACCGATTGAGCAGAATTACTATAATCCCAATGAATTGGTGATTGGTTAAATGGTAATTGGTGATTGGTAACTGGTAATTTTGATTAGGCAAGAGAAGTATGATAAGTGTAAAGGAACTGCGGCGAAGTTTCGGGCCTGTTGTCGCTGTCGATGGTATCTCATTTGATGTTGAAAAGGGCCAGGTTCTGGGCCTTATTGGGCCCAATGGCGCCGGCAAAACCACGGCAATGAGAATGTTAGCGTGTTTTCTTAGACCCGACAGCGGAACGGCTACAGTATGCGGGGTAGACATTCTGAAAAACCCCATCGGAGTAAGGCGGTCACTTGGTTACTTAGCGGAAAATGCGCCTGCATATAACGAGATGACGGTAGGAGGATTTCTGAACTTTATTTATGATGTTAGAGGAATCGAAGGCAAGAAGCGCAGGCAGGCGCTTGACCGGATAGTTCCAATGTGCTCGATTGAATCTGTATACCATCAGACAATTGAGACCCTTTCAAAAGGATATAAGCGACGTGTAGGGCTGGCACAAGCACTAATCCACGACCCCGATGTTCTTATTCTTGATGAACCCACCGACGGCCTGGACCCGAACCAAAAGCATGAGGTCAGAAGGCTTATCAATAAGATGGCAAAAGATAAATGTATTATTATATCGACCCACATTCTCGAAGAAGTTGAGGCGGTGTGCTCAAGGACAATAATTATTTCGAAAGGGCGAATCCTGGTGGATTCAACGCCGGAGAAGTTGAAAGAAGATTACCAGTGCAGTCTGGATGAGGTGTTTCGTAAGATTACCCAGACTAAGGTTGCTTAACTTTCTCCGGGCCGGAATCTCGGCTTGAAATTTGCTTAGGAGTGCAAAGATGCACAGCTTTTGGGCGGTGTTTAAGAGAGAGTTTAAGAGTTATTTTACAACGCCTCTGGCGTATGTATTTCTGGTTATCTTCCTGTTTTTTTCAGGACACATGACATTCAGGCAGGGTTTTTTTGAAGCGCGCCAGGCGGATATGCGTGCGTTTTTCGCGAATCTGCCTCTGCTGTTTGTTTTTATGGTACCTGCGACGGCAATGCGTCTGTGGGCAGAAGAGCGCAAGGTCGGCTCAATCGAGCTTCTGCTTACTTTGCCGATTACGGTAACGCAGGCGGTTTTGGGTAAGTTCTTTGCGGCCTGGCTTTTCCTTGCCATCGCATTGGTGCTGACTTTCCCAATGGTGATTACGGTCTGTTACCTTGGTGAGCCCGATATCGGCTTGATAATCACAGGTTACCTTGGAAGCTTGCTGATGGCCGGAGGATTTCTTGCTATCGGCGGCTTTTTTTCAGCAGTCAGCAAGAACCAGGTGATAAGTTTTGTCCTTTCGGTGGTTGCCTGTGCTGTGCTTGTTTTTGCCGGGATGCCGACAACGCTGAATTACGTCTCGACGTTTTTGCCTGCCGGGCTGGTTTCAGCAATAGAGAATATGAGTTTTCAGACACACTTTGAGTCGGTCCAGAAAGGAGTGCTGGAGTTTAAGGACCTTTCTTACTTCGCGTTGTTAATTGGCGGCTGGCTTGCGGCGAGCACTATTATTTTAGATGAGAGGAAGGGCTGCTAATGAGTCGGACTATACGAGCAATTATCGGTGCGAGCTTAGTTTTGGTGATTACTTTCTGTGCGATAAGCATCATCCAAAGCATCAGCAAAACGTGGAAGATTGATATCACCGACCAGAAGCTTTACACGCTCTCCGACGGTACCAGGTCAATTTTGGCCAAACTTCACCAGCCAATCAAGGTCAAGCTCTATTACGCAAAGACGGCTGCGTTGAAAGGGCCCGACACGATTCGGTATTTCAATAACTATTACCAGTTCGTAAAAGCGTTGCTGGAAGAATACGCTGCGGCTGCCAAGGGTATGGTTGATTTGCAGGTGATTGACCCGAGGCCTTTCTCTGAAGAGGAGGCCCAGGCATTGAGGTACGGCCTGCGAAGGTTTTCCATAACTGAAGAGGAGAATTTTTTCTTCGGGCTGGTGGTTCAGACACAGTTTGGCGTGGAAAGGTCTATCCCTTTTTTTTCGCCTGACCGTCAGAATTTTGTTGAGTATGACATAAGCTACTTGATAGATAATGCGATTACGCGTCAAAAGACAAGGATAGGTATCCTCAGCTCGCTGGCGGTAATGGGTGATGATATAAGCGGGTATATGGCACAAATGATGCGAATGCAGGGTCAGCAGCCGAGGTCGGCCTGGACTTTTGTCGAACAGCTGCGGAAAAAATATCAAGTCACCCGTATCCCCGCAGATACCGATGAGATTAAGGATATTGATATTCTACTGGTTATCCATCCGAAAGACCTGGCGGAGGAGACGTTGTTCGCGATAGACCAGTTTGTTCTCAAAGGCGGCAGGACGATTGTCTGTGTTGACCCACATTGTTTTGCGGACCAGCCGGGGCGAATGGCAATGCAAATGGGGGTGATGCCTTCGCAGAGTTCTAACTTGAACAAGCTTCTTCGAACCTGGGGCCTGGAGATGCCGGCAAAGGTATTTGCCGGCGACAAGACCCTGGCCCTGACGGCTTCAATGAACCCGACCCGAAGGCCGGAGAAAATCATTGGTTTTTTGAATCTAACACGCCAATGCTTCAAGACCGAAAATGTTATTACAGCCGAACTCAACCAGGTAAGAGTTCTGTTTGCCGGTGTGCTGAGGGAAGTTGAGGATTCAGATGAGGGGAAAAAAGGTGCTGGGATTGAGCGGACGCCGCTTCTTATGACGACCAACGAGGGTAATAGCTGGCAAGTTATGGGTCCGGACGAGCTAATGTTTCTTGACCCATCAAGACTTATGAGCAAATTTGTCAAGGGGACTGAGCCGGTGTCGATGGGTTATCTGGTTACGGGCAGATTTTCGAGCAGTTTTCCCGAAGGTATCGAGGTTGATGTTGAATCGAGTGAGGAAGAGTCTTCGGACGAAGCACAAGATCCAAATGAGGAGAAGCAAACCACAAAGCGGATTACCGGCCTGACAGAGGCGACAGAGGACTGTGTAGTAGCGGTCTTTTCGGATGTTGATTTTATAAGTGATTTGGTGGCATATCAAAGTTCTTTTTTCGGCAAGCTTGTCATCGGAGATAACGGTGCTTTGATGCTGAACACAATCGAAGATTTGAGCGGGTCGAGCGATTTGATTTCAATCAGGTCGCGGGGCAATTTCAGGCGGCCGTTCGATGTTGTTGATGCAATTGAGAGGCAGGCAGAAGAAGAAACAGCCGAAGAAGTGGCGAACATCAACGCCCAAATTACGGTCTTTCAGAGTGTGTTAAATTCTATTGTAACTTCTGCAAAAGAAAGCAAAGAAGAGATTGGCAGCTCTATCCTGCAAAAGAAGAAGGAGCTTGAGTTGAAGATACGTCAGGCCCAGCGTCAGTTGAATGACATAAAATTGAAAAGGCGTGAACGGACGGAGCATCTGGGCAATATGCTTCGTAATTTTAATATGCTCACAGCGCCGGCGGTTATACTTGTAATTGCGATAATATTAGGTATCCGCCGAGGCGTTAGAAAGAGGCATTATATCAGTCACGCAAGTGATGCCTGAGGAAAAGCACGAAATTCTAAATCCTAAATTCGAAACAAATTCGATTTTTCAAATGTTCAAATTTTCAAAACAAATGTTTTGGTCATTTAGATTTTGGTAATTTGGATTTGTTCAGGATTTAGATATCTCGCCGCCGCGAAGCTATGGCGAAGCGGGGTAGGATTTAGGATTTCAGTAATAAAAGCGGAGTTTTATTATGAGCGACAGGAAGCTTGCGATATTGGGCATTGTTGCGGTTTTTATGGTTATGTGGGCTGTGGTTCAGTCACGTATTTCCAACAGGCCCAGGACCGAGGGCGATACGGAAGTTTATCTTATCCAGGGCCTTGACCCTGCTGATATAGGCAGTATCGTTTTAGGAACGGGTGAAAATGCAGTAACGCTGGAGCGCAGCGGGGGACGTTTAGTGGTTGCCAACAAAGACAATTATCCTGCTGATACGGGCAAAATAAATGCACTGATTACCTTATGCCTGGACATTCGGACAGTGGAACTTTATACCGATGATAAAGCAAATCACAAGGACCTTGGAGTTACCGAAGAAGATGCTCAAAGTGTTGTTAAATTTCTCAAGCCCGATTCAAACCTGCTCACGGGTGTAGTTATAGGCGGAGCTAAAGAACAGGGTGACGGAAGATACGTCAGACTGGCCTCGAGCGATAAGGTTTACGTTACGTTAGAGCACCCCTGGATTAACGCCGGCGCAATGAACTATATTGACCAGGAACTTATTTCGATAAATCGCGGAGATATCGAGGCAGTTACCGTTAGCTCTCCAAATGAGGTTTACACACTCACAGCGGAAAAAGATGGTGATGGTGTTTTACTGGAAAATCTTCCAGAGGGTAAGAAGTTAAAGGACCACGATTATGAGCAGGTTTTCACTGCTTTGACAAATCTGAGGTTCGATGATGTTAAGAAAAAGTCGTCTGAATTGACGTTTGATAAGCAATTTGTGTGCAGACTGAGAGATTCAACTGTTTATACCCTGAGGATTGCTCAGAAGGATAGTAAAACGTATGTAACCTGCGAAGCAGAATTTACGGACAAGACGCCTGTTATGAAAGATGCGGGGGTTGTTGAGTCGGAAGAAGAGTTGAAGAAGAAAGAAGCTAAGCTGCTTGCGCGCGACAGGGCAGAGGAGTTCTGTAGCCGACACAGCGGTTGGATTTATGAGATTGCCGAGGTAAAGAGAAGGAATCTGACAAAGGAACTTTCAGAATTGATAGCCGATGAGGAGAAACCCGAAGCAGCGGAGCAGACAAGCGACGCCAATTCAGTGACGGAATAATATAGTAAAGTATGCAAGGTGGGGTGAGCAGCTTTGGAAAAACCCGAGATGTAATTGCGCATAGGTTATCTGTGAGAGTCATCAATTTGCCGCCGATAATGGTGGTGCTACTTTTGACCGTATTTGTCGAGGCGGTATCAGCTCAAGAGCAGCTAACCTTGGTTAAAAACTTTCTACCACGTTTATAAGGAGGTTCTAAAATGAAAAAGAACATTAAACTCATTGTTATCCCGGTTTTTTTTCTTTTTTTTGTGCCAAATTCCTTTGGCCAGCGGAGAGAAACTCAGCCCGTTGAATTCAAGAAGATATCCGATAGACTGTTTGAAATTTTAGGCGGACGTGGCGCACAAGGGGGAGTATACGTCGGTGATAATGGAGTTCTCGTGATTGATGCGAAAATGGATGAGAAGTCGGTAGACCAGGTAATCGAAGGGGTTAGACAGATTACCGACAAACCAATAAAGTATCTTGTAAATACGCACAGTGATGGCGACCATGTGATGGGAAATCAATATTTTCCTGAAAACGTAATCTTTATAGCTCATGAAAATTGCCGGAAGGAGTTTTTTCATCCGAGGAGAGATGGCACTCCATCGGAATGGAACAAGCCTGAATTATCACCTTTTGTCCCCTCATTGGTATTTAGAGATAAAATGGATGTTTATCCGGGCCCGAAGAAGGTAGAGTTATGGTATTTCGGTGTTGGTCATACCACTGGAGATATTGTCATTTATTTTCCTGAAGAGAAGACAGCTTTTGTCGGAGACCAAATTTTTTTAACAAGACCTCAACTTATCCATTCTTATAAAGGTGGTAATTCTTTCGAGCACGTTAAGACGCTCACGAAAATGCTTCAAACAATAGATGCCGAAAAATTTTGCAGTGGTCATAGTGAAATGACAGACCGGCAGGTGATAAGGAACCAAATTGACCAGATGAAAAAGCGGCAGGAAAAGGTTAAAGCCTTAATTGAAGAGAAAAGGAGTATAGAAGAGATAAAAAGTGAATTTGAAGAAACTGAGGCCAGGTTAATCGAGACTATATATGATGAGATAAAAAAACGCTAACGGTAGTAAAAATTCTTAGCGCGGATTTCCCAAATTGAGTGGGTGCGTTCAAAATGTAATTTGATAGAGCAAGGCTTGCGGAAATTATTTATTTGAGCTTTGATTATCATTCCTGTGAGCCCGGCGCGACTATGGATTTCAGTGGTTTCCATAGGTTGGAGACCAATAACAGGAAAACGTATGTATTAGATGAACTGGAGGTTTCTTATGGACTTGAACCGTCGCCACTTTCTTGAATTGACAGCTGGCACAGCTGCGTTGTCAATTTTGCAGGGCTGCGAATCGACTTTGGGCAAGTCGCAATGCGCTACAGATAAATCCCGGGTCACTTTGGAGAAACTCGAAGAAGCCGCCGCTGCGCCTATTCTGCGGCTGGAGGGCATCGACTCACCGGTGCTGATTGAGTCTATTGAATTGCTGCGGAAAGGACGGGAGTACTTCGTGCGCGTCAGGTCCAAAGATGGCGCAGAGGGTATTGCCGTGACCAATTCCAGGGCAGAGTATCTGTATCCGATACTGAACCAGCGAGTTATTCCCTACTTCATTGGAAAAGACGCTCGGGACCTCGAATCGCACCTGTTCGAACTGTACAGATACAAGAGTAATTACAAATTGCAGGGTTTGGCACTTTGGTGCCCCACAGCCTGGGTGGAGTTTGCCCTGTTGGACATGATGGGTAGGATAGCAGGCAAATCCATCGGCCAACTGCTTGGCGGTGTGGTCCGGCGTGAAGTTGCCTTTTACGTAGCGAGCGGCCAGCGCGACACGACGCCGGAGGAAGAGGCAGACTATCTCATCAAATTGGTCGAGGAAACAGGCGCCAAGGCCGTCAAGTTCAGGGTCGGTGGGCGTATGAGCAGGAACGCAGATTCAATGCCCGGACGGACCGAGAAACTAATCCCTCTGGCGCGGAAGGCGCTGGGTGACAATATTGCCATCCACGCTGACTCCAACAGCTCCTATGACCCGCCGAAAGCTATCGAAGTCGGGAAGATGTTGGAGGATATCAATGCGGTTTACTTCGAGGAGCCCTGCCCCTTCGACCACCTGGAAGATACGAAGCGAGTGGCCGATGCCTTGAGAATACCTATTGCCGGTGGTGAGCAGGAATACAGTCAGCGTCGGTTCCGCTGGATGGTCCATAACCGAGGCGTGGATATTGTTCAGCCGGACTTGCATTACTATGGTGGGCTTATCCGTAGCACGCGTGTAGCGCGGATGGCGGCCGTCGCAGGGATGCCGACTACGGTCCACATTTCTGGCGGCTTTGGGTTCGTCTATATGCTGCATTTCGCCTCCTGCACCCCAGACATCGGCCTGTACCAGGAATACAAGAAGGGCACAGAGAAATACAGCAACTGGTTTGACCCACCTTTGAAGAGCAGGGACGGAGCTATTATGGTTCCTACCGGTCCGGGTGTAGGAATTACGAATATCCGGGATTTGCTGAAAGATGCGGAACCGGTGGTTTAAGACGCTTGGTTGAGGCCTGGCCCAATAGAGAAAACAGACAGACCATGAGAAGAAAATGCCTGGTGATATTTGTCTTTTTCAATTTGTGCCTCACTTTGGCCGTCTGCAACCATAATCGGGCTGCTGCAAAATCTCCAGCAGGGAAAGAGGTAAAACAGACCAAAGCGGATGCGCCAGAAATCGGTGATTTTGTTGAGGTTATTGTCGATGCGACTGGTCCAGGCAAACCATTGCGGCATGTCTGGCAATATTTTGGCTATGATGAGTGTAATTATACCACAACGCCCCATGCAAAAAAGCTGATGGCGGCGCTCGCAAGAATCAATCCCGAACAGGTGTATCTACGCCAGCATTTTTTGCTTGCCACCGGCGATGGTAAGCCGTCGCTGAAGTGGGGGGCCACCAATATTTATACCGAAGATTCTGCCGGTAATCCCGTGTACGATTGGCGGATTATGGACGAGATTATGGACGCAATTATTGCTGCCGGCTGCCGGCCATTAGTAGAGATTGGCTTTATGCCAAAGGACCTCTCTGTCAAGCCAGAGCCTTACACAAGCAGTGACCCGTTTGAGAAAAGAGGATACGGAGTCTACTACCCTCCAAAGGATTATGAGAAGTGGGCAGAACTGATACGACAGTGGGCACGCCATAGTGCCCAAAGGTATCAGGGTGTCGAGAAGACGTGGTTGTGGGAGCTGTGGAACGAGCCCAATATCAGATACTGGCAGGGGACCTTTGAGGAATATTGTAAGCTCTTTGACTATACGGAGCACGCACTTCACAAAATCCTGCCGGAAGCGTTTCTCGGGGGGCCGCATACCGCCGGTGCGCCACCATTTCTTCGTCAATTCCTGGAACATTGTCTGCGGGGCAATAATGCTGTTACAGGTAAGCAAGGTACGCGTCTGGACTACATAGGATTTCATTCAAAGGGCAGAACAAAATACATCGATGGGCATCCGCAGATGGACATGGGCAGGAACCTTTCTACTATTCAGGGTGGATTTTCTATAATCGCCGGTTTTCCGGAATTTCGCAACACCCCGGTTATTATAGGTGAATGCGACCCGGAGGGCAGGGCAGCCCTCTCGGCGCGAGTTGAGCCTGCCAACCGGTACCGCAATGGAAGCGCCTACGCCGCGTATGAGGTCGCATTGATGAAGCATACCCTCGAACTGGCAGCTCGGGACGACATAAATCTTCAGGGTGTTCTAACCTGGGCTTTTATGTTCGATGGTAGAGATTACTTCGAGGGGTTTCGAACCTTATCGACCAACGGTATTCACAAACCTGTGCTGAACGCTTTTGAGATGTTAGGGATGCTTCAAGGCAGACGAGTCCCTGTGACAAGTAGCGGTGCTGTCGGACTGGATAGCATTCTTGAGAGGGGTGTTCGTGACAAGCCGGATATTGACGGCTTGGCCACCGCCACTGAGGAGACTGTACAGACGCTTCTTTGGAACTATCATGACGATATGGTGAGGGTCACACCTGTCTCGGTAAGGTTGACCATCAAAGCTCCCAAAAATGGTGCAAGACGGGCACGTGTAGTCCATTATCGGATCGACGATGCTCACAGCAATGCCTACACGCGCTGGCTTGGGCTGAACAGTCCGCAGAGACCTACGCCGGATATATTAGCCCAGTTGCAAGCTGCGGCTGAACTTGAACTCCTGGAACCAGCTCGGTTTCAGGACGTTCGCAATGGAAAAGTAGAACTGAATTTCACTCTGCCGAGGTACGGAGTTTCGTTAGTCGAGATTCGCTGGTGGCCATAACTAACAGCCTCCCATCCTCGACTTGGGTAGGGTTGTATTGAGAAAAAGAGGTTCACTCCACGCATTGCAGCCGTGCGCTCCACAGGAAGACAAATTCAGCCGCTATCTCACTGTTAATACTAAACCGTCTTGATAGCATCTAACTCTATTTCGAACAGTAAGTCATCGCGACAAATCTCAGCGTCTGATACGACAATGGGTAAAGGGGGGATATGATTGTCTTTGCGGTATCTATCCAGTAGAGGTGCATCTCTCATGTCTTTAAAATAGGCGACGCCTCTGTTGGTATCTTCCCATCCCATCTTACGGGATTGTAGAATGGCCTGGGCCACTTCCATGGTAAGAGCAATTTGCTTTTGTACATTTCCGATATGAACCGTTTTGCCGTCAGGGTCGATACTTGCGGTGCCGGATATATACAGTCTGTGATGGTCGGGCAATACAACTTCAACCGCTCGGCTGAAGGAACTTTTGTAGTCAGCGGCTGAACACTGAAGAGGTGACGGGACTTCGCGAACGCTGACCTTAGTATTTTTCGGCATTATGGCAAAAACGTCAGCAACAAGTGCGGCACCAGCTGTATTGGCTACGCCGATTCCAGTACTTGCCGGGACCAAGTCTTCAAAGACACCTTGTTCGGCAAAAAAATTGGTTCGTACTTCGTTAAATTCGTCATACCAGGTCAGAAGTTCGTGTAAATAAAACCAGGTGCGAACGACATTGGAAAAGTGCATTTCGGCAACTTGCAAGGCAGCTTTGATTTTCTCAAATGCCGCTCTGGCTTGTTCAGGCTTTGAGTCAGAGGTATCATTTGGCCGTATGTCGCCAAGCAGACAATACCTTGCATCGTTATCTTCAAACACATGTCCGACAATCTGTCCGTGCAGTAGTACCGGCTCAAGCGAAGTGCCGGAAATCGCATATGCCTGAGTGCCTCTCAAATTTCCCCCGGGACAACAATCCCCCTGTATCCAGGTTACCGGCCAATTGATTTTGCCGCTCACTTTTTTCAATGCGCGCATACCTTCAGTGTGAAGTTGACAGGCTCCAAAAACCTGTTGTTTTACAATCGCTGCGTTTTGAGCCCGGACGAACGAAACCAAGTTCTCAAACATCGAGTAGTGCTCCTGGTCCCTGCCGGGATTGGCGGTTATGTAGAACTTCTTATAACAGGGTCCGGATACCGTGACAACATCAAGGGTATCTGAAGTAATCTTAGTTATTTCAGCAGGTATGCCATTTCTCTGATTCAATTTATCTATTTCCTTTCTGGTAAATTTTGTGACCGATTTCCTACAAGGAAAGAATATATTCAGCCAAATCGCTGATTTGCTTATCGGTCAGTTCCGATGTAAAACCGTGCTTATCGCCAGAGTTATAGTCGGTGAGGACTTCTTTGATAGTCTTAGCTCTACCGTCGTACAGATACGGCGACGTCCGCCAAACCTCGACTAACGTCGGCGTATCGAATTTTGAATCCTTTTCCGAGTCTTTGCCTGTGCCCACATCGTATTTTTTTAGGTCGGTGTACAAAGAGCCGGAGTGACACGATGCGCACTGAGCTTCTTCAAATATTTCCCTTCCTCGCTCGGCTGCTTTGCTCAGCCGGGGCTTATTACCTGGCCATTTCTTTATCAAATATGGACTCTGAACCGGTTTGAGCGACTTTAGGTACTCATCAATTGCGACCGCGTCAGCTTCCGGACGAACGGCGAACTGTATAAATTTGATTCCCGCCCTCACGGCTGTCTCGCCACTATCGCGCACGCCCGTGCTCATCGCCGGGGGTGTCTTGTGAGACAACAGAAGGCTTTTAGCGTTCTTCGGGTTGCCGATACCGTCGTTGAGGAGGTCCCAGTTCAAGGCATCTGCCCGCGCCCCGCCCGGATGACAGCTTGCACAGCTTTGCCACTTCTGAAAGCACAGAGAGGCGTCGTTAAATAACATCTCGCCCCTGCGAACCGTACTCATCGGCCCCTTTTGTCCCAGGGGTAACATTGTGGCTTTGGGCTCAACCTCAGGGTCAATATCGACCTCGCTGATGCTATCGGTGAAGTATTCGGCGGCATAGACTTTTGTTCCGATTATGGCCAGGCCACGAGGACCATTGCCGGCGAGTTTGAGCCTGCGTCGTAATCCCACCAAAAAAGAAAGGTCGTTTGGAACATCTTCTTGTGACAATGAAATTTCAGATACTTTCTCACCTGCCGCAACCTTCTTGAGTTTTCTGTGGAGGGCGGCCCGGTCGATGACACTTATCTCATGTGTGCTGGCGTGGGTAATGCAGATATATTTTCCGTCAGTTGTGCAGGCAACAGCCCATGGGTTGGCTGCGCCGAGGTCGACATCATCGAGAAGGACAGTATTGAAGAGTTTTTGTTTTGCTATATCAATGATGCTCAAAGCGTTGGTATTCATCCAGCCCCGTTCAAGCTGGGTTGTGGGTAATTGGTAACGGGCGAGAATGTGAGTGGCATATGCGTATTTACCGTCGGTTGACAGACAGATACCCCGGACATCTGTTGCACCATTGAGAAGCTTGATATCCTTTACCACCTTCTTTGAAGCTGTGTCTATGATGGAAACTACCGCTGCCGTATAATCTCCATCCGCTGCTCCAGCGGGCAGCAGGTTAGCAACAAGCAAAAACTTTCCATCCAGCGTAATAGCAGCGTCGACCGGTTCGCGCGAGACCTGAATAGTGGCTATTTCTTTCCTCGCTTGCAGATTGATTAGCGAGATATTGTTGTTGAATTGATTACAAACATATAACGTCTTACCATCCGGACTAATGACCGGTGACGTGGGTGTGTGACCTACATTTATGTCGTATATGATTTTTTTCTTGCTCAAATCGATAACATATATTTTACCCATCGGCGAAGCACCGGTTACATACAACTGCGAGCCATTTGGTGAAATAGCCAGCCCGCTGGGCGGAACCGGCAGCGAATATGTCTTTTTCACCTTTCTGCCGGCAATGTCGAATACCGCCACCTTGTTAGCTGTGTACTCAGCAATATATAGAGTCTTGCCCCTGCCTTCGCAGGGGTCAGCCACTACCGTCAATGGTGAGAGGTAATCGGTCTGGCCAGCACTGACATTTCCCGCAATCGCAGCGAAAACGCATAACCACCTGAAAAGCAAATTTGTATTTCTGATATGATTTTTCATTTGTTATCCTTAAAAAGAAATCAAAAATAAAAATTCGTCAAGTGAGTTCACCTGCTCTTCCGACCGGAACAAAGTTTAATTTTTGAGGTATAAAAGTGGCTGTTGATGGTTGTCTGCCGGCCCGGCGCCCTTCCAGAAGGGCGGGGCCGGCTGGTTGAATTTCCAACGTGTTGTTTTGTTCCGACATTAAGAATTTTTTCAACGACCTCCTCGGTCAGTTCATAGCCGTTCAGAAACGGAAAGCCTTCCCAGACCACATATCCACCGGGTTCAATAATTATCACATGAGGAATTCCGAAGACTGCCAACTCATTTTTCATTCGCGCCTGGGTGTCGATGGCGATGTAGTACTCGATCTTCGGTTCAATAAAATTTCGCACAATCTGCTCGGTCTCGTCTGATATTCCAATAATTACCATTTCGTTGCCAAACTTTTTATGGAAGTCGTTCAGTTTCGGGACCGCCCTTTTGCACTGGCTGCACCACGTACCCCAGAATTCGAGAAGAACATATTTTCCCTCAATATCCGGTTTTTCGGTGAGCCATTTTTCCACTACAAAATCGGGTGCTTTTTCCCACAGACAGGACCTGGCCCAAAGCAATTTGCCTTCTTTTGATATGGGTGAGGCATACTCAACATCAAAGGGCGAATTTGCAACAAAACGCTGAATTGGCCGGCAATCGCTGGCATGCGTCTCGGGCTTTTGCAGCGAAGGATATGAATCTAATACCGAAGTCTCAAGAGCCTGCCTGCTGCTTTTATCTTCAACGGTCACTTGATTGTTCTTATCTTTGTCTTGGCGTTTGCCACAGCCGGAAGCAACTAATGACAACACTAAAGCTGCGATAACATAATAAGCCCTGGTCCTTGTATCGGTCCGTACTGTTGTTAGTGTTTTTTTCATCTTTCAGCAGCTAATAGCACCTTATCATCTACTTCTATGCTTATTCGAAATCCCACGTTATAAACTTTCTGCCACGCCGGGTAGCTCAGCCGAAAAGCCGAACGGCACCTCTTTGGGCGGTCGTACCACGACCCGCCACGAACCGCCTTTTTGCCTGTACCGGTAATATCATTTCGTCCATCGTCAGCTTTATAAGGATACGGCTTATATTCAGAACGTGTCCACTCCCAGACATTGCCGTGCATGTCATGCAGTCCCCACGGATTAGGTTTGTAACTGCCCACCTCAGCAGTTACCAGCATGCCGTCATCGAAACGCCCGTCACGGGGAATCAGGTCAGGAACGTCGTGCCTGCCCCAGTGGGCCAATTGCCTAATAGAAACATCAGCCATATTAGCAAAGGTAGAAAAATCCGTATCTTGATCACCGTAGAAAAACGGGCTGCTCGTTCCTGCTCGACAGGTATATTCCCACTGTGCCTCAGTCGGAAGCGAGATTTTGTACCCGGTTTTCTTTGACAGCCATTCACAAAATTGCTGGGCTTGGCGCCAGGAGATTCGCACAACCGGCTGTTTGGGCTGGTTTAAGAGAGGACCGAGGTCATATTCGCTGAAAATCATAGAGCCCGCATGTTCGTAGCGGCTGTCGTGGAAGGGGTCAAAGCAGGCGTATTGTTCGTTGGTTACTTCGAACGTGCCTATCCAGAACGGTTTTTCAAACTTCACGTGAGCAAGCGGCTGCTCATCCCTAAAACCTGCTAACTCGCCCATCACAAAATCACCGGCGGGTATAAAAACGAATTCCATCTGAATACCGTTACCCAGGTCAATTTTGCGACTGCCGATATTAGCCTGCTGTTGACGGCGTTTCGCCTCGACAGTGTCAAAAGGCCAGCTTGCAAGATGTGGAACCTCCACCTCAACTTTCGGCACGCACTCAGGTTTAATCGGTTTAATAGACGCTACCGGCATTTCCGGGTAGGACTCAGGGTCTTCATCTATGCCATCGTACAGACTGCGTAACTGGCGGCGGCGGCCATAGTCCTGTTCAATTCTCTCCATGCCTGCGGTCTCGCGCCACGTACCATGGCAAGGGGCGTTCAAATCAATCCAGGTGATTATGCGGTCCCAGGCCTCAGAGTCCAGTTTAACTCCGTGGTGGCTTTTTTGCAGCATCTGGACCAGCTCACTTGTGTCGGTATAGAACTCACCAGGGGCCTGCTGACGCAAGTCACTTTCAAGCCCACCGACTCGTACGAAGCTTCGAAGTGTGATGAAAGACGGCTCAAAAACACCTGCGTATTTCTTCAAAAGTTCTTTTTTCGAAACTCCGCTGATAGTTGTTACAGGCGGCGTGTTTCGCTTGAATACTACGAGCCGGCCCTGTTCTGCCCGCAGGTCAGGGAGTTCTTTGGCGATACTTTTCTTACTGCCGTCGTGGCAGGCCACGCAATACTTGTCCAGGACTGGCTGGACTTCCCGCTTGAATGAAAAACCGCGTACAGGCCCGCGCCATGGCTGGATTTCCTGGGGCTTGCTCTTAATAGCAATCGTTCTGCGATTTAGTGCGGCCGAGCTCTGGTTCTCATGGCAGCCATTACAGGAGACTATCTCGCCGGGCATTGCCGTCGCCCAGCTCCGCATAAGCTGCAAGGCTTTGCCCTCAGCGTCGAGAGGTTGAATGGAAATAGGAGTTTTAGCAGGCACACGGAAAAACGCCGAACCGTCTTCAGCCACTGGCACGGTGCCGAGGATACGCTTGGGCTCCCATGGACCGTTTGTTCCGACCCGGTTGGTAATCCCCACAGTCTTGTCGTAGGCAAAATGATAGGTATAAAGGCGCAGCTTCTTGACAGAACCGCGAGGGACGTCTTTTAAGCCGGGACCTGCATAGACATCAACTACATACATAAGGGCGTCCTGGCGTTCAGGGTTTGTCATTTCAGGAATTACAGGCGGCGTCTTTCTTTTTCGAAGGGCAGTGGGTTCAAATAACGCATAACCTTCGAGCTCCTTAAGCAAAAGCATATTGTCAAAAACATCGACAAGGTAAATGCCCCAAAGGTCCTCAGGCGTGGGTTTGCATGAAACAATAAGATATTTTTCACTCAATGGATATGGATGGACGAACTTAGGCCAACTGTCCTCGGTCAGCTTGTCCTGTACTAAGGGCTGAACCTTCCCGCCGTAACCGGGGATGCGCTGGACCACGCCATCGGTCGATTTGCGGCCAACTGCCGGGTCAAAGAGCACCAGCTCACCTTCACGCCCGATGTGGTGTCCCGAGGCAATGCCAACTACTTTGGTCGGATGATTGGGAATGGGACGAGCGAAGAAAATGCTGTTTGGCCAGTATGCTCCGCTGCCGTAATAAGCCCTCTGGCCTGTTCCGTCAGGATTCATAGTGAAAAGGTACCGTCCCCAAACGTGCGGTATATCGGTATATTCCCACCGCAGGTAAAGAACACGGCCATCGTTCATCACCGTCGGGTAATAGTTATGGTCCTGTTCGAAAGTAAGCTGCTGAATATTTCGGCCGTCAGCATCCATAAGATAGCTCATTGCAACTTTGATAGATGGATTACACGGCACCCCCTGGCAGGGAGCGGTGGATATGAAAATAATTTTGCCGTTCGGCAGATAACAGGCGTCGAAATTATCAACGTCAGGCTGGTCGCCGGGAGTGACTTGCCGGAGGTTTTGACCAATAACATCCATCTCAAAAACCTGCCAGCGATTGTGGCTTCCCGGCATGGCAAAAAGCATTTTTTCCGCATCAAAATGGAGGTTTATTCCCGATAGTAATCTCGGGATGGGCGGCGCGTATATTCTTCTCGGTAGTTGTTCCAGATTCGACATGGATAGTTCAGCGATTTCGTTCTCCCAGCCAAACGTCTGGCGAATCCGGTTCAACTGAAAGGACGCCTGTTGCGGCATTCCCATATAATTACCCAATCCTCTGTGTGCTCTGGAAACACGTGGGTCACCATGAGGCCTACGCTTTATCAACAGCAACTTTTCGAAGTCAAGCAGCGGATTGGAAAGCAAAGCCTGACGCTGAAAAGCGGCAATAGCTTCGACCTGGCGTATGGCCTCTTCACTGCCTTCTTTTAGCGATTTTCGGAGCTGCGGCAGAGCCTTTTGATAAGCTTCTGCGCGTTCGAGGTATTCGGTGCCCCTGGCATATTTTTCTGGAAAGGATTTGGTCAGGTCCTCAATCGTCATCTTCAACGCCCTGAAATTAAAGTTTGCCAAGTCACCCCACGCTTTGCGGAACCGACACGATTTTGAATACAAATCCAAGCATTTTTCTTCGTTCTCAGCTACGCCGGAGGCAATTAGTTGCTTAAGTTCGGCCTGCAGGGTCTTATTGTTGTTTCCTAACCCCTCAACCGCACACTCGGCCAACAACTTCGTTAAATCCACCTCATTTGGATGTCGAAACCAGGTTACGATTAGTTCCTTGAGCACATCGGTTTGCATTTGGCTTGTTTCGATTGGAAAGTCACGCACCATCTGCTCTAAAAGCACGTCCACGGGACTCGGTGATAATTTGCTGTACGGCACGAGGGAGAAGTAAAACCCACCCCAGCGCGATGAGCCTGTGGTTTTACAGACAAGCTGGTTTTCTCCTTTCTGAAGTTTCAATTCCACCTTTGCCTGCTCGGGCTCAGGAAACAGGCCGTTTCCCATCTGGGTTTCGGAGAAAATCTTCGAGCCGTTAAGCCACAGTTCCAGCCCGCTCAACGCCCCCAGCCAGGCAGTTACCTTCGCAGGTTTATCAACGGTGAGCGTGCGCAATTGATACGAGATCGGTTCAGACTTATCGCTGAGGTCATGATGAACAATACCGTCATAGAAATTGAGTTGCTTGGTCCACAGGTGCCCTTGGCTGGCATCAGTCTCTGAAAAGTCAACCTTGTCGCCCGGTACAAAATCGTCCCTTTGCTTACCGGCATTTGTCCTTACGTACCAGGGCCCGAGCTTAATAGGCCCAAGCTGCCCGCGCCACCATGCAGCGTATTTCTCTCGCGAGCTAAGCAGTGTCCGGGACCATGTATCCTTCTTGACGTACAATCGGGACATTTCCGCCCTCGTAGACTCAGCGGCAACCGCAGAAGCCAAAACCCCCGCGAGCATACTCCATGTCACCACGACAAGAAGCAACGTTACCGTTGGCCAAATCCGAGAACATTTTTTGCCCATCTTCTTGCTCCCTTCTTATAGCATATTAGGAATAGCGGATAGAAAAAGAAAACTAAACGCTATATCTACCTGGTGATTTTCACTTTCGTAAAACCGGCTTATCTTACTCGATGATTATACCAGTCTTGCGCACATTTGGCAAACGTTTCATTGTACGCGATTACCCGTTTGGGATAGGTTGATGAAAGCGTCCCTTTTGCCTGTAAAACGTATTCTTGGGCAGCCAAACAAAACAACACAAGGCAGTCTAAACTAAAAGCCGAAGAGCTCTTGGCTTTAATAGGGGTCACAGAAAATATGTGCGTTTCATCAAGCGGAGCCCCGACCGTGAGGGAGGGGTAATCGTCCCTGCGGTTACACAGCTGGTCAAACCTTTGGCTTTGATTTTTGTGAGTGGTATAAGCTGAAATATTTAAAGGTCACACAGGCCTGTGATCATTGAGAGTTTATCAACTTAAGCTTGAGTCCCCAATCAGTGTTGGACCTTGTTGGGTTGTCCGGGAAATTTGGTAAAGCAATTTTGCCTGCAGAATCGGCAATCAATATCTCAACATCTGCGTCGAACCACTCACCAACCCGCGGGTCAAACCAGCTCGCCTTATATTGTCCGCTGGATTGTGCACCCGACAAAGTCGCCTGGAGGCAGTCCTTCTCAAAGTATAAAAGGAAGAAATCCTTGTTTGCGGTGCGCGAACAATAAGCCCATCCGGTCCAACCTTTGGCTTCGCCCGATTTGTTTGGCGAGACCAGATTGACAAGGGGAACAAGATCTCGATACCGGCGCCCCTCAGACAAAACAAAGCTTCGTAAATGCCGCATTTGCTCTCCGGAGGGCCATTTTATAGCGTCCCAAATATGGTTTTTCTTAACATCCTCGACTTCACCGGCCCACATAGCTCCACCATTTGGAGCCCTATCCCCCGCACCGTAGATGTGGCCTCCCAGTCCTCCGGATAAGGCGCTGCCATACATTGAAGAGCGACAACGCAGTGCCGAGGTCTCCGACCCGCCAGCTGCGCCAAGCATTCCAGCATAATAGGGCTCTCCATTGATGCCCGGCATAGCCGGTGTTGCGTTGAAGATTTCCGTCAAAAGGGCGTAGCTGTCGTGATAACGGCTGCGGTTACCTATTTGATGGAAGGTGAGCCATTTTGCTTTATCTCTATGGTCAAAATATTTAAGTGATGAACCGGCAGGGTTGCAGCCGGCCAGTGTGCCAAACGGCGGATGCCCATACTTTTCAATTACCTGGTTGGCAGCCTGGTTCCAATGCTCTGCCGCCAAACTTCTATCAGAATCGAAATGGATAGGACTGAAGAGGCAGATGTTGGCCTGATAGCGTCTCCAGATGTACTGAATATATCTGGCGTAGGATTCCGGCCAGTCATAATACTTCTTCCAGGCCGGGCCGATGTCGCGGCGGGCAACTTCGATAAAAGCAATGTTCCCATGAGCATTCAAGTAGTCAATCTTCTTATCAAGATTGTGGAAATACTCAGGATTGACTCGGTCAACATCCGGGAAATAACTTTCGTGGCCGGGCACCTTGCCTGGGAAAAGAAATGCGCGATTACCATTCTCGTCGGTCATATCCTTGGCGCTATCTGTTCCGGCCTGCGGCCAGGCTGCGCGCAGTTGCGTCCCATCGGGCATATTGAACCGTGGAGGCTTATCGTCATTGGCCCAGTTCGGAAATGCGGCTATCATGGCAATGCAATTGAATCCCTGTTTCCTGCGAAATTTCACATAATCCTTGAAGCCGGCATCCGGACCAATAGGGTGTTCCTTATCGCCATCACGCCATCTGTACCGAAAAGTCGAAGCAGACCACCACGTGTCGCCCAATAGAAAAAAGGGTGTCCCGTCGGCGTATTCAAAAGTGTGACCGTTTGCGGATGCCTTGATTATACCCCGCCTGCAGGGATTTTCATTTTTTTCCGTTTCATCCCAGGCCGTAGCAATAAATTTGCCTGTCTTGCCGTTGAGCCCCGAGTCGGGTTGACTGGACCCGCTGCTCCAGGTCCACATTCCGGGAGTAGTGGCCAGAACATGCACACGGAATGTGTTGCCACCGTCCCAGAATCCAAAGCATCGCTTGTTGAATCCCGGCCCTTTGAGATCAACCCAGACTTCCACCTCCTTATAGGGATTTTTATACGATTCCTTCGCATGCAGGATGATATCTACTTTCTCCCATGCGTGATAAGTGTCGGCAAAAACTATGTTGAACATTCCCGAGAAAACAGTAATGGCCACAAAAAAAGTCAGGCCAGATACTGCGTGACCTCTTAGCCCTCCTGGTCGAAATATTGGGTTGTTGTTCATAATAGCTCGCCTTCTTTCGTTTTTCAGTCGAAGAATCCGGAGCTTTCTCCCAAGTGCTTTTGGCACACCTCTTCGTTCAGCTCCACGCCCAGTCCGGGCCTGTTGGGTAATTCCAGATATCCGTCTTTGTAAATTGGCCCATCGTGCTGGATAATGTCCTGCCAGTGAGGCAGCTCCACACTGTCAGACTCGAGGGCTATGAACGAGCGGATAGCCAGACAGGCATGTCCCGAGGCAATGGTGCCAACCGGGGTGCACATATTGTGGCAGAGCATATTAATGTAGTACAGGTCGGCCCAGTCGGCGATTTTCTTCATCTCCAACAGACCACCACATTTCTGGGCATCCGGCTGGATGATGTCACAGGCCTGCTTTTCAATGAAGGGACGGAAACTCTGTCGGGTGTACAGATTCTCGCCAGTGGCAATGGGAACCCTGCTGGCAGCGGTAAGACGCGCAAAAGCATCGGCATTATCCGGCGGTATCGGGTCTTCGATAAACCACAGGTTGAGGTGCTCGGTCATCTGGATGAACCGCAGCGCATCGCGGGTGTTGTATTTCCAGTGCAGGTCAACACCCAGCGGAAAATCGGGACCTATTTCCAACCGAATCGCTTCCAGTATCCTCACCCACGCTTTCATATCCTGCGACGAGAGAGTACGGTTCCATCTCTCACCACGAAACCGGTTAAGGTCGAACTTTATTGCCCTGAAGCCCAGTGACAGCGAGCGCTGCGCCTCTTCTACCCAGGGCTTGGGGTCGACGACATTCGGCGAACCGGTATCGTGATAAATCAGCACCTTGTCGCGAAACTTACCGCCCAGCAAGACGTAGACGGGGACGTTGAGGATCTTGCCGGCAAGGTCCCACAATGCAGATTCAATCCCCGCTATTGCACCGGTAAGCGAGCCCGACCGTGAGCCCTGCCCAACGCCGGACTCCGTCATCTTGTGATAGAGATAGTCCACCTGAAGGGGGTCTTCGCCAATGATATGACGCTTGATACTGTGGATGTGACTGATAATTCCTGCGCGGTTGTAGGCTTCGCCCAGACCGTAAAGGCCGGAGTCGGTGGTCACCTTTACCAGGTGCGCATCATATTTTATCTTCACCGAAGCAGTTTTTACATCACGGACCTTCACTTTGCCCAATTCCGTGGTCGCCTGGGGCATGGCCTGAAGCACCCGAGGTTGCTCGGCCAGGAAACCAGCCGCCGCGACACCACCAGCCGCAGCCAGAAACTTTCTTCGACTCAGCATTAGTTTATCTCCTTATACCGGTTTGCCAGAAACGAAAGTAACTAAAAAAAATTTCTTGTGGAATCAATTCTTATCTTAGCTGTGCAATGCTGGTTATCTTCTCACACTTTCCACAGCTTATCGCCGCAGCCTGACAATTACGTAAGGAGTCTGGCTTTCCAAATCCGGATAAATCTTGCCGTTGTCTTTATTGTCCATCACTTCAAAGAGGTACATAAAATCCCATTTCGGCTGGACAGATGCCGTCTGCAGGATTGCCCCGGGCGACGAGGCAAAATATCCGGTCACGAGATCGATTTGTTCGCGTGGGATTACGACCTGATACTCGTTTTTCTTTCCCGTGGGGTGCATCTCCACAGATTGGTAATCCTGGAACTGAGTGACACCGCGATACCGCAAACGAACCCACTTGACCCCGGATGGGTCTCGCACATCAGCAGTGATTGTCAGAGGGTTATGAGCTGGGGTATTGGTTATCGGCGTATGAGTCAAAACAGGAGGTTCGTTATCGTTCGTAACCATTACAGCAATGGGGTTGGCCTTGCCATTTTTCGGATAAGTCACCCGTTTGCCTGTCTGGTCAACAACCTCAATGAAATAATTTAAATCCTCGGTTACTTCCGAACCGGCTATCACCGTGCTATAAACAAAAGGCTCAACTTGCTTCATACTAACATAACGGTAACCTTGCTGAACATTACCGAAACCGACTCTAACGCTGCTGACAGGGGCTTCTCCACTCACCGTTGCCCTTATGACAAGGTCTTCGCCAGGTGCGCTCCTTCGAACCGGAACATGTGCAATCACCGGCCCGTCGGCCTTGATTGCAGGTTGATATTTTTTTCTTTGCACCTGAAGTTTTTCGAGGTCTATTTTGAGCAATTCCAGCTCGTCCCTCCAGTGGGGCGGCTCGCTCCGGCCCATCATCAAATCGTCTGCATACACGTCGCCGGCTGCTTTGACGATTTTCTCATACGCATCGATAGCATTGGTTTCGTGAGATATCGCATCATTGAGCGCGGCAACATCCCCCGTGAGGTCGAACAACGCCCAACTGACTCCCGCTGGTATTCTTCGCGAATGGTACAGAGCCAGGTTCGCCAGAATCTTCAGGTCCACAATGGTGGAATTGAATTCCTTGTTTTTGTTCTTACCGATACGCTTTTCCGCCTGCGTGGTGAGGTCGAGAATGTCCGCCGATGCCCGCGCGAACCATTGGCTGGTCTCCCGCGGCCAGATTTTTGCCGACTCCTCGCCCTCGAGATGATATTGCGCCGCTTCGTCCATCCCGAGGAAGATTTGAATATCGCTCGGACGCGTCTTCGAGTATTTTGCCAGTTCTCCGCCCCGGTCTTTCTCCGGGAATCCGCTCATCGTCGGGAAGTTGAACATGGCGTAGGCGATCGTGCGCGGCAACACCTGGCTGGCGCGATGGAGCGCCCGCTGCACATAAGGGGCCGCCTCTTTACCAAATCGCCTTTCAAATTCCTTCTCCCAAACCTCCGGAGGAGCATCGGGATTGTATCCCAATCGGCCGAAAACCTGGAAGAAATGCCAGTAGCGCTCGAACTCCCAATCGTAGTACTGATACGGCGATTTGAGGATGTCGAACGGCTCTGCTAAAGGATGGACCCCCATTTTTGTGGCCAATGGTCCGTTCACCTCGAATCCGTCGCCGTCATAGAGATGCGTGCTGGCGGCGAAGCGACGCACGTATTCCGGGTCGCCCCAGAGGAGGAGCTTCGTCGTGCCCGCGTTCCAAAGTTTCCAGTGCATGCGGTATCTTTGCGGATAGCACAAGAGGTCGGCGTAGCCGTGCCTGCGGTCGAGTTGATTTCTTCTGTTAATGTGAGTCGGGTGGAACGGTAGCCCCATCTGTTCGGCCCAGTACTTGGTGGTGACTCGAAAATCGACGCCCACCTCGCGCGCCTTTTCGATCACCGCGTCGGGCAGCCCTTTGGCACGCATGTCCACCCGAACCGGGCGCTCGTTGTTCTTGATGGTCTGGAAGACGCTGCCCCAGAAGTCCAGCAATTCCTTCTCGTCGCGCGAGAGGCCCGATTCCCAATGCATCCGGAACTGGATGGCGTCCAGGTCGGGAACAAGGCGCAGCAGTTTCGCCAGCGCTGCCTTCGTGTAAGGGACCGCGTTTTGCTGCGTTACCCCGACCGGATGATGGTATTCGGGCCTGCGAGAGATGTGGTCCCAGATGCCGAGCGTGAAGTTCAGGCCACGGTCGTGGGACATCTTTATGATTCTGTTCAGGGCGTCGAGGTTCCGTTGTTGCTCTTTTTTCGAGAGGCCTTCGACGTAAACATCCGGATATCCTTCCACGTCGAAAAAATACGGATAGGCCGGGGAGTGCGGCGTCGAAGGATTGTAGCCAAGGATGAACACAAACGTGTTGAACCGGTTTTCCGCCAGCGTGTCGAGGTAACGGGCCCAGTACGCTTTGTCGTAAAGAAAACTTTCGACGTATTCTCTTTGCATCGTGTATATGGAAAGCGCGCGTTCGGGCACAGCCGGTTTTTCTCTTGTCTCGCGAACCTCTTTCAAGGGGTTATTTTTATCAGTGGACCAGTCGATGCGATCTGCCACATCCAGAAGCGCATACATCAAACCCCGGTCATCAGCTCCGCTGACCAGTAATACTTTCTTACCCCGCCACCTCGTATTTTGAATCATCAGCGATTCTGCACCCTGTGGCGGTGTAATTCGCAAAGAGTTGAGCAATTTTGCCGCTTCGCCTGAACCTTCGGCCAGGCCGGCTACAATCAGAATATCTCCACGAGCTTTCTCTACAGTCGAAACCTCTTCAAAAGGTACGCCTTTGTCCTGTAATGTCAATTTCGTTTTCTTCAGTCCGTGTTGAACGGCAGGGCCGACCTCCTTGTCCGCTATCAGAGAAACTTTTATACCCGCAGCTGCAAAGACACTTTTTGCACAACCGAAACCCGGCAAATTCACCAGCGCTAAGGAGACAAAAACCATTAAGTTAAGCCTTCTGATGTTCTTCATAATATCAAATCTCTTCATTTTACTTTAGTTCGTGGTTATGAGTTCGTAGTTCGTTGTCTATGAAGTATCAACTATGAACAATGAAGTCAATTAATTGTAACTGCCTGCCGAAGGAATCGGAAGTTATTTTTCAGGGGCATTATGCCGGGTTCGCTTACTATCTATTGGCTGGAATTAGTGCACGTATCACAGCCGTGCGCTCCGCAGCAAAATAAATTCAGTTAGGGTGGTTTGGAATCAGTTGAAAATTTGGGATAGATTTGGTATAATGATGAAATCGAAGGTCTTAGGAGGGTTATTAAATCAGGTATATGGGAAATTCCAGTTCAAGCCGGGCTGGACGAAATTGCGGTATATCGAAAATGCAGATTAAAAACATTATGGTCACTTTCGTGCTGGTCTGGACCATTTCAAGCTCGGCCCTGGGCGGGATTACCGTTGGTCCATGGGAGCTGATTTTCAAAGGGGTTCGACATGCCCGGGGCGGGGCCGATGCAGCCGAACCGCGCTTGCAGAAAGTCAACGCCCTGCAGATAGACCTTTACGAGCCCAATATCGCATTGTTTACGACACCTTCGAATGGCTCGACTCCAGGCGAGACGAATCGACAAACAGGAAGTCAGTTTATTACGATATATGGTGTCCAAGCTGCTGTAAATGCCCACTTTTACCATACGGGTTCGGATATCGAGTGGAACGCGGACCTGATAGGTCTTTCTATCTGTGAAGGTCAGATTGTCTCCGCAGCAGAAAGTTTACCCTACGGTGGGAGGTCATTTTTAGTTACACAGGATAATATTGCGCGGTTCGAAGTAACGTCGCCCAGTTCAGATTTAACAGGGATATGGACCGCTGTTGAAGCCTGGCCATTTTTCCTGTTTGATGGTGTAAATAATGGCGACCCATCTACAACAAGCGTCCACCCACGGACGGCTATTGGGCTAACCGAGGACAACCGCTACCTGGTCATAATCACAATTGACGGTCGTCAGCCGGGCTATAGTAACGGCGCTACCCTCTGGGAAACAGCGGAATGGTTGATTCGCTTTGGGGCATACAACGGCCTGAACCTGGACGGTGGCGGTTCGACTCACATGTGGTTTTCCAACGGTGACGGTGGTGCGATAGCTCTGAACAGTCCTTCTGAAAATCGGGCAGTGGGCAGTCATCTGGGTGTTTTTGCAGTACCTTTGCCGGCGAATTTTACCCGCAGCTATATTTACATTGACTTCGAAGGCGGCTACGAGGGAACTTTTAACAAATCCCTGAGTTACTCCGGCAGCACATATGGCATAAATGCCTCTTTATCCACCGCAGATGCGGTTAATACGGATAGTTTTCAGGACGATTGGTCGCAGAGACTTGTCATCGTTGATGACGGAATTTCTAATGGTGGTTGGTTTGTCCGGCATGTTTCCGGTCCCAGTGCATCGCGATCAAATAATATAATAAGACCTACTACCGGATTTGTCGGTTTTTGGGCGAAGACTACCGCAGCAGGCCTCGAGATATCGTTAGCGATTGATAATACTAATAATGTTACCGCTGACCGTGGGGTACGCAAGGCGATGATTTCTGATGGCCAGTGGTACCTTTACGAGTGGAATCTGCAAGATGATAGCCAATGGGAGGGTTGGTTTAACGGTGACGGGTTAATCGACACAGTGGATTTTACCATTGATTCAATTCAGATATTCGGGCCTGATGTTGACGCTACGGTGTTTATTGATGTTGTTGCACACAATAGCGATGGTAGTCTCGTTTATTTATTCAGTGCTCCCGGTGATTTTGAGCCTGACGGTGACGTGGACCTGGCTGATTTCGCAGTGTTGGCTTTAAGCTGGCTTAAAGATTCAGAGGATGTAAATTGGAATCCCATCTGCGACATTAGTACGCAAAACGATGATACAGTCAATTTTCATGACCTATTTGTATTTGCAGAAAACTGGCTTGACGGCGTCATGCCTTAACACATAAGAATCACGTTTTCCACCGCCGAGCTCGGAGCTTCTCGTAACCGAATCGTCTTTTTTATAATACACAGATAAGCGATAAGCGATAAGCGATAAGCGATTTGCGATGAAGTGCTGACATTAGTGGAGATGGAGACGCCAACTTTGAGGATTTTGTTCGGCTCCAGACCGGTGCCAAGGGAGCTGAACCGGATATTCGCACGACTTCCTAATCTTTGACAAAAGTGATGTCCCAGTCTTTCCAGACCGGCTCGAGGCCGGCCTCTTTTATCATAGTGGCAACTTGCGCCGGGCTGCGATTATCATCAACTTCAAATTGCTCAATCGCTCCGCTGTGCCCCGAATAACCACCCGGATTGGTCTTGCTGCCAGCACTTAACTTTGTTATTCCAAGATTAACCAAATGGTCTCGCAACTGGGCCCGCTCGCGAGTTGACAGTACCAGCCCGGCATCAGCAAAACATAATCGAAGTGCTGTTATCATCTGGACAAGGTTCTTATCGCTAAGCAAATGCTCAAACTGTGAACCAGCAACCTCATAGGCTGGTCGAAGCCTTGGAAAAGAAAATGAAACATGAGATTGCCAGTAGCGCTTGATTAGATAGTGAGCGTGTTCGGCAAGGGCAAGTGTCTCAACCCGCCAATCCGTCAGACCTAAAAGAACTCCCAATCCAATCTCACGCATACCAGCAGCAGCAATACGGTCCGGAGCATCAAGTCTGTTTTCATAACTGGACTTTGGACCCGAGGGATGATAATATGCGTAAGCCTGCCGGTTGTATGTTTCCTGATAGAGCGTAACCCCCTCAATACCCGCCTCAAAGAGTTTAGCGTATTCTGCACTTCTTATCGGGTACACTTCGATTGAGATAAAGCTAAATTTGTCCCTTAGGTTTCTCGCAAGTTCGGCAAGATAATCGATGGTAACGAACTTTTTATCCTCGCTGCTGACAAGTAGTATGTCCCTGAAGCCCTCGAAAGCAATAATATCCCCTTCTCTAACAGCCTGCTGAATGGTTAGTCTTGTCCGCTCAAATTTGTTTTCTCTATTGAAGCCGCAGTATCGGCAGCTGTTTGTGCAATAATTGGATAGGTACAGCGGGGCATAGAGCCTGATTGTCCTGCCAAATCTTTGAATGGTAAGCTGGTGCGAAAGTTGCGCCATTTCCTCAAGGTAGTTTTCGGCAGCCGGCGAAACAAGGGCCAGGAGTTTTTCAACACCGTACGTGCCTGCCGGTTCAGATAAGGCTTTTTCAACATCACCTGTGCTGATTTTCTCCAGCCGCTTCTGCCAAAGTTCACCGTCACCGTCGAGGCCTCTTTCGGCCAGTATCGTTTTTATATCACGGCCAGTGTATTTCTCCGTGCTTAACATGTTTATTTATCTCTCAAAAAACCCGTCAGCGGGCTGGAAGCACTTGCTCTTTTGCTGGCAGCACGCGGGCCGGATTCATAGGCCATTCGCCCAGCCTCAACTGCCAGCTTGAACGCCGTCGCCATCTGGCCGGGTTCAACCGCCGTCGCAATGGCTGTATTGACCAAAACCGCATCTGCACCCATCTCCATTGCATCTGCCGCGTGTGATGGAAGCCCCAGCCCCGCATCCACTACCACCGGGACATTGGCCTGCTCAATTATAATCTCTAATGTCGTCCGCATCTTCAGCCCTTGGTTTGAGCCGATAGGGCTTGCAAGCGGCATCACAGTTGCAGTCCCTACATCTTCAAGTTTTTTTGCCAAAACCGAGTCTGCATTGATATATGGCAAAACAACAAATCCATCTTTAACCAGAATCTCGGCTGCTTTCAGTGTCTCTACAGGGTCTGGCAGCAGATAGTATGGGTCCGGTGTAACCTCCAGTTTCACCCAGTTGATGCCCGTTGCCGCCCGTGCCAGTTTTGCAAGACGTACCGCCTCTTCAGCATCCCGGGCACCAGAGGTATTTGGAAGCAGCAGATATTTACTACGGTCAATTGCACTGAGCATATCATCGTTTTTGTTTTCGATATCTACCCTGCGAAGCGCAACGGTAACAATTTCCGTGCCCGACTTTTCCAAGGCCTCAGCCATAAGCTCACGTGACGCAAACTTACCTGTGCCTATAAACAGGCGGGAGTTAAATTCTCTTCCTGCGATGACTAACTTATCCATATAATCAGCCTCCTCCAACGAATCGGACCAATTCAATGCTTTGGCCGTTGCGAAGCTTTGTTTCCGCAAACTTTTTGCGTTCAATAATCTGGCCGTCAATTTCAGCCACCACCGTCGCTGGCTTAATGTCCAACTGCTCTAACAACTCAGCTACCGTTGAAGGCAGTTGCCCGGCAGGAAACTGTTTCTCAATCCCGTTTATTTTTAGCACTTCCATTTTTAAAACTCACGCTTGGATTTCATCAACTATTACTTCGACAATTGCATTTGCTTGGTGACATGCTGCAATACCCACTCGCGCAGCCATAAGAACCTGACCTGATTCGGTCGAGCTTACGCCATCACCTACCAGTATAAGCCGATCTGATATGCGCCGGCTCTGTATTGCATTGCTATTGCCATAGCCAGCTAAACCACTGACAGAAACGACTATCGGTTTGTCCATTTTAGTCAACACTGTCTCGACAATCATTTGTTTGGCCTGGGCCGTGTCGAAACATTCTGCAATTACATCAGCCCCGACAAAAATTTCCGGTACATTATGAGCATTTAGTTTTCCTCGGTGCCCTTCTACTTTCATGCCGGGATTTATCCGCTGCAGATTTTCTATTGTTGCGTCGACTTTATTTCTGCCTACCTGGTCGGTGAAGTATTGCTGCCTGCTCAAATTACTGCTCTCGACTTTATCAAAGTCAGCGATTACCAAGTGGCCTACGCCGGCTCTGCACAAAGCAACAGCAACCGTTGAGCCCACGCCGCCCAGACCGGCAATTCCGACTACTGCCTGCTTTAAATTTTCGTCTATTGAAGTCATAGTTTGCCAAAAAAAAGCACTCCTGCAAAAGGAGTGCTTCAAATTACTTTTTTCAGCCTCCCTTCGCAGGTCCTAACCCGATCAGGTTCATAGGGTCATCGCGCACCTATTTGGTCTTCGTTTGGGCTCCTGCCAAATAGGTGCTGGATTTCTCAGCTTTCCACCGGGTTTATCCCCGGCCAGCTCCCCTGGCTTGCTGAAATTCTTTCTGATATATTATAATATATTTAGGTGCTTGCAACAATTATTTTTGCCCATCCAGAACAAATATGCAAAAAACAATGAAGAGTATAATGAGCCAGGAAGACAAAAGGTTTGTCATTCAAAAACACACGACAGACGCAGATAAGAAGTTTTTACGATTTGAAGCCTGAGCATAAAATAAAATACGACTACCTGTATATCCAGAAAGGGTCTTTGCTATTGAATCTATATATATATTGCTAAAGACCATTCCTGTAATCTTCTGTAAAAAGGGATGGTAAAGGTTTCACCGTCCTTGACAAAAAGGTAACAAACGGCATTTTACTACAGCAGGCAAGGGGTCGACTTCTTCCTTTGGGGGTGTTCCCTTTTTTAGAGCACTTTCTGCCGGAACTATTTTGTCACGAACGGCGAAAGCTGTCGCAGCTTATTTATGATATGCGGCATTTTTTCAATTGCGTAATCCACTTAAGCTGCAAAGGGCCTTTGCCGTAGTTTTGAGCCAGTTCCAGCATAGCCCTTGTCCCATATCTGGTTCGAGTCGAGAGCTTCATAAAGCACCTCCTGCTATTCCTACTATATTAGTGGTATATTATGCGAATTTAGCAACTTTTGTTTGCAGAAAACCCGAAAAACCGGCAAAAAAACGAAAATTTTTGCAAAATTTGGTAATATTTCCACTGCTAACAATCCTCAAACAGCTAAATGAGGGGTGAAAAGCCGCAAAACTTCAAAAATGTCATTCCTGCGAAGCTTGTGCCCGCAAAAGCGGGTAGCAGCAATTCGACAGTTTTTCGGTTTTTAACTTCAGCATTTTCTTACTTGACAGCTTAATCATCTGCCTCTAAAATAGTAGCGCTTACTTTGCAGCTATTTTAAAGGGGATGTTACAGATGGCAAAAGGGTCCACGAAGAAAGTGGCGTTTATTTCGTCTTTCCTGCCAAGAAAATGTGGGATTGCGACTTTTACATCGGACCTTATCAAAAGTCTCACTGCAGCTGCCAAAGGGGGATTTGAACCGTTAGTGGTCGCAATGCGGTCGGAAGACCAAAAGTATGACGACCCCGTGAAATTCGAGATTCGTCAGGATGTAAAAAGTGATTACATCTGTGCCGCCGATTATATCAATTTCAGTCACATTGACCTGGTCTCTGTGCAGCACGAGTTCGGCTTGTTCGGCGGCGGGGCCGGCTCGTATCTAAGCTTGTTGCTCAATAGACTAAAGCCCCCCGTGATAACAACCCTGCATACGGTCCTTGATGACCCAGGCCCGGATTACCACAGGTCGTTGGTGGATGTGTGCAACGCCTCTTATAAAGTAATAACTATGAATGAACGCGGCGTCAGTATGTTGCGGGACACTTACAACATTTCAGGCAAAAAAGTAGAACTGATTCCACACGGCATACCGGATCTACCCTTTGTTGACAGCAACTACTACAAGCACAAGTTCGGTATGGAAGGCCGAAAAACTATCTTGACATTCGGGCTGCTTAATAAGAACAAAGGTGTAGAAGTTATGCTCGGAGCTATGCCGGCTGTGATCAAAGCTGACCCGTCCGTCCTGTACATAGTCCTGGGTATGACGCATCCATCTGTGCTAAAACACGATGGCGAATCATACAGATTTAAACTCCAACATATGGTAAAAGACTTAGGCCTGCAGGAACACGTGATCTTTCACAACAGGTTCGTAAGTGACCAGGAGCTTTGCAACTTTTTATGTGCAGCCGACATTTATGTTACTCCATATCTCAATCAGGAACAGCTCACCAGCGGTACGTTATCATTCGCGGTCGGCACAGGCAAAGCCGTTATCTCGACGCCTTATTGGGCGGCTGAGGAGTTGCTGGCCGATGGCCGAGGCAAACTGGTGCGATTTGGCGATTCGACCCAAGCCGCTGAGGCAATAGTAGAAATACTTCAGGATGATTTGTTTTTTTATTCGTTACGAAGAAAGGCATATGACTATGGCAGAACTAGAACCTGGCCTAAAATCGGCCAGGCCTACTGGAAACTATTTAGCGCAAAACGACTGCCGATTCGCGTTACTACCAGAACGATACCGACAGCCGCCGAAACAATAGCAACTATTGAGGTGCCTGAACCGTCGTTAAACCACTTAAAGAACCTGACTGATAATACAGGTTTGTATCAACACGCCAAATTTACGGTCCCAAATCGCGAATATGGCTACTGTACGGACGACAATGCCAGGGCCGTCATTGCAATGACCAAGTATTACACTCAGTATCCTGAGCCGGATGTCCTCCGCTTATTCGATATATATCTGTCATTTATCCTGCATTCACAGAATAGCGATGGGACAGTTAGAAACTTCATGAATTTTGACAGAACCTGGCTACAAGATGAGCCCGTCAATGATGCTCTCGGCCGAGTTCTGTGGGCGTTCGGGACGGTTATGGCAGAACCACCTTTGTCGTCCTATTTATCGGTTATCAAAGATTGCTTTGATAAGTCCGTAAAATATATCGAGAAGCAATTTCCAAGGGGTATGGCGTATTCGATACTTGGAATGAGTGATTATCTCAAACAGTTCCCCGGAGCCAGTGACATCAAGCGTCAGTTGGAAATAGCTGCAGACGGCCTTGTGGCTCAGTACGAAGAAAACAGTTTACCCGATTGGCAGTGGCTTGAGGATACGCTAACTTATGACAACGCTGTTTTGCCGCACGCCCTATTTGTTGCCAGCTTGACTTCCGACAATAAAAAATACCTCGAAGCTGCAGAAAAAACCTGTGAATTTCTGCTGGCAAATACTTTTGACGGCCAGCATTTTAGTTTTGTCGGCTGCAAGGGATGGTATGAACGCGGAGGAACAAAAGCCACATTTGACCAGCAACCAATAGAAGCTGCGAGTACAGTTATGATGCTAAGGGCCGCTTATGATGCCACGGCAAACAAAAGATTTCTAACGCTGCAAAGAAAAGCATTTGATTGGTTTCTCGGTAAAAACGATTTGCGCATTCCAGTTTACAACTTCAGAACTAAAGGATGTCATGATGGCCTTATACCCGGAGGCGTCAATGCCAATCAGGGCGCCGAGAGCATGCTCAGCTTTCTGTTGAGCTTGTTGGCTATAGTCGAAAGTTACGCTGTAGTTGACAAAATCACTAAAAGTGCAGGTGTACCACAGGAAAAAATTACCTCACCGCAAGCCAACATCATAGAGCAGATAATCAAAAAACCAGCACCGATTAAAAGCACATCGGTCAGGACTAAATCCAAAAAACAAATTGAAGAAGTTACCTGATGTCCTAAGCCCCAATTTTTCAAGGTATTGCAAAACAAAATCCTACACAGTCGAGCAGACCACGCCAGAAACTCCAGAAGGGGCAAAACCCCCCTGCTGGTAACAGGCAGCGAAGGGAAAAGGACAAATTTCTAAGGGGCAGGTAATTTGTTTTATTAGTCCAGAATCTCGGCGCCTTTCTCGCCGATCCATTTAATGTCTTCGCCCAGACCCTGGATAGTTTGACAGCCGATCAATGAAAAGCTCAAAACAATTAAAACAACCACCAGAAGCGCTTTTCTAACCATTTTTTCCAGACTCCTTTTTATCGCCGGCAAGCTTAGCCCGGCAATAATATTGAAGATATTGTAGAAAGTCGTAAATATTCTGTTAATATTATACAAACTTTTTGCAACCTTGTCAAACACGATTTACCGCGTTTGGCAAGCCGGAATAATAGTGGGGGACAAATAACTTTATTTATGATGATTTCTGCTTAAAAGTATCTTGAATGAAAGTTGCCAGCTTTAACGTCAATTCGTTGCGCATCCGCTTACCCATAGTGCTTCAGTGGCTCAGCGAAACACAGAGCGATATTTTATGCGTTCAGGAGACCAAGGTTCAGGATATCGATTTCCCGGCTGATGAGTTTGAAAGAAGCGGGTACAAATATGCCTTCAAAGGCCAGAAAAAGTATAACGGCGTAGCGATTTTTAGCAGAAGTGAAATTACGGATGTGCAAATCGGCTTCGACGATGAGCCAAGAGACCAGGCCCGCTTGATTAAGGCGGAGATTAACGGCGTTGCGATTGTTAATACTTATGTCCCGCAGGGTTACTCGCCTGAGTCTGAAAAGTTTGAATACAAGTTAAATTGGTTTAGGCGTTTGCGCACTTTTTTTGATAAAAATTTCAGGCCCACCGACCCAGTCCTTTGGGTGGGTGACTTCAATGTGGCGCCTCAGCCAATAGACGTATACGACCCTGAAGGTTTGTTAGGGCACGTTTGTTTCCATCCGGCTGTCCACACGGCCTTAACCGAAGTTATGCAGTGGGGTTTTGTCGATGTATTCAGGATGCATTGTGACCAGCCGGGCCGGTATACATTCTGGGACTTTAGATTGCCGAATTCAGTCAAACGCAATCTGGGCTGGCGATTAGACCACATTATGGCTACGCGGCCGTTGGCAAAAAAGAGCACCGCTTGCTACATAGATAAAAAACCCCGACTTGCGGACCGGCCGAGCGACCACACTCTCATCGTCGCTGAGTTCGATTGGTAAAATAGTCCATCAGAAGTTTTTTTGTATGAACTTGACTGCATTAGTAAACATTGTTATTCCGTCACTATATCTCGTCCCTCGTCCCTCGTCTTTCGTCCCTCGTATTCGGGACCAGTGGGGGTGTTGAGTTGGCCGAATGTGCCTTTCCGGATGCGGCATAAGTCCCAAGACCCGGCCGGTCGCATCCGTCAGGCCCGCTATCGAATCCACCGAGCCGTTCGGATTAACAGGGTAGTCACCTTCCTTGCCGTCTTTATCCACATACTTAAAGGCAATGTGTCCCTCGGATTTCAATTTTTCCAGGGCGGAATCATCTTTAGTAACAACCTTGCCTTCGCCGTGTGCGACCGGCAGATAGATTTGTCTGCCCGGCTCAATGAAAATGCAACTTTTGGTCTGAGGGGCGAGATATACCCACCTGTCCTCAAATTTACCACTGTCATTATAAGTTATAGTAACAGAATTCATTTGCGATTTGCGATCCGCCTTCGCAAGAGGGTCGAAGCCGCTTCGGCGGAGTCCCTTTGCGATGTGCGATGTTTCGTCACCCGGCAGGATTCCCGTCTTGACCAGCACCTGGAAGCCATTGCAGATTCCAAGCACTAATTTGCCGTCATCTACAAATTTTCGTACCGGTTCCGAGAGATGATGTATGATTTGATTTGCCAGGATTTTTCCTGCGGCGACATCATCGCCGTAGCTAAAGCCGCCCGGAAAAACCAGTATCTGGAATTCATCGAGCGCACTTTTATCTTCTATTATCCTGTTTATATGCAGACGGCAAGCTTTGGCCCCTGCCAGCTCGAGTGCGTACTCGGTTTCCATATCACAATTTATCCCCGCCGCACGCAGAACTATTGCTTTTACCTGTGTCATATTCGTCCCTCGTCTTTCATCCCTCGTCCCTCGTTGCTACCAGTTAAATGTCTTCTGCCAGGCCTGTTTCAATGTATCTATGTCCAGTTCGATAATAGTTTTGCCGTCTTCTGCTTTTATGATGAGCATTTTTTCTTCTGTTACCTTTCCAATCTGACCGAACGGCAGATTGAGCATCAGCTTTGCAAAGGCATCGTAATTTTCCGGCTGAACTTCTACGATGTACCGCGAATTTGATTCGCTAAACAGTTGCGCATCGGCTCGCGAGCAGTCATTGCTTCTCGGCAAACCCCGCAAGTCTGCTTCTATACCGAGCCCGCCGGCAAAGGCCATCTCTGCAAGTGCCACAGACAGGCCGCCCTCGGAGCAGTCGTGGCAGCTGACTATAAGACCTTCAGCTATTGCTTCGGAAATCCTTCCGGCAATCTTAGGAGCTGTCCCCAAATCCACCTTCGGGACATTGGCTCCGAGTTGGCCGTGAATCTTGTAATAGTGCGAACCGCCCAATTCATTTTTCGTCTCGCCGACAACAAAGAGCAGGTTAGACGCTTTCTTGGCGTCCATCGTTATGCACTTGTTGATGTCATCAACTATCGACATCGCACTTATTAGCAATGTTGATGGTATGGAGATTTGCGTTCCGTCTTCGCAGGAGAATTCATTGTTTAGCGAGTCCTTGCCGGAGATAAACGGTGCTGAGAAGGCAATTGCGCCGTCGTAGCAGGCCTGGGCCGCTCGCACTAATGGGCCGAGCGTTTCAGGCTTTGTGCAATCGCCCCAGCAGAAATTATCCAGCAGTGCGATGCGGTCGGCCCGGCCACCTACGCATATCAAATTCCTGATTGCCTCATCGATCCCGGCCAGGGCCATCCAATACGGGTCTACGTCACCATACAGCGGATTCATCCCACAACTAATTGCAAGGCCCTTGTTTGAATTTAACTTCGGCTGTATCACCGCCCCGTCACTGGGGCCGTCATTGTTTATGCCTGTCAGCGGCTTGACAACCGAGCCGCCCTGAACTTCGTGGTCATATTGTCGAATCACCCATTCCTTGCTCGCAACGTTATAAGAAGAAAGAATCTGCAAAAGCTCCTCATTGTAATTATCTTTTTTAGCTATCGCTGGCTCGAGGGACGCCGGTACGTTCCAAACTGCTTTGCGGGAATACTTTGGTACCCCGTGGTGCAGAAATTCCATATCGAGTTCGGCTATCTGCCGGCCGTTGTATCGCAAGACAAGCTTCTTATCGCCGGTGAATTTGCCTATTACCGTTGACTCGACATTTTCATCGTCGAAAATTTTCGTTATGGCTTTTAGATTCTCCGGCCGGCACGCTACGACCATTCTTTCCTGCGCTTCGCTAATCCAGATTTCGGTATAGTTAAGACCGGCATATTTTAATGGGACTTTTTCCAGATCGACTTCTACTCCAAGCTCTTTGCCTATCTCTCCCACCGCACCACTCAGGCCACCGGCCCCACAATCGGCAATTGCCTCGTACAACCCGGCCTGGTTTGCCTGAAGCAGCACGTCTAACATCTTCTTTTCTATTATTGGATTGCCGATTTGGACGGCGTGCGAAAAGACTGTTTCGTGCTCGTGCGTCATTTCGCCGCTTGAAAAGGTTGCTCCGTGTATTCCATCCCGTCCTGTTCTGCCGCCGACCACCACAATCAGATTTCCGACCTGTGGATTATCGAAGCATTTATTTCTGTCGATTAAGCCGATATTACCGCAATAAACCAGCGGATTAGCCAAATACCTGTCATCAAAGTAAATCGCACCGTTGACCGTGGGTATTCCCATTCTATTGCCGTAGTCGCGCACGCCGGCCACCACGCCTTTCATAATCCTTCTGGGGTGTAAGACTCCTTTGGGGATTTCTTCGAGTTTCCTGTCAGGCAGCCCGAAGCAAAAAATATCCGTGTTGGCGATTGGTTTCGCTCCCAGACCGGTCGCCATTGGGTCGCGAATTACACCGCCGATGCCCGTGGCCGAACCGCCGTAAGGGTCAAGCGCCGACGGATGATTATGAGTTTCGACCTTGAAACAAACCGCAGAATCCTCATCAAATTCCACAACCCCGGCGTTGTCGACAAACACCGATATGCACCATTTTTTATCGAGCTCCTTCGTGGCTCTGAAAACAGTGTCTTTTAGCAGGCTGTCAAAGTGCACCTGCTGGCCGTTGATTGACATATCCACAGCGCTCTTGAGTGTTTTATGGACGCAATGCTCACTCCAGGTCTGGGCGATTGCTTCCAGTTCAACGTCGGTGGGTTCTCTATCCAGCTCCTTATAGTATTTCTGAATGGTCTGCATCTCGACCAGATTGAGAAACAGGTCTTTTTCTTTGCTCAGGTTTATTAGCTCATCGTCGTCAAGGTCGCGTATGGGCCAGCGCACTATCTTCAATTCGTATGGTTTCAGATGTGGGCTTGGTGGTTCGGCTTCGCTTCCGACAACACAAACTTCGATGCAATCGTTTGCTAAGATTTTCTTTGCAATTGTATCGGTCTGATTCTCGCTGATGTCGCCCAGGAGAATATACTTTCGTGCCGTTCGCACAGTCTTGGCTGTAAAGCCCATATCACCTATTGCTGCCATTACAGATTCTGCCACAGGGTCGGTAACCCCGCTTTTCAGGTGCACCTCGATTAGGGTGGCTTTAGCCAGACCGGCTGGCGGGCCGCTCCTGCCTATGTAATACTCTTCGCAGACCGGATCAGTAAGGAGCTCTTTGCCCAAACGCTGTGCAAAATCTTCATCGAAATCCGCCTCAATCAGAAAGACTTTAGCTGACTGAACCGCCTCTATCGAACTGATGCCCAGCTCGTTGATATCTTCCAACACACTGTTGCCGTGCACATCCGCCACGCCGGCACGATTAAAAATCTCGAATCGCCATTGCCTCATGATATTAATTCCGTACTTTTTACCCCATCTGGTAAATTAGCCCGCATTACTACAATACGAGAGATTTTACAGCGTTTGAAATTGTAGTGATGAAAGTTCTTCCCAAGTGGCACGTGAACTGATTTCAAGAAACTCAACCCCAACAACACGACCTTCGCTGTCGAAATCAAGGATTACACCAGGACGTACTTCTTCTGATTCAACTATTTTGCTTTCATCCAAACGCAGATAAAGGGTGTCGCTTTCTTTATCAACTTTCAGTCTCATTATTCACCTCTCAATCTTCGGTCAAAAAAAGCTGTCACAGCTTTGTTAGGCAGCACAGTGATATTAACAATTATACGCAACCATCGGTTGCCATGTTCCGGTATTTTGCGGAGGAAGTGTTTTGTACCGTCAGAATGGTCTTCAACTTTTTCCGGCTCAGCCAGCGTGTGATTAACCAACGACATTGGAATCGAGCGTTCCTTCAACATAGTCTTGAAATGTCGTGTATATTGCATCAAGATATTAATTCCTTCTTTTTTATTTTGTAGTTTATCAGTGCTGCACGTTTGCTTCTTGCCGCCTCAAGCAGATTTTCAATTTGTTTTTTATCTTGGCTTTTGATTGCTTTTTTCAGCTTCACTAATTCGGCGATAATTTTATCGATGCTTCTGGTGGTGTTGTTTGCGTTTGTCAGCAGTACGTCAGCCCAAATATTGGCAGGTCCCGAAGCTACCCTCGAGGTATCTATAAAGCCCTTGCCGGCGAATTTAAGCTCTTTGGCGTTGTTGGCATTTATCAATGCCGCTGCTATCAGATGTGGCAGGTGGCTTACATTTGCAAAGATTCTATCGTGCTCGGCCGGTGTCATTAACTTAACGCAGCATCCAAGCTCTGACCAAAATTTCCTTAGTGTTTGTACCGCTCGGTTGTTGGGTCTTTTTGTTGTTGTTAGAATGCAGGTGGCCTGGTCAAATAAATCATCTCTGGCGAATTCAATGCCCCTTTGTTCCGAGCCGGTAATCGGATGAGAGCCGACGTAGTGGGCGGTTTTCGGCAGCTTTCTGGCTGCCCAGCGGTGAGGCAGGACTTTTGTTGAGCCGACATCAGTAACAATGCAACCGCTCGGCAATGCATCAGCAATTTGACTGAAAATTTCCTCAAAGGTACGTATAGGCGTGGCCAGGATGACAATGTCAGCATCAGATACACTGCTCTTTACGTCATCGACGACTTCGGTGGCCACCGCCAGTTGTCTTGCTTTTCGCCGAGTAATAGCGCGGTGAGTGTAACCAACTACTTTTACGCGGGAAAAAGTGCGTAAAACCGCTAAAGTTATCGAGCCGCCTAAAAGGCCGAGCCCTACCACAGTTATTTGCCTTAAGTCCTTCAAAATCAAAACCTTATAGAAACAAGCCGTAAAATAGATTCCACTAAAAACTATAGTATGGCGCCACGAATGTCAAAGTTTTTCTTTGATTTTTGCTACTAAAATGTTAATATCCTTTGTTCAAGAGAGGTGTAGGGGCAACCCTGTGTGGTTGCCCTAATTTGCTAATGATTATGCCAGACAATAGCAACAAAATCGGTGACGGCGATTACCTGGAGTTTGAAGGAAAAGTAGCCGACCTTGACCGCCAGATGAAGGAGCTGCGCAGGCTAAGTTCCATCAAAGGCATTGACTATTCTGCAGAGATTCGCCGACTTCAGCGAGAGCAAGTCGCTGAACTGAAACGAGTCTATTCAAATCTGACCGCATGGCAAACCGTTCAGGTGGCACGGCATCCCAAAAGACCATTGCTTTCCGACTACCTTAACCTGATGGTAAAGGACTTTCGCGAATTGCACGGCGATAGATGCTTCGGCGACGACCGGGCAATCTTAACAGGACTGGGGCAGATCGGCAGAGAGAAAGTATTGGTTGTTGGTCAAAACAAAGGCAAAAACACAAAGGAAAAGATTGCCTGCAATTTCGGCTGTGCCAATCCCGAAGGCTATCGCAAGGCACTAAGCAAAATGAAATTCGCTGAGAAATACAATATCCCTGTTGTTACACTCATTGACACACCTGGGGCATATCCGGGTATTGGAGCTGAGGAACGGGGTCAGGCACAAGCAATAGCGGTCAATTTGATAGAGATGTCTCGTTTGTCAGTGCCGATAATTTGCATCTGCATTGGCGAGGGCGGTTCAGGTGGTGCTCTTGGTATAGGTGTGGGTGACAGGCTGACAATGCTTGAATTTGCGTATTATTCGGTCATATCACCTGAGGGCTGTGCCGCTATTCTTTGGCGTGACGGCTCACAAGCACCCGACGCCGCCGAGGCGCTTAAATTGACAAGCAAGGACCTGTATAAGCTCGGGCTCGTTGATGCGGTCATTCCCGAGCCGCTCGGTGGCGCTCATCGCAATATTCACGATACCGTTTATAACGTCGAGAGGTATATCGTTAAAACGTTGCGGGACCTCAAACGCACAAAGATTGAAAATCTGCTTGAGAGCAGATACAAAAAATTGCGCTCGATAGGTAATAATCGCACAAACAACCTTCGCAAAAAGCCGCAGCCGAGCAAAGCTAAGGTAAGAACAACCGTAAAAGCCATCCCAGCCAAATCAAGACCCGTCCCTGCCAAAGTTTGACAATGCCAAATTCCGGTAAATATCTTCACAGCTTCATAAATACCTTCGTAACTTCAGCAATCACAAAAAGTAAATGAACGCAAATTTTTGTAAGGAGAATAATTATGTCAGACAAAAAAGACACTTCCAAAAAAGAAAAAACTTTCCACGCATCCCACAAAGATAAGAACTTAATTAGTAGAAGGAATTTTATTGGCGGGACAATAGCCGGGATAGGTTCAATCGGGTTGATAGGTAGCAGTGCAAAGACGTCAAAAGAGAAGAAATCAGAAATGCCCATCTGGTCGGGAGATTTAAAAACCACCACGAAGCAGTCCCCCCGGATTCCTATGACCTCAAAACCAAACGGCCTTAATTTGATTGTGATTATTGCAGATACCTGGCGGGCGGACCATCTCGGCTGTTATGGCAGTACTCGTATAAAAACACCTTATCTTGATAGGTTGGCAAAAGAAAGTGTCTTGTTCGAAGACGCCAACGCAGAAGGACTGCCCACCATTCCCTGCCGAACCGTATATCACACAGGCAAAAGCGTCCTTCCTGAATCGAAGTGGCAGCCACTTCCCGATGATGCTGTTACTTTTGCCGAAGTTTTGCAGAAACACGGCGTCACAACCGGCTTTATTGTTGATACTTATCATCATTTCAAGCCCGGTTATAATTTTCATCGGGGATTTGATTCCTGGCAATGGGTGCGGGGGCAGGAAACCGACAGATTCAAAAGCGGTCCAAAAGAAAAGTTTGACCCGAAAAAGCATATGCCCGCCCATTTATGGAACGAACGCTACGACAATAATATGCGCCAATATATGATGAATACACAGGACAGAAAGAGTGAGGAAGATTACTTCAGTGCGGGTTCGTGTAGTGCAGCTGTAAATTGGCTCGAGCAAAACAGCAGCAATAAACCGTTTATGCTCTGGATTGATATGTTTGACCCTCACGAGCCGTGGGATGCGCCCCAGAGATTTCAGAAAATGTATCGAGATGAATATCCCTACGAGAGATATTTATTCGGATATGGAGTCAGGAACAAGCATAACTACGGAGATAACCAGGACATACGTCCAGATGATTTACCTGTTATTAAAGACTTGTATGCAGCAGAAGTGACCTTCAGTGATTACTGTATTGGCCGCCTTCTGAAGAAAGTTGAAGAGCTGGGTTTGAAGGACGACACAATTATCGTGTTTTCGACAGACCACGGCACACACCTCGGGGAGCAAGAATATGTACAGAAAAGTCCCCCTCTTCTTAATGCCTGTGTCACGCATATTCCATTAACTATAAAACATCCTGATAAGAACTTTGCCGGAAAACGTGTTGATGCACTCGTCGGTGCTCTCGATTTTATGCCCACATTCCTTCCACTGCTCGGAATCAATGACTATAAGAATATGGATGGACAAAATATGTGGAAATTAGTAACAGGCCAGGTTCCCTCGATACACGATAATGTTTACACCGTCTTTCAAAAATTTGGAGCAATCCACAATCTGGATTGGCATTACTTCCAATATATAAGGGGTAACGAAGCTGGTGAGGGTCCGTGCCTTTATAACTTAAAGACCGACAAAAAGCAGACCAAAAATGTTATTAAGGAATTTCCGAAAGTGGCAAAAGACTTAAGAAGCAAATTACAAAATCACCTTGGGATTAAAATACCATCTTTGAAGATATGATGGTTTTTTGTCTCCGCGCAAGCTTATTCCTGTGCAAGCAGTGAGCGGGAATCTAAATATTTAACCCCAGGTCTCACCTCTGGAGGGCTTTCCGCAATACGCATCGCCGGCCTTGAGCCCTTCGCTTCACTCGAGGGTAAACTCCGCGAGGGCACGCTACCACCTAACGGGCAACCAGACAGTCATCTTTGGCTCTTCGCGATTGTTCCATGCGTAGTACGGGATCATGCTGATGTCTATGTGATGCGGCCGGACATCGCTCACCTGGCGGTAGCCGCCGATATCTTTTGTGGCGGTTTTATCAATGACCACAGCTTTTGTCTTCAGCACGATTACACCACCAAGCAGGTCGGACTCACGTTGAACCTCCCATTTCGCGTCGGCGGGAAGGCAAATATCTTCAAACCGAACCCCCGCCGGTACGTCAATAGACTCAAGGCAATAAACGAGTGGACCACGCATGATAGCGACCTGGTTACGGGTATGCTCCACGAGTGGGTTGGCCGTAATCATTCTGACCGGCATAGGCAGGTCCAGCTCGATGACGTCGCCCACGGCCCATTTTCGCTCAATGGAGGCGTACGATGCCGGCCTGCACTCAACTTTCGCCGCCTTGCCGTTAACAGTCAAGGTAGCGTCCTTCGCCCAGCCGGGAATCCTCAGCAGAATCCAAAACGCATCGCCGGACTCGACAGCATCGACGGTAATGCGTACCCTGCCTTCCCACGGGTAGTCCGTTTTCTGCGTGAGCTGAAGTTTGCGCCCGTCAGCCAGCTTCCCGTGGAAAACGTTTCCACCATAGTGGTGAATCCACAATTCATTTTTGCTAACGCTGTAAAGGCAGTTGTGCCAGGAGGCAACAGTTCGCATCAGGTTTGTGGGGCAACATATCATCCTTTGCCCCGGGTCGAAACGTTTGTGGGCATCATGGCTGCGCAGTACGTGCCCAGGACCATGCCAGCGAAGCGGATTGGTATATGACCAACCGTCGCCGTCCACCTCGATTCCGGAGAGAATCGAGTTGAAGATGTTGCGTTCCATGATATCAGCGAAGCGGGCCTCGCCGGTGATGGCGAGCATCCGCCAGTTCCACATCAGGTTGCCGATTTGGCCGCAGGTTTCGTTATAAGCCGTGTCATTCGGCAGTTGATAGGGGGCACCGACACCTTCATGGATGGAGTCACCACTAATAGCGGTAAGCTCTCCGGGCCGAAAGCTTCGGACTGGAAGGGCTCTGTGCATAGGACTGACGCCACCCGTGATATACATCTTTTTCTCAACGAGATCGGTCCACAACCTCTGGAGCGCATCGAGGAGGGTTTTGTCACCGGTCTCCATATAGGCATCGGCTGCGCCGGCATAGAGATAGGTAAAGAACACGGCGTGGCCTACCACCTCGGTCTCCTTGCGGAGTGGACGCCAGTTCTGGTTGAGGTCACTGCCGCTTGTTACAACCCCCCAGGCATTCCGCCGTCCCTTCCCATATCGGCTCCCGCGCCAGTCAACGAAGAAATTCGCCATGTCGAGGTACTTCTTCTCGCCGGTCGTACGATACAGCTCGACTGCCCCCATAATGATTGATGGGTTGCGCGGGAAGTCAGCCAGCTTCGGCTCACGCCCCTTGAACCTGTCGTAAATGTAATCCGCTGCCTTGCGGGCAACGTTGAGCAGTGTCGTCTTGCCGGTAATCCTGTGATGAATACAGGCAGCCGTGATAAGGTGTCCCATCGTATACAACTCATGATGCCTGGCATTCTCGAACCTCTCCCGGCCACGGGCCGTAGTCTGCGAGGCGATATACCCATCCGGCTGTTGTGCCCTGGCGATCACGTCGATGATGTCATCCATTTGTTCGTTAAGCTCACGGTCGCTTGTAACAGCATAAATGTAGCAGGCGCTTTCGAGCCACTTGTAAACCCAGGCATCCTGCCAATCGGTCCCCTTGAATTGCCCTTTTTCGATACCGGCGGCAATTCTCAGGTTCTGTATGGCGTGTCCCTTTTGGCGGTCCGATGCCAGCTCCCACAGCCGCGGGAGTGTGACATCACGTGTCTGGGCAAAGCGGTCGGCCCAGAATCCTTCGGTCCAGCGAACATCCCTCATATCAACGCTGCGCAATCTCGCATGCAGACTTGCATGGTTCTTGATGATGCCGTAGTCGCGTCTGGCTGTATCGGCGCCGGCCTGCATCGAATCAGAGAAAACAGCAATTGAGAACATTATAAGTGTTATTAGCAACTTGTTCATTTTCTACCTCCAATCTTCCTGCCCTGTAACCTTCCAATTTGATGCTTCCATCTTTAACTGAGTCATCAGTTTCTTTATCAACTGTGCATTCTCCGGATTGCCGGCAATGTTAACGTTCTCATCCGGGTCTCTCTGTGCGTCGTAGAGCTCCACCGCAATCGGTTCGCTGTTCGGATGCCGCATGTCGGTCCAGATGGTTAAGCGGTACCTGTCAGTCCGCATAGAATAACCCATCAGATGGTTGTTGTATAACTCTTGGCTGTACCGTTCCGGCGCCTCGGTTCTGAGTTTCTGTTCTACCTGGCGTATCAGTGGACCAAAGAATGTATCGCGCATCGCTGCCGAGAGCGGAAGTGCAGCCCACTCACGAAGGGCCGGGCACGGGAACTGGCTGAATGCCGCCGATTTCCATCGACGACCCGGACTGGCCAACAAAGGCACAAAGCTTGTCCCTTCAAGATGCTTCGGTACAGGCAAACCGGCGAGTTCACAAAGCGCCGGATACATATCTATCAGCTCAACGAGGGCGTTGCTGCTCTGGCCGGCTGTTTTCATACCAGGGAAGCTGACGATCAGAGGCGAGCGTGTGGCGACCTCAAAGTTTGTTGCCTTGCCCCACAGCGCATGTTCCCCCAGATGCCAGCCGTGATCGCCCCAGAGCATAATAATGGTGTTTTCTCCGCCGTCAGGTGTCCTGCGGAGAAGTCCCAGTCGTTCCAGCTCCTTAACTATGCGGCCGATCTGCGCGTCCACGTAGCTGGCACAGGCCAGGTACCCATGAATGAGATTACAGGCCATGTCGTCCGGGATGGGGCCTGATTTGGGTACACCGTAGCGGACACGAAGCTCGAAGGACGAATGCATACCAACAGACGGCGCCTCCTTCGGCGCAAACGGATTGTTTGCCAGCTCGATTTCTTTGGGGTCATACATGTCCCAGTATTTCTTCGGCGCGACAAACGGCAGGTGGGGCTTATGGAACCCGACCGCGAGGAAGAAAGGCTTGCCCGATTTGAGCTGGCGCAGGGTGACAATGGCCGCATCGGTGTTCCTGCCATCCTGGTAGGCGTTGTCAGGGACATCGGCACATTCGGTTGCCGGTCCGCACGCCATGCCACCAATTTTCACATCTCCATATTCCTTTTTCACCTCCTCGCGCCGGCGTTTCACCAGAGACTGGTTTTCCGGCAGTTGGTATCCGCCCACATCGCGTTGGTAGCCGGACTTTGGATAGACGGCCTTGCGGCTCCACGACTTTTCCTCGTCGCGCATCGTGCCGTGATATATCTTGCCGATGTAAAGGGTTTCGTAACCGTGATTGCGGAAGTGCTGCGGTAGTGTTACTACATCCGGCACGGTGTCACGAAAATAGGTTACGTTATCGACCACGCCGGTCGAGTCCGGCCGAAGGCCGGTCATCAGACTCGCGCGTGATGGACCGCAAATGGCCACCTGGCAGTAGGCGCGATTGAATCGCATTCCTTCACGGGCCAGCCGGTCGATGTTCGGGCTGTGGACAAGCTTCTGCCCGTAACAGCCTAACTCCGGCCGCAAGTCATCAACAGCAACGAACAGGACGTTGGGCCTGCCCTGCAAAGCCCCGGCGAAAGAGAGTGTCTTACCCCGTGCTTTCTTGCGAGAGCAAGAAACGGGGTCTGCCCTGACCTTCGCAGTTGATGACAGTCCCATCGCCGTGGCGGCCAGGCCCAATGCTCTCAGAAATTCACGCCGATTCATCGCCAGAAATCAGAAGTCAGATGTCAGATGTCAGATTCTGTCTTCTGTCTTCTGTCCTTAATACCCAGTACGAGAATCTATTCGTTTTTTATCCCTCTGGGGTCTTTGCCTTCTTCGATAGCGGTTATTTTTCTTACCCTTCTTTGATGTCTTCCCCCACTAAATTCGGTACTCAGCCAGACTTCTACTATTTTTCGCAGTAACACCTCCCCGACCTGGTCTCCCGATATACAAAGCACATTTGTGTCATTGTGGTCGCGTGAAATCCGGGCATTTAGCTCATCATGACAAATTGCAGCCCTGATTCCCTTTATTTTGTTTGCCGCTATACTCATCCCGATGCCGGTTGAACAGGTTAAAATAGCTCTGTCGGCTTGTTTTCGCGCCACTGCCGTTGCTGCCAGATAGGCCAGGTCAGGGTAATCAACCGGATTACTGTCGGTGGTGCCAACATCGATACACTCATGGCCCAACTGAGTGACTATGGCCTTGATTTGCTGCTTGGCCTCGAAACCGCGATGGTCACTTCCAACTGCTATTTTCATATTTAGAGCTCACCAATTCTTTTTTTCACAGCTTCTTCTATCAAATCTGCACATCTGTTATAAACCTCTTGTGGCTGGCCTATCGGGTCGGCAATGTCCTGATTCTCCGCTAACAACACGCACTTACTCACAGCTTCACCGCTGAGGGCGACAACCCGCTCGCAGTGCATCCGGGCCATCGCAAATATAAAATCGCTTTCTTCTATGAGCTGTTGCGACAGTGTTCTGCTCGTATGAGCTTTTATTTCAATCCCCTTAGCTGCGCAAGCTGCTATGGCTTCTGCACTTGCCGGCGAACCTGCCATATCCAAAACGCCCGCAGAAGTTGTTTTATAACCTTTCTTCTCGAGCTCGTCAACCTCGCATTGTAATTTTTCTGCCAGATATTTACGGAACATCCCCTCCGCCATAGGGCTTCGGCAGGTGTTGCCGGTACAAACAAGCAAAAATTTAATCTCCGACATCACTTCAAGCTCTGCCTGGGAATATACGCCGGGCCTTAAAATTTCCAGCCCTTTTTTGCCTATTTTCACAACTGTGCTGCTTTTTTTGTATTTGCAAGGCCCTGCATCCAGCAGCAATTCGATTTGGCCGGATAGCTGGGCGAGGACGGCTTTTGCATCGGTTGCCGGCGGCCGGCTTGTTATGTTTGCACTTGGCGCCACTACAGCGCTGTCCGTTTGCTCCAGCAACATTGAAGCTACCGGGTTATCAGGACAGCGAATGCCTATGGAATTATCCTTGTAGAGGTTCTCGAAAACCTGCTTTTCGAGGATATTTCGCTGTTTGTCGATGTCCTGGGCGTTTAATTCGAAGACTATAGTCAAGGGGCCAGGCCAGGCGCTTTCAATTAGCTTTTGAGCCCTTATTCCAACATTAGGGACGTATTGTTTGACGCTGTTTTTTTGGCTGATATGTAAAGTATAGGGTTTCTCAGGTTCTCGGCGTTTGAGTTTGTCGAGCCGGGTTAGCGAGTCGGCTTTGACCCGGCAGGCGATTCCGTAAACCGTTTCGGTAGGGAAAGCTACGAGCCCGCCGGCGTCGATGAGTGCAGCGGCTTCGTTGATTTTGGCTATATCAGGCCGGTCGGGGTCAATTTTTACGACTTTTGTCTGCATTGGCCTTCTAAAAATACACTAAACAATCCAAAATGGCAAGATATTTGGCCGATAGCGCTCAAATGGTTAGATGGTAAACGGGGGGACGGTGAAACAGCAGGTATAAATATCGAATAATGAACATTGAACAATGAAAAAGACCGATAAGAAGGGCAAAGGTACAACGATATGGTATGGAAATAAAAAAATTTTAGAAAAGTTGGTATTTTGCCTAAATATGCTAATCTATCTAAATTAACATCACCGATAACTGTTATTAGTCGATGGAACTGCGGTTTAAAGGAGATAGATTATGGAAACTTTAATCGAGCAGCGTAAGGAAGCCCGAACCGAACTTTGTTGGCCGGTAAGTATGTGGCTGCCGAAGGCGAACAGGTTTTTTAACGGCCGAAGTGCCAACATTAGTAAAACAGGCGTTTTTGTTTCCGTTCCTATAACCACTCCGGTTCGAACCGGCCACACTGTGGAAATCAACTTTCCGCGGACGGTCACTTTGGCGAAGCGAAAAGGGCGATTTGCACGAATCAAAAGCGGGAAAGTGGTCAGAGTTGAGCGGAAGAATATGCTCAATGATGCCAGTATCGGCGTGGCCATTCAGTTCAATTAGTTGTGCTTTCGAGCAACGGATAAACGCCTGTTTTTAGGACCCGTAAAGCCGGTGTCTGCCTTGGGGGGACTCAACAACATCTCACTACTGCCTCACAAGTCCTATTTATCAAAAATGATATGCGCACACTGGCCGCGATGATACCCCTTGGCCATGCCCCTGCTTTTTGAAATGAGAATTGACAAGCAGTAACGAGATCCATTATATATTACAACAAATACGAGTCCCATTAGAAGTACAATGGATAATAATGATACAAAAAGGCAAAATTTCTAATGGGGCGAACGGGTTTTTGATAGAGGATTTGTAGTCTGGTCAAGTAGGGATTCCGTTTTGCAATTCGTCGCAAAATGGTGCCCGCAAAGTAAGCATGCCCGCAAAGGGCTGAACGGTTACACATAAAGCAAGCCTCAACGGTGCGGATGAGCAAGGGTCATTCGAGGGGCCCCAAACGTAACAAAGGGCATTTGGGGTCCACGGGAAATCCAGGTTTATCAGGAGTCGAATTATGAGTGGTTTAATAAACCGACGAGAGTTTTTGGGGGTAAGTGCAGCAGGGGCGGGAGCAGTGCTGCTTGGTGGACAGTTCGGCTGCCAATCCACGATGGTGGGCAAGTGTGAAGAGTGGCTGCCTAAGATGAACGCTGTAAAAATTTACAAGGTTTATATCGGCAGGACCGGTGGGATTTACCTATCGAGGCCGACAGAGGAAGTCAACAGGTTCGAGAGGTACCTTGGCGAGCTGGAGCGCAAACTCGGCAATGTCAAGTTCGTGGGCGGTGACTTGATTCCTCCTGCCGAAGCGGCTAAGGTGATTGACAAGCTGGGTGACGCTGACGGCGTGCTTCTATTTCATCTTTCCGGCCATGGAGGAGGCGCGCCAAAGAAGGCGATGGATCAGCTCGTCGATGTTGGACTGCCCACGGCGGTCTTCTCCCAGCCCTTCAGTGGGCACGGCTGGATGTATTTTTCTCAGTGGCAGAAAGCCGGCAAGAAGGTCGTTCTGCTGCCGACCAGTGACTGGAGCGAGATTGACCAGGTAGTTGCACTGATGCGGGTGGCACCTCGGCTGAGGCAGACGCGCATCATTGTGGTTGGCAGGCCCAAAGGAACGGAGGCCGCCTGTTCTGCCAGGCAGGTCAAGGACCACCTGGGGGCGGAGGTAGTCCCAATCAGTAATGAGCAAGTCATCGAGGCCCACAAGGCCGTTGACCTCAAGGCCGCAGAGGCCGAGGCCGATAGATACTGGATTAGCCAGGCCAAGAAGATCGTAGAGCCCTCCAGGGAAGATATCATCAACTCGGCCCGGCTATACCTGGCGGTAAAGAACATGATGGCCAAGGAAGGAGCCCAGGCAATCACGAGCTCGCATTGCATGGGGCGACCGGCTAAGGGCTGTCTGACGTTCAGCAAGCTCAACGACCTGGGACTGGTCGGTGCCTGTGAAGGAGATATGGACTCGACGCTGACAATGCTGATATTCGGCTATGCGTTCGGCGTGCCCGGGTTCATTAGCGACCCGGTCTTCGATACTGCCAGCAATGCGCTGATTCACTTTCACTGTACGTCAGCAACCAGGATGGACGGTACTGCCGGCAAGCGTCTGCCCTTTACCATCCGGACCCAGAGTGATAGCGAGAGAGGTGTGTCGTTGGATGTGGAGAATCGCATTGGACAGATAGTTACCTGCGCCAAGTTCATCAACCTCGATACGATGTTAATTTCCACAGGGAGGATATTCAAGATCACTCATGACGAGCTCGGCTGCCGCACCCAGTTCTGGACCGAGGTCGCCGATGCGCACAAGATGTTTAATAACTGGGGTGCCGGCATACTCAAAGGCGGAACGATGACACTGCTACACCGTGTAGTTTTCTACGGCGAGCATCTGCAGAATATCAAGAACCTGGGCGTCCTGATGGGATTTCAGGTCGTCGAGGAAGGGTAACTGCCAAACCGAGTTGACTCTCTGGCCACGTTACCAACACAGTTGAGCAAACACACGCAGTGGCTGAACAATCTGAATAACGCCGGTTTAAGGATTGGAAACCGGCCGAGAGGCGCGTACATAGAATTATGAAGCCGAAGATACTGCTTGTAAATCCGCCAATCTATGACTTTGCTGCGTATGATTTTTGGCTAAAGCCGTATGGCTTGCTGAGTATCGCAGGATATCTGCGCAGCAGGGCGGATTTTAAGCTCTTCGATTACCTTGACCGATTGGCGCCTTTGGCAGCGCAGCAAAAAAATCTCCAATCCGACCGGTGGGGCCGAGGCAGATTCTACTGTGAAAAAATTCCGCTGCCCGGCTGCCTGTCTGAAATTCCACGGTATTTTCGGCGATTTGGTTTGCCCCGCGGGATGTTCGAAGATTTCCTGACACAACAAGAACCTTTCGACTTTGTCCTTATCCAGACGACGATGACATACTGGTATCAAGGCATCAGTGAAGTTATAGAGGACATTCGCAAGGTCTGTTCTGGCGTAAAAATTATATTAGGCGGTAACTACGTGACGCTTTGCGCAAGTCACGCACAGCGATTGGGGGCGGATTTTTTGGTGCAAGGTACGAACCTTGAGCCGCTCTGGCAATATTTAGCAATCGAGCCGAGCCAAAAGCAGCCGGCATTGTGGGAAGTTTATGAGAACTTAAATATTGGTGTCCTGAAACTCAGTGACGGCTGTCCCTTCAATTGCACTTACTGCTCGGTGCCGAAGGTTTATGGCAAGTTTAAGCCGCGGCCGTTGGAACGCTCTTTGGCTGAATTGCAGATATTAGCAAAACGCGGAGTTAGCAATATAGCTTTCTATGATGATGCCTTGTTGTTTGAGCCGGAAAAAGTTTTGATGCCGTTCTTGGAAGGGTCATTAAAACGAAATATAAACGTGAACTTCCACAGCCCAAATGGCCTTAATGCTCGTTTTGTCAGCAAAGAAGCAGCTGAGCTGATGGTGCGGGCAGGATTCAAAACTTTCTACCTTGGTTTTGAGAGCGTATCTTTACAGTGGCAAAAGCAAACCGGCTCGAAAGTTTCTTCCGGTGAACTTGCACAGGCGGTCGAGCATCTAATTTCAGCAGGCGCCCAGCTTCAGAATATCACAGCGTATCAAATCCTCGGCCATCCTTATGGTGACATTGGTGAGCTTGAGGTCTCGATGCGTTTTGTAAACCGGCTGGGCATTCGTGGGATGTTAGCGGATTTCTCGCCGATTCCCGGAACGCCTGATGGCCAGTATTGCCGGAGATGGGTGGATATGGATGAGCCGTTGTTCCACAACAAAACCGCCTTTCCGATTATCCTGCTCGGCTTCGACCAAGTAAACCGCCTAAAAAACCTCCAGCGGAAATTGAATCGTTCTTTGCTTAAGTAACCAGAGCATTTTGGTTTTGTACTTCTTGGAATAAAAATTGACAGTAGCAACAAGGTACGCTATCTTACAATAGAAACGAACAGATGTTTCAATGCCAGGTTTGTGATTCAGTCAACCAAAACATCCAGACCGACGAGGGCCTGGAGAGTTAGAAATCAAAGAAAAGCTCAGCGGCATAGCTAAGCAAAGGTCGTTCGGGGAATCGCCGTTTATTAAGGAGTCAAATTATGAGTGATTTAATGAATCGACGAGAGTTTTTAGGTGCAAGCACAGCCGGAGTGGCACTGCTGGCCGGACGATTAGGTAGTAGTGTCGTGATGGCTGGCGAAGGTACAGAATGGCCGCCCAAGTTGCGTACCGTAAAGATTCGCAAGGTCTATCTGGCAAAACCTGTCCCGACCTGGCCCAAGCCGGACCTCGACATTCCTGCGGAGATTGCCCGGCTGGAGAAACACCTGGCCGATGCGGAGCACCAGCTTGGCGATGTTAAGTTTGTCGGCGGTGAGTTGCTGAGGATAGCGGCTGACGCAGAAAAATTAGCCGCCAACATCGGCAATGTCAACGGAGTATTGGTCTTCAATCTTACTTCGACAGTGGGACACCTGTTAGCCCGAATTGTCGATGTAGGTTTGCCAACAGCCCTATTCTCCCAGCCGTACAGTGGGCACGACTGGTCGCAGGTTGCTTCCATGCAGAAAGATGGTAAAAAAGTCATAGTCTTAGCCACGAGTGATTACGGCGAAATCGCCGAGGCAGCGGCGCTGATGCAGGTGCCTGCCCGGCTTCGGCAGACGCGGATTATTTACATCCAAAACGGCGGAATGGGGACCAAAAGGGCAAAGGAATTCAAAGATAAGCTGGGCGTCGAGGTCATTTCTGTTAACCACCACCAGCTCAACGAAGCGTACCAAGCGGTAGACAAGAAAGCTGCCGAAGCTGAGGCTGAGCTATGGATTCGCAACGCACAGAAGACCATCGAGCCTACCCGCGAAGAAATCATTAAGTCCTCGCGCCTATACTTAGCAATGAAGCAGATTATGCAGCAGGAACAAGCTAGGGCGATCACCATCAGTTGTCTTGGACTGTTTAGACAAAAGAATCTGCCGGCCTATCCGTGTCTGGGCTTCTGCAAGCTAAACGACCTCGGTTTGGTCGGGGCATGTGAGGCAGATATGAATTCGACCGTAACGATGCTCATGTTCGGGTATGCTTTCGGGATCCCGGGCTTTATCAGCGACCCGGTCATCGATACAGCAACCAACACGGTCATCCACGCTCACTGTGTCTCAGCGACAAAGATGGATGGCCCATTTGGACCGCAATGTCCATACATCATTCGTAGCCACATGGAGGACAACAAGGGTGCGTCCCTACAGGTCAAGCACCGTGTGGGGCAGGTGATTACAGCGGCGAAGCTGGTTAACCTTGACACGATGCTGATTTCAACCGGCAAAATAACCGGCAATCCTGATGTAGACCGTGGCTGTCGAACGAAAATTACCACTAAGGTAGTAGACGCTCGCAAAATTCTCGATAACTATACCAGCGGGCTACACCGTGTGATATTCTATGGCGATAGAGTGCAGAGCATCAAACACCTGGCGGCGCTGATGGGACTGAAGGTCGTTGAGGAAGGGTGATCGCTAAACCAAAGCGAGACACTCGCCGAGCCTGCAAGACCATCTCAACTGTAAAAAACAGATTGCCAGCTGTTGCGGCGAGCAGTATGTTTGCTGGCATTTGATTTTTCCATACAAATTCTGTATATTTATCTATTTATGAGCGCTCAAAACGTGCATATTAAAAGCTTTGGATGCCCCCACTGTTTTGCATTGGCAAAACAAGACGTGGGGGCACCCATGTTTAGGTTTGGAGAAATACAATGAGAGTATTTCTCCAAACCTATGGGTGTCAGATGAATAAGCTCGACACGGCTCTGGTAACCGCCGCGCTTAAAGAAGGGGGGTTTAGTTTGACCGACAGGGCCAAAGAAGCTGATGTTGTTTTGATAAATACCTGCTCGGTCCGTGAGCACGCGGAACAGCGGGTTCTTTCACATCTCGGGCATTTAAAACACATTAAAAAGAATCGACCGGATATGGTAGTTGGTGTCATCGGCTGTATGGCGCAGCGGCTTGGGAGTCGGCTGCTTGAACACGAGACGGTTGATATAGTTTGTGGGCCGGCACAGATACCGCAAATAACCGAGCTTGTGACAAAAGCACTGCAACAACAGAGCCCCAAGCGTAAGCGCGGGGTCCTGGCAGTAACGAAAGAAATCCGTAAGGGAACGTCTGACAATCAAGCGCAGGCACTCGAGGAATTTGAATCTGCTTATGGCATCGAGGACAGGCAAATACCAGGCCAGGCGTTTGTTCGGGCGATGCGGGGCTGTGATAAGTTCTGTTCGTATTGTGTTGTGCCTTTCGTGCGGGGGCCGGAAGTATGTCGCGCTCCTGAAGCAATAATAGAGCAGATAAGGGGATTGGCAGACCAGGGGGTAAAACAGGTTACTCTGCTTGGCCAGACGGTAAATTCATATAGATACAGAGCCGGTGAGAAAACGTATTGCCTGGCGGATTTACTTTACCTTGCAGGTAATGTTAAAGGAGTTGAATGGATACGATTTATTACAAGTTATCCATCTGGAGAGTTCTTCGATGAGATTTTGCGAGCTGTGGCTGACTTGCCGAAGGCCTGTCCCTATCTGCATATACCTGCACAGAGCGGCTCGGACAAAATCCTGCGTGCTATGAATCGCCACTATAGCGCTGGTTGGTATTTAGAGCTTCTGGATAAGGCCAGAGCGACTGTGCAGGGCATTGCGATTGCAGGCGATTTTATAGTTGGCTTTCCCGGGGAAACCGAGGACGATTTTCAGGCGACGGTTGAGCTGGTTAAAAAGGCGAAATATAAAAACGCTTTCATTTTCAAATATTCGCCTCGGTTGGGGACGAGTGCCGACAAAAAATTGCAAGACAATGTCCCCCTGGAAGTCAAGAAAAGGCGAAATACGGAGCTGCTCCGCGTGCAGGAAAAAATAAGTGGTGAACTAAGCCGGGTCTTCCTGGGTAGAGAGGTGAAAGTTCTGGTCGAAGGATTAAGTAAAAAGCCGCATTTAGACTCCGCCGACCCGCCTTCGCGGGGACATAGCCTGCTTCGGCGAGGCGAAGGCCCGCCGTGCCAGCGCCCCGTCGCGGCAGGAGGCGGTTACCCGCAATTGGTCGGCAGGACTGCAACGGATTATATAGTAGTCTTTAATGGCCCGGTATCTCTGGCCGGGGGGGTTGCAAAAATAAAAATAACGAAGACCAGCCCGCTCACGCTGTTCGGCCGGCTCCAATGAATAAACCGCAATCACTTTGCGAACAAGACGAAAGGCATCTGAACGACGCAGAAATAGCCAAATACTAAAAAGGCAATAATCAATCCGACGGCGAATATCCAGTTCGGCTTGAGTATCCGGGCGGCCTTAGCACTGAGCAGCCTCGGCATCACGATGAAAAGTCCGATGGCCACCAAGATGGCCTGCAGCGGCGTCAGGAGCAGGCCCTCAAAAATCGCGGTTACTTTGACCAGAACCACAGGATTTTTCTCGAAGAAAAAGACGATGACCATATTCGTACATAAAAAGAACAACAGGAAGAACCTGAACTGCTTCTTCCAGGAGTACTGCTTTGCAACGTTGGGTATGCAGATTCTAAAAGAATCGGCCAATAGTCTTGGCCAGCCCGCCAACTGTCCGGTGTTCGTCGAAATCAGCGCGGCAGTTCCGGCCAGTATAAAGAGAAATCCGCCCACAGGGCCCCACTTGTCGGCGAACACCTTCGAGAGAGTGAAGGCAACCTCATTGCTTTCCGGCGCCAGGTGCTTCGGCCCCAGGACTCCTGCACCTGCAATAAAGAACGCACCGGTAACCACGATTCCTATAACCACAGCCAGGGTCGCATCGACATAAAGCACGCGGCACCAGCCCTTAATCTTTTCCGCGGCCTCGCGGCTCATCCCCCGCAGGCTCGATACATCGGCAGGCCTGCCGTAGCCTCTGCCGGCGGCGGCCCCATAGCCGGCACCGAGCACCCAGTATGTGTACCACACCTGGCTCGCAAAGCCACCAGCCCCCCAGCCCAGAAGCGGCAGAATCTCTTTCCAGGGGTTGTCGCTGACCTTTTCCATGGAGGCCGCCCATTGCGGGACCTCGGGGACACCGAAGCTAAGACTGCGTAGAAATTCTCCAAAGCCCGGAAAAAGGTCCGGAAAGACGTGCCCGGCAACGTAAATAACGCCCAGGACGATGATGAGGACGAAAACGCTCATTACGATTTTTAAGACGTCGAATGTACCGGACCAGGCAACCGCCAGTGCGAAGATTGTAACCAGACATACGGCCAACTTTGGGTCGATTGGGACCATGCTGCTGACTATAATACTCCCCAAAAACTGGGCGCATAATTAAGGTGGATTTGTCGCCTGAGACGATAACTCGTTCAGGAGATAGATTCATGAAAAACAAAAGGCGTAATCACAGTGCCCAGTTTAAGGCAAAAGTGGCCCTTGAGGCAG
>JAUWAY010000031.1 GCA_030601845.1 Phycisphaerae bacterium
TTCTCGTTTAAGGTTGTGGATGCTCGTATCGACGCTCGTCATAGAAGCTCGAAGCTCGTTTTTTTCGAGCATCCAGCCGCTGGCTTCCAGCTTCGATACCAGTTTCGACAACGACAAAACGAGCTTCTACACCTTCGTGCACTTTAGACACTCCAAACTTTAGACACTCCAGTATCATCTTACAAATAATAACGCTCGTGTTGAAGCTTTTCAAGATTATTCCAGATGAATGGAAAGACCAAATATTCGGAATTACTGCTCCTCGCTTTCGTGGGGATAAAATTATTTTAGTTCGACGGACCAGTAGGCGTGGTCAAGGAACTGCTTCCAGCTTCGATAGCGTTGATGGCCGAGGTGAATGTGGACGAGTGGATTGTGTTTTGGCCTGACGGGTTTTCTGATAAGTGTCAAACCCGCCTGTCGGGGGGTTTGGCCACCTTTTTTGACGTTGCATTTTGTGCAGGCGCAAACTATATTTTCCCAAACTGATTTGCCACCCATACTCCTTGGGATGATATGGTCGAGTGACAACTCGCTGGTTGGATGGCGCTTGCCGCAATACTGGCAATGGTTACTATCACGAGCGAATATGTTTCGGCGATTAAATTTCACCTCGCTTCGCGGCAGACGGTCGTAAAATAACAGGCGAATAATCCTGGGCACGGCAATATAAAAGTTGACGGTGGAGACCCAATCCTGTCCATCCGACTCGAAATTACGCCTGAACTGGCTGACCTCGCACCAGCTCTCGAAATCGTAGTTGGAATATTCACCCTGCTCAAGCGAGACCACCTCAGCGAGGTCGCGAAACAGCAGCGAAAAGGCTCGTCTGGCGCCGACTATGCGGACAGCCATATAATGCTTGTTGAGCACAAGCACGTTACAATCCAAGCCTGATTTATGCTCCGCAGCAACCATAATCAACCAATTTTAGGACTCAGCCGTAAGTTCGTTCACAACTTTTCAGTATAAATAGCAAAAAATCCTGTGAGTTACAAGTAAAAAGTATGAAATGATAAAACAGTCAAACGGTGAACCGTGCAACCGTCCGGCGGGGCTCTCACGGGACAGGTGCGCGTAAACGGCGTGCGCTATCGCCGCTTTTACGCATTAGAACCAGGCAATTACGGATTGCCAAAAAATTCGGAGCTGCTCTGAAATCGCCCCCCTTACGTCCGAGATGAAGAACCGCTTCAAATAATGTTTGGTTACAACAAAAACAGCTTAAGAAATCTTTTTAGCTTTCTTCGGCCGACTTAGGAACGACATTCTCGGCCCTTGGCCCCTTTTCGCCCTCGACGATTTCGAAAGTAACTGCATCGCCTTCGGCAAGGGTCTTGAAGCCTTCGCCTGAGATACTCGAGTAGTGGACGAAAACATCACGGCCATCAACGGTAGAAAGAAAGCCGTAGCCCTTTCTCTGGTTGAACCACTTAACTGTTCCCTCCGACTTAACTGTTTCCTCCGACATCATAAAAACTCCTAAACAACACTGGGAAAACAAAACTATTCACTGTCTGCCCCACGTACATTTCGCAGCTGAAAGGCTTTCTGATTTTTTTGTAGGGCTGCAGTTTTCCTCAAATTAACTATTTGACATCGGCTGATTTTGAAGCAGGTGTAGCAAGATTTTCTCTCATCAGCCGACCCATTTTAAACTTAACCGTTCGCTTTGCAGGAACCTCCACCCGTTCGAGAGTTTTGGGATTCTGTGCGATTCTGGCTGCTCTTGTTTTCGTTTCGAAGACCCCAAAGTCCCGGAATTCCAAACGATTATCCTTACACAATTCCGCTGTTACCTCATCAAGAAACGCCTGAACTACACGTTTGACCAAAACTCTCTTTGCCTGGGTGCGTTCGGCAATCCGACCAATAAGTTCTTTCTTTGTAACTGTTGACATAGGGTACCTCATTTCAAGAAAGAGTGATTAGGTGAATTGGAATTTATTTACCGCAGGATAGCTGCTATTTAGCAAATTAACTTTTTTCATTGTCCAACAACTCATCACAACAGATCTCAGCGAAGCAATAGAACGTCAAATAACCGGTATTGGCTTCGGTTTTGTGCGGAGTCAAATCTTCCAATCGGCTGCAAACCGGACCCCGGCAAAAGCTAAACTCTAAAATACCACAACTTACTATACAGTAAAGACTTCTACACGGCAAGTAATTTTTTAAAAATTTTTTACGGTCTCTAAAAAAAATCCGGCTCGCTGTAAGAAGCAAACCAAGAAACCTGAGCATTCCTGCCCCGCGGAGCCATCATAAGCTGGAGCTGATGCACAGCTCCGGCAGCGAATTTGACAAATGAAAATGGTCGCAAAATTGCTCTTTCATTCGGCGAATGTCTGCAAGTCCTTTATTTGCAAAACGTTATGCAAAAACATCTCTGCTCGATTCTGTCCTGCAATCAAAACCTTACCAGCGCGGCGTCCTAAAAGTTTCAGGTCACAGCAGTAAAGCCGGACGTAGATTTAGCCCTTTTTGCGTCCTTTCTGCAACAGCCATTTACGGCATCTACAGCAGTATTGGCATTGGCGATTATTTGCGAAATGGCACTAAAGATAATGTAATACCAATTATAGTTAAAAATTGCCGAAAAAATTGTACATTATACTAACTGTGAGGGCTTGGATTCCTGCTTTCGCAGGAATGACAAGGTCAGGTAATCGGCAATCAATAAATAGAATTGGTATAATGTTGACCAAATATGGTTTTATCGGCATAATTAGTGTTTCTATGCCTGGCCGATCGATTCGCTTTTGTTCGTTAAATGGGACTCGAACGGTATCTCTTAGAGGGTAGATACCTGTTTTTTAAGGTTTTGGCTGGATTTTTTTGAAACTGCGAACACAGAACCGACTTTTTGGCAGGAGTGGCATTTATGGCTTCAAGTAAGAGACAAAAAACCAGTTTCAGCAAGGCCGCTCAAAAAAGAAAAAATAGGGCGGCTGAAGTAGCGAACACCTTTGAATGGCTGATAACGGCATTTGTATTGGCCTTTCTCTTCAGGGTATTTGTGATGGAGGCGTTTCGTATTCCGACCGGCAGTATGGCTGATACGCTCAAGGGCGCTCATTTTCGGCTGCGCTGCCAACAGTGCGGATACAAATACGACTACGGCCTGGGGAATTATAGATTGCCGCGTGACACCATTCCGCGTGGAGAGCTACCCCTAAAGCCATCTCGCTGCCCGAGCTGTGGGCATTACCAGCCGACCGGTGGAACGATGCCAATAGCAAATGGTGATCGAATACTTGTCCTAAAGTGCATATATCAGTTCTTTGAGCCAAAGCGCTGGGACGTAATAGTATTCAAGAATCCACTTAAGCCAACGGAGAATTACATCAAGCGTCTGATTGGTCTTCCGGATGAAACAGTGGAAATAATCGATGGTGACATCTACATTGATGGACAAATCGAACGAAAGCCCCCCAAGGTTCAGAACGAACTGTGGATGCCGGTATACGATAACGACCATCAGCCGGCTCGGCCCAGAGAGCCCTCCTTTAACGGGCACCTCTGGCAGCAGCCGTTTAAAAACATCGCAGATTCAAGATGGCAAACCTCCGAGGCTAATAACCCAACCATATTTCGATTGGACAGCCAGGCCGACCAAACCCACACGCTGATTTATGACAGCTCTCTCGGCAATGATTTCAGAGCCACATACGCTTACGATGATGTTGGCAGATACGAGTATATGCCGTATTGCAGTGATTTGATGGTGCGTTTCTACGCCAGTTCAATAAACCCACAGGGCCGGACCGGCATAGAGTTGAGTAAGTATGAGACCAATTACAAAGCGTGGGTTGATTTCGCAGGCGATATGGTCATCGAAGCTGTGAAAGGGCAACAATACGTAGAATTAGCTCGTAAGTCAATCGAACCACCAACAGTAAACAAACCGGCCCTGGTTAAGTTTTCCAATGTTGACCATCGATTGATTTTTCAGTTCGGCACCGAAAAATTAACATGCGATTTAGAGCAAGGCCTGGACAACGCCAGCCAGAGGAGAACAGACATCCAGCCGGAGGTGAAAATTTTCGGCTCCGGCAAACTGAGTCTCTCACACATAGCCATTTTCAGGGACATTCACTACACCGCAAAGAATCCCAACAGCGGCGCTCTCGGCAGAGCAATAGAGGGCAATCCTTTCTCGCTCAGAAAGGATGAGTTTTTCGTATTAGGTGACAATAGTCCCCAAAGTGAGGATGGCAGGTGGTGGGTCCAGAAGGGTATTGGCATCGACGGGCAACGGCTCTACCGCAAGGGCATTGTCCCGCGTGAATATCTGGTAGGCAAGGCACTATTTATTTATTGGCCGAGCTGGTTTCGCCCGTTCGGAAAGACAAGCCCGGTGTTTGTCCCCAACATCGGCCAGATACGCTTTATCTACGGCGGCTCAAATTAAATCGTCGCCCGTCGCTCGTCGCTCGTCGCTCGGGTCACGGACCACGGGGCACGAGTCACGGGGCCTGCGATAGGGGTGCTTTGCAAATCGGCCTTAAATTCCACTTTCTCCAAAAAAATCCCAAAAGCCCTTGTAATTCGCTTGACATCCTTCGCTCAATCTGATATACAATGTTTTGTATTCAAGGAGGAGTGGTAAGGAGGCTTGCGGTAGTTTTATTTCAAGCTTTCCCCCCACAAAAACCGGTTTTATCAAAGCACGGATGTAAAAGGGTTGGTTCGCGCGCCTGTATAAAGAAGGCGTAAGAAAAACAACCGTATTTTGTTGAGAAATATTAACAATCTTTTAGGAAGGAGATGATGAAATGAAATGTAAGAAAATGTTTGTATTGGCCATTGTAGTTTTCTTCGGAGTTATGGCCACGTGGGGACAAGTCGTGGTAGGGTCGTTAATCAATTTTGACGACCAGCCTGTCGGCGCAATTGTTTACGAGCAATATAGGTCGGCGGGTGTCATATTCAGCTCGGTGGATTTCGATTTTGTCTCTTTCACTACCAGTCCTGTCTTCAATGGTGTGGTTGTCAGCAATCATTGGCCTACGTCTGCGCCGCGTAGCATAGAACCTACCCGAACCGGTGTCTTTAAACACGCACCGTTCCCGAACTTTCCTGCCCTTCAGATGGAGTTTGTTCTCCCCGGCAACGATATCCCCGCAACAACCGATTATGTGCATTTGTTTTCCGACGCAGCGATCAATGATGGCGGTGGCGCTAACCCGGTTATTATGTTGGGATTTGGTCTTGATGGCAGCTTACTGGATAGCAGCAGCGGCGACGACAACGTTCCCAACCTACTTCTGAGTGTGTCACACGAGGGAATACACAAGGTCGTAGTTGTTCTTGGACAGTATGGCGGGCTCGACATCGAGACCTATGATAATGTTTACTTCAACACGCCCATTCCTGAGCCCGCCTCCGCGGTGATGTTGGGTCTGGGTGGATTTTTTCTTGTTTTACGACGCAGGCGGCGCCAGGCTTAGAACAGTCCATTGCTTCGGCGGACAAGCCTGGGACGGTTTTGCTGCTTGGGATGGGTGGATTGTTAATCAGAAGACGGAAGTCAGAGGACAGATGACAGAAAGCACGGATGATAAAGAAATTTAGAATGCAGAATTAAAATGGCCGTGGGTGTTATGCTTGCGGCCTTTTTTTATTCCTTTTGCCACAAAGGCACCAGGACACCAAGATTTAGTTTTTCAATCACGGATTACGCAGATTACACTGATTTTTTATTTATATTTAATCCGCGTTAATCCGTGAAATCTGCGGTTAAAAACCCTTCAAAATCATTCCTATTCCTTTGACTTTTCGGGTGGATAGAGGTAATCTAATTGTGAATATCGAATATCCAACACCGAATGTCGAATATCGAAGGCGGAATGCGAAATATGAACCCCGTTAGAAATTAGGCGACGGGGTACCTAAGGGTATTTAAGTAAGAGTTATGGTGCAAAAACGGAAAATTTCTAACGGGGTGAAGGAAGCCAAGCAAGCCCGAGAGCATTTCGAGGACAGGCGGATTCTTGACGAACTCAAGAACTCATACCTCAACTACGCGATGAGCGTTATCGTCTCCCGTGCACTGCCGGACGTCCGTGACGGGCTGAAACCTTCGCAAAGACGAATACTTGTCGCGATGAATGATTTGAATCTCGGCCCACGAAGCAAACACCGCAAGTGTGCCAAGATTGTCGGCGATACCGGCGGCAACTACCATCCGCACGGAGACCAGGCGACATACGGCACGCTGGTGCGGATGGGCCAGGAGTGGAATATGCGTTATCCACTGATTAACCCGCAGGGCAACTTCGGCAGTATCGATGCCGACCCTCCGGCCGCTATGAGATATACCGAGGCCAGAATGGCTTCGCCGGCTATGGAAATGCTCAACGATATTAAATTAGACTGCGTGGATTTTGTGCCGAACTATGACGAGACCCGCACCGAGCCAACGGTTCTGCCCGGCAAGTTTCCTAATCTGTTAGTCAACGGCTCTACGGGAATAGCGGTTGGTATGGCCACCAATATTCCGCCGCACAATATTTCCGAGGTCTGTGATGCGCTGCTACTGGTGATTGAAGACCCCAACTGCGGATTCAAGGATATTATCAAGCGTCTGCCCGGTCCGGATTTCCCTACGGGTGGAACCATCTGCGGCAAAAAAGGTGTTATGGACGCCTATACGACCGGCAGGGGCCATCTAACGGTCCGAGGCAAAACGGATATTGAGACAACCAAAAAAGGCAGGGTAAGCATCATAATAACTGAAATACCCTATATGGTTGTCAAGACCACGATTGTCTCGAAAATTGCAGATTGCGTCCACAAGGGCCTGATGGCAGAAATCGCAGATGTGCGGGACGAATCGGACCGCCGCGGCCTGCGGGTTGTGGTGGATTTGAAGAAAGATGGCGACGAGAAAATCGCACTGAACAAGCTGTACCGTTACACGCCACTGCAGGGCACGTTCGCTGTTGCCAATATTGCGCTGGTTAATAACAGGCCTGAAACTCTTAACATCAGGCAGATGCTCGATTGCTTCATTGAGCACCGCAAGACCGTCGTGCGGCGGCGAAGCAAGCACCTGCTCAAGAGATGCAGAAACAGGGCCCACATTTTAGAGGGTCTTATCTTAGCGGTCAGTGACATTGATGAAATTATCGAGCTGATAAAGAAATCGCCGGATGCGCCGACAGCAAAGTTGAATTTAATGAAGAAGCCGCTTCGATTAGCCGAATCGGCTACGTTGAGAGAAATCCTGCCGGAGGCATTCGTTGCCGAAAAGAGCAAAACCGATCAATTTCTGACAGGCCCACAAGCCGATGCCATACTGACGATGCAATTGCAAAGATTAACGGGTCTGGAGATGAAAAAGCTCGCGAAAGAATACGCCGAGCTTACCGAGCAGATAGAAGGCTACGAAGCAATACTGGCTAACGAGCAGATTCTGCTGGACATCGTCCGGGAGGATATCTACGAGATAAAGGAAAAATACGGTGATGGGAGGCGGACAAAGATTACCGCCAAGCTCGAGGAGTTCGACATTGAGGATTTGATAACCGAAGAGGAGGTAATTGTCACGGTCAGCCACAGCGGATACGTGAAGCGAATGCCGCTGGATACATACCACAAGCAGGCCAGGGGCGGCAGAGGCATTATCGGCTCAGATACCAGAGAGGGCGATTTCATAGAGCACCTGTTCACCGCCTCCACGCACGATTATCTGCTTATTTTCACCAATCGCGGCAAATGCTACTGGCTGAAAGTCTATGACGTCCCGAGTATGTCAAGGCAGAGCAAGGGCAGAAATATCGTAAATTTGTTAAAGCTGGGCAACCAGAAAATAGCCTCCATAATCAACGTGCGTAAATTCGATGACGAAAGCGGCACCGACCAAACAAAGCGTCAGCTTGTTATGGCCACGAAGAACGGCCTCGTGAAAAAGACCAAACTCAGTGCCTACAGCAATCCCAGACCAAGCGGCGTCATTGCGATCAGACTTGACCCTAATGATGATGTGATTGGTGTTGCGCTGACAACGGGCAGTAACCATATTGTACTCGGCACACAAAATGGTATGGCGATACGGTTTGCCGAATCGCAGGTGCGTTCAATGGGGCGGGTGTCACGTGGCGTCAGAGGTATTAAACTTCGTGCCAAAGATTTTGTGGTAGATATGGTAATCGCCGAAGAGAAGGCGTCACTTCTGACGGTGTGCGAAAACGGTTACGGCAAGCGAACGAGTCTTGACGATTACCGGCCTCAAAGCCGAGGCGGTATCGGGCTGATAAACATAAAAACAAGCGCCCGAAACGGCAAAGTAGTGGCTCTGAAAGCTGTTCGTGACACCGACGAGTTGATGATGATAACGGCCAAGGGGATAATTATTCGGACCGGCCTGGAGCAAATCCGGTCAATCGGCAGAAACACGCAAGGCGTTCGCTTAATCAAGCTCAAGGCCGGCGATAAACTCGTTGCCGCCGAAAAAATCGTTTCCGAAAACGTAAACAACTCGCAGTCAAAATCCGATAAGAACCACCAAACACAACCTGCAAAAGGGAACACCGACGAATCGAATTAGGGTCCCGCCAGCTCTGGCCGGCTCAGCGAAGAAAGCCGATGAGTAACTCTAAGTCCAAGAAAAAACACGAGCTAATTTACGTAATTGTCGGTAAAGACTCTCTTGTCAACGCCGAATGCGATAAGCTTCTGGAGAAGCTTATAGAACCGGAGCAAAGAGCAACCGGATTGTTCAGGGCCGACCCTGCCGAGGTTTTGGTCTCGGATGTGCTGGACGAACTGCGAACGGTCCCTTTTCTAACCGAAAGAAGAGTTGTTCTTGTCAAAGGCGCCGACAAATTCATTTCTGAAAACCGCCAGGTACTCGAGAAGTATTTCGATAATCCCTGCCCGACCGGCATATTTATATTGACCGTAAGCGGTTGGCCCAGCAAGACCAAATTGGCCAAGAAGCTGGCCAAGGTTGGTCGATTACTCACCGTAAAACAACCCAAACGATGGCAGCTGCCGGGGCGTCTGGTCGAATATGCCAGCGATGGGCACGGCAAGAACTTAACCAAAGAAGCAGCTGAACTTCTAATCGAACTGACCGGTGAAGAGCTTGGTCGACTATACAGCGAAACAGACAAGCTGGCTTTGTTTGCAGATACCGAGAAAGCCATAACGGTCCGGCATGTAGAATTGCTGATTGGCCATAATCGGATATTCAATGCTTTTTCAGTGATTGATGCCTGCTTAGCCGGCAATGTCGCCCAGGCAGTGGAGCGGCTAAGGAATATGTTCGCAGAGGACAAGTCCGCAGAATATACCACCGTTGGCGCCTTTGCGTTTCATTTCCGCAGGATGTTCAACGCCAAGGTCCTGCTTGAAAAAGGCATTCAGCCTGCCGAGATTTCAAATAGACTGCGAATATGGGGCAACAGGGAAGGGTTTTTTGCACAACTGCGCAAGATGACTTTGCACCAGATTGGCTCGATTTTACAGCGGTTAGCTGCGATTGATTATGCGATAAAAACCGGCCGAACAAAAGCCGAAGTGGCAACAGAACAATTAGTGCTCCAATTAGCTTCCAGCTAAAAAAATGTCAAGTTTCTTATTGCGTTTCTGCACATTTCCTGTTAAAATTATGCAAGACTCAAGACCCCAGACTCCAGACTCAAGACGTAAGATTTTGGTCTTTTTATCGGAGGAGTGCTGGCACTGTTTGTCATTCCTGCGCAAGCAGGAATCTATAAAATAGGTTTGCGCTATTAAGTGGCAATGTAGTAATAGAAGGATTGGCAATGTTTAGAAATGAGAAAAACAAAAAATGGTTTGTGGTGATGGCGGCTGTTATCGTGTCTCTGGCCTTTGCAGGCCTAGCTCAGGCCGGTACCGCCTGGCTGCAAAGACAAAAGCTTCTCCTCTCGGATGGCGCAGCCGGCGACTGCTTTGGCTGGTCTGTTTCTATCAGCGGCGATTATGCAATCGTGGGGGCGTATCGCGATAAGGACAGAGGAAGCAACTCCGGCTCGGCATCTATATTCAAGCGGGATGGAACAGGCTGGGTTCAGCAGGCCAAGCTGACCGCCTTAGACGGTGCTCCCGGCGACGAGTTAGGCTGCTCTGTTTCTATCAGCGGCGATTATGCAATCGTGGGGGCGTATCAGGATGATGACAATGGGAGCGACTCCGGCTCGGCGTACATATTCAAGCGAGGTGGTAAAAGCTGGTTCAAGCGAGATGGTACAAGCTGGACACAGCAGGCCAAGCTTCTCGCCTCGGACGGCGCTACCGGCGACCGGTTTGGCCATTCTGTTTCTATCAGCGGCCATTATGCCATTGTGGGGGCGACTTTGGGTGATGGTAATGAACCCGACTCTGGCTCGGCTTATATATTCAAGTGGGATGGGACGAGCTGGAGCGAGCAGCAAAAGCTCACCGCCTCGGATGGCGCTGCCTACGACTGCTTTGGCTATTCTGTTTCTATCAGCGGCGATTTGGCAATCGTGGGGGCGCATGGCGATGACGACAAAGGAACCGACTCCGGCTCGGCTTATATATTCAGGTGGGATGGGACAAGCTGGAGCGAGCAGCAAAAGCTGACCGCCTCGGACGGCGCAGCCAAGGACTACTTTGGCCGGTCTGTTTCTATCAGTGGCGATTTAGCAATCGTGGGGGCGCCTTACGATGATGACAATGGAAGCTACTCTGGCTCGGCTTATATATTCAGGTGGGATGGAACAGGCTGGGTTCAGCAGGCCAAGCTGACCGCCCGGGATGGGGCGGCCTACGACTTGTTTGGCCATTCTGTTTCTATAAGCGGCGATTATGCAATCGTGGGGGCATATTACGATGATGACCTTGGAACCGACTCCGGCTCGGCTTATATCAAGTGGGATGGAACAGGCTGGGTTCAGCAGCAAAAGCTTCTCGCTCCGGACGGTGCATCCAAGGACTACTTTGGCATTTCTGTTTCTATCAGCGGCGATTATGTAATCGTGGGCGCGCATGGCAGCCACGAGAAACCTGACTACCCCGGCTCGGCTTATATATTCATGCCCGTTGGGGCGGGACGAGGGCACTAACACTTCTAACACCCAATGGCGCCGAAAAGCTAGTTGCAGGTTCAACCTACGATATTACCTGGGACACCAACGGGGTTGTCGAGAACGTATTGATTGAGTATTCGGACAATAACGGAGTGGACTGGACAGCGATTGATACGGCGGCCAATATCGGCTCATATTCCTGGCTGGTTCCGGATATAAATTCGAACGAGTGCCTGGTGTGGATCAGTGATGCGGGTTATCCGGCTGCAGGTGATGTCAGTGACGATGTGTTCAGGATATACGTATGCACGCTGGCTTACGATTTGAACCACGATTGTTTTGTGGACTTTTTTGATTTTTCCCATTTAAGCTCTGAGTGGCTCAAGTGTGGCGATCCCTGCGATCCGAACTGCCAGCCGTAGTTTTAAGGCATTTACCTGTCGGCTTTTGACGGAAAGAATCTCAATCTCCTAAGGCCAGATGCCTCACGAAGTTTATCCCTTCGTTCTACTCAGAAGAGGCTCTGAGCAAAGCGAAGTACTCGCGGTGACAACGGCTCGATACTCGTAGAAGCAGAGTATCAAGGATTAGCGGGCTTTCTGGCTTGCTGGCAGAATTCGCTCATCAGCGCCGTCGCCCTGTCCATTCTTTGGGCCGAGCCGTCCATTTTTGCATAGGCGTCAACCAGCTCTAACAGCTCGGGGTCTGGTTCAGTCCGGCCATAATGGTGAGCCACGTTGACAATGGCGGCATCGAGGCCATACTCCATCGCCTTTGCGAGGTAGGCCCTGCAGATGCCTATTTTTCGGCCTGGCAGGTCCTGTGCGCAGTTACTTATGCCGAGCGAGCAATGAACACCTTTGAACTTCGGGTCTGTCCTGATTTTTTTTATCGTCTCGAAGGCGCGGTAGGTATAGCCCGGGACATCGGGCTCCATCGGCATATCTATCGCCAGCGGAAATACGGTCGAGTCGAAGAAAATGTTGGTCGGCTGGAAACCATATTTACCGACCGCCTCGTCAAAAATCTGCTCTGCCAGAGAATACAGCTCGTCCACCGAATGTGAGCCACCCGGGCCGGTGGGCTTATCCTCGCTGACTAAAAGGCCAATAAAGGAAAAGTCGTAATGGTTCTTTAGCGGGAGAATATCATCCATTGTGTAAACCTTGACCGAATTTATAAGGGGCTTTGCCCGGCCAGTGGCCGGGAATTTTGAATTTTGAATTTTGAATTTTGAATTTTTTGAGCACCAAGCCTTTAAGCCGGCGAGCAGCACATCATTGCTGCTGCTGTCGATACAGATGCCTGCGCCACCGCCCCAGTTGCGGACCATTCGGACGTATTCGACCATCATATCGACGGTGAGCTGTGGGTTGTCCTCGCCAAAGGCGTCGAGATTGACCGCTATGTAATCGGCATCGTCAGCTGCCTGCGATTCAATCAGGGCCTTTATATAATCCAGAGGTTCGGAGGGTTTATGATAGGCATCGGGGCCGAGCCCGGCCAACTGTTTCATTATCCTGCCGGTTTTGGGAATTGAGGCGTGAAGTGATTCTCCAATCAGAATCAAAGGTTTTTCCATCTTATAAGTCCTTTACCTCGATTCTCGATACTCCATATCGCCGCTCGTTACAAGTCAGGGGTCACCAAGCTCGAACCAGGATTAAATATTATTCCACAATCGGAAACAAGCTCAAGCTATAAATTAAACTTTCGGGCCGTGAGAACGGTTTCGGATGAAAAAAACAGCTTAAACAAGAGCTTCGTTTCATTTGCTCAGGATTTCGAGGGGCTGCGGGACCCCAAACGCGAAGGATTTCGTTTGGGGCCAGATTTTTACAATCCGCCCGAAGGCGGAGGCCTCCGTAGCTTCTTGCGAAACAAGAACAGGGCGTGATTTGGTTTGAAATTGGCCTAAATAGCAAAATAGTGCAAAAAAAAAGCTCTACGCTTATACCTGCATTAGCAGTTTTCGGATATAATAATGAACTTTTAAATTGCTCTGTAGAAACCTTTAATTTGATAACGTTATTTTAGCGTTTGATAAGCTCATTTTGAAAAGTAAATAGAGAATCATCAAGTTGTAGGTCAAGACTCGAACCAGACATTCGCTTTCGCGAGATTGCTCATCCCGAGC